>CAZKJT010000013.1:0-106376 GCA_964553225.1 uncultured Planctomycetales bacterium | reverse complement strand
TGCGCGCGTAGCGGCTCACAAAGTGGAACTCGCCCGGCTGTCGGTGCGAAAAATCTTGGCGCGACCACAAGACGTCGCCGCTGCGAAGAGCCATGCGGCGCTCCTGAAACTGCCGCAGCGCCGCCGGCAGCTCGACGTCCGACGCGACCACTGTTTCGGCGCAACAACACAGGATCGACGCGACAATTCCGCTCATACTGACAACTCCGAATCCCAGCCGCGGCGCGACAATCATGAAGCGGCCAGACTCGGCCCTCGAATCGCCGAAGTGACCCTGCCTGCGCCAAGGCTGCGACGGTCGGCTCATTGATTTTTCCTCTGCAACGCAACCATCCAAGCGATCGGCGTCATTCGTTACCGCTGCGGAGAGCAACACCCGCGGCTTCACCAGACAGCCTGTGTACGAGCGACAGGCGGTTTAGTTCTCGCAATGGTCGATTGCTCCGCACGGTCGTTCGTGAGCTTTCATGGCCGCGACTGCGGCTATGCGCTGGATCCAATCCGGGCTTTGCGACCTCGCTGCGGGCGTATCGCCTGAGCGTTCGTTCAGTCACGGGCCATGATGAGTGACGCCACCAGAACCAATCCGTCGAGCGGCTAATGGTCAATACAATCGGGCTCGTATTCGTAGTATCGCCATTGATACTCGATCGTCGTCTGCACGGAGCAATAGTTTAAGATGCTCGTGCACGGTTGCGCCGGATTCTGCGGACGACATAGCTTCGTCGTGGAACAGATCTCCTCTTCAGCGCAGATCAGGGTTCCGCCCTCGTCAAACGTCCATGTCCAGTTATTCCACTCGCAGAATCTGAATGCCGTCGGCGGATGCCCGAACGCATCCTGGCAGTTCCCGGTCGACCCATTGCACGCGCAGCCGTATGAACCCGGAGCGGACGTGCATCCGGGGCACTTGGAACTCGCGTCCACGTTCCCGCAACCGCAGGCAAGCACCACCGTATCCGAAAGGCCCAGGAGCCCCACCAGCGCAGCACACGCAATCAACCGCATGACTATTCTCCTGCACCACACGTGGTTTGAAGTCCGGTCGACAGAGTTCATTCTACCCCCCCCGTCGATCGGTCAAGGAGATTCTCGTGGACAGCCCCGGTCCGCACGCCGCATCGCCCATCATTCACGAGCTACACTGGGCGGATGCGAAGACACCCTCGCGCTCCGCAACGGGAGGCTTCCTGGCCGATTTTCGCAACCGTGGCACGTCCGCGGGCCAAAGACGTTTCGGGACGTGCGTCGGTCCGAAACTTCATCTTGCTCCGCGGTTTGAAGACGTTAAGCTGGGAAGAGCGTTCGCGGGCCGCGCCGAGAATCTCTCGTCTCTCAGCGCGACCTGGCGGCAGTCGAGCCGCCGCTGCCGGATCGGAGCACGTCCATGTCGGGTTCCCATCGCTCTCGCGCCGTGCGTGGTTTCACGCTGATTGAGCTGCTGGTGGTCGTTGCGATCATCGCGCTGCTGATTTCGATCCTGCTGCCGAGCTTGCGGGCGGCGAAGGAGCAGGCCCGGGCCACGCAGTGCATGACGAACGCGCGGCAGCTCGCCACGGGCTGGATGCTCTACATCACGGAGAACAACAGCACGCTGCCAGGCGGGACGAACGACTATTACGACGTCGTAACGCGGCAGACGCCGGCCAGTCACCCCGGATATCCGGTGGACTACAACAAGTACTTCTCGATGGACTGGCTCGGGACCATCGGTCAGTCCGGCGGGCAATCCGACGACGTGCCGCGCCGAGGAACGATCTTCCCGTACGTAGGCGAGGTCGAGTCGATCTACAAGTGCCCGGAAGATCTGCTCGACGTGATCGAGGGCGGCGAGTTCGGGGGCTTCGCCAACGACACGAAGTACAGTTACACCGCGCCCACTCTCCTGACAGGTGCGTCGATCGAGATGCTGAAGTTCACGCGCTGGGCGGTGGATTTCGATGAGGATCAATCCTGGGAAGACTGGGACGAAAGCACGGTTTCTTCGATCCCGTGGTTGTTCTTCGAAGAGGACGAATCCGAGGCGCTCGCATTCGTCAAGGACAGCGCCTGGGGCAACGTGGACGGACTGTCCAACCGGCACCGCGACCAGACCCTGGTCGCGCACGTCGACGGCCACGTCGAGATGCGCACGTTCCAGCGCAAGCCGATCGAGCTGGAAGCGTGGCGTGTTTATTATGAGCTGACCAGCGGCAAGATCATCACGTGCGGCTTCTGGTACGACACGCGCGACCGACCCATCCGATTCGGCTACCTTCGTGGAAAGAACATCAACGGCGTCGTCTACCAGTAGCCGCACGCCGATCAACGCCGTCTCCGCAGCGCCCGCTGCATGTCGCGCTCGTGCTCGCGCTTCTTGATCGTCTCGCGCTTGTCGAACAGCTTTTTGCCGCGGGCCAGCGCCAGCCGCACCTTCACGATTCCGCGATCGTTGAAGTACATCGCCAGCGGAACCAGTGTCAGTCCCTGCTGTCGCACTTTTTCGTCCAGTTTCCGGATTTCGCGCCGATGCAGCAGCAGGCGACGCTCGCGCGTCGGTTCGTGCGGGCGGACGGTGGCATTCTCGTACGGCTGAATGTGGCAGTCGCGCAGGAACGCCTCGCCGCCGCGGACGATCGCCCAGGCCTCTTCGAGCTTGGCTTGCCCGCCACGTAAACTCTTGACCTCACTGCCACTTAGGGCGATTCCGGCCTCGTGTTCCTCGAGGATTTCGAAGTGAAACCGCGCCTTGCGGTTTTCGATGCTGCGAGGCGTGCCGGGCGGCTTGCTCATCTCGGGGTCCGGTAGATTCCGCGGCGACGACGCCGTCGGCGCCGACAGGTCCGACTTGCGAGTGTACGGTGCATCAGATTCCCCGCAACCGCGCGTATCCGATACAGTATAAAGGGGTGCGGCGATCGCACCCGCGAGCACGACGGCCCCCGGGATGCCGAATGACGCGAAGCGACGAGCTGCTGGTGATTCGCCGCGCCAAGCGCGGCCAAGCGGACGCCTTCCGCGCCCTGGTGGATGCGTACAAAGACCGTCTGTTCGCCTTTGTGCAGCGGATGGTTCGCAACCACCACGAGGCGGAGGACATCTGCCAGACCACGTTCGTCCGCGCGTTCGAGTCGCTCGACAGCTACAGCGAGACGTACGCGTTCAGCACGTGGCTGTTCACGATTGCCTACCGGCTGTGCCTGAACGGCATGCGCCGCCGGCGGGCCGTGTCGGGCGACGCGGAACTGGCCAACCTCAGCGGCGGAGACGACGACGCGCCGCTGTCGATCGCCGCGACCGAGGACGCTTCGCGGCTGCGGTCGCGCGTGTGGCACGCGGTGGATCAGCTCAGTCCGCCGCAGAAGAGCGCCGTGCTGCTGTTCTACCGCGAGGGCAAGAGCTGCCAGGAGATCGGAGTCGTGCTCGGGATTCCCGCGGTCACGGTCAAGAGCCACCTGCACCGCGCGCGGGAAAAGCTTAAAGGACTGCTCAACGCGGAAATCGGAGAGGATTGGACTTCGCTGGGGCGCATCGCGGATTCGCGCGGAGCATAGGGCTGCCATGAACTGCTCGCAGGCCGAAACCCTGTTCGACGCCTTCCTCGACGGCGAGCTCACCGGCGCGCTGCGGCTCGAGTTCGACGCGCACCGGCTCCGATGCACCACGTGCCAGAAGAAAATCGCGATGCTCGAAGCGTTCGAGCAGGTAGTCGCCGCGGCGCCGGCCCCAGCCGCGCTCTCGTCCGACTTCACCGACCGCGTGATGGCCCGTCTGGCGGCCGGCCCGCCGCGGGCGCGCGCGTCTCACCGGCGGATCACGCTCATCGGCGCTGCGGTGCTTCAGGCGGCCGCCGTGGTCGCGTTCGCGCTGCTCTGGCCGCGCGGCGAGCGCCCTTCCGCCCATGGCGGTTCCGACGCGCTCGTGGCGGACACCAGCCGCCTCGATGAGGCGATGCAGGATCCGACCGGGCGCGAGCTGACGGAGTACATTCACAGCGCTCTCCAGCGCCCCGTGTCCGCCGCGCTTCGCGACCGGTTCGGAGGGCTGCTTCGCTACGCCGGCGACCTGGCGCTCCCGGACGGCATTCTTGACGGCCCGGTCGCCGGACCGCTTGACGGCGTTCTCCGCTCGCTGCTGCCGGCCGCCGCGTCTGAGCCCGAAGGCGCGGCCCAAGCGGAAGACGCTCCGCGGCGCGTGCCGCTCTGATGTGAACCCCGCGTGAGGCCACTTCTCCACCCGAATGGATCGCGTCGCCGCCGCTGGCGTCCTGTGTGGACGCTGGGGCTGCTTATGCTGGTCGCGCCGGCGCACGCCGATCCGCCGTCGCTGGCGGAAAAAGTGCCGGCCAGCATCGGATTGTTCGTCGAGGCGCGCGACGCGGCCGACCTGCTGCCCAGCCTCACCGATCCGACCATCTGGTCCACGCTGGCCGACCTCGCCGGTCAGCCGGCCGAGCCGGACGACGTGCGCGCCTGGGAGGCGCGCATCCGGCGGACGATCCGCATGGAGCCGGCCGAGGCGATCCGCGTGTTGCTGGCGCGGCAGGCCGCGTTTGTCGGCCCCACGCTGGGTCGGTCTCAGGACGCGGTGTTGATGTGTCGGGACGCCGGAGTGATTCCGCCGGAGGCGCTTCTGCGACGATGGGAAGCGCGCCCGCTCCGCGGCGAGGCCGAATCAGACATCTTTCAACTGTCCGGCGGAATCAGCGTCGCCAACCGCGGCGGCGTGCTGGTCTTCGGCGACGCCCGCCCGGCCGACGGCGTCTTCCGGCGCGTTTTGGCGGTGCAGAGCGACGCGGCGATGCCGACTCTGGCGGCCGATCCAGTGTTTCAGGCGCTGATGCGGCGCGTCGAGCCGCGACCGACCGCGATTCTCTTCGCCCGGCTGGCTCGCCCCGGACCGCCGCCGGCGACCGCGCCGTCGCCCGATGATCCCGCCGCATCGTCCATGCCCGCCAGCGCGCCCGCTGCGCGCGAGTCGAACATTCTCATCGCGCTGCATCGTGCCGCGACTGGCTTTCGGTTCACGATGGTGTCTGACCGACTCGCCGCTCCGCGCGCGGACGGTGATGCGTCCGCGCGGCTGCTGATGCCGGCGCCCCCGGCGGGGCTGGTCGCCGCGTGGCAGGGACGCGTGGACGTGCCGCGCGCGGCGCATCTGCTCGAAGCCCTTCCGCGGAGAAACGTCCTTCGCGTCGCGCTGAACCTGCTCGATCAGAACGGCTCGCTCGACCGCCTGGTCGAATCGCTCGACGGCGGATTCTGCGTAGCCGCGGGGACGCTGCCGTCGGCCTCGCCCGACCTGCCGCCCGCGCCGGCCGTCGCGCTGCTCGCATCAGTCCGAGACGAGATGGCGGCCGCGCGCGAGATGAACGCGCTGGTCGAAGCGGCGGTGACGGTGCACGATTTTCTATCGCTGGCGAAGGGCGTTCCGCCGCTACCGCGTTCGCGCGACCTGCTGGTCTCGGAGGTGCCGTGCGTGCAGCTCGATCTGAGCGCGACCGTCGCGCCGTGGGATCTCGACGGCGTCCGCGAGCTGCATCTGTGCTGGACCGTCTTCGACGGCCGGCTGATCGTCACGAGCCACGTCGACTGGATGAAGGCCGTGCTCGACGCGGAGGCCGGCGGCGCGCCCGAGGCGTCGCTGGATCCGGCCGGCGCGTCCGTGCCGTTCGACAACCGCGTCATCGTCGAGAGCGAGCGTCTGGTGTCCGCCGGCGAGGCCTGGCTGAAACATCTCGGCGAGCGCTATCCGGGCGTGCTGGACGAATCCTGGTGGCGATCGCGGCAGCCCGGCGGCGGCGCGGTCACGCTCGGGATCGACGTCGAGCCGGACCCGGCTGAAAGGCGGCTGCGCGTGGTCGGCGTCTCCGCTGTCGGCGCCAGCGCGGGTCTGCTCCGCCCCGGCGACGCGATCGTGGGCGTGGAGCGCAAGCGATTGGTCAGCGGCGCGCTGATCGAGGAGATTCGCGAGGCGATCGACCGTCGCCCGCACGCGCGTTGGGTCGAACTGATGGTCGATCGCGACGGCGTGGTGCTGACCGTGCGCGTGCCGACGCCGTTCGTAAACCTGGCGCAAGCGCTGCAGCAGATCGTCGCGCTGCTGAAGCCGACGCGGCGCGTCACCTACTTCGACACCTCGACCGAGCCGGATGGACCGATGGGCGTGCTGAGCGTGGACGTCCGCGACGGCGCGACGACGGCCGACTCGCAGCCGACGCCCGACGACAGCTCCGCGCCAACGAACCGCGACGCCGGGGCCGACAGGTCGGGCAGCTAGCGCGACCCGGCGATCGTTGAACAGACCGCCGCGCTGCGATGGCGCGCGGCTCGCAGGGGATCAGCCCCCACCGGAGCTGCGGAACTCTGGAAAACAGGGCAGTTGCCGCGTGTCGTGCGGTGCAGTCTGCTACAGGCAAAACGGGGGACTGGGCGATACTGGACTCGAACCAGTGACCTCATGGATGTCGACCATGCGCTCTAGCCAACTGAGCTAATCGCCCGCGCACGCGAAATCAGTCCCGCAGTTTCCGCCCGGAGGGACGCGATGTCAAGCGCGACGCCGCCCCGCCGCCGCAGCGTCGGGACGGCGTCGATCATGATCGAGCGGACGCGGCCTCGATACGGGCTGCGATGCCGCCGGGCCGCTGCACGGGCGCGAACCGCCGGCGCCATTCGCCGGCCGCAATGGACAGCGGAACCGGCGTCCGCCGGCCGAATCCCCGCGCCGGCTCAGAAGTTGCCGCTGCCGCCCTGGCCGTCGGCGCAGGCCCAGGCGCGGACCGTGCCCGAGTAGGTCACCATGTCGGCGCCGAACCAGGCCGTGCCGATGCGCGCGATCACGCTGTAGGACTGCGCCGCCTGGAAGCACTCCATTTTGTTCGGCTGCGGTGGATTCGCCCGGCACTCGCACGTGATCTTCGGCCAGCACGTCAGAACCACTGGCGGGCTCGCCGTAGGCGGCTGAACGATGAACGGGAACGCGGCGCCGCTGGTGAATTCCGCCTGACCGGTGCCCTGGCAGCCGTCCGCGCCGAGCACGGACACGGTCAGCGACGCCCACGCCTTCACGACGCCGAGCAGGTTCTTCCACTCGTGATATCCGACGCCCTGCGGAATCGGACCGCCGGGCCCGGTGTCGGGCGACTCCTCGCTGTCCTGCACCATGTCGCACAGCGGCTCGAACTTCGGCGTGCCGCTCGGATCCGCCACGCCGAGCGTCGTGAACGGCGCCCCGGACGTCGGCGTCCATTCGATCTCCACCAGGCAGTCCCCCGATGAAACATACGACGTCACGTACGCCGTGTACTCGTCGATCGCCGACTGAAGCAACCCCGGGTCCGGGATCGATGTGCTGTCCAGGCGATGCACCGCGAACGCCTCCGGCGGATATACCACGAACGCTGCGCCGGACACAATCGCCGAGACCGCGGCCGACACGTCACCGACCGTGCCGAGATCGGTCACGGTATAGGCCGGCGTGAACAGCCCGCTGTTTTGCGGATGGCTGACGAACGTCGCGGCCAGCGCGTTGAAGCCGTCGGTGCAGTCTGCCGGCGGACACGCCGAGCCGTACTCGGACAGCAGCGCGGACAAGTCGGCCAGCCCGACGAATCCGTCGCCGTTCACGTCGCCGTCGAGGCCGTTTCCGGACAGGCCGAAGTTGGTCAGCATCGCGCTCAGGTCGGCCAGGTCGACGTCGCAGTCGCCGTCGATGTCGGTCGAGCAGCCCGCCCCGCAGCCGCGCGGCTGGCCGTCGGGCGTCAGAATGGGCGGACCGGCGGTTGCTGCCGGGGAGGCGTGCGTGTCGATGCGAACGTCTTCAAGGCCCGCGCCACTGAACAGCAGCAGCATTCCGGCGAGCACGGCGGCGGCGAGAGGCGCATGCAAAGCGCGATGCGTGGACATGGGTGATTCCTCCAGTTCCGCAAATGAGAATTGAGATGGGCCCGGACTACGCCAAGAAGATATGCGGGTGGCGCGATCGGATCAACGAAAATCCTATGAACCGGGGAGAAACCGAGAAATCGTGCAGCATACGGGGATGCCGGCGCTCCGGGGCCGTTTGAGCCGTGCATCCGGTTCAGCGGGACGGTTCGATCGGTCTGATTCGCGCGGCGATCTCCAGGCGCATGTGAATCTCGGCGAACGAGTGCTCCGCTACCCGGATCGCATCCGGCTCCACGCCCCACGACACGAAACCCAGCGAACGGTAGAGCGTGTGCGCTTCGGCCGCATTCTCGCTCACGCTCAGCAGCACGCCGGCAAGCCCCGGCCACGATCGCGCCGTCTCGATCGTCCGCAGCATCACGTTGCGGGCTAGGCCCCGGCGTCGCGCGCGCGGGTGCGTAAACACGCTGACGATCCAGGCCAGGTGGGCGCGCTTGGGCGACTTCTCGCGAATCAGGACCGCAACGGATTGCAGGGCGCGCTGCGCGTCATCGAACGCGCCGACAATCGCGTAGCCGGGACCGGCGAGAGACGCCGCGACCAGCTCGACGTCGCTGCCGCGGTCGTCTTCCGGCGCGGCCGTGAAGGCCCACGGCGCGTCCTGGAGCATCTGACGTCGCAGCGCGACATACGCCGGCGCGTCGGCGGGAGTGAGAAGGCGGATCATTCCGTCAGTCTACCGAGGACGCACGCGCTCGTCCGCCCGCGCGTGTGAGCGCGCGTAGCCGGCGGTCGCTTCGAGTGATCGCGATGCGAACCGCCTCTGTCCCCTCGGGCGGGACGCCGAGTACTGGTGTCGATTGGCCGAGTCCTTTCGAGCAGCGCGTATCGGCGAGCGTTCTTCGCGGACCCCGCCCCCTTACGGTCGCGGCTCGGATTCAAACGCTGCCACTACCGGACGCCGCGGCCGGATTGACAGTCGTCGCCGCGCGCCCCATGCTCCGGCGCCGATGGGCTTCGTCTGGTTTTTCTTCTGGCTCGCGCACATCGCTCTGGCGTTCTCCGCCATTGTCACGATCCTGCGTCGCCGCGGCGAGCCGACCTCGATGCTGGCCTGGATCTTCGCGATCCTGCTTTTGCCGGTGCTCGGAAGCTGCCTATACATGCTGTTCGGTTTCGGGCGCGTGCGGCGCAAGGCACGCCGCCGCCGCCGGCGCGTCGGGCAGTTGCTCCGTTCGCTCGGGCAGCACGCCGCGGCCAACGCCGGCGTCGAATCGCAAGTCGTCCCGTCCGATCTCGCGCCGATCGAGCGCGTGGCGCGGCGCGTGGCGGACATGCCGGCCGTGGGCGGGAACCTTGTCGAAGCGTTCGACGATTCCGCGGCGATCTATGGCGCGCTCGAAGCGTCGATTCGCGCGGCGCGTCGGCATGTGCACCTGCTGTACTACATCTGGCAATCCGACGAGACCGGGCGTCATTTTCGCGATCTGCTGGTGGAGAAGGCGCGGCAGGGCGTCACGTGCCGGGTGCTGCTCGATTCGGTCGGCTGCCTGACGCTCGGTCGCCGCTTCACGCAGCCGTGGATCGACGCGGGCGTGCGCGTGGCGTTCTTCCTGCCGCTCTACCCGCTGCCGAAGCGGCTGAGCCTGCATCTGCGGAATCACCGCAAGATCGCCGTCATCGACGGGCACACGGCGCTGATCGGCAGCCAGAACATCGGCGACGAGTACCGCGGCCGGCTGGCGCGGCTCAGCCCGTGGTACGACAGCCATCTGCGCATCCGCGGACCGGCGGCGCTGTTTCTTCAGCAGGTTTTCGCCGAGGACTGGCTCTTCGCGACGCGCGAGCACCTCAGCGGCGACGAGCACTTCGCCGCGCCGGAGGCCGCGGGCGATTCGGTCGTGCAGGTCGTTCCGAGCGGCCCGGACGGCGATGTCAGCGCGCTGAGTCAACTGCTGTTCGCGGCCATCTCGAGCGCGCGATCGTCGGTTCGGATCGCGACGCCGTACTTCGTCCCGGACGAAGGGCTGCGGCTGGCGCTGCTGCACGCGGCCATCCGCGGGGTGCGCGTTCAGCTTGTGCTGCCGTCGCGCAGCGACAATGCGCTGGTGCTTTGGGCGGGACGAAGCTTCTACGCCGAGCTGCTCGAAGCGGGCGTCGAGATCTACGAGTTCGACGCCGGCATGCTGCATTCGAAGGTGGTGGTGGTGGACGAGCGCTGGTGCCTGCTCGGCTCGGCGAACATGGACATCCGCAGTTTCCGGTTCAACTTCGAAGCGTCCGTGCTCGTGTACGACGCGCCGGTGTCCGCGGCGCTCGCCCGCCAGGTGCAATCGCACGTGGCGCGCTCCTCGCGCGTGACGCTGCCCGACGCGATGCGCCGTCCGCTGCACGTTCAGCTCGCGGAGGGCGCCGCGCGGCTCTTCGCGCCGATGCTCTGAGCCGCCGGACGCCCGGCGTGCTACACTCGCTGCGAAGACACAGGGATTCAGCCGGCATGATTCTCGGAATCCTTTCCGATTCGCATGGCCAGTCGGCGCGCACGCGGGCGGCGGTGACGCTGCTGCGCCGGCTCGGGGCGGAGGCGCTGGTGCACTGCGGCGATGTCGGCGGCGAAGCCGTCCTCGAGCAGCTCGCGGGCGGTCCGGCGTGGTTTGTCTGGGGCAATACGGACGTGCCGACGGCCGGCATCGCCGCTCGGGCCGGCGAACTGGGCGTCTGCGCGCCGACGCGCGCCCCGGTCGAGCTGACGCTCGGCGGACGCCGCATCTGGGTCTTTCACGGACACGAGCCGTCCTTCGAGCGGCTGGCGCGTGCGGTGGAGCGCGGCCAGCCTCCGGATTCTGTGCCGGGGCTGCCGGGCGTGTCCTATGTGCTGTACGGACATACGCACGAGGCGGCCGACTTGCGCTGGGACGGCGTGCGGCTCATCAATCCCGGAGCGCTGCAGCGCGCCCGCACCTACACGGTGGCGACTCTCGACCTGGCGGACGACCGTCTGGAGCACTGGACCGTGCACGATCGTGACCGTCCGGGCGAAGTTCCGCAGCGGTATGAGCTGCGCTGAACGGATCGCGCGCGGGCTGGAGCGCCTGCGCGGGAACCCCCACTTTCCAGCGCCGACTGCGGAACCTCGCGCATCACCGGGTCGCGACGCCAGCAGCGAACCGCGTTCCTGCGTCCGCAGCAGCATTCGCGCGACTGGCACGCAAATGGCATCAAGAAGGGCGACACGCACGGGGAGCAGGCAACAAAGCAGCGGCCTCCCTTCCCTTCGGCCCGAACACCCTGGTCGCTGCGAGCCTGCTCCCTACTTTTTTCACCCCTTTCTCGATTCTCCGAAAAAAACGATCTCGCCGCCGTTCCGCGCGCACGAGGCCGTTCGCGCATCCCACAGCGGCCGCACGTCGCCGTAATATGCGTCCGACTATCCTGAATCGGAGATGAGCATGTTCAGTCCTTTCGCGACGGCTCGAATCGCGCGGCTGCTGGCTGCGGCGCTGGTTTCGGTGTCGGCGATGCCGGGAGTTTCGATCGGACAGGTGCGGCGCGACGCGCCGTCGTCTTTTCGAGCGGAACGCGCGTTTCCCACCGGCGACCCGGCCACGAGCGTGTTGCTGCTCGAACGCAGCGCGCCGGATCAGGTGCGCCGCGGCGAGGAGTTCACGTATGAGCTGCGCGTGACGAACCTGACGCGGCAGCCGCTGGACGAGGTCATCGTGACCGAGCAATTCCCCACCCGATTCCGCGTGACCGGGATTTCGCCGCAGCCCGGCGGGGACCGCGGCGGACCCGCCACGTGGCGCGTGGCGCGGCTGGACGGCGGACGGGCGGCGGTTTTCCAGGTTCGCGGACGGTGCGAAGAGACGGTTCAGCTCGACTGGTGCGCGACGGTGACGCTCAACACCGGCCTGTGCTCGAGCACGCGCGTGGTCGAGCCGCAGATCACGATCCGCAAGGAGATGCCCGCCGACGTGCTCGCGTGCGATGACATTCCGATCCGCATCACCGTCGGCAACCCCGGCAACGGCGTGGCGCGCGGCGTTCGGGTCAGCGACACGCTCCCGCCCGGCCTGCTGACAGGCGACGGAAAGAACGGCTTCCTCATCGACGTCGGCGACCTCGCCGCCGGGCAATCGCGCGAGTTCGTCGTGAACGTTCGCGCGCGGGAGACCGGCCAGTTCCGCAACACGGCCGTGGTGCGCGAGGCGGGCGGGCTGGCGGCCGAGGCGTCGGCGGTAGTGCGGGTGCGCAAGCCTGTGCTGACGTTGTCGAAGAACTCGACCGACTTCCGGTTTCTGGGCCGCCCTTGCTCGTTCGAGTTCGTGGTGACGAACGTCGGCGACGCCTCGGCGATCGACACCGTTCTCACCGATCGCGTGCCCGCCGGCCTGCAGTTCGTCGATGCCGAAGGCGGCGGTCAGCTCACGGGCGACGCGGTCGTGTGGAACCTGGGCACGATCGAGCCGGGCGCGTCGCGTCGCGTGATCGCGCGTTTTCGCACGGGGCAGATCGGCACGCTGCGCAATACGGCGTTCGTCCGCGCGATCTGCGCGGGAGCGTCGGCCGAGGCGACCCTCAACGTTCGCGGCGTTCCGGCGATCCTGCTCGAAGTGGTGGACATCCACGATCCGATCGAGCTCGGAGCGGACGAGACGTACGAAATCGCGGTCACGAACCAGGGCACCGCGGTGGACACGAACATCGTCATCGTCGCGACGCTGCCGCCGCAGATGGACTTCGTATCGGCCGATGGACCGACCCGCGCGGGCGTCTCGGGTCGCACGATCACGTTCGCGCCGCTGCCGGCGCTTCAGCCGAAGCAGCGGGCGGTCTTTCGCGTCGTGGCGCGCGGCAACAGCGTGGCCGACGTTCGGTTCGGCGTGAGCCTGCGCAGCGATCAGACGCGCGAGCCGGTCGAGGAAACGGAAAGCACGCACGTTTATTGACGGTTGCGCCGCTGTCCGAGCCGCGCCGCTGTCCGAGCCGCGACCGTCAGGGAGCGGGGAATCGCGAGATCGGAATCACTCGAGGTTCCCCGCTCCCTGACGGTCGCGGCTCCGACTGCGCGTTCCGTCGCGACCGGTTTCGGGTTCGCTTCGACCCCGGCGGCGGGTGTGGCAGCACATAGTATTCGCAGATTAGGCAAGTTGCCTCGTGAGTAGAAGCGGGGTAACCTCCAGAAGTGAGGGTCGGCTCGAGCCGACGCGCCATCTATGAGATACCCCCTTCCGGGAGAGTCGACGATGTGGACATTGCCGAGAATCGCGACGCGTTGTGCTCTTGCGCTTGCGGCCGCGATCCTGGGCGTGCGCGCGCTCGCGGGACAGTGTTATCAGGTGACCGACGAGGACGAAGCGTGCTCGACGTGTCCCGGGATTTCCGTCTGTCAGTGCCTGTACATCGGCGCGGCGTGCCCGTCGCAGGATATTTCGTGTTCTTTGCGAAAGAAGGTCATCGTCGCGGGGAATCTCAACATCGCGACCCAATCCGAGACGTGTACGATTTCGCGGCAGTGTGTCTCGAATCTGGGCGGACCCTGCGACCCGCTGAACAACGTCTGCAAGAAAGTCGGCATCGCCATCATCAATCCGGGCATCGTCTACGACCAGCTTCCGGAAACCTGCATGATTACGCTTGCACCGTAAGTCGATAGAAACAGGCGTGAGGCATGTGGCGCCGGCCGCCGCCGAACGCGGTCAGTCCGGGAAACAGCCATGACGCACGGGACGATCGCGATCGTTCTCCTGTCCGCGGCCGTGGTGGTTGTGGCGTGCGCCGATTCGGCGCTGCCCGAGCCGCTGCGCCGCGCGCTGGAGTCACGCTCGCGCGAGCGGCTTCGCACGGCGGAGATCGAGTTTTCGATCACGTGGGAGCACCTCGCGCCGGACGCGCCGGCGAACACCGCGTTCTATTCCTGGCGCTGCGCCGACGGCCGCTACGCCTCGACGCTGCGCGGCGACGAGCACGGCGTGTTCGCCCGCGGCCCTGACCTTCAGCCGACCATCCCGGAGCTGAATCGGCCTTGGCACATGCTCGTGGACGGCGACGAGACTTGGCACCACGTGGAGGATGCGTCGGGCGCGGACGTGTACGACGTGTCGCGGCGTGACATGTTCGACCTGTTCGACCTGCGCGAGGCCGGGCTGAATCCCCTCGGCTACAGCGACACGCTCGAAGAGCGGCTGACGGCGGCCGGCTATCCGCCGCCGGAGTACGAGGCGACCGAATCGAACGGGCTGTTCATCGTGACCGGCCGTAGCCGAGAGTCGGCCTGGCGTCAAGTGATTGATCCATCGAAAGACTGGAGCGTGATTCGGACGGAGATTCTGAAGCCCGATGGCAGCGTGCTCGGCGAATTCATCTATGACGTAGAGCATCACGCGCAGGACGGCGTCTGGTTTCCGTCGCGCATCGAGACAGTCGGCTACGGCGACGGGCATCGTAAGACCATGTCGGTCGTGCAGGTGCTCAGCGCCGAGTTCAATCGCCCGGATCACGACCCGGAACTGACCCCGGAAGACATCGGGATCGAGGTCGGTACGCACGTTTCCTACCAGGACGAGCGGCCGATGCGCGTCGGATACTGGGACGGCGGCGCGGCGATCCCGTTCGAGGAATACGCGGCCCGTGTCGAGGCCGGCGAACTCGCGCCGGGACCGACGGTGACTCGGGCGCGCGAGGCCGGCCGCGTGTTGCCGCAGTCGCGGCCGCTCCCGGAATCGGGCGGGGCGTCTTCGCCGAACGTAGACGGCGTCGAAGCTGCGAATCAGCCTCGCCCGCTCGGTCAGCCGATGGCCGCGGCCAGCGCGCCGGCTGGCGCGGAATCGTTCGCCGCTCGGCTTGCCCGCCACGATTCCGAGTGGGAAGCGTATACGCGCGCGTTCATTCAGCGATTCGCGCTGCACGACGAGCAGGCCCAGGCGTCGTGGAGCATCTGCCGCGCGTGCCAGGACGACGCGCGCGCCTACCTCGCGTCGCGGGCCGAGTCGATTCGCAAAGTGGAATCGCTGCTGCGGGAGCTTCCACCTGCGGATGCGCGCCGCGAAGAGGCCGAAGCGCGTCTTCAGCGGCTGCTGGCGCCGATCGATCGCATCTTCGAACAGCAGCTCAAGCCCCGGCTCGATCGCTTGCCGACCCGCGCGCAGCGGCGAGCGGCCGCGGCGTCGACGGGCGGCGAGCGGACGCCTGTCGCGCCGGCGACCAGCGCGCCTGCCGATTCGAAACCGTAGCCACGAAGAGTCCGTTCGCGCGACGGCTTGGCGCGCGAGCGCTTGGGGAGCGCGGGGTGCCCGGCCGACGGCGAACGTTGGGCGGAGACGCCCGACGCAATTGGGAGAAGCAGGCATGTCGGCGAAAGCGGCCGCACGCCGAACGTGATCGGGGAGCGCGGGCGTCGCGCCCGCTCTTGATTGGCGAGCGCGGACGTCGCGCTGCTGACCGGTCAGAGACCGGTCCCCCGTTGGATTGGGGAGCGCGGGCGTCTCACGCGCATCGTCGCGCGCGGCAACAGCGTGGCCGACGTGCGGTTCGGCGTGAGCCTGCGCAGCGATCAGACGCGCGAGCCGGTCGAGGAGACCGAGAGCACGCACGTGTATTAACGGGCGCGGCGCGCCCGCCGACCGCGTCGCCGTTGGGGCAACTGACGTTTGCCGTTACAGTCTGCGCCGACGATGTTCGAGCGGATTCCGGTGATCGGTCTCGACGGCATTCCTCGGCAGTCTCGTCCCAGCTACGCGCGCGAGTTCCGCCACCTGACCCTGTGGTCGATCGTGGTCGGGGCGATCGAAGGCAACATCGCCGGAATCGTCGCGTTCAAGACCTTCGACGCCTCGCCCGTTCTCACGAGCCTGGTCTGGTCGATCCCGGTCTTCATGAACACGCTCAACCTGTTCTGGAGCGTGGTCATCCGCGGGCGGCGGCGCATCCCTCTCCTGATTACGCTGGCGACGTTCGTCACGCTGTGCGTGGGTTCGCTCGCGCTGACGCCGGCGACGCTGGCCGGCGCGGGCTGGCTGTTCGCGGCCCAGATGGCGCTGACGCACTTCTTCTTCTCCGGGCTGACGACGCTGCGCTCGAGCATCTGGAACGCGAACTACCCCTCGACGCACCGCGGGCGGGTGGTCGGACGGCTCCAGACGCTGCGCCTGCTGATCGCGATGATTTCCGGCGGCGCGATCGCCTGGCTGTTCGACTCCGATCCCCACATGTACCGGGTGGTGTATCCGGTCGTCGCGCTCTGCGGGCTGTTGTCGCTGATCCCGGCGCGGCTCATCCGCGTGCGCGGCGAAGCGCGAACGGAGAGAGAGCGTCCGCCGACCGAAGCGCGCCGCGGCCTCTGGCAGGAACTCGCCGCCGGATTGCGAGACTCGGCCGAAATCCTGCGGACCGACCGGCGATTCGCGCGCTACATGAACGCCCAGTTCCTGCTCGGCGCCGCGAGCTTCGCCACCGACGGCCTGCTGGTTCGCGCGATTCCCGAACGGCTCGGCGCGGGCTACTACGCATCGAGCTTCCTGATGCTGCAACTGCCCGCCGCGGTCATGCTTGTCAGCATCCGATTCTGGGCGCCGCTGTTCGATCGCGTGGGAGCGATTCACTTCCGCGTCTACAACAGCGCGGCGTGGCTGGCGGTGTACGCGCTGACCACGGCCTCGATGCTGCTGGTCGAGCTGGGCGGGTCGGACTGGCTGATGACGGCCGTGGCGCTGCTGGTGCTGGGTCGCGTCGCACAGGGATTCAGCCAGGCGGGCGGGACGATCGCCTGGTCGATCGGGCACCTTCACTTCTCCTCGGGAGACCGCTCCGATCTCTACATGGGCATTCACGTGGCGCTGACCGGACTGCGCGGCATGCTGATGCCGATCGTGAGCGTGTTGCTGAACGCGTGGATCGGCAACGTCTCGTTCGCGGTCTCGATCGCGCTGGCGACCGCGAGCTTCATCCTGTTCTGGCGGCTCTCGCGCGACGAAGTCCGCGCGAACCAGCCCGGCGAGCAGACCGGGCAGGCGATCGTGCAGCTCCGCGCGGACGCCGATTCGTGATCGCCCGGCGCCGGGCACGAATCAGTCGAAGCGGTCGCGGACGACCACTTCGTCCATCGACAGTTGCCCGGGCTTCGGCCAGGCCGGCTTCATCGCTTTGCCGATCGCGATCAGGTTGCCGAGGACGTGATCCTGCGGCAGGCGGATGAGCCGCGCGACCGCGTCGGCGTCGAAGCCGATCATCGGGCACGAGTCGTAGCCCAGCGCCTTCGCCGCCAGCATGATCGTCTGCGACGCCATGCCGATCGAGCGCATGGCCTCGTCGCGCTGAAGCTGTTCGCGCCCCTCGTGAAACGGCGCGATCCACGGCACGAGCAGGTTCGCGACCGCCGCCGGAGCATTCCGCCAGTAGCGCGCCGGATCCTTGTTCCACGCCATGCGGTCGGCCGTCATCACGATCAGCAGCGAGGAGTCGGTGATCTGCGCCTGGTCATTCCCGGCCGCGCGAATCTGGGCGCGCAGCGCCTTGTCGCGCACGACGACGAATCGCCAGTGCTGGATGTTGAAACTGGTCGGCGATTGCATCGCCGCCTCGAGGATTTTGCGGACGTGCTCCTCCGGCATGACGAAGCCAGGGTCGTAATGCTTGATCGATCGCCGCAGATAGATCGCGTCAAACGTGTCCACGCCGCTCACTCCCATTGTGGACCGGGTCTTCGCCGGCCCGGTCGATGTCCGAATGCCTTCCGCGGCGAGGGCGCGGCCGACCGGCCGGCACGCGCCTCGCCCGCGCCCCCGTCTCGGTCCCGCGGCGCGCTTCAACGCCCGCCGCTGTGCGCCTTGTGGCTGTTGAAGATCTCGGCGTACGCGGGGAAATGCTCGATGAAGAGCTCCGCGCTGCCCGCGCCGGCCGGGTTGCGCCAGTCCTCGAGCAGTTCGCACGACAGGGCGAACCAGGTGCCGATGATTGCGCCGGCGTCCTGCATGCGCATCAGCGCCGCCTGCTGCGTCGCGTCGCTCATCGATCCCGAGGCGTCCACCACGACGTAGACTTCATAGCCCGCGTCCAGCGCCGACAGCGTCGCAAACGCCACGCACACGTCGGTCGTGATGCCCGACATGACGATCTTCTTGCGCCCGGTCTTCTCGATCGCGGCGACGAAGTCGGCGTTGTCCCAGGCGTTGATCTGCCCGGGGCGCGAGATGAGCGGCGCGTCCGGCAGCAGCGCGATCACCTCCGGCAGGTACGGACCGTTCGGTCCGCTCTCGGCGCTGGTCGTAATGACCGACGGAACCTTGTGCAGCTTGGCCGTCTTCGCCAGCCCGACTACGTAGTTCTTGAACTCCACCGGCGGCACGTTATCGACCAGGTTCATCAGCCCGGTCTGGTGGTCGATGAACGCGAACACCGTGTTCTCCGCCGTCCATCGCTCGCGCGTGCCGCCCGGCGCCCACGTCTTGCCTTTCGCGCTCTCCGCCTGCGCCTGCGGCGACGCGGCCGGATTCGCGGCGCTCGCCGCGGCAAGCGTCAAGATTGCCGTGGCGGCGACAGTTCCGGCCCACGCGCTGCGGATCCCCAGATTTCTCATGGTTTGCTCCGATTTGGCTGCCAACCCCCGGCGTCGGACGACGCGAGCGGGCGACACGGACGACCCGTGCGCAAGCGCCGCTCGCGCCCTGATTCACGGAAACCGGCGCGTCGCGCCGTCCCGCTCACGCGAGATCGAAGAGCATGACTTCCGCGGCTTCGTCCGCGGTGATCGTGAGCACCGACTCCTGACTGACCGCCGCGCCGTCGCCTTCGGCCAGCGACGTGCCGTTGACCGTAACGCGTCCGCGCAGCACCTGCACCCAGGCGTGCCGTTCCGGTGCGAGATCGTGCCGCACGGACGCCCCTGCATCCAGCTCGGCCAGATAGATTTCGGCGTCCTGGTGAAGGGTCAGGGCGCCGTCGCGGCCGTCGCGAGACGCGACGCGCGCCAGGCGGTTGTGCTTGGCCTGCGGCGCGAAAGAGCGTTCCTCGTAGCCGGGATCGATTCCGGCGCGCTCCGGCAGAATCCAGACCTGGTAGAAATGCAGCGGATCGGTCGGCGAGTGGTTGAATTCGCTGTGGCGGACGCCGGAGCCTGCGCTCATGCGTTGAAAGGTGCCGGGACGCAGGACGGAGCCGTTGCCCAGGCTGTCGCGGTGTTCCAGCGCGCCGCTCAGCACGTACGACACGATCTCCATGTCGCGGTGCCCGTGCGTCGGGAATCCCGCGCCGGAGGCGACGCGGTCCTCGTTCAGGACGCGCAGCGCGCGAAAGCCCATATGGCGGGCGTCGCGGTATTCGCCGAACGAGAAGGTATGCCGCGTGTCCAGCCAGCCGTGGTCGAATCGGCCGCGATCGGCGCTTCGACGTACCGTCAACATGGCGAACCTCCCCAGTCGGTCTGCGGCGGATCGGACACGCGCCGTCGTCGGGACGGCGCATCGGCCGAGCAGCGCGCAGACGACTGTTATCACAATATATGTTATCACATATTTCTGGTGAAAGCAAGTCCGGCCCGCCCGCCGATCAGGATTCGCCGCCCGCCCCGGCGGCGGCGCGGGCCTCGTTCAGCAGGCGGATCAGTTGGGTGAGCTTGCGAGGGCCCAGCCCGGACAGTTGGCGGCGATGAAGATCCAGCACCGGCGTGTCCAGAGATGCCAGCAGCGCCCGGCCGGGCTCGGCGAGCTTCACATAGACGACACGGCGGTCCTCGCGGCAGCGCTCGCGCGTCACCAGCCCGACCCGTTCGAGCCGGTCGATCAGTCGCGTGATGTCCGGCTCACGCGTGACCATCTCGCCGCCGACGCGCCGCGTGGCGACCGGGCCGTCATGTCCGCGCAGGATGCGCAAGGCGTTGAACTGCGCCGCAGTGATTCCGTGTTCGCGGAAGAGCCTTTCGAAATCGCTCGCCAGCGCGTCCGCTGTTCGGAGCACGCTCAGGAATGCCTCCTGTTCGAGAGATTCGAACGGGTCACGCTTTCCGATTTCCTGCGCCAGCGTGCTGCGAGGCGTCGCGCGGTTCATCCTCGCAATTATATGTTGCAACACCCAATGCGTCGACGCGGCGCCGGACAGGTCCCGCGCGGCCCGCCCGCCGAACGTGCCGGCGACCGCCGTTGATCGGCGCGAATTCCGATCGTATAAGAGCGTGTTCGCGGACGCGGTCCCCGGCCAGGCCACGCCGTGCGACGCCGCCCCGCGGGCGCTCGGCCGCGCGGGGGTCGGGCTTTCCGACCTCGGCCCGGCGCGGATCGCAGCATGGAAGACCTTTCGCGAATACGAAACATCGGCGTCGCCGCGCACATTGACGCCGGCAAGACCACCACTACGGAACGCCTGCTCTTCTTCAGCGGCACCATCCACCGCGCCGGCGATGTCGACGAAGGCACCACCATCACGGATTTCGACGTCGAGGAGCAGCAGCGCGGCATCACGATCTACAGCGCCGCCGTCACCTTCTCCTGGCGCGACTGCCGCATCAACCTGATCGACACGCCCGGGCACGTCGACTTCACGGCCGAAGTGGAGCGCAGTCTGCGTGTGCTGGACGGCGCGATCGTCGTGTTCGACGCCAAGGAAGGCGTCGAGGCCCAGTCCGAGACGGTCTGGCGCCAGGCCGACAAGTACAAGGTCCCGCGCGTCTGTTTCATCAACAAGATGGACAAGACCGGGGCCGACTTCGACTACGCGGTCGGCAGTCTGCGCAATCGCCTGCACGCCCGCCCCATCCCGGTCCACATGCCGATCGGACAGGAAAACGCGTTCCGCGGTTTCGTGGACCTGGTGTCGATGAGAGCCGTCACGTTCTCCGGAAGCGGCGAGGCGACGCGACGCGAGGTCGGCGACATTCCGGACGCGCTGCTCGAAACGGCGCGGCAGCGCCGACACGCACTCGAGGAAGCGGCCGCCGAGCTGGACGATGAGATGATGCAGCGCTATCTCGAGACCGGCGGGCTGAGCGACGACGAGCTGCGCCGGGCGCTGCGCATCGGCACGCTGGCGCTGCGCTGTCAGCCGGCGCTGTGCGGCTCGTCGCTGCGTTACCTGGGCGTGCAGGACCTGCTGGATGCAGTCTGCGATTACCTCCCGTCGCCGCTGGACGTGCCGCCCGTCCCCGCACACGACGCCAAGCGCCCCGAGAAGATCGTCCCCGTCCGCTGCGACCCGAAGGGGCCGCTGGCGGCGCTGGTCTTCAAGGTCGTCGCCGAGCCGCACGGCGACCTGTTCTTCGTCCGAGTCTACTCCGGCGTGCTCAAGGCCGGCTCACGCCTGCTGAACGTCGGCCGCGACAAGAAAGAGAACGTGCCGCGGCTGTTTCGCGTGTTCGCCAAGCGCCGCGAGCAGATCGAACACGCCTTCGCCGGCGACATCGTCGCGCTGATCGGCCTGAAGGAAACGCTCACCGGCGACACGCTGTGCGAGACGCGCGAGCCGGTCTTGCTCGAACGAATCGAATTCCCCGACGCGGTCATCAGCATGTCCATCGAACCCAAGTCGTCGGCCGACCGCGACAAGCTCGGCGACGCGCTGCGCATGCTCGCCCGCAGCGATCCGACGTTCAGCTATCGCTCCGACGACGAGACCGGGCAGACGCTCATCTCCGGCATGGGCGAACTGCATCTCGAAGTCATGTGCCACCGGCTCGAACGCGATCTGAACGTGCCGGTGCGGGTCGGCAAGCCCCGCGTCGCCTACCGCGAGACCGTCACGCGCGCCGCCGAGGCCGAAGGCCGGCTCATCCGCCAGACCGGAGGCCGCGGGCAGTTCGCCGTGGTGAAGGTCCGCGTCGAGCCGTTCACGCCGCAGCCTGGTCAGGAGCATTTCGACTTCATAAACCTGGTCGCCGACGAGCGGCTCAAGGCGTCGTATCGCGCCGCGGCGGCGCAGGGCGCGAAAGACGCGGTCATGAGCGGTCCGCTCGGTTCCTACCCGCTCATCAACGTGCGGGTGACTCTGCTCGACGGCGAGGAGCACGCCGAGGATTCGAGCGAGCTGGCGTTCGAGAGCGCGGCCGCGATGGCGGTGACGCGTGCGGTGGAGCAGGCCGGTCCGGTGCTGCTCGAGCCGATCATGAAGGTCGAGGTGGTGACGCCGGAGGATTACTTCGGCGCGATCAACGGCGATCTGATGTCGCGCCGCGCCGTCATTACAAACACCGGCATGCGCGGTCAGAACCACGTGATCGATTGCGAAACGCCGCTGTCGGAGATGTTCGGCTACTCGACGCAGCTTCGGTCGCTGTCGCAGGGCCGCGCGTCTTACGCAATGGAACCGTGCCGCTACGAGCCGATGCCGGACTCGCTGGCGCAGAAGGTCCTTGGTGCGTATTGAGTCGGGAGGCTGGGTTCGCCTCTGGGCGATTATTATGGGACCGTCACCGAGCATTCCCCAGCGTTTTCCGCGGAATTAGCGCCTCATTAACAGCCATCCTGTCGAAAGCGTTGCGCAAACGTATAAACTACGGGGCATCAGGAGGAGAGGAGGCCGCGCCTCGTCCGGGCCGGTCCCATCTCTTGACAGCGTGTATTTCGGGTTTTCCGGGGGCGCTCTGCGCGCGTCCGGGCAAGGGTTCGTCGCTAGGAGGAGAGATTCATGAAGCGTTTCCTGGGTGTGATGGCGCTGATCGGCGCCGCGACAACGGTTGCCAACGCCGGCGTCGTCATCAATGAGGTTCTGGGCAGCACCACCGGCACCGACAGCGAGTTCATCGAGCTGTACAACACCGGTCCGGGCGCCGTCGACATCAGCGGCTGGCAAATCCAGCTGTGGGACAGCGACACCGGCGGTTCGTTCGGCGGTTCGGACGGCGGCGCGCCGTACATCGTGCCGGCCGCGACGTCGCTGCCCGCGGGTGGTTTCTTCCTGTTCGCGAACACGACGTTCTCGTCGTTCTACAGCGCGACGCCGAACGTCCTGATTCAGGAGAACGCGATCGAGAACAGCTCGTACACGATCATCCTGAAGAACGCCGGGCTGAGCAGCATCGATTCGTTCTTCGTCACGGACGGTGGCGCGGGCGACGCGGCGAACGACGCCGGCGCGGCGCACGTGCCCATCAGCGGCACGGTCGGACCGGACGGATCGAATCTGCCGGCCGGCTTCTATCGCGTCGGCGACGGCAACTCGGCCACCGCGTTTCTTGAGTTCAGCCCGCAGCCGGCGCCGTCAGCCACGCCGGGCGGCCCGAACATCCCGGAGCCGACCTCGCTGGTTCTGCTGGGCCTCGGCGCCGTCGGCCTGATTCGCCGCCGCTAGGTCTGAATTCCCGGCGCAAGCCGGATCGAGTCGCAGGAGGGGAGCCGGGTGCGTGGCGCTGCTGCGCACCCGGCCGTTCATTTCTCGACCAGATGCCTTTCCGCGAGCGGCGGGCGCCTTTCGCGGTCTCTCAGGCGTCGGGCAGCCCGCGCACCGCTTCGCAGTAGCGCGAGTATGCCGCGGACACTTCGCGCACCGTGTCGCCGCCGAATTTCTCCATCCACACCGACGCGAGCTCGAACGCCACCACGTTTTCCGCCACGACACTGGCCGCCGGCACGGCGCACACGTCGCTTCGTTCGTAGTCGCTGCGCTCCGGCGCGAGCGTCGTCAGGCTGACGCTGTCCATGCCCTGGAGCAGGGTGCTGATCGGCTTCATCGCCGCCCGTGCGATCAGAGGCATGCCATTCGTCATGCCGCCTTCCAGTCCGCCGGCGCGGTTCGTCTGTCGCGTGAAGCCGAAGTTCGGCGAGCCGCGCTGCGACGCGTCCAGGTAGATCGCGTCGTGCACCTGGCTGCCGGGCAGGCGCGATGCCTCGAAGCCCAGGCCGATCTCGACGCCCTTGATCGCCTGGATCGAACCGAGCGCCTGCATCAGCCGCCCGTCCAGCTTGTCCTGCCACCGCATGCAGGAGCCCAGCCCGATCGGCAGACCGAACGCGCGCACCTCGACCACGCCGCCCAGCGTGTCCTTGTCGATCTTCGCCTGGCGGATCGCCGCGATCATCGCGTCGGCGGCCGTTGCGTCGGGCGCATACGCCTCGTTGGCGTCGCGCGCGGCGCGCAGCTCGTTCGGAGCAGCGTGATCGGGGACTGCGGCTTGCACCTTGCCGATCGCCGACACGAACCCGACGCACTCGACCGAGAACTCGGCGAGCAACTGTCGCGCTACCGCGCCGGCGGCCACGCGCGCGGCCGTCTCTCGCGCCGACGCGCGCTCGAGCGTCTCGCGGCAGTCGGTCGTCAGCCACTTGATCGCTCCGGCGAGATCGGCGTGTCCCGGCCGCGGACGGTGCACCGGCGGCGCGTCGTCGATGCGGAAGTCGCGGTTCACGATCTGAAGCACAAGCGGCGAGCCGATCGTCTTTCCGCGGCGCGTTCCGGCGAGCACCTCGGCCTGGTCGATCTCGATCTTCATCCGTCCGCCGCGGCCATATCCGCCCTGGCGGCGACGCAGCTCCTCCTGGACGAGGTCGAGTCGGACGGTCAGACCCGCGGGCAGTCCTTCGATCAGGGCAAGAACGGCACGGCCGTGCGATTCGCCGGCCGTGCGATAACTCAGGATGGGCATGGCGCTTCCGTTTTGATGTTGCGACCCGGCGGACCCTTCCGACGACCGGCAGGTACTGGCGTCGATTGGCCGAATCCTTCCGAGCTTCGTGCGTCGGCGAGCGGTTGTCGCGGTCCCCCGCTCCCTGGACGGTCGCGGCTCTGATTCCGACGCAACCACGGCCGGCCGGTTCGCCTTGACTCATGCCGGAGCGGACTTATACTACCGGATTCCAAGGTTCGGGCGACACGGACCGCTCGGCCGTCGGTCTGGGAAAAACGAATGAAGACTGCCAACAAGTGTTATCTCGCGACAGCGGGCAAGGCGGACGCCCGCTGGTTCGTGGTCGATGCGACGGATCGGGTGCTGGGACGTCTGGCGGCCCGCATCGCGACGGTGCTCATGGGCAAGCACAAGCCGACGTACACGCCGCACGTGGACACCGGCGATTTTGTAATCGTCCTGAACTGCGGCAAGGTGCGCGTCACCGGCCGCAAGAAGGACACCGTCACGTATGAGAGCTACAGCGGGCATCCCGGCGGTCGCAAGGTCGTGCCCATGCGTGACATGCTGAACCGCTATCCGGATCGCGTGCTTCGCGAGGCGGTTCGCCGCATGCTGCCGAAGAACGCTCTGGCGAAGAAGATGCTCGACAAGCTCAAGGTCTACGACGGCGCCGATCACCGTCATCAGGCCCAGCTACCGGAACCGCTTCCCCTGTAACCGCGTGGAGTGCGTCTGTGACGAACGCCGATCATGAGCAACCGTCGATGAATCCCGCCGGCGCAGCCTCTCCGCAGGGAGAATCCGAAGGCCTTCCGCCGCCCCCGTCGCACGGCTTGTTTCGCGGAACGGGCCGCCGCAAGGCTGCCGTCGCGCGCGTGCGGCTCGTGCCGGGCAACGGTCGCATCACGGTGAACGAACGCGAGCTGAACGTCTACTTCTCCGAAGATCACGAACGCCTGAGCGTTCGCGAACCGCTCCTGGCGTGTCACGCCGATCGGCACTTCGACGCGCACGTGCTCGTATTCGGCGGCGGGCACTCCGGGCAGGCGGCCGCCGCCAAGCTCGGCGTGGCCCGGGCGCTCGTCGCAGCCGACCGGCGTTTCGAGCCGGCGCTGCGCGACCGCGGCTACCTGACGCGCGACGCGCGCGTCGTCGAGCGCAAGAAGTATGGCCAGCGCAAGGCGCGCCGTCGGTTCCAGTTCTCGAAGCGCTAGTCGCAACGCCGCTCCGCACGACGGCGTCCGGTCGGAGTCAGCCGTGGCTCGACCGCCCTTCGACCCGTCCCGCACTCGCGCCGCTGCCTCTGCCGGCGCCGAACGCGGCGGCAGCGGCCTGCTGACCCCCGCCCAGGTCAACGAACAGATTCGCGGCATTCTGACGGCCGCGCTTCCCTCCACCGTGCACGTTCTCGGCGAAATCGGCGATTTGAGCCGCCCGGCCAGCGGGCACCTGTACTTCACACTGCGCGACGCGCGCAGCGAGCTGCGGGCCGTGATGTGGCGCAGCGCCGCCGCGAACGTACGGTTCGAGCTGAAGCCGGGAATGGAAGTGATCGCGACCGGCGGCATCGAAGTCTATACGCCGCGCGGATCGTATCAGCTCGTCGTTCGCAAGCTCGAGCCGCGCGGCATCGGCGCGCTCGAGCTCGCGTTTCGCCAGATGCGCGAGCGTCTCGAACGCTCGGGGCTGTTCGACCCGTCCCGCAAACGCGCCCTGAAGCGCATTCCGCGGCGAATCTGCGTTATCACCAGCCCGAGCGGGGCCGCGCTGCGCGACATTCTCCAGACGATCGCCCGCCGCTACCCAGCGGTCGAGATCGTGCTGCTACCGGTGCGCGTGCAGGGAGACGGCGCTGCGAAAGAAATCGCCGAAGCCATTGAACGGATGAACCGCATCGCGGCGGACCTCGGCGGCGTGGACGTGGCCATCGTCGGACGCGGCGGCGGATCGCTCGAAGACCTGTGGGCGTTCAACGAAGAGATCGTCGCGCGGGCCATCTTCGCCAGCGAGATTCCGATTGTCAGCGCCGTCGGCCACGAAATCGACGTGAGCATCAGCGACCTGGTGGCCGATGTGCGGGCCGCCACTCCGACGGCCGCCGCGGAGCTCGTGACGCCGCTGCGAACGGAGCTGGCCGAGTCGGCGGCGCGGACCGCCGATCGCTGCGCCCGCGCGGCGCTCGCGCGGTTGCAGATGAGCCGCGCGCGGCTGGATGCGGTGCAGTCGCGCGATGCCCTGGCGCGCCCGCTGCGCGGCGTGCAGGAGCTCTCGCAACGGCTGGACGAGGCGGCGCGGTCGCTGGACCAGGCTTTCCGGGAGCGCCTCGCGGCGCAACGGCAGCGCCTGGCGCGCGCAGAGGTCGGCATCGCCCGGTTCGGCGCCGGCGTGACGTTCGCGCGGGTTCGGCTGCGGCTCGACCGGATGCTGGCGGCCGCGCGACAGGCGTTGCTGGCGCGCACGTTGGCCGGCGGGCGTCGGGTCCAGGCGCGCGACGCGCGGCTGGAGCAGGCCGGTCCGGCACGGCAGCACGCCCGTCGCGCCGAGCACGTGCGGCAGGTGGGGCTGCGGCTGGAGCACGCGTTGCTTCGTCGGCGCGACGAGTCCGCGGCGAAACTGGCCGCCCGGGCGCTGCTGTTGGCGGCGTGCGATCCGGGCAGCGTTCTGCGGCGCGGGTACAGCATCGCGCGCGACGCGCGGACGCGCGCCGTGCTGAGGTCGATCCGCTCGATCCGCGACGGCTTGCGCGTCGCGACGGAGCTGGCCGACGGCGAGTTCCTCAGCAGCGCCGACGATCCGCGCCAGCCGCGCCTGTTCGATGCCGGCGCGGCGGGCGGCGCGTGACGCGCCCAGGTGGAGCAACGGGCATGAACCGCTGGCTGGTGAAAAGCGATCCGCAGGAGTATGGCGCGGACGATCTGCGACGTGACCGGACGACCGCATGGGAGGGCGTGCGAAACGCGCTCGCGCAGCAGCACCTGCGGGCGATGCGAACCGGCGACGCGGTGCTGGTCTACCACACCGGCAAGGAAAAGGCGCTCGTGGCGCTCGCGCGGGTTGCCGGAGCGCCCCAGCCCGATCCGAGCGACGAGAAAGGGCAGGCCGTCGCCGTGCCGCTCGAGTACGACCGCGCGCTGCGCGCGCCCGTGCCGCTGTCGCGGATCAAGTCGCACGCGGCGCTGACGGATTTCGCGCTCGTGCGGATCGGGCGGCTGTCGGTCATGCCCGTGACCGCGGCGCAGTGGAACACGCTGCTGGCGATGGAAGCGACCGAGTGAACCGTCCGCACGGTCCGCGCCTGAGCGTGACGACGTTGCTCGATCCCCGTCCGGCGGACGACGCCCGGGTCCGTCCGATCTGCGGCGCAGTGAACATCCCGTTCGATGAGCTGGCCCGCCGCGCGTCGGAGCTGCCGCCGCGCCATGCGCCGCTGCGCGTCGCGGAGGTGGGGCCGGCGTGCGACGAGGCGCTGCGCTGGCTCGCGGTCGCGCAGCGGGCGGCCACAAAGGAAGCCTGTTTCGCGTACGCGCAGCCGGGCGCGGCGGAGGCGCTTCGTCTCTGGCGTCCCAACGAAGTGGTCGAATTCGGCATCCAGCGTGCGCCTGCCGGCGACGCCGCCGACCTGGCGTGCGGCGTTGGCAGAGACGCGGTGCATCTGAAGTCGCGCGGTTGGCGCGTGACGGCACTCGACCACCTGCCGGACGCGCTCAGGATGGGCCGGGCGCTTGAAGCGCGCTACGCGCCCGGCGCGCCGGCGATCGCATGGCGCGAGGCCGACCTTGAATCGGAAGCGCCGCTGCCATTGCAGCCGGACGCCTTCGATCTCGTGGTGCTGGTCCGATTCCTTCATCGGCCTTTGATTCCGCGGCTGCGCGAGCTCCTGCGCGCGGGCGGGCGCGTCGTGATCGAGACGTTCACGCAGGAGCATCGCGCCCGGCACGGCCGGCCGCGACGGGAGTGGCTGGCGCTCGGCGCGGGAGAGTTGCGAACGCTGCTGAGCGGGTACTGCTTCGAGCACTATGACGAGGCCTGGCGCGAGGACGGCTCGCACACCGCCCGGGCGATCGCGCGGCGCGAGTGATCCGCCGTCGCGCGGGGATTGCCCGCGCCAATGTCCGATTGTGTCCGGGATGAGCGGATTCGTTGGCGAGCTATACTGCCGCACGCGTCCGCTGAAAGGTGTCACGTCCATTGAGGAAGTCCATGCCGCTTCGCTCCGTGCTGTTCCGCGTGCTGCTTGCGGCACTGGCCGCGTCGGCGGTCTTCGGCGTGCTGGCGGTGCTGACGCAGGGCAGCACGGTCGTGCTGCGCGTGATCTGCACGTGCTGCGTGACGGCGGGGGCGTGCGCGCTGCTGATCGGCGCGAGCCTGATCTCGGACGGGCCCGGCGGGCGTCTGG
This sequence comes from uncultured Planctomycetales bacterium, assembly GCA_964553225.1. GTDB lineage: Bacteria > Planctomycetota > Phycisphaerae > UBA1845 > Fen-1342 > JABRWC01. The sequence goes on along the minus strand of CAZKJT010000013.1, from coordinate 77,566 downwards.
CGGGGTTGCTGGCGCACCTGGCGGTCGGCTTCGAATACGTGCTGGCGCTGCTGCTGACGTGGGATATTCCGGCGTCGCTGCTGACGCTGAGCATCGACGAAGAACTGGCGCTGACGATGCTGACGGTCGGCCTGGCGTGCCCGGTGGCGATCGCGGCGTTGCGGTTCCTCGATGCGCCGGGCGCCCGGCGGGCGGCGTTCATCACGCTCGGTGTGGATGCGACCGCACTGGCGCTGTACCTGGCGGCGATCTGGCTCCCGGCGTCTCTGACGCCGATCTGGCGGCTGGCCGAGACGGCGACGGTGCTGCTGCCGTACGGCCTGCTGGCAGCGCTGACGGCGCTCGGGCGCGAGCGCGGTCTGTCGAGCGCGTGGCGCTACGTCGGGTACGCGGCGTGCGCCGGCTCGGCAGTCTTGTGGACAGGCGGAATCTGGACGCGATCGGGAAGTCCGGCCGGCGAGGTTGCGGTGGCAGGGCTGAGCGCGGCCAGCGCGGCGCTGTCCCTGTCGAACGTGTTGCTGCTCTGCGCGCTGACGCCCCGGCAGCGCTGGCTCCGCGGGGCGACGATCTCCGCTGCTGTCATTACCGCTGCGCTCTTCACGCTGGTGGTGATTCGCGAGAGCTACTTTGACGGCGGGTACGGGTTTGGTCCCGTCGAGCGTCTGACGGCGGCGGGCAGCATCCTGGCGGGCTGCGGCTCGCTGGCGGTTCTCGTGCTGGCGCGACTGAATCGGCGGGCGGCGCCGCTGCCGGTCTCCGCGGAACTGACAACGGTGAGCCTGGCGTGCCCGCGATGCGGCCTGGCGCAGAGCCTCGCACTCGGAGGCGCGTCGTGCGGACGCTGCGGCCTGCGGATTCGCATGACCGTCGAGGAGCCGCGCTGCCCGCGGTGCGCATATCGCCTCTATGGCGCGATGCGGCGCTGCCCGGAGTGCGGCACGGAGATTCCGGACGGTTCGGTCGCGCCCGCGTAGTCGGACGCCGGAGCGCTACAACCGCTCGGTGATGCTCTTTCCTTGCAGGAAGAGTTGCAGGTAATCGCGTCCGCCGGCCTTGCTGTCGGTGCCGGACATGTTGAACCCGCCGAACGGCTGCACGTCGACCAGCGCGCCGGTGCACTTGCGGTTGAAGTACAGGTTTCCGACGTGGAATTCGTGACGGGCGCGTTCCAGCCGGAAGCGGTCGTTGCTGTAGAGCGCGCCGGTCAGGCCGAACCGCGTGCCGTTGGCGATCTCGAGTCCGTGGTCGAAGTCCTTCGCACGAATCACCGCCAGCACCGGTCCGAAGATTTCCTCCTGGGCGATGCGGGCGTTGGCGTCGACGTCGGCGATGATCGTGGGCGGAATGAAGTAGCCGCCGGACGGCGTCTTGGAATCCGCCAGCACGGCTCGGCCTTCCTTCCTGCCGATCGCGATGTACTCGCTGATGCTCTTGTGCGCGGCTTCGTCGATGACGGCGCCCAGGAAGTAGTTCTCATCCCGGGTCGTGTCGCCGATGCTCAGGGCGCGGCTCTTGGCGACCACGCCCTCGAGCACGCGGTCATACACCGACGCATGCAGGATGGCGCGCGAGCAGGCCGAACACTTCTGACCCTGGAATCCGAACGCGGCCGCGACGATGCCGTCGATCGCGGCGTCCACGTCGGCCGTCTCGTCCACCAGGATGCAGTCCTTGCCGCCCATCTCCAGCACGGAGCGTTTCAGCCAGACTTGTCCGGGCGAGACCTTGGCGCACTTCTCGAAGATGCTCAGACCGACTTCCATCGATCCGGTGAATGACACGAACCGCGTCTGCGGATGCTCGACCAGGAAGTCGCCGATCTCCCCGCCCGAGCCCGGGCAGAAGTTCAACACGCCCGGCGGAAGGCCGGCCTGCTCCAGAATCTCTGCAAACACCGCGGCGATGACCGGCGACGCGCTGGCCGGCTTCAGCACGACCGTGTTGCCGGTGACGATCGCGGCCGTGGTCATGCCAGCGCAAATCGCCAGCGGGAAGTTCCACGGCGGAATCACCACGCCGACGCCCAGCGGGATGTATCGCAGCTCGTTGTCCTCGCCGGGATAGGGCGTGACGGCCTGCGGGCCGCCCAGCCGCACCATCTCGCGGCCGTAGAAATCCAGAAAGTCGATCGCCTCGCACGCGTCGGCGTAGGCTTCGATCCAGCTCTTGGATTCCTCGAAGCACATCCACGCGGCAAGCTCATAGACGCGGCGGCGCATGATGGCGGCCGCCTTGAACAACACCCGAGCCCGGGTCTCGGGATCGACGCGGCGCCAGGTCTTGAATGCGGCCTGGGCCGCTTCCATCGCCTGCGCGGCGTGGTCGCGGGAAGCCTTGCCGACCAGTCCGACGACCGTGTCCGAAGCGGCGGGCATGATCGACCGGATGGTCTTGTCGGTGTTGATCTTCTTGTCGCCGATCCGCAGAGGCCACGTTCGGCCGAGCTGCGAGCGGACGTGCTGGAGGGCGGCGAGCATTTGCTCGCGCGGGCCGGATTCATTGAAATTCACGTACGGTTCGGGGCGATAGGGCGTCAGCATGGCACGGCTCCGGAGTGAAGCGGCGTTCGCCGCAGAGACTCGATTACTGTAGCAAATCCGCCCGATTCCGTCGCCGGCAGCCTGGGGCCGGCGGCGGCGTTACGGGTACGCGTACGGCGCCTGAAGGCCCAGCGGCAGCTTCAGCGTCCAGTACGCGAGCAGGAAGAGCGTCCACGCCACGAGGAACGTCAGCGAATAGGGCAGCATCAGCGAGACCATCGTGCCGATGCCGGTGTTGCGAACGTAACGCTGCGCGAAGACGACCACGAGCGGGAAGTACGGCATCATCGGCGTGATGATGTTCGTGGTCGAGTCGCCGACGCGGTACGCCGCCTGCGTCAGCTCGGGCGACAGGTTCAGCGACATCAGCATCGGCACGAAGATCGGCGCCAGCAGCGCCCATTTCGCCGACGCCGAGCCCACCAGCAGGTTCACGGTCGCCGTCAGCAGGATGATTCCGGTGATCGTCACGGTCGGCGTCGCGCCGAGAGATTTCAGAAACGCCGCGCCTTTCAGCGCGACCAGCGCGCCCAGGTTCGACTGGGTGAACGCGGCGATGAACTGGGCAGCGAAGAACACCATCACCAGGTAGTACGCCATCGTGCCCATGGTCTTGCTCATGCCCGCGATGACGTCGCGGTGGCTCTTGAACCGCCCGGACACGTAGCCGTGCACCACGCCCGGCACGAGAAACAGCAGCATGATCAGCGGAACGATCGACTCCATCAGCGGCGCGGGCGGGCGCACGCTCGTCAGCGAGCCGTCCGGAGCGCGCAGCGCCGAATCCGACGGCAGCGCCCACAGCACCAGCCCGACCAGGCACAGCGCCATCGCCGCCAGTCCGGCCCACATCCCGCGCCGCTCGGCGGCGCCCATCTCATCCATCTTCGGCATCTGCGCCGGATCGCCGTCGATCGGCGTGTTCTTCAACCGCGGCTCGATCACGAAATCGGTCAGATACCACCCCACGCCGACGATCAGGAGCGCCGAACTCGACGTGAAGAAGTAGTTGCACAGCGCGTTGACCGGCCGGTCGGCGTCGAGCACTTTCACGCCCGTCTCGGTGATGCCCGACAGCAGCGGATCGAGACCCGACGGCACGAAGTTCGCGCTGAATCCACCCGATACGCCCGCGAACGCCGCTCCGATGCCTGCCAGTGGATGCCGACCGGCCGCGCAGAAGATCACGCCGCCCAGCGGGATCACCAGCACGTAACCCGCGTCGGCGGCCGTGTGGCTCACGATCGCGACCAGCAGCACCATCGGCGTGATCAGCGCGCGCGGCGTCACGCTCAGCAGGCTCTTGAGGCCGGCGTTGATGAAGCCGGAGTGCTCCGCCACGCCCACTCCCACCAGCGCGACCAGCACCACGCCCAGCGGCGGAAACTCGGCGTACGCCTTCACCATGTGCGCCAGGAATCCGGCCAGCGCGGGGCCCGTGAGCTGATTGATGACGCGGATCGGCTCTTTCGTTCGAGGGTCGATTTCCGCGAACGTCACGCCCGACAGCAGCGCCGAGAGCGCCCAGACCGCCAGCAGACCGAGCACGAACAGCACGGCCGGGTCGGGCAGCTTGTTGCCAAGCCTTTCGAGCGCGTCGAGGAACCGCTGCGTCATAGTGCGGGGCGCTGATTCTGCCGCCGGTTTCGGAGTAGCGTTGGCCATGTTCTCACCCGTGTGGGGTCAGGGGCCGCGACGAACCGTCCGCTCAGGACGACGCCGTCGCGGCGGGGGATTTGCGAACGAAGGTCATGGCGGCGCGGTCCTTTACCACGCCTGGAAACGCGAGCACCTGGCTGTGCAGCACGACGTACACGCCGGGCCTGGCGAGCCGGCAGGCCAGCAGCGCTTCGGTCACGTTCTGAATGGCGTCCGTGTCTCGAAACTCGTAGGGACGCATCGCGCCGGTCAGGACGACCGGCTTGCGCAGATCGGGCAGGCCGCTGACGAGCACTTCGCCTGTGGTGGTGAGCGTGTCGGTGCCGTGCACCACGATGACGGCGTCGGCGTCGCTTTCGACGGCTTCGCGCGTCGATTGCAGAATCAGCCGCCGATCACGGTCGTCCATGTCAAGCGAGTCTTTGGACATGACGCTGACGCGCCGCCACGTTACGGCGGGCAGGCGCAGACGTGCCAGGATGTCCTCGAGAACCGACCCGGTGTTACGCAGCGAGCCGTCGGCCTCGTTGTAGGTCTTCTCGATCGTCCCGCCGGTGGTGAGGATGGCGACGTGCATGGGGCGATCAATGCTCCGGGTCGCGCCGTCTGGCGACCGCGGGCGGACCGCGATCCGCGGCTCAGCGTGCGTCGTACGCCGCAAACGCGATCGAACCAACAGCCGGCCAGAAGCCGGCAGCGCCGTCCGACTCGGACGGGCAGATTCGATTCTGACCCCGGCGCGACCGGCCATGAGACGGTCGAGCGGATCGGATCGGTTGGATTGCGCGGCGACTATCAGCCCTGAAACGCACGAACAATGGAGCCGATGAGATTCGAACTCACGACCTCTTGCATGCCATGCAAGCGCTCTCCCAACTGAGCTACGGCCCCGAAACGAACGCGGCGCGGCGATCCCTCGCAACGCTCCGCGGCCTCAGACGAGCGCTCCGCCCGCCGCCGGGGCGGTCGCGATACTCGTGCTGAACGTGGTCAGGGCCGGACTTGAACCGGCGACCCTGGCATTTTCAGTGCCATGCTCTACCAACTGAGCTACCTGACCGGCGGTGCGGGCGGCGGTCTGTCGCGCGCCGACCGGCACGAATCCAACACGGTACGGTTCGCACCGCGGCCCGTCAAGGCGGGAATCCCCTTGGCGCCGGGGGCGGGAATCACCGAAAGACGCTCGATCGGTCGCGAGGATCGACATGCCCGGGCGTCGCCGTCCGTGGCCACGCGCGTCGGCTGGGGCGCGGAACGGAATTGATCGCGGATCGCTCCGCCCCGCCCGTCCAAGTACGGCGAACGACGGCGTTTCGACGGCGTTCGATGCCGGTTGGCACCGCGCGATGATTCTTGAAGTTCGTGCGGTCCGATCTACACTCGTTGCCGGACGAGCGCCGCGAAGGCAGGCGCCGTGTCGGGACGCGATCTCGCAGCGGTACGTTTCGTGGGGCGTCCATCGTGCGAACGCGAGACGGAGCCGATGAGCTCGAACCGGATGCGCACGCTCACGGAACACGGCGATGAATCGCGCTGCGGCGCATGCGGTTACGACACGCGGGGCCTGACCGAAAGCCGGTGTCCGGAGTGTGGCTCGATCCTGGGAATGGAGGCCCGCGTCCCGCCGGGGCCGTTCACGCGGGTCATGCAAGCCTTGCGCTGGACGCCGGGGCTGTGGTTTTTGCTCGTGCTGGCGAACCCGACGCTACGAAATCTCGCGGACCGTGATGCGTCATTCTGGTTCAAGGTTTTGGCGCTGAACGTCACGACTCAACTAGTCGTGTGGATCTTCGCGATCTTGCTGATCCGGAGCGGAGACAGCACGACGCGCGGCATTGGCGTGTCGCTGCTTCTGCTGGCCTTTGGCATGATTGCCCTGAACGCCGTGTTCGCGATCACCGAAGGCTGAATTGAGCGCGGTTGGCGTACGTTGCGGCATCTCGCAGACGCGATCGTTGCGGGCCGAGCTACTCGAAGGCGTCGAGACACTGGGCGTAGTCATCATCCGGGCCGTTCAGACCGCAGGTGATTACGCAGTTGAATGCGTCCTGACCGCTCTTTGAGTCACAACAGCTCGCGCAGGCGTCAAACGCCTGGTAGTCTTCCAGCGTTCTTTCTTCGATCGGAATGTCATCCAGACGCCGCTGGCAATTGCCCAGACAATCATTGAATGCCGTGTCCACGTCATTCACGCAGGCTGTGATTTGTCCGGCGCACGCGCACGCTGCAAGGGCGGGGGGCCACGGGAATCGATGCACGCTCTCGCAACCATCCGCCCCGTCATCGGTTCGTGCGACGTTTCTCGGCGACGTGGCCTCCTCCATGATCGCGAAGACTTGCTCTTCATCGTCCGCGAACTGCACCGCGATGAGCAGGCCGGCGACGGAATTCACGCCCGCGTCTCTGTGCAAATCCCCTTCAAAATACGCTTGAGAGAGGACGGCCGCGGAACGGCCCGTCGCGCCGGCGGCGGCTTGGGGGTCGCCCAGCCAACTGAAGAACAGATCGCCGGTCCAACCCAGCCCGTGCACGGCCGTGCGACCGCTCATCTGGACGACCTCGAATGACGGGACGTATGCGACCAACGGTGTAGCGATCGAGGCGCCGGGAGAATGCGTCACTCCGGGCGCCGCCTCGACCGCGCCAGCGAGCGCCGCCACGATGACGCAGAATTGCACACGATGAGTGTTGCTCATTCGAAGCCTTACCTGCCGACCGGCACGAATCCAACGCGGTACGGTTCGCACCGCGGCCCGTCAAAGCGGCAGTCCACCCGCGGCGCTTCGGCCCGTTCCCGAACGCCCCGAGGCGTCGCCGTCGGGCGCGGCGCTGGTCGACTCGGGCGGCGGCGCGGCGGGCTTCGAGCGAGCGCCCGGCTTGCCGGATCGCCGATCGGGCGAGTCCGGGCGCGGCGCCGCGAGGCCCGAGTACGGCACCTCCAGCTCCAGCGCGCCGACGCTGACCAGCGCCGTGCGTTTCGTTGGGAGCAGGCGAACGATCGCGCCGGCGCGGTGGAAACGCTTCACATAAACCCGATCGCCCGGTGCCAGAGCGGCCAGCTGCGCTTCGCTCAACGGTGTCGGGCCCACTCGCTCGCGCTCCGTGTCGCGCGGCGGCGCGGCGCCCGCGGCGCGCTGCTGCGGCGGTGGTCGCGTGTGCGGCGGCTTGGCGGCCGGCGGCGTCGTCGGCCGCACGCGCGCGGGCGGCGCGGGCGGCGCAGGCGTCTCCGGCGGGAGCAGGTCTCCGAGCGGCACCTCGACGGCGAACGCGCCGATATCGACTTCGGCGCGCTGCTGATCGAGCCGGATCCGCACAATGCTGCCGTCGCGGTCGAAGTTTCGAACCCGGACCGGGTCGCCCGGGCGCAGATGCACGACGCTTCGGACCCACTGCTCGAAATCCGCCCGCTGCCGATCGAGCAGCCGTCGCGCGTCGGCCGCCTCGTTCGCGGCCCGCGATGCGTCCAGAGCGGCCGTCTCGGCGTTGCGGCGGGCGCTTTCGGCCTGTCGCTTGGCCTCGATGGTGCCTTGCAGCGCGTGATGCAGGTGGCGGGCCTGTCCCGAGAGGTTGTTGCGGGCGGACGCGATCAGCCGTCGCGGCATGCCCAGATGCTGCGCGATCGCGATCGCGTTGCTCATGCCCGGCTCGCCGATGCGCAGGTGATACGTCGGGCGCAGCGTCTCGACGTCGAAATCGACGCAGCCGTTCTCGGCCCGATCGCGCGTCAGGGCGAAACGCTTCAGCGAGCCGAGGTGCGTGGTGGCGATGCACCGCGACTGAAGGCGAAGAAGCTCGTCCAGCAGGGCGGTTCCGATCGCGGCGCCTTCGTCCGGGTCGGTGCCCGCGCCGAGTTCGTCGATCAGCACCAGCGACCGCGGTCCGGCGTGCGCGAGCATATCGAGCTGACGCCGCAGGTGCGCGCTGAACGTGCTGAGCGATTGCGCCAGGCTCTGCTCGTCGCCGATGTCGATCAGCACGCGGTCGAACACGCCGAAAACGCTGCCCTCGTCCACCGGCACGGGCAGACCCGACTGGAGCATCAGCACCAGCAGGCCAACCGTCTTGAGCGTGGCCGTCTTGCCGCCTGTGTTCGGGCCGGTGATGACCAGCAGGTCGAAGTCCTCGCCCAGCCGGCAGTCGATCGGCACCACCGTCGCGGTCGGCTCGCCCGCTTGCCGCCGGCGATGCGCGAGCTCGAGCAGCAGGGGATGCCGCGCCTGGCGCAGTTTCAGCGACGGCTGCTCGCACAGGTCGGGGCAACGCAGCTCGAACGCTTTCGCGAAGCGCGCCTTGGCTGCGGCGAGGTCGAGCACGGCCAGCGCGTCGAGCGTGCGCAGAATCGCCTCGCCGTTGAGATGAACCTCATGCGCCAGCTCCCAGACGATACGCGAGATCTCCTCGGCCTCGTCGAGCCGCAGCCGGCTGATGAGGTTGTTCAGCTCGACCGCTTGCGACGGCTCGACGTAGATCGTCGCGCCGCTGTCGGAGTGCCGATGGATGATCCCGGGGATGCGGCCGCGATGCTCGGTCTTCACGGGCAGCACCCAGCGGTCGTCATGCAGCGTGTGATTGGCGTATTGCAGGCAGCGGCGAACCTCCGGAACGCGCAGCAGCCGGTCCATGGCGATGCGAATCTGCTGCGAGCAAGATTCGATCTCGGCGCGGATGCGCGACAGACGCGGGGTGGCGTCGCTTCGCACGTGACCCCGGTCGTCGATCACGCCGCGGATGCGGTCGGCGACGCTCCCGAAATCGCCGATGCGCTGCGCCAGGCGGTGAAGCTGCGGGTAGTTCTCGTCCAGCCCGGCGGCGTAGCGGCAGATCGCGCGCGTTCCGGCGAGAGCGTCGCCGATCCGCAGGATCTCTTCGACGCCCACTTGCAGCGGCGGCGCGCAGCGGCGAACCAGGTCGCGCACGTCGGTGATGCCGGCCATCGGCGGAAGACCGTGGTTCGTCTCGTAGCGCTGCAGCTCGCGAAGCTGGTCGAGCCAGCGCGCGATCACGTCCGGGCGCGTCGACGGCGTCGTCTTTTCCGCCAGGCAGCGGCCCAGCCCGGTCAGCGCGCAGCCGGCCAGCAGCTCGCGGATGCGGGAGAATTCCAGGCAGTCGAGACTGTGTGCGTCCATCAGTTGTTCTTGAGTCGGCCGGCGGAAGCGGGCAAAATAGCACTCCGGACGTGCGAAGCGCGTTGGGCGGACGCGACCCGGTGCACGAGCCGTAAGCGTATGAGAACCTCTGGCAGACATTCAAGCGCAATCGCAGGCTGCTGCCTGTTGCTCGGAGTGTGCCGCGCGCTGGGCGACGGGGCCGGCGCGGCGTCCGATCCGAAGCCCGACGCGGCCGACCGCTGGATTCGGGTCCGGGACGAACTGCTCTCCGCGCCCGGCACGCTCGATGGCGCGAGCGCCGCGCTGCTGGCGCGCGCCCAGCGTCAGTTGGGCGATCGGGAGGCCGCCCGCCGCACCGTCGCCGAAGGGCTGGCCCGCGACCCGAAGAGCGAAGCGCTGTGGCGGGAACGCCTGGGCGCCGAGCTGGACGCCGGAAACCTGACGCTCGCGCGGCAAAGCTGGTCCGAAGCGTGCGAGGCCCTGGGAGAGCCGCCGTGGCTGAGCGCGCACGCCGCGCGGATCTTCGCCGGCATGGGCGCTTGGATCGGCGAACTGTGCACGGTGACCGCGCCGCGCGGACGCTGTGGCGAGTTTTCGGGCGGACGATTGCTGCTGCGCGTCCGGCAGCGGCCGGGCGAGTTCGTCGCGTGCGGTCCGGACGGTGTGATGTATCACGTGCGCCGCGCGCTGGATGCCGGCGAGCAGGACGCGCGCCTGCATGTTCTGCACGCGCGGGCCTGGCTGGCGCTGGACATGCCCGACGCGGCCGCGGCGATCCTCGACGCGCATCGCGCCGAGATCGAGGAACTGGTCGAACCGCACGCGACGCGCGTGTGCGCCGAGGCTTTTCTGGCAAGCGGGCGATTGGATGACTATCTCCGCAGCATGCGGAAGTTAGCGGCCGACCACCCGGCGACCGCCGACGATACGATGTTCGAGGCGTTTGACACCCTGGCGGAGCAATACAATCTTCGGGGAGAGGAAGCGCTCGCGCTCGCCCACCTGCTTCGGGCGTCCGACTTGCGCCCGACGGATTGCGCTGCCTCGCTTCGGGCGGCGGACGCGCTGTGGACCGCGGGGCGGCAGGAACTGGCTCAGGCCCGGTATCGCGCCGCGCTGGAGAACTGTCCGGGCGGCGAGGATCGGCTTCGCATGCTTGAGCGCATGTCGCCGTAGGCGACGCGCGCAGGCATCTGTCGGCGTTTTCGCAGCCGGCGACCAACCTGTGCGCTCGTGGCGTGTCCGCCTAAGAGCGCGGAATGCGCGCAGAGGAGAGAGCGGAATGACACGACCCGGCTGGAAGAAGTGGGCGACGCTGCTGATGACGGTGCCGCTGCTGCAGACGACGACGGTCGTCTGCGACGTTCCGACGATCGAATTCGTCGGTCCGGCGTATGTCCCGTACGACTACGTGGTGGTCGAAGAGACCGTCTACTACGACGAGTACTACTACGAGGACTACTACTACGAGGATTATTACTACGGCTCGTTCTGGGACTATTGGTGGTTCTGATATTCGACTCCGCAGCGCTCGGGCGGCGCTTTGCCGCTCGCGGCTCGCCAGACGGTCGGCGCGCGCCGCTACCGGCGCGCGTCTCAGCCCGCAAGCTCGCCTGAATTGAATCCGCGCCGACGCAGGGCGCGAAGCCCTCGAAGCGTTCCTTCCACGTCGCCTGTCAGAAGTTTCCGGTCGTCGATATGCGTCTGATAGCGCGTCTGCGACCGTCGCGCTCACCGAGTCGCGCCCTTTTTTTTGCCCACGCGCGAAGCGATTCGCATAGTTCGGTCAGCGTAGCCTGGACCCCACATCCTTTCAGTTGAAGAGAGGCACATGGCGCTCACAGTCACAAATCTCAACACACTGTCCTTGCTTAACATCGTGAACAGGACATCGCTCGAGCAGAGCAACACGCTCGAGCGCTTGTCTACGGGTTCGAAGATCAACGCGGGCCGGGACAACCCGGCCGGTCTCATTGCCGTGCGCGGCTTGCGCACCGAGCTGACATCCGTCGACGCGTCCATCGCGAACAATCAGCGCACCAATGCCATCCTGGGCGTCGCTGACAGCGCCCTGAACGAGGTGGCGAGCCTGCTGACGCAGATCAGCACCCTGGCGCAGGAATCTGCCAACGAAGAAGGCATCAGCGCCGACGAGCTCGCCGCAAACCAGGCCCAGATCGACAACGCCATCTCGGCCATCGACCGGATCATCGGCACCACCGAGTTCAACGGCAAGAAGCTGCTCGACGGCACGCTCGGCATCACGACCAGCGGCGTCGATGACTCCGAGATCACGGACCTCAACGTCTTCAGTCGCCCGAAGGACAGCACGACGCTGACGGTCAACGTCACGAACTCCGCCTCGCAGGCGCAGGTGCAGATCGCGACCACGTCGGCCACCGCCGACACCCAGATCTCCGTCCAGGGCAAGGACGGTACCGCCATCATTGACATCGCCGCCGGCGACAACCTCTCTGCCGTCGCGGCCCGCATCAACGCCGCCACCGCCCAGACCGGCGTCACCGCGTCCGCCAGCGGCGGCGACCTGACCCTCGTCAGCTCGGACTACGGCTCGGCCGCGTTTGTCCGCGTCAACGTGGTCGACGGTGATTCGGCCGACACGTCGTTCACCGCCGGAAACGACACGGGCACCGACGCCGAGGTCACGGTCAACGGCCAGAAGGCCGCCGTCGATGGCCTGAACGTCGGCTACACCGCGAACGGCGTCAGCGTCAGCTTCAACCTGACGGAAGACTTCAACGAGGGCGGCGGCAGCAGCTCGTTCACCGTGTCCGGCGGCGGCGCCACGTTCCAGCTCGGAACCAGCGCTGCGACGCGCTCGACCATCGGCATCGACGGGCTCTATTCGCAGCAGCTCGGCGAGGCGACACTCGGCTACCTGTCCTCTCTGAAGGGCGGCGGCGCGAACAGCCTGCTGAGCAACCCGACCCAGGCCTCGCAGATCGCCAAGGCCGCCTCGGCGCAGGTTGCGAAGGTCCAGGGCCGCATCGGCGGATTCCAGAAGTTCCAGGTCGATAGCGCCCTGAATCAGGCCAGCGCCGCCAAGGAAGGTCTGACGGCCGCCATCAGCACGATCAACGACGTGGACTACGCCACGGAGTCGGCGGAACTCAATCGCCAGAACGTGCTGCTGCAGTCGGCCATCTCGCTGCTTGGCCTCGCGAATCAGCAGAGCGGACAGATTCTGTCGCTGCTGCGGTAAGACGGACGTAGCGCCGAAGCTCTGGGACAGGCGACCCAGCGAACGGGCCGGGGCGATCCTCGCTCCGGCCCGTTCAAGTTCTCGCGAGCGATCCGCGCCGGAACGGTCCGAGTGAACCGTCACCCCCCGCCGACCTGCTCGGCGATCTGCACCGCGTTCAGCGCCGCGCCCTTGCGAAGCTGGTCGCCTGAGCAAATGAACTGAAGCACGCGTTCACCCGCCTCGCCCGAGCCGTTCCGGATCCGCCCGACCAGCACGTCGTCGCCCCCGCTTGCCTCCAGCGGGGTCGGAAACCGGCCCGACTGCCGATCATCCACGACGCGAACGCCCGGACTCGCCGACAGGATCTCCCGCGCCGCCGCCGCGCTCAGCGGCCGGTCAAACTCGACCCACACCGACTCGGTGTGCGCCCGCATCACCGGTACGCGCATGCACGTGGCCGCGACGCCGATCCCGTCGTCGCCGAATATCTTGCGCGTCTCCGCCATCATCTTTCGTTCTTCCACGTTGATTCCGTCGTCGCCCACCGGCGTGTTGTGGCTGAAGACGTTGAACGCGCAAGGCACCGGGAACGCCTCGGGGCGGACCGCGCGGCCCGACAGCACGTCGCGCGACTGTTCCTCAAGCTCTCGAAGCGCCCGCGCTCCGGCGCCGCTCACGGCCTGATACGTGCTCACGATCACCCGACGCGCTCGCGCCGCGCGGTGCAGCGGCCAGAGCGGCATCAGCAGGATGATTGTCGAGCAGTTCGGGTTAGCGATGATGCCGCGGGCCGGCCTGGCGCGCAGCGGGTTAATCTCCGGCACGACCAGCGGCACGTCGGTGTCCATGCGGAACGCCGAGGAGTTATCCACCACCAGCGCGCCGGCCCGCACCGCGAGCGCGGCGAACTCGCGGCTGACGGACGCCCCGGCGCAGAACAGCGCCAGGTCCACGCCATCGAAGCTGCCGCGCGTCAGCGCGCGAACCTCGATCTCGCGCCCGCGGTAGGGCAGCGATGTGCCCGCCGACTGCGGCGAGGCGAGCAGCACGAGATCCGCCTGTCCGATGTCACGAGTTTCCAGCACGCGGAGCGCTTCGCGCCCGACCGCGCCGGTCGCGCCCACCACCGCAATCCGTCGATACACGGGCGCTCCTCGCCGCGGGCAGCCGCCTTCGCCCGGCGCGTGCCCGTTCGGCAGCGCCGCGATTTCGCGCGTATGCTACCATGTCCGTGGAATTCGGACGGTCGAACGACAGGGAGCGACGGCGGAGTCATGAATCGGTTCACGTACTACAGTCCGCTCTGGCTGGGCGCGCTGATCTCCCTCACGCTGCACGAGACCATCGCACAGACGTCACCCGGACTGCCGGAATCGGCGTATTGGTGGTTCGTGGGGGCGGTGTGCGTGGCGCTAGGCGGCGCCTGCCAGTTGACGCTGATCGGCGCGCAGGGCGCGTTCGCGCAGGTGCTTCCGGTTCCGGGTGGACGGTCGATTCGAGGGGCAGGGGCAAAGCTGGGCGGCTGGATGCTGATGCTGGGGCTGGCGCTCTCGGCGGCCGGCGCGCTGCTGATCTCGCCGGAATCGGCGGTGACGAGCCGCGTGGCGTTTGTGGGCGCCGCGGCGTGCCTGGTTGTTTGCGGGATCGCCTATGCGTGGAGCTGGCCGACGGCCGAGCCCGACTTCGCCGAGCCGCCGGGGAAGGGCTGAGGCGATCGCGAGAAGAGCCAGGGCCGGCGCGCCTCTGGCGAGGTGCGGCCGGCCCATCCTCCTCCAGTTTCGAATCGCGTGGCGTCAGTCGATCGCCAGCGCGAAGCCCTGCACCCAGATCTGCATGTCCTGGGCGGAAAGGCCCTTTTCGAGCTCGCACACGCGTCGCAGTTGGTCGAGGGCGGGGTTGCCCTTGACCCAATCCAGCGACTGGCTGTGCTGATCGGGCGTGGCCCGCTCGACCGGCGCGCCGCAGTTCCGGTCGCCCATCCAGCTGACCGAACGGCTGAGGCCGTTGCCTTCGTAGATGGAACCGTACGACACGCTGGGCTGGGCATAGTTGTTGCCCATGGTGATGACCGGCGCGTTTCCGGGTCGGCTTTCGATCATGTCGAATCTCCTTCGAGGTTCTCGCGGGTGGCGGCGGACTCGGCCGCGCCGCATTCGCCGCCGCGCCGGGCTTTCGCCTGATCGCGGCGGCGAACGCATGATTCCGCGACGGGACGCCGGAGTCGTTACTTCGGCACGATCCAGCTGTCCTCGGACTCGATCGGGTTGTCCGGGAGCCACGACCACTTGATCTTCTTGTACGTGAACATCAGCTCTTCCATGTGGGTGTAGCTCTCGGTCTTCGGATCGAGGCAGTTCGGCATCCACGGGCGGATGCTGACGATGATGGCATCCTCCAGGGTATGCGTAAAGTAATGCTCTTCCTGCCCGGCCGGCGTGATCCGGTACCACTTGATCGTGACGTTCTTGAAGTGCTCGCCGGTGCAGAGGGCCTGGTAGAGCTTCGGCGAGCTCTTGTCGAACACCTTGACGATCGACAGCGCGTTGTGGATGCGCTTGCCGGTCGACAGACCGGTCTGCGGATCGCGCGGGATGCGCACTTCGTGATTGAAGGCTTCGACGAGGATCGTGCCCTCGCGGCCCTGCATCTCGCACGAACCCTCGATATTGCCCTGATTCTCGCCTTCAAGCGTCAAGTGGGCTGGCATCGGCATGGTGCAATCTCCTTAGCTGTCCTGGTGACTGAACGGTTCCCGACTCTCAATCCGATTCTGCGGCCGGCTGTCCGTCAGCCTGTTCCCTGCCGCGTGTTTCGGTCTCGCGTTCATCGCATCGCGGGTAGACAGAGCACGAGTCGTGCCACACTGGGAACGCCGCGACAGAATTCGCACGAAAGCGTCGAAACCCCTGAATCGCATTGACTTACCGCGTTTTCTCGGAATCGTGGCGTCGGCGGCTGCCGGCCGCGACGGGGAGCTTGGGCACGGGGTGGGCAACGCCGTGTTCCCACCTCCACACAATCTCTCCCCAAAGCAATACGGGCTGCGCTGAGAAAACTGACACTGGCACGGCGACATCGCCCGCTTCCCGACGGGCGATCGGGCGGTCGCCATACGCCCATGCGCACCCCGACCGCGCCGGCCCCCCGGGGCGGCGTTTTCGCGAATCCGATCACGCGGCGCCGGGGGCGACGAGATCGCCGCCCCGGCGCGACGAGGATATTGAACTACTTGTCGAGCTTGCCGACCAGCGACAGGGTGAAGTTCGCGCCCTCGAACTTCATGTGCGGCATCACCTGCATGTCCACCTTGTAGAAGCCGACTTCGCCGGGAACCTCCGACACTTCGATCTTGAACTTGCGGATCGGCTTCTTGTTCGCCACTTCGGCGAGCGGACTGTCCATGTCCACCACGTACTGCTTCATCCAGTCGGACAGCTCGGTCTGCATCTTGATCGGCGACTGCCAGGTCTGAAGGTTGTCGCGCTGAATCACCTTCAGGTAGTGCGCCAGCCGGCAGATCATCATCATGTACGTCAGCCGCGTGCCGAGCTTGTAGTTGGTCTCGTCGGCCTTCCCTTCGGAAGTGTCGGCGAACTTCTTCGGCTTCTGCACCGAGTTGGCGCTGAAGAAGCACGCCTTGTCGGTGTTCTTGTACATCGTCAGGCCGATGAATCCGCACTCGGCCAGCTCGAACTCGCGCCGGTCCGAAATGAGCACTTCCGTCGGGATCTTCGTCTGGATGCCTTCAAGCGTCTTGTACTGGTGCAGCACCAGGTTCTCGACCATGCCGCCAGCCTGCGGACCGGTGCAGTTGATGGTCCAGCCGGAGTTCGAGAAGCTGTCGGCCATGCGCGTCGCGAACGCGAACGAGGCGTTGCCCCACAGGTACTTGCTGTGGTTGTCCGTCACCTTTTCCTCGTAGTTGAAAGCCTTGACCGGGTTCGCGGCCGGATCGTACGGATGTCGAAGCAGGAAACGCGGCATGGTCAGCGCGAAGTACCGCGCGTCCGGGCTGTCGCGGAACGAGTTCCACTTCGTGTACTGCGGGCCTTCAAACACGCTCTCCAGGTCCTTCAGCTTCGGAAGCTCCTGGAAATCGTCAATGCCGAACATCTCCGGACCGGCGGCCGCGATGAACGGGCAGTGCGCCATCGCTCCGACGGCAGAGACCTTCTGCATCAGGGCGATGTCGCGCGGACCGGGCCCGAACTCGTAGTTCGTCACCATGGCGCCGATCGGCTCGCCGCCGGCCTGGCCGAATTCGGCCGTGTAGATGTGCTGGTACAAGCCGCTCTTGGTGATTTCCGGGGCGTTTTCGAAGTCTTCGAGGAGCTGTTCCTTCGAGACGTTCATGATGTCGATCTTGATGTTGGCGCGGAAGTTGGTCTGATCGACCAGGAACCGGAGGCTGCGCCACGCCGACTCGAGCTTCTGAACGTCCTTGTTATGCAGAATCTCGTCCACCTGCGCGCTCAGCTTGGCGTCGATCTCGGCGATGTAGGCATCGAGGAGGGCCTTGTCGATGCGCTCGGTCGGGTGGGCCACGAGGTTCGCCAGTAGCGCCTGGACGCCGCGATGCGCGACGCGCTGCGCTTCCTGGTCCTTGATGCCGGTCGACACCGTGAGCTCGTCGAGCAGCGAGGCGATGTCCTCGGGCATCGCGGAGACGTCGGGCGACTGAGCAGCCTGCGGGGCTTCTGCCATGTTGGTTCTCCACCGACCGTAAGGCCCGCCGATCTCCGGTGGGCGCGGGGTTTGACGAATCAGAGATTCCGCACCGGACACGCGTCCGAAGCGACGAGAAACCGCGTCAGCTCGGCTGACCGCCAGCTGCGTCTTCCTCGGCCTTCTTCAGGACGGAGAGCAGCTTCTTGCGCGTCTCCTCGTCCTTGACGATGTCCATGATCTTCTTCTGAAAATCGCGCTTGTTCGACAGCGGCGCCTTCAGCGCGCTGAGCGCCTCGCGCGTCTCCAGAAGCTGGTTCAGCTCCGGAACCTGCCGCGCGATCTGCTCCGGCTCGAAGTCCTTCAGCGTGGCGAAATTGAGCTTCACGCCCATCTCTTCGCCTTCCTTGCCGCTCAGCTTGTTCGCCACGTTCACCGACACGCCCAGCTTCTGGCTCTTCATCACGTCGTTGAAATTGTCCTTATCCACGCGCAGAAGCTTCCGCTCTTCCAGCGGCGTGTCGTCCTGGCGCAGCGTGAAATCGCCCATCACCGCCATGCGGAACGGGAGTTCCTTCTGCTCCTTCGAATTCGTCGCCGGGCGGTACGTGATGTTAATCCGCTCTTTCGGCGCCTGTGACTGCTGCTTCATGGATGAATTCCTCGTTGCGAGGGTTGCGCCGCAACCACGCGCGTACACGTGAAATGGCCGTTCGGCCGAGTCCGATCTTCGATTTCTTACCGCACATCGAAAAGCCGGTCAACATCTTTTCGCAAAAGCGCTTGCGCAGCCGTCCGCTGGCGACGCCGCCGATCCGCCTTCGCATGCTGGTTCGCTCCAGCCCATTCCGATAGCATCCCGCTCAATGGACGCCTTCGAACTCCCCACCGTCACGCACTGGCTACGCGGCTCCTATCGGCCGATCCTGATCTCCCACCGCCGCCCCGACGGCGACGCCCTCGGGTCCCTGATCGGCATGGCCATCGCGCTGCGCCGGCTCGACCTCGATCCGCAAGTGGTGCTCTTCGACCCGTTTCCCAAGCGGTATCTGCTCTTCGCCGATGCCGTGCGGTGGTTTCAATGGGAGGAATCCCGCGAATTGCTCGAGCGCGAGTGCGACAGCGTCGTCATCCTCGACACCTGCGCGCTCTCGCAGCTCGAACCCGTCGCCGAGTTCCTTCAGCGCGCCCCGCGAACATTGGTCATCGACCACCATGCCACGCGCGACCCCATCGGAACGCGCGAGGGCGATCTGCGCTTCTTCGACGAAACCGCCAGCGCAACCGCCTTGCTCGTCGCCGAATGGGCGCAATCGGCCGGAATCGCCCTCTCCGGCGTGCTCGCCAACGCATTGTTCGCCGGAATTGCCACCGACACGGGCTGGTTCCGCTACTCCAACACCGACGCGCGAACCATGAACATCGCCAGCGAGCTCGTCGCCGCGGGAGTTAGCGTAAACGACTTGTATCAAGGAATTTATGAGCAGGAGCCGCTGTCCAAGCTCAAGCTCGCCGCGCACCTGCTCACCACGCTCGAACTCCACGCGAACGGGAAGCTTGCCTGCATGTATCTGCGGCCGGAAGACTTCGCCCGCGTCGGGGCTGAGCCGTGGATGACCGAGGACCTCGTGAACGAGGCCGGCCGGCTGGGCGGAACCGAGGTCACCCTGCTGTTCACCCAGGACGGCGACCTCGTACGGGTGAACCTGCGGAGCAAAGGGCGGCTGGACGTCGCCGAGCTGGCTCGACGCTACGGCGGCGGGGGACATGCTCGGGCCGCCGGTGTGCGAATCCCCGGCGCCTGGGATGCCGTCGTGCCGCGCTTCATCGCCGAGACCATCGAAGCGCTGTAGGTGCGTGCGCCAGACGCTCGCGCGGCGGCTACGCCATCTCGAGCCGCAGTTTCAGGTCGCGCTCGTGCAGCGGCTTGATGAAGTCATCCAGTCGCGCGCCGGCCAACATCCCGGCGATGTCGAACACGTCCACGTTGATGCGGTGATCCGTGACCCGGTTCTGCGGAAAGTTGTACGTGCGGATGCGGTCGCTGCGGTCGCCCGTTCCGACCATCATCTTCCGGTCGGCCGCCATCTTCCGCTGCTGCTCCCGCAGGAAGTGCTCGTAGACGCGCGTCAGCAGGATGCGGCGGGCCTTCGCGCGATTCTTGTGCTGGCTCTTCTCGTCGCGCATCGACACCGTGATGCCGGTCGGCACGTGCTCGAGCTTCACGGCGCTTTCCACCTTGTTCACATTCTGCCCGCCGGGACCGCCAGCGCGGCTCACGTGCTCCAGCACGTCCTTGTCCCAGTCGATCTTGATCTGCACCTCTTCCGGCTCCGGCAAGACCGCCACCGTCGCCGCGCTGGTGTGCACGCGCCCCTGGGATTCGGTTTCGGGCACGCGCTGCACGCGGTGCCCGCCGCCCTCGAAGCGATACGCCAGATACACCTCTTCGCCGGTGATGTTCAGGATCGCCTCGCGCACGCCGCCCAGCTCCGAAGGCGACAACGACAGCACCTCGACCCGGAAACCCCGCCGCGTCGCAGACGCCTTGTACATCTCCACCAGCTCGGCCGCGAACAGCGCCGCCTCGTCTCCGCCCGTGCCGGCCCGCACTTCGAGCATGATGCTGCGGATGCCCGCCTCGTCGCCGGTGACCAGCTTCTCCTGAAGCTCTTCGATCAACGCGGCGCGCCGCGCCTCGGCCGCTGGCAGGTCCGCCCGTGCCAGCTCGCGCAGATCGGAGTCGGAGCTTGGATCGTCGAGAATCTCTGCCGCTTCGAGCAGTCGCTGCGAGACCTGTCGATACGCCCGGTACGGCACCAGGAACTTTTCGAGCGTGCCGTGCTCCCGCGCGAGCTGCGTCATGCGCGCCCCGTTCGAAGCGACCTCCGGCCGGTTCATCTCGTCGGTGATCGCCGCGCTGCGCTCGGACATCTTCTCGATCTTGGACATCCACGAGGGATCGGCGTATTTGTCGCGCGTCGCCATGGTTCTTGCCCGTCGAAGTCGCCGGCCGAACTAAAACAGCGCGGCCCGGGGCGATCCCCGAGCCGCGACGAGAACTGGGAGTAAAGGTCGCTACTTGCCGGTCTTGGCGGTGGGCTTCTTGAAGTAATCGCCGCCGAACTTCTTCTGGAAGCGTTCGACGCGCCCGGCCGAGTCCACGAACTTCTGCTTGCCGGTGTAGAACGGGTGGCACGCGCTGCAGATATCGACGCGCATCTCGCTGACCGTCGCGCCGGTCTCGAAGGTCGTGCCGCACGCGCAGCGGACCGTGCACTTGCCGTACTTCGGATGGATGTCGCTCTTCATGACGTCGTCCTTGCAACGCCGGCGTCGCCCGCCTGTCCGGGCGCGTCCGGCCGAACCAGATAGTATGCGCGCTTTGCGGAAGCGTTGCAACGGGAGCTGCTCCGGCGTCGCGTCGCAGTTTCGGGAGCGGTCCCGGTCCGCTCAGGGCGTCAGGTGGACCGAATCGTGCATCCGCTCCCGTACGGCTTCGGCGTCACTTGCCCGCCGGGGTCCGCGGCGCACGCACCGAGATTGCGACGAGCCAGATGACCGTCACGATCGCCGCGGCCAGCGACACCAGGAACGCGACCAGGCTCGACGTCTGAGTCCGCACGGGCCAGTGGCTCAGCGAGAACCCCACGCCGTCCCGTGCCAGGTACTCCAGCCGGACCTGCTCGCGCCCGGCCAGCATCCCCGCCAGCGAGATCAGCGTCACCACCGCCAGCGCCACGATCCAGCCCGACTGGTCGCGGCGGCGCAGCGCGGCGTAGGCGAGCGCCGCCTGCACGACGATCAGAAGCAGCGCCAGCCACCATAGAACCGACAACGCCGTCGGACGCAGCAGCCCGCCGCGCACGTCGCCCGGCAGGACCAGCAGCAGCGTCGGCCCGAGCACGATCATCGCCGCCAGCATCGCGGCATACGTCCGCAGTCCGATGCGGAGGGTCGCGTCGGCCAGCTCCGGCGGATCCACGCCGCGCCACCGCCGCCACGCGCCGATGCACGCGACCCAAAGCCCGGTCATGAGCAGCGCTCCGCCCAGGTTGTGGAAGAAGCGCGGCAGCGTGATCGCCGGCGACACCGCGGCGCGGTTCTGCCGCCACTCGCCGCCTTCCGGCCAGAGCTGCGGCTGCACGCTCAGCATGTGGTTGTTCGTGAGAATCCACGCGACCGCCACGAAGAGCAGGGCGGCGATCGCCGTCCACGCCAAGCGTCGTCCCGGCGTGTGGTTCCACGCCCCCACGCGACCGGACAGCGCATTGCTCATGCGGTACGACACGGCATACACGAGATAGAACCCCGCCAGCATCAGCGGCACGATCGCCAGCCAGACGAAGCCGAGGAACACGTTCGACGTATAGAAGAAGCTTCCGAAAAGGACCTGCACGAACAGCAGCGGGGCGACGCCGGTCGTGATCGTCAGGCTGACCGCCACCGGCAGCGCCTGCCAGATCAACCGCACGGTCGGATTGTGGTTCCCGCGCCGAAAGCACGTGAGCGCGTCGAGCACGCCCGCCAGGATCGGCCCGCCCAAGGCGAAGTTCATGAACACCAAGTGCAGGTGCATCGTCACCAGAAGCAGCGCTTGAAATACCCACGCCGGCGCCGGAATGCCGAACGGGTCCAGCGGCGGAATGAACTCCCGCGCGTCGAGCGCCGCCTGCGCGAGTGCGGCCGTCATGGCTTGCCTCCGCGCGCCGACGCGCCGGTTTCGCCCACCGGCGGAACGTACGCGTCCCCTTCGGCGGTGCTCACCAGGAACTCCACCAGCGCGCTCAGCTCGGCCGCATCGCCCAGGAACGGCGGCATGTAGCTGTACGCGTCCAGCTCGCGCACGATCGCCGCAAGCAGTTCGCGGCTCTTGCCGCGCGCCAGCGGCGCGATTCCGTTGAATCCCTCGATCTCATGACAATTGCGGCATTGCGCGTCATAGACATACCGGCCGTACTCATGCGCCGGCAGGGCCGCCAGTTCGGCCGCGGATCGCCCGGGTGGGCGCGTGAACGGGCGGTGCGCGAGGCTGCCCTCGTTTTGGAGGCGTTGCGGCCAGCCGCCGTAGGCAGGGTAGCCGTTGCTGTAGAGCACGCCATAGATCACGTACGGCTTGCGGATGCCCTCGCGGACGAATTCCATCGCGCCGGTCGCGATGAACGCGATGGCCAGCAGCAGAAAGCTGGTCTCGAGGTTGATGTAGCGCCGGCCGCGAATGAGCCCGAAATAGGCATACCCGCCGATCAGCACGCTCGCGGCGAGCCCGAACAGAAAGAAAAGCGTCATCGCGACCGCGCCGCCCTGGATCTTCTGCTGGGCGTCGGGCGGCAGTTCGGCGAAGTACCACGCGCCGATCGGAATCATCAGCGCCAGCGGCGCGAGGAACCACGCACCGATGTTGATGATCCGTTGACGCTCCTCGCGCGTGTAATTCGGCCGAAGATTCACGATCACGGCGACGAAGATCGCCGCCAGCGCCAGGCTGGAGAGGGTGCGCATCGCCAGCGACGGCCAGTAGGTCGCGTTGAACAGGCCCAGCCAGAACGCCCAGTCGGCGTGAAACTCCTGCCCTTCGCGGACGCCTTCGGCCCAGCGGCTCGGCGTCAGCATGAACGTCAGGATGCCGTTGATGATCGCCAGGCTGAGGAACGCCGCGATCGCATAGACCCACGCCACCGCCAGGTGCTGTCGCCGCGGAAGGCGTCCGAATCCGTAGTAATACGCGTAGCCCGCGACGATCTCGACCAGGAACACGCACCACTCGATGCCCCAGCCCCAGACGAAGTTGTGAACCAGGCGGCTGGTGGCGGCCGGCGAGACTACGCTGATCGTCAACCAGATGCCGACGCCCGTGATCGCACCGAATACGAACGCGAGCAGCACCAGGAACTGCGCATGATCCTTGAGATATCGCCACAACAGCGCGTCGTCGCGCCGAAGTGCGAGCGTGTGCGTCGCGGCCATGAAGAACCCGGCGCCCACCGCGAAATGCGCCACGACCACGTGCACAATGGACACGAGTGCGATAAGCATGCCGCCGCCGATCGACGGCGCTTGGAAGAGCGGATACTCCATCGGTCCGATCCCCTGACGCGCGGCGCCACCGCGCCGCCGCGCCGCGCGGATTCTCGTCGCGTTGGATCGGTCGCGTCAACGCGCCGCGCCCAGGCGCTTGGCGTGCGACCGCGATCGCTGTACGCTCCGGCGCGATTTTGCACGGACGGAGAAGCGCGTGACGCTCGGAGTGCTGTTTGACATGGATGGCGTGCTGGTCGCTTCTGGACCGGCGCACGCGGCCAGTTGGCGCAGGATCGCCCAGCGAGACGGTGTCGCGTTCACGCCCGAGCAGCTTCACGCCACCTTCGGCCGACCGAGCGGCGACATCATCCGCATGCTGTGGGGGCGTCCGCTGAGCGACGATCAGGTGCGCGAGATCGACGACGCCAAGGAAGCCGCCTATCGCGATCTGATCTCCGGAATGATCCCGCTGACGATCGGCGTGCGCGAGTGTCTGGAAGAGTTGAAGTCCGCCGGGCTGCGGCTGGCGGTGGCGACGTCCGGACCGCCGGAGAACGTCGAGCTGGTGTTGCGCGAGGGACGAATCGGCGCCTATTTCGAGACCGTCGTGACGCGTGCCGACGTGACGCGCGGCAAGCCCGCGCCCGATTGCTTCGTCGTCGCGGCGCAGCGCCTGAATCTGCCGCCCGATCAGTGCATTGTGATCGAGGACGCGCCGGTCGGCATCGCCGCCGCGACGGCGGCCGGCATGCGATGTATCGCCTTCGTGGGCACGCATACGCCCGAGGCGCTGGCGCAGTCCGGCGCGACGGACGTCGTCCGCACACTCGCGGACATCACTTCCGCCCGGATCCGCAGGCTCCTGGATCACCAGCATGCCTGATGGTCGAGCCATGCCGCGTCCGCGCACGCGCTGCCGGACCGCTGCGCCGCGGTCGTCGGCCGTCGCAGCGCTCTCCGCGCTCGCGCTGGCGGGCGCAGGCTGCCTGAACGAACGCTCCTTCACGTTTCGGGGCGCCGGGACGGCCGGCACAGACCGCGTCGTCGAGGTCGTCGCGGCGAATCCGTCCCAACCGGCGGGCGACGTTCGCGCGTGGCTGGTCGATGCCTATCAGCGCCTGGCTCCGCTCCTGCCGCCGGGCGATCCGCCGGCGCTGCTGACCGACGACCTCGTTTGTCCGGAAGGCCGCGCGCGAAACGTCTGCGACGTCTTCCGCGTCGACCCGGCCGGGATGAATTCGATTTTCACGAACTACCACGGGCTGATCCACTCGGCCCAGGGCACGGGGGCGCGCGAGGCCATCGACACTCCGGCCGATCCCTGGCCGGGATTCGAGGACGTGTGGATACCGGTCAACGACCGCGTGCGGCTCTCGGCGCGGATCGGCTACGCCCGCGACGAAGATGGGCGACCGATCGAGGCCGATTGCATCGTGCTGCTGCCGGGGCTGCTGGGCGATCTGGCCGTGCAGCGCACGCGCGACATGGCCCGCGCGCTGATCGAGACCGGGCGACACGCCCTGGCGATCGAATTGCGCGGATTCGGCCAGACCGAGCGCACCCAGCCGCACGTCTACTACACCTTCGGCGTGCTCGAAAGCGGCGACCTGCTGGCCGTCGACGAATGGCTCCAGCGCGACCCCGCCGTCCGCGAAACCGGACTGGTCGGCTTCTGCTGGGGCGCGAACCACGCCGTGCTCGCCGCGTGGGAAGACGCTCGCCCGGACGACGACCCCATGGTCGCGGAGCGGCTGCGCCCGTATCTGCGCCCACGCGACGGTCGGCCGCACTTCAAGGCCGGCGTGATCGCGTACTCCGCCACGATCGACTTCGAGCCGCTGGTCGATCGACTGCGTGGCCGCGAGTTCAGCCCTCTGACCGAGCCGGTTCTGGCGACGCTGCAAAAGGGCATCCGTGCCCGCATGCAGCGGAAGCGGCATCCCGAGATATCCGGCGATCTCGGCCGGCTGATTGACTTCGAGTTCGCCGCGTCAGAGCTGAACTACGACGGCTCCGCGTCCGACGGCTATCGCTTCCTGCGGCTGCTTCCGTACAAGGACGAGCCGTGGGGCGACAAGCTCGAATGCGTGCGCGTGCCCGTGCTGATCGTGCATGCGGTGAACGACCCGCTCGCGTCCCCGCAGGCGGTGGCGGAGCTGGTCGCACGAACCGACAATCGCAACGTGGCCGCGATCGTGCTGCCGGGCGGTGGGCACGTCGGTTTCGCGCCGTACAGCCGGGACTTCTTCTACGGGCTGTTTCTCGAGTTTTTCGACGCGCGGCGCGGCGCAGCGGCGTCGCAATCGCGCGCAGCGGCGACGTCGGTGGTCTGCGGCGAGGCGGGATCGCCGCCGCGACGCGCGGAAGGCTCGACCGCGCCGCGCGCCGGCGAGCGATAGTCGCCTGCGCATTCTTTCGCGTCCGCCCTCCGCGGCCGGCGTAGCATGCGGCGGTTCGAGCTCGATCGCCGACCCGCGATTCGATTCGAGACGGCGACGAGCCGCCGACGAGGGAACACAATGATGAACCGGTCCGTTGCGATCGTGATGGCGCTGACGCTGGCCGGCGGCTGCCAATCAGGCGACCGCCGCGCGGCGCCGCCAGAGCCGGTGTACGACGTCGGCTGCTCGATCTGCATCTTCCGGATGCCACCCGAGGACGGTTGCCGCCTTGCGATCCGCATCGAGGGCAAGCCCTACCTGGTGCAAGGCAGCAGTCTCGACGACCACGGCGACGCGCATGCTCCGGACGGACTGTGCAACACCGTCCGACAGGCGCACGCCGCCGGCCGCATCGAGAGCGCGAGGTTCATCGCGAGCCGGATCGAGCTTCTGCCGCTGAGCAACAGCGAGCCGTAACGGCTCGGACGCGCTGCGCGCGGACCGGGAAGCCTTCTCACGACGGCGCGACAGGAATGACCGCCATGCCCGGAGTGCGTCAGCTTCGCGCGGATGTCCTCGCCGGCGTGACCGTCTCGCTCGTGGCGGTCCCGCAATGCATGGGGTTCGCCATGATCGCCGGCCTTCCGCCCTATGCCGGGCTGGTGTCGGCCGTCGCGATGGGGCTGGTCAGCGCCGCGATCTCGCGTTCGCCCAAGCTGGTCGTCGGCCCCGCGATCACTTCCAGCACGATGCTCCTGGCTGTCCTGCGACTGGTCGAGCCGGAGCGCCCGGACCACTGGCCGGTGCTGGCGGGGCTGGTCGCGATCCTCACCGGACTCATGACCATCGCGGCGGCCCTGCTCGACGTCGGCAAGGCCGTGCGCTTCGTTTCGCGCTCGGTCGTGATCGGCCTGGTGACGTGCTCGGCCGCGCTCACGGTCGCGTCACAAATGGGTCCGGCGCTCGCGCTGCCCTCGGGGCGGCATTCGACGCTGATCGGCATGCTGTGGCACGCGGCCCGTAACGTCGGTGAAGCCGACGTGCGCGCCGCACTCGTGGCGACCGGCGTCGGCGCGGCCGTGCTCGCCGGGGCGTGGTGGGCGCCGCGCCTGCCGATCGCGTTCGCGGCGCTCTGCGCCAGCGCGGTCGCGGTGTGGTGGCTCGGGTTCGAGGCCGAGTCGATCGCCGGGGCGAGCGGCGTGGCGTGGCAGTGGCCGATGGGTAGCGTGCTGGCCAAGCTTCCGCCGGTGGAGACTGACCTGCTGGTCGGTGCCGGAACCATCGCGCTGGTCGGCGTCATCCAGAGCCTCACGCTCGCGCAGGCGTTCTCGCTCCGCGACGATCGACGCCTCTCGCCCAAGCGCGAACTGGTGGCGCTCGGCGCGGCGAATGTCGTGTGCGGCGTCGCCGGCGGATTCCCTGGTTCGGCAAGCTTCGCCCGGTCGGCGCTGAACGACGTCGCCGGAGCGCGCACGCGGCTGGCGAGCGTCGTAGCCGCCCTGGGCACGGGGCTGATCGCCGTGCTGGCGATGCCGCTGCTGCGCTATATCCCGGCGTCGGCGATCGCGGGCCTGCTGATTGCGACCGCGGTCGCGATGGTGAATTGGCGCGAGCTGCGCTCGGTCGTCTGGGACCGCGACGACCGTCCGGTCGTGCTCACGATGCTGGCGTGCGTGCTCGTGCTGCCGATTCACTGGGCGATCCTGATCGGGCTGTCGCTGTCGATCGCGTTCTTTCTGCGGCGCGTCGCGCGGCCGCACCTGTGCGAGATGGTGCGGCGTTCCGACGGCGCGTTCCGCGAGCAGGAGATCGACGCCGAGACCGGGCGCAGCGAGATCACCATGCTCCAGTTTGAAGGGCCGCTGTTCTTTGCGCACGCCGATCCCATCGCGCAGAAGCTTCGGGCGGTGTTTGAGCGCGGCCCGCGCGTGGTCGTCGTGCGCATGCGCCGCACGCACCAGATCGATTTCTCCGTGATCGAAGCGATGCACACCGTCATCGGCGAGTTCGTGCGCCGCGGCGGGCACGTGATCCTGTGCGGACTGCACCGCGGCGTGCGCTCGGCGCTGCGCCGCACGTCGCTGGGGCGGCTGCTGGGACCATCGAACCTGCTGTCCACCACGCGCGAAGTGTTCGGATCGGCGCACCAAGCCATCGCCGAAGCCGAGCGCCTGCTGGCGGACGCGCCGCTCGATGCCCGGCCGCGATTCCGCGCGCGAGACTAGCGTTGTGCCGCCGCGCCGTGAAGTTTCGAACAATCCGGAATTTTGCCCGCGATCACTCGGTTTACCCTGGTGCGATTGGATTGGCGAGCCGCACTCGGGCAAGCACTGCCGACCAGCCGTCATGTCTTTCCGGTCGGTCCCGGGTGGTTTGAGGCACATCGTTCATTCGAAGCAGAAAGGGAAACGACCATGCACATCGACCGCAGTGAAGCCGCGCGCCGTAAGCGTTTGGCTCGGACCGGAATCGCGCTCGCGGCGCTCGGCGCTGGATCGAGCGCCGCGCTCGCGCAAGGCGTGTTCTCCATCGATTGGCAGGGACCGCCCAAAGGCGCGCCGGACGCCTGCACCGGAGCGCCGCCTACGACGGAAGGCGACCTGCTCCGCGCCTTCTTCGGCGTGCCCGTCCCGGGACCGTCGCCGACGCCGTGCATCTACGCCAGCGGCGGAATGCTCGGCCTGCCGCTCTATCCCGGCGCGGTCGGACTGCCGCCCGGCGCGCCCGGGTTCATCGAACTCGATGCGGTGTCGTTCGGCCGCGACGCGCGGATGCGACGACCTCCGTCCGTCACGGTTTACACGTGGTTTTTCTCCGTCGACGAATTCGCAACCGGCGTGCCCCCCGGGTTTCCGCCAAGCGTCCTCAGCGAGGGCGCGTTCGGCGCGCTGGAGGCCTCGGCGGACGTCTTCATCGACGGCGGAATCGGCGCCGGACCGATCTGCATTCCGGCCGCGATCGCGTTCAACACCGACATCGTCGACGGCGACGGTCTCGCTCCATTCGGCGGTCCGGGAGTGGGGCTGTTCGAGCCGAACCCGCCTGGAGCCGGCCTTCCGGACATCGGCACGAATCTCGACGCGCTAGACGTGGACACGCCCAACCTGGGTCCGCCGGCCTTCCCGGTCTATTTCTCGCTCGATTCCACCGTGCCCGACGCGCTCGAAGGATTCTTCAACGTCGGCTCGGCGCTGGCGAACGGTCTGGGCGTCGGCGGCGACGTGTTCGTGACGCCGGCGCCGTTCGTCGTGCCGTTCGTGTTCGCGCCGGCCGGAGCGCTTGGCCTCGATCTGTTCGGGCCGGACTCGGACGACATTGACGCGCTGGTGCTGTGGGACAACGGCAACGGAATCTATGACCCGCCCACCGGTCCCTACAGCTGGCTCGGGGCGACGCCCACCGACATGCTCTTCTTCTCGGTGCGCCGCGGCTCGGCGCTGGTCGGCGTCGGCGTGCCGGACAGCCTGTGCGGCGTCCCGATCGAGCCCGGCGATATCCTCGCGCCGCCGTGGGGAGGCGCGGTGTTGCCGGGCATCTGGATTCCGGCCGAGTCGCTGGCGCTCTCCACGCGCCGCGCCGGGTATGTGACTCAGGACGAGCTGGACGCGCTCGACGTCCTCTGCACGCTGCCGGGCGACGTGGACGGCGACGGCGACATCGACCTCACCGACCTGTCCATTCTTCTCAGCAATTTCGGTTGCGTTCCGCCGCCGGCTTGCCCCGGAGACGTCGACGGCGATGGCGATGTGGACCTGGCCGACTTGTCGATTCTGCTGACCGGGTTTGGATTGTCCTGCTGAGGCGCGCGCGAGCCGAAGCAGCGGCGCCCGCCCGCTCTCCTCCGAAGGCGCGAAAGCGCAACCGCGTAGTCCGGCGCGACGCCCGCGCCGGGCTGCGCGGCGTGGCGCGTCAGCCGCGCACGATCCGCGTACCGGCGCGCCCGTTCAGCGCTTCGGACAGCTCGTCGAGATGGCAGATCACGACGCACGCGTCCGCGTCGCCGCGTCGGGTCAGGAAGTCGATCGCCGCGACGATCTTCGGCCCCATGGAGCCGGCCGCGAAGTGCTTCTGTTCGTAGAGGCGACGCGCTTCATCGACGGTCAGACGGTCGAGGTCGCGCTGCTCCGGCTTGCCGAAGTGCACCGCGACGCGCCGCACGGACGTCGCGATCAACAGCTCGGACGCGCCCAGTTCGGCCGCCAGCAGTGCCGAAGTCCGGTCTTTGTCGATCACCGCCTCGACGCCCCGGTGCGAGCCATCGACGCCGGGCACGACCGGCACGCCGCCGCCGCCGGCGGCGATGAGCACGTCGCCGGCGTCCGCCAGCCGCCGAATCAGGTCGATCTCAAGCACGCGCCGCGGCGCTGGCGACGGCACCACGCGCCGCCAGCCGCGTCCGCGAACCTGCACCAGCGCCCAGCCGTGCTTGCGGCGAAGCTGCTCGGCTCTTTCGGCCGGATAGAATGAGCCGACCGGCTTAGTGGGCACCGCGAAATCGGGATCGCCGGGATCGACCTCGACGGTCGTGACGATCGTGCAGACGCGACGCGATTCGCCCCGGCGCGCCAGTTCGTTGTTCAGGCACAGAGCGATCATGTAGCCCATGCCGCCCTGCGTGTCGGCGACGCAGATGTCCAGCGGCAGGGCGTAGACTTCGTGCGCCGCCAGCTCGACACGACGCAGGACGTTGCCCACCTGCGGGCCGTTGCCGTGCGTGAGCACCAGGCGACGGCCGGCGCAGATCACGTCCGCCAGGCGCGCCGCCGTTCGGCGTGTGACGTCGAATTGCTGAGGGATGTCGCCCGCACCGTCCTCCGGCGAGATGGCGTTGCCGCCGAGCGCGATGACGGTGAGCGGCTGGCGGGGGTTCATGGGGCGATTATACGCCGAAGGCGCGCGTCCATCCGGCGGGCGACGGATCGGCTCCGCCGCGTCCGGCTTATCGGTCCGGCTGATTCTGCGGTTCGCGCCGCGCCATGCCGGTGACGACCACCAGGGTCATGGTTCCCAGCATCACCGTGGCGTACAGCGGCACGAGCATCCGCAGCGGCACGAAGATGCACAGGCACCCCATGATGGCGTAGAAGGCCGTCAGCCCATAGCTGATGAGCACCACGGTCCGCACGGAGAATCCGCGGTCCACGAGCTGGTCGTAGAAGTGGCTGCGGTCGCCTTTGAAGATGGGCTTGTCGTTGCGCCAGCGGCGGACGATCGCGAGGATCGTGTCGCACAGCGGCAGCGCGAACACCATCAGCCCGCCGATGACCCAGCGCAGCGTGCCCGAGCGCGCGAACAGCAGGATCATCATGCCGCAGTTGTACCCCAGCAGAATGCTGCCCGCGTCCCCCATGAAGATCTTCGCCGGGTTGAAGTTGTGCGGCAGAAAGCCGAGCGCGGCGCCGAACAGCGCCATCGCCATCAGCAGCCGAACGTGCGTCTGCGCATAGGACCATTCATGCATCGCGATGAACGACGCGATTACGAAGAAGCCCAGGCAGATGACGCTCGTGACCCCCGCGCAGAGCCCGTCCAGCCCGTCGATCAGGTTCGTCGAATTGCACGCGCCTAGCACCAGCACGACGCCCACGACGATGCTCAGCGCGCGACGAACCGCGACCGGCGCGTCCACGCCCAGCATGAACAGCACGCTGTCCACCAGGTCCACGCCCGCGCCCGTCAGCACCATCACCAGCGTGATGATGATCCCGCCCGCCGCCAGCCGGATGCGCGGCGAAACGTCGCGGATGTCGTCCACCAGTCCGATGCCCGACATCGCCATGCCGCCCAGCAGGATCGGCAGCAGACGCATCCATTCGATCCGCGGCTCGAACGCCGCCGCCGCCAGCAGCGCGACGCTCCAGCCCAGGCAAATCGCCGCGCCGCCCAGGTATGGCGTCGGTCGCGCGTGCGGCTTCAGAAACGCGTCCGGCATGTCCATCACGCCGAACTTCCGCGCAGCCACCGCCGCCAGCGGCGTCGCGAACGCCGTCGCCGCGAACGCCAGCCCGGCGTACGGAGCGTACGCCCGCAGGACTTCCTGAATCGGCTCCATGAGGGCGGGAGTATATCCGCTGCGCCGGCCGCGCGAGCGCGGACCGCCGACGTCGCGCTCGAACAAGTGCGCGAAACCGGTGAAATCGTCTACGTTTCGCCTCGACGTTCGCGCGAAGCCAGCTCCGCCAGCGTCATCCCGCCCAGCGAAGCCAGCGCCTGCGAGCGCACGGCGTCGGCCGCGGCTCTCGGGTTGTCGGCCGGCTCGGAGAGGCTCGCGACGCCGTTCCGTCCTTCGGCGGCGTCGAACAGCGATCGCACCAGAATCTGCTCCGGCGGACGTGCTAGCGCGAATCGCGGCGTCCCGTCGGACTCCGCCACCATCACCACGCCGGCGGCCTGCAAGCGGCTGAGCATCGTCGCGGCGGTCTCAGCCGGCAACGAGAGACGCCGCGCGATCTCGTCCAGGCTGGGGAAGCCGTGGCCGTCGAGGTAGGAGCGGGCGACCGCGCTCGCGACCGCCACGTGATCGCTCGCCGCGATCGGCGCGAAGCGAGCCTGCTCCGACAGGCGCATCTGCGAGAGATTCGCGGCCGTGTAGGCGAGCATCGCTCCGAACAGGAAGATCACCCACGACAGATTCAGCCACAACATGAATAATGGAAACACTCCCAGCACACCGTAGAGATTGCCCTTCACGACGAACTGCTGCACGTACACCGAGAAACCCCACTTCGCCGCCAGCCACAGCGTCACCGCGACCGTCGCGCCGAACAGCAGCGATCCCGCGGGCACGTGCGCCGTCGGCAGCAGGCGATACACCGCGGTGAGCAGCAGCACGCCCACGATCCACGGTCCGACGTGCTCGATCACCGCCAGGCCCGCCCCGATGCCCGGCACGCCGCGAAACGCCTCCGCGGAATACGAGGCGAGGTAATTCGCGGACGCCAGCACCACCGGACCGAGCGTCGTTGCCGACCAGTACAGCAGCAGGCGGCGGTGAATCGGGCGCTGCCGCGTGGCATTGAAGATGCGGTTCAGCGACTCCTCGATCGTGATGAGCAACGTTAACGCCGTCCAGATGAACAGCGCGCCGCCCACCGGGCCGATGCGCTCGAACGTGAGCTGGCTCTCGACCTGCTCGACCAGCTCGACGATCTGGTCGGCCGCGCTGGCCGCCCCCGATGGCGTCGGCGCGTCGGCCGCCGGCGAAACGACCACGATCTCCGCGAAGCCGGACGCTTCGAGCAGGCCGCGCAGGCTGCGCTTGCTGTCCTCGAGCACGCCGAGCGACTTCGCGGCGAGAAACGCCAGCACCAGGATCGGGATGAGCGCGAAGATCGTTCGGAACGACAGCGCGGCGCTGAGCGCCATCAGGTTGTTCTCGTGCAGCCGCCGCGCGCAGAATCGCCACAGCTCGATCTGGAACCGCACCGCGCGCCCGAGCTGGCTCAGCTCCTGCGCGGGCTGCGTGAGCGTGCGGCGCAGGTGCTCGCGAACCTGTTCGATCATGTCAGGGTTTGTCCGATCCGGGCTTCTTGCCGCCCTTGGGATCTTCCTTGTTTCCGCCGCGCCGTCCGCCCGGCTTCTTCGGGTCGTCGGGCTTGTCGCGCTCCCCGCCCAGCAAATCGAGCAGCCCGCCCAGCGCTTCCTGCGGCGCGTTCTGAAGCGCCGCCTCGACCAGCTTGCGCGTGTCCACGCGCTTCAGGTCGATGCCGGGATTCTGTCGCGTGCCCACGATCGGCACATCGACTCGCGCCTTCGACAGCGCCTTGGCATATTCCAGCACCGGACCCTGCACTCCCAGCTTTTTGAGCAGCGCCGGGCGGATCGGGATCGACACGACCAGGTCCAGCGAATCGTCCAATCCGACCGAACCGTGGAACCGCAGATCGAAGTCTTCCGGGAAGATCAGAGCGAAGTTGTCATACTTCACGCGACCATCCACGATCGCGAAATCGAGCGCGCCCACCCGGACGGTGTACATCTCCTCGTTCTTGAATCCGCCCAGCGCGATCAGGTCGGCCATCAGCCCGCCCGGCTGAATGCGGATCGTTCGCAGGTCGAGCCGACCCGTGCCGGCGCCCCGCCGCTTCACCGACTCGCCCAGCGGAAACACCAGATCCTGCACCGCCAGCGTCGCGTCGCCCTCGATCCGCGTCATCTGCAGAAAGATCGGGTTGATGCGGCTCAGCAGCTCGCTGCCCAGCACCGGCGTGATCGGAACCTTTTCCAGGATCACCAGCCGCTTGTCGATCGTCAGCGTCGGATCCTTGCGACGGAAATTAAGCTGCCCGCCCAGGCGAATCGTCCCACCCGATGCCGCCAGTTCCGTCCGCGGCAAGGTCAACACGCCGTCCTTCAGCCGCGGCGTCAGCTTCGCTTCGCCCACCTCAAGCCCCGCCAGGTCGGCCGACCGCCACGCCAGTTCCGTGCTCGCCGTCAACCCGCGAAAGGGCGGATCGTCCTCGGCGCGGTTTAGCGGCCCGTTCGCCACGAACTCGGCGCGGCTGCGCCCGCGCAGCGACACCAGCTTCGACGTGCCCGGCGCGAGCTCGTGCAACAGCGCCGTGATCGCCGGCCACGACGCGTCATACTGCCCACGCAGATCCAGCGCCGCCTGCCGGTCGAACTCGCGCACGTCGCCCGACGCTTCCGCCGTCAGCAATCCGGATTGCATCGCGGCCCGCTCGATCCGGATCGTGCGAGCCGCGTTGTCGAGCGCGCCGCTGAGCGCAAGATCGACTTTCTCCTCCCGCACGGCGGAGTCCCCGCTGCCGACGACCAGTTGACCGATCTCGCCCGCACCGTCGATCCGCACGCGCTCGCCCTCGGCGACAAGCTGCGCCTTCCAGCGGAGCTTGCCGTCGATCTGCGGCGGCGAAGCCGACTTCGCCAGCGCCGACGCCAGCTTGCCGCATTCGCCCAGGTCGGCCCGAACCTCCACGTCGCCGCTCGCGCCGATGCCGTCGCCGGTCTGTATGCGGAGCGAGTTGGCCGCCACCAGCGCGAACGTGCCCTCGATCCGGGCGGCCGCGAACTGCGCGCTCGCCCGCGCGGGGTCGATCTCCGCGCCCGACCACGCGATCTGCACCGGGCGGCGATCGATCGGCTTGCCGTCCAGCGTCAGGCCCTCGCCGCGGAGCGTTCCTTCCGAGCGAATCGCCTGCCCGCCGCCGTCCTGCGAGATGCTCGCCCGGCCCGCGATGGTGCCGCCGAAGCGCTCCAGCTCCTCCGAACCCAGCGCCGCGGCGCGATCGGCCGCGAATTGCAGGTCCACGCGCTCCGCGTCGACAACGGCCTGGAACGCCCGGCCTCCGGCGTCATACCAGCCCTTCGCGCTGGCCACGACCTGTCCGTTCAGATCGACGCGCAGCGCGTCCACCTCGACGCGCGACAGCGATCCGTTCGCCAGTTTCACGAGCGAGGTGCTCTGAAGCGCCGCCTTGGGCAGGTCGAACGTCGTCGGTCCGACGCCGACACGCAGTCCGGTCGCCTCGGCGCTCACCTGCGTCTTCACGTCGCGGTCGGACGCGCGCGTCGCGTGCAATTCTCCGCGGGCGACGCCTCCCAGCTCCAGGTCGCCCAGATCGAACAATTCCTCCAGCTCGCGCTGCAATCGCGCCAGGTCGCAATCGAACTGCGCCCGCAGGTCCGCCGCCGAGCCGCTCGCGACGACGCGCGCGAAGCTCGACGACAGCTCGGTCGGACCGAGCTCGATGCCCCGGCCGGACGCGCTGCGCGCGTCCACGCTGAGCCTCCAGGGCGTCAGCGTGACGCGCTGACCGCCGCGGTCGATCGCCACGTCGCTCGTTTGAACGACTCCGCGAATGGACGGCTCGTCGCCGCCGCGCAGCGCGACGCCCGTCGCGCTCAGCCGCCCGCCCACGATCGCCTGGTCGGCGCGCAGCCGCAGCAGTCCCGGCACCGACCGCCCCAGCGCCGCCAGGTCCACGTCCGCCGACGCGTCGAGCCGCAGGTCGGGCATCGCCGCGCCCTCGCCCGTGAGCAGCGACGCGAGCAGCGCGTCGAAGTCGAACGCCGGACCGGCGCCGGCGAGCGGGTAGTGCAGGTCGGCGTGCGCTTCGCCCGCGGCGCTCGTCACGTTTGCATCCAGCCTCAGCCCGGATTCGTCGGTGGTGGCCGTCGCGGTCAACGACGCGTCGAGCGATTCGACCGTCTGCCCGTCGGACAGCCGCGCCTGCAGCGACGCCACGTCGAGCCTCAGCGTGCCGCTGATTGCGCCGCGCGCGAGAGCGGCCTCGGCCCGCAGCGTCGCCGAGCCGGACATCTGCGCACGCGCTTCCGACATCGCGATGAGCGGAGCAAGCTGGATCGGCTGCGGCGACGCCAGTCGCAGTTCGCCGCTCGCTGCGGTCCAATCGAAGACGTCGTTGCGGACGAGATCGCGAATCGCCACTTCGGTCTCGAACCGACCGCCCGACGCCAGCACGGCCGCAAACTTGCCGTCCAGCCGCGACAGCGTGTCCAGATTCGCCGATCCGTCCAGGTCGGAGATCTCGATCGTAGCCGCCCGGGGCCGCGCCACCGTGAGCCGCACGTCGTCCAGGCGCAGCGCGCCCCGCGGCCGCGGCAGCGGTCCGTTCGTTGTGTCGCTCGAGGTGGAAGGCGCGCGAGAACCGAACGCATCGGCGATCGTCATCGCGCCGCTCTCGTCGAGAATCAGCGCGATCGAGGCGCGCTGCACATGAACTTCTCCGAACTCCAGCGGCGCGGTGAGCAGGTGCCACAGCCCGCGCGAGCACGCGACGCGCTCGACCGCGAGCACCTCGCGCTGCCCGGCGTCGAGCACGCGCACGCCGCGCAGCTCCAGCGGTCCGAACCACGAAGCCGACAGCGCCTGCGCCGACACGACGCCCCGCAGGCGCGCATTCGCCTGCGACAGCGCCAGGTTCAGCACGACGCGGGTCGAAGCCAGGATCGGCAACGCCGCGACGAGCGCCACGAGAACGAGCGCCAGCACGCCCGCCGCGATCAGCAGCTTTCGGCCGCGGCGGCGCTTGCGGCGCGGCGGCGTGTCCGCGTTGGAGTCGGCCGGCGCGATCGGTGCGCCGTCGGGGGCTGTCGGTTCAGAAGGCATGGGGTCGCTCCGCTGTTTCTCGTCGCCGATGCGGCGTGTGCCGGCGCGCCCGCCCGCGCGCCGCGTGAGGAGATTCCGGCTCTTTCTGTATGGTATCCGCAAATCGCGGCCTGCGCTTGCGCGACCGCGGCGCAGGACCGGCGCGCCGCGGGCTGCGCAGGACTGCGCGGACCGTCACGCCACCCGTCAGTCGTTGTGAATCTGTCGCAGTCTCCCGCTCAGACGCAGCAGGAGCTGGGCCCGCTCGAATTCGTTCAGCCAGTCCGCAAGCGTCGCGGACAGCTCGTCGGGCGGCACGGGCGCGCCCGGCATCGGGCAAGACGGACCGAGCTGCCGCGCCGCCAGCGCGCGATACCGTGCCAGCGTGCGATCGCCGTAGGCGAACACGTACTCGAAGTCTTCCGCCAGGAAGATCACAACCGGCACGCGGTCGCCGCCGTTGACGCGGTGCGCCTCGATGATGCGCCGGTCGCGATCGCGGTCGATGAAGCGCAGCCGCACGCGTCGCGTCGCGGCCTCAGCGATTCTCTGGATCAAGGGGCACTGCTGCGCGCAGTCGCCGCACCAAACGCCCGAAACGATCAGCACGTTTAATTCGCGCGACCAGCTCGCCGCGAGGGCGCGCTGCGCCTCGGTCAGGCCGGCCTGCGCGTGCACGCGCTTCCACGCATCCTGCTGCTGCGGCGTTCCAGACGCCACATGCTCGTCGTAAGTCTGCGCCGTTTCGAACGCCGACTGCCAGAACGGTCGATCGAACATGCATTCACCTCCGCCCGACGCCGACGCGCGAAAGCCGAAGCCGCACGACCCGTCCAGCGGGCGCTCGGCGGCGACGCCCGGCGGCGTGGTTTTCACGCCCGGCGACCGCGTTATACTCCAGTATCTCAGACCCGGTTCGCGCGCCCACGGGGGGCTGCGGCGAGTCGATCCTGACCCGAGCCGGAGGAATTGTAGACGCATGATCGCGCGCGTGTCCGATGCCACGTCGTCCGGCCGGCGTAGAAACCCGCTCATCCGCCTGTTCTCGAGCATCACCTTCGGCGTGGTGCTGTTGACGCTGATTCTGATTTACGCCTCCGTCATGTCGGCCCTGCCGCAGGTGCGCGGGGTGCTCGAAATGACGGAGATGGAGGTCTTCCGGCACTGGACGTTCTGCGCGCTCATCGCGTTGTTCGCGACCGTGCTCACGGTCGCGACCCTCGTGCGCATCCGTTTCAACTGGATCAACGCCGGCGTGCTGACCGTTCATTCCGGCCTGCTGCTGCTCGCCGGCGGGTCGGCCTGGTACTTCGCGACCAAGGTCGAAGGCGATGTGATCCTCATCTCTCCGCGCATCGAACTGCTCGCCGACGGGCGAAAAGTCCGCGATGCCCAGGCGCTCGCCGAGTCCGGGCGGAGCTGGCAGCAGACGATGCCCGCGCTAGGCGGGCGCGTGCGGTTCGACGTGCTCGCGACCGATGCCGGCGACCAGCAAGCGCCGACCGCGGCGCGCGTGCGCGTGTTCGTCGGCGACGAGCCGCCCAAGGACATCGACGTGCTCGCCGGTCGGACCGAGCCGATCAACTCGAAGCTCGCCATCCGGTTCACCTCGTTCCCGCCGCAGACTGCATTCTTCGACGATGAAATGCCCGCGCTGGCGTATCGAACGCTCGACGAGGGCGCGTCCGGCGCGTCGTTCCGCTTCGCGCCGATCCCCGGGCTTCCGATGCACCGCGAACGCTACCTCGACGAGGGATACGTGCTGCGCGATTCGCAGGGCCGCGCGGCGCCCAGCAAGCGCGTCACGCCCGCGATCGCGATCGGCGGGGTCACGATCCCGACCGGCTGGTTCGAGCACTGGCGCATGCCCATCCAGGTAGACGCCGCCGACCTGCCGTTCGACGTTCGCGTCACCGGCTATCTGCCCTACGTCGCCGGCACCGAAACCGTCGCCGCCGGCGGCGGCGGAAAGGAAAACCCCGCGATCGACGTGACGTTCAGCGACGGGCGAAGTTCGCTCCGCGAGTCACTCTTCGCTTTCGAACCGGCCGGCGCGCTGCTCGACACCGAAGTGCCGATCGAGTTCCGCTGGTTCGCCACGCCGCAGGAGCGCGAGGCGGCGTTTCGCCCGCTGGCCGGCCCGCACGAGCTCGACATCGAGCTGATCGATCCGCCGTTTCGCCAGACGCTCGCCGTCTCGCAGGGACAGAAAATCGAGATCCCCGGCACGTCGTACGTGCTGACCGTCACGCAACTCTCGCCCGCGTGGCCGCTCATGTCGCCCGGCTTCGAGGGCGCGATGTCGCCCATGGCGTCGGTCGACGTGGTCAGCGAGGGCAAGTCGTACAACCGCACCGTCATTCAGCGATACCCCCAGCTCTCGCAGGACATCGACGAACAGGGCATGCGACGCCGCGAAGGCCCGTATGACCCGAACCTCGTCCTCCGCTACCGAACGTCGGCCAACGGGTGGGTCATGCTCGCGGCCGGCCCGGATCAGCCGACCGAGGTCGCGACATTCGATCCCAGCGGCGACGTCCGCCGAGCCGTGCTCGAATCCGGCAAAGCCGTGCCGGCCACCATGCGCGGTGCCGCCGTCCAGGTCACGCTGAACGCGTTCTTCCGCGACGGGCAGAAGTCCACCCGACCGGTCATCGAGCCGATCGAGACGCGCCGCCCGAACATGGGGCGTCAGCTCTCGGCCGTCCGCGTCGAGCTGCGCGGCCGCGGCGAGCACGCCGACTGGCGCGAATCGCACTGGGTCACATTCAACATGTACCCGCACGTCGACGCCCGGTCGCTGATCGTGCGTCCGCCCGGATCGCCCAGCTACGAGGTGCTGGTGACGCGCATGCAGCGCGACCTCGGAGTGGCGCTAACGCCCGGGAAGCTGAGCGTGAAGGTCTTCCCGGGAACCGAGTCGCCCGAATCGTGGCGGAGCGATTTCTACATCGCCCCGCTCGACGGCGGCGTGGCTCGCGCCGACTCCGTCCAGACCAACGACACGACCGCCGCCGGGAGCTGGACGCTCTACCAGAGCGGCGCCGCGACCGACCGTTGGAGCTACACCATCCTTGGCGTCGGCAACCGCGAAGGCATTCTCGCGATGAACGTCGGCTGGATCGCAGTGACGATCGGCGCGATGTACGCGTTCTACATCAAGCCGGTGCTGCTGAAACGGCGGAAAGAGGCCGGCGCGAAGGCGCGCCGTCGCGTCGCGGCTGAAGACGAATCCGCCAGCGAGCCTCGACCGCAGATCGGCTCGGAAGTGGGGGCAAGATCATGAGCGTTCGTGCGATTCTCCGGGCCTCCGCGGCGCTCGCCGCGATGCTGTGGGTGGGCGTTTCCGTCGCCGTCGAACTGCCGCTGGCCGCCTCCGCTCGCGCGGCGGAGATGGACAAGCAGATGGACTGGTCGCGCGCCCGCCTGATCGCCGTTCAGGACGGCGGCCGATACAAGACGATGGACTCGTTTGCGCGCGAGTCCATGGTCGCGATGTACGGCAAGGAACACCTGCCGGGCCTTTCGCCGATGGCCTCGCTGATGGAGTGGCTCTTCAACCGGCCGGCATATGCCGATGCGCCGGTCATCCGCGTGAAGGACAAGGGCGTAAAGATTCACCTGACGGCGCATATGCCCGAGGCCGTGCGACAGCGCATCATGGCGACCGGGTACATGACCCCGCACGAGCTGATCGACCCGATCGTGCAGCAGCGCGTCGCCGAACTCGAACCGCGCGCCATCATGAACACCGCCATGCGCCGCGTGCGCAACGCCGAATCGGTGGCGCGCTTCCTCGACCGCATGGCGCGGCTGGTCCCCGACCCGACCGAGCGCTTCGATCCGAAGCTCGACGACAAGCCCCGCGCGCCATGGTTCACGCCCGACGAGCTGCGCGCCAACCTGCCGGAAGACGTGCTGGCCCAGGCGGGAACCACCCGCCGCGACGTCGCCCGGCAGTTTGGCGGCCCCGTCGCGGAGATCTCCCCGGAGCAGGCCCTGGCGGTCATCGGCCCGTGGGCGCGGCTCCAGCAGAGCTGGCTGAGCGGCGACGCGCCGTCGGCGCAGGCGGCGCTCGAACAGCTCGCCCAGATCCTGCCGACGCTGGCGCAGCCGGGCATCTATCCCAGTTCAGCGCAGCGCGCCGCCGAAGCGCACTACTACGCGATGGGCAAGTTCACCGGCGGCTGGGTGCTCTACTTCGGCGGAATGGTGCTGGGCGTGGTCGCGCTCGCCGGCGGCTATCGCTGGGCCTGGGGAGCGTCGCTGGCGCTGCTGCTGGCGGCGATGGGCGTGCACGCCTACGGCATCGGGCTGCGCTGGCAGATTCTGGGCCGCATCCCGGTCGCCAACATGTTCGAGGCCGTTGTCGCGTCGGCGTGGTGCGGCGTGGCGGTCGGCCTGGTGCTCGAGATGGTATTTCGCACCCGCGTGTTCCTGATCGCCTCGCACGCCACCGGATTCCTCTCACTCGTCCTGGGCGGGTTCGTCATCCCTGGCGGCGGAACCATCACCACCATCATGGGCATCCTCGACGACCTGATGCTCCGTATCCATACCGTGCTCATCATCTGGTCCTACGCGCTGATCTTCCTCGCCGCCGTCGTCGCGCTGATTTACCTCTTCGGCTACTACGTCCACACCAATCCGGCCCGATCCGGGCTGGTCGGGATGTTCTCGGCCGCGGGCGGCGCGGCGCTGCTGATCCTTGGCGGAAGCCTGTTCAGCTTCGGCACGACCGAGTACGCCAGCGGCCTGCTGAAGCACGCCTGGGTCGCGCCGACGCTCGGCGGCGCCAGCATCGCCGCGCTGGCCGTTCTGGCCGTGCTCGCCTGGATGCGGGCCGGCGCGCTGGAGCTGGCGGGCGTGTTCATCTTCGCGCTGTGCTGCGGAGCGATGGCGATCGGCAACTACATGTTCATCGACGGCCTGGGCAAGACGATGCTCGCGTCCGGCGCGCTCTGGGCCGTCGGCAACGGCATCGCGCTGGCCCGTCGTCGCGAGCCGGGGCTGACGCCGGCGCTGGCGCTTCCGGGCGGCGGCTCGATGTCCCCGTCCGACTTTCTGGGCGCCAAGCCGCTGATGGCCGGCGCGCTGCCGGGCGACGAGAAGACCACGAAGCTGCCGGCATGGATGCACCATTTCGACTGGAGCCACCTGATCATCCTGAACATGGTCTTCGTGATGCTCTTCGTCGGGATCATCCTCGGCGCGGTCTGGGCCGACTATTCGTGGGGCCGGCCGTGGGGCTGGGACCCGAAGGAAGTCTTCGCCATGAACACGTGGATCATCTACGCGATCCTGATCCACACGCGCTTCATCGTGAAGAACAAGGGCCTCTGGACGGCGTGGCTGAGCGTGCTGGGCTGCCTGATGATGGCGTTCAACTGGTGCTTCGTGAACTTCTTCATCGTGGGGCTGCACAGCTACGCGTAGCGGCGAGTCGGTCCATTGAATCGCGGTGCACTCGGTTCGGCCGAGGCGCAAACGCGGTCGCCATCGTTGGGCGGTTTTTCTCAGCGGCGATGCCCAGCGCGCGTTGGCGTGTGATCGCCCAGCAATCGCCATAAGCGATCCTTGCCGAGCCCGCGGTGCTGGTTCGAGCACGACAACATCGACGATGCGTTGCAAATTCAACGCCCTCAAACCACAGACCGCAAATCTTTGTCGCTTGTGCGATCTCGCGGTGGGTACTAGGATTCAAGAGATAAGATGTTTTCAGCGGGCGATCAAGAGGGCTTGGACGATGGACGCTGTGGATAAAGTCTTGGAGACGTTGGAGCACGCCCGTAAGAAGGGCTGGCTTGAAAGGATTCTCGATCTATTTCGCAGTGAGCCTCGCATTGTCCTCGTCGGTTGTAGCGGTGCAGGCAAGACGCAGTTGCTCCATTCGCTCAGAACGCACACACCACGCGCGATTGATCGCTTGAATCGCACTCAATTTGCGCAGGAACACGCGATTTCGCTCGGCAACGTTGAGTATGTCACGTGCGATACGCCGGGGCATCCATCCAAGTTCAGGGAGCGAGTTGCCGCGATCAACGACGCCTGTAATCATGGTCCTTGCGGTGTGGTCGTAGTGGCGGCATTCGGCTATCACGAGTACGAGTTTCATGGCGGGATGACGCAGGCAGTCGAGCCGACCTTAGGTGGGAAGGCCGCGGACACTTGGTTGGAGTATCACCGCGCGGCGGAAACGAAGCACCTTGAAGAAATTGCGCCGCACCTAAGTGCGCAGAACCGGGTCCGGTGGATTGTGACGTGCATTACCAAGGCGGATGCGTGGTGGACCCATCGTAACCAAGTGGTCACGCATTATGCTAACTCCGATTACGCGCGGGTCGCGAGCGGCTGTGGAAAGCCGAGCCATACATTGCTGTACTGCTCACGAATTCAGCGTTTTTTTGGTACCGCGAGCCTCGACCCGGAATTCGATGAAAATGAGAAGGACCGACTCCGCGAGGAGTTCATAGGTCAGACACTCACCCAGCTCATGAAAGGATTAGAGGGCCGCTAGGTATTCACGCTTTGCCGAACAAGGGAAAAGCGTACCTCGCAAACTCGGCGCTATCCACGCGCTCTCCGGTCCTGAGAAGCCTCTCCGATATCTCATCCATTTTAAGCTTGGCGGCTTGCTCCTGCCCGGCCTGAACGGCTTGGAACGCCTTATGGGCCTCCCGAGCGAAC
This sequence comes from uncultured Planctomycetales bacterium, assembly GCA_964553225.1. Classification (GTDB taxonomy): domain Bacteria; phylum Planctomycetota; class Phycisphaerae; order UBA1845; family Fen-1342; genus JABRWC01. The sequence continues at coordinate 34,229 of CAZKJT010000013.1, read as the reverse complement.
CACAGCGCGCGGACCAGCAGTTCGACGTTCTCGGCGCCATCCTTTCCGTCCTGCGCCGAGTTTAGCTGAAGTTGGGATAGCATGAGCGAAGCCTTGCCGAATTCATAAAGGGCGTTTCCCTCGCTCGCATAGAGAATTAGCATTAGATCATTCGTCGCAGCTTCGAACTTGCCGCTCGCTTGCGAATACTCGGCGCGTTTGAGTAGCGATACAATTATTAGGTATGGATTCTGTAGCTCGTATGCGCCCTTAATGGCGTCGTCGAGTATCGCGCCGGCTTTCTCGATGTCGCGCGATCGGAGTCGCGCTGCGGCCAGATGAAGCTGTACGCGAATCGCCAATTCGCGATGGTCTGCGGAACTCGCGTGGTCGTACGCAGCCGTGAACTCTTGGATCGCGCGCTCGGACGCGTGCGGAGCGTCCTCGTGCAACGCCACGAGCCCCAAAACGCGGTGTGCGTGAGCAGCACCGATGCGCGCATTGGCTCCTTTGACTCGCTCAAACGTTCGAAGCGCTTCGTTCGCTGAGGCCTGCGCCAACGGAGCGTTGTTTGATAGCGCGGCAAACCACGCAACGTCTCTCACTTGGATCCAGGGAAGTTCGGCAACGCCGTTCGTCTCCTTCGCCGCCCTCTCATAGCAGAGCGTCCCAACGATGGCGGCGTTCTTCCATCCGCCAACGTTTTCCCAGTAGACTCGTAAGGGTCTGCGAAGCGCTGAGATCTCGCGCCACGATTCGTGTTGCAACAGCACTTGCAGCACCCGCTTCGGGAGGATGCCCAACTCTCGAAAGGCACTGGCTCGACGATCGGGGTCCACGGCGGACTCGGCGACGCTCAACTTTGCCGCCATCAGCTTAGCGGACCGTCTGGCCCACTCCAGTTCTCGCTCTGATTCTTGACGGCTCAGTGTAATTGAGTCCGCGGGATCTCCGAACCCCAAGCGGTACCCGAGTTCAACGATGGGCTCAAACACGCGTCTCTTGAGCGGCTTCGCACCCCGCGACGGCAATTCCCACAGAACGCGTTCTTCGAGAGATTGTGGCTCGAATGGCAGGGTGGAAGCGTGGCTCATCGACGACCTCGCGTTCGACGTTGACCCGTCTACGGCTTCTTACTCGCGGTCGGCCGGCTCGGCCGGGAAAGCCATACCGGAAGACCAATGACGACGAACGTCGCACCGCTTGCGACGGCGTATACCGCTGCGGTGAAGTTCCCGAAAGCGCCTTTTAGGATGGCGCAAGACACTGCCGTCAGAAAGAGCCAATTTAGAATCCACCTCAACTCCGCGGGAGGTTTGTTCCGGTGGTCGAGTGCTAGAGCCAGCCATACGGCGGCAACGAATCCGGTGCTTGCACCGATCGCAGCGATACCGAACGGCAGTAGAATCTCGACGCTCAATCTGGCACAATCTCTTTCCGTCCTATCGACTGTCAACTACAGCAACCTCTGCTGGCGGCAAAGAGTGCGCCCACCTGCCGAGGATGATACGCTCGCCAGGGTCCACGTCAACGGCCGAGAAGTAAACGAGTTACGACCCTCGCCTACGACAAAGCGACACTTAGCTCCGTATGGGTGAGACGCGCGATTTCATGCGCAATTGCAGTGCTTGCACCTCGTCGTGAGTCGCTCCCGCGAGCCACCCGGCGTTAAAGCCGCGTCGCCGCCAGACCGCGTCGCATCGCTGCAAGCGTGCGTGTACCCGCCCAGCCGCTTCGAACAATCGCGCTTCACACTCGAATCGCCCTATGCCGGCCCGACGCGCATCGGTTACCATCGCCTGTGGCCTGCCATGCCGATCGAAAGGACAGCCCTTATGCGTCGCGTCGCCGCCGTCAGCATCGGCCTCACCACCGCCTTGTGCTTCGCCGACGTTCAGATCGAGCCGGTCGCGGCCGTCGGACAGCCCGTGCCCGGAATCCCATCCGCGTTCTTCTCCGGCCTCATCGGCGCGGGGCCGGACCTGATCGGCGTCAACGTTCGGGGACAGATCGCGTTCCAGGCCCGCATGCAGGGCAGCGGCGTGAACGCCGACAACGACTCGGGCGCCTGGCTCGCCACCGGCTCGCAACTCGCGCTGCTCATCCGCGAAGGCGATCCCGCGCCCGGGCTGCCCGGCATCCAGATTGGCCATGTGCACGACGTCGGCGCGCTCGGCGAAGACGGCCGGGTCTACGCCCGCACGTCGCTGCTCGGCGCCGACGCGGCGAGCGATGCCGCCATCTGGCTCTGCCGCGAGTCGCAGCCGCCGCAGCTCGTCATGCGCGAGGGCGACCCCGCGCCCAGCCCTCCCGGCGGAATTTTCACCAACCCGACCATCTATTTCTGCCGCCACGGCGACAACGACGTCGCGTTCGTGTCCGATTCGTCGCTCTTTCTGTCCGACGGCTCGACGGTCGGCGCGCTCGCGTACAGCGGCATGCAGGCGCCCGGCCTGCCCGCCGACGTGGTGTTCGGAACCGTTGGGGAACTGGTCGCCACCGGCGCGGATTCCGTCGGGTTTCGTGCGGTGCTGAGCGGCCCCGGCGTCACCGCGGCAAACGATGGCTCGTTCTGGCGCTATCAGGGCGTCCTCGAGCTTATCGCGCGCGAAGGCGATCCCGCGCCCGACATGCCCGCGGGAACGACCTATGCGACGCTCTATCACTACCAGGCCGACGCGGAGTCCGATGTCTTCGGCGGGACGCTCGTCGGCCCCGGAATCACCAGCGCGAACGACTACGCGGTCTTCCGCCGACACGGCGGCGCCGTGCAGCTCGTGGTTCGCGAAGACGACGACGCGCCGGGCTTGCCGCCCGGAACACGCATCAGCTCCACCTGGAATCTCGCGGCTGGCGGCTCGTATGCGGCGTTCGCCGCGTCGCTCTCCGGCGTCGAATCGACCGCGGACCGGTCGATGTGGATTTTTGAAGCCGGCGGACCGGCCCTGGTCGCCCGCGAGAGCGACCCGGCGCCCGACCTCGACAGCGACATCGTGTTCCATTCATTCGAGACGTTTGGCAACGCGAGCGGCATCGTCGCGAACGCGACCGGCCGCATGGTGTGCTCGACGCGCGTCCGCGGTCCGGGAATCCCGTCCAACGGCGGCTTCAGCGTCTTCGCAACGGATCCGCTCGGACAGCTTCGCTTCGTGGCTCTGCAGGGCGATCCCGTTCTCACGCCGCAGGGCGGCGTCGGGCACATCGTCAGCTTCTATGACGCCGGATTGAGCCGCGACGGCGGCGCGATGCGGCTCGTGCTGAACCTTCAGACCGGCGCCGCCATCTTTCGCGTGAAGGTCGGATGCCCCGCCGCCGGCTGCGACGGCGTCGACATCGCCGGTTCGGACTGCCGCGTAGACCTCGCGGACCTCTCGGAGCTGCTTTCGGAGTTCGGCAGCGTGACCGCCGGCACTCCGGCCGACATCGACGGCGATGGCGAAGTCGGGCTTGCGGACCTCTCGGCGCTGCTCGAGGCGTACGGCAGCGACTGCTCGACCGAGTAGGCGTCACGCCGCGCGCGTCGGTCCCGCGCGCTGCCGCTCGGCGCTCCAAGCGAGCGCCGGCGCGATATACTGCCCGCGGCGGTCACACCGTCCATACCTGACAGGAGCCTTGCGATGCCCCAACCCATGCTTCGTTCATTCTTTGCAGCCGCCTTCGTCGCCCCGCTGTTACTGCTGACCGGCTGCGAGGGTCCGGCGGCGGATGCGTCCGGCGCCGACAAGTCCTCCAACCCCGCAGCGCCTGCCGCGAGCGAATCGCGCAAGCCTGCCGCCGAGCCGCCCGCGGCGACCGAAGACGCGTCAGCCGCCGCGGCCCTGCTACGCGGGTCCGCCCCGCAGCGACCGAGCGAGCCGGCCATGCCGCCCGGACATCCGCCGATCGGCGGGCAGGAGTCCGCGCCGCCCCCGGCGACGGGCGCGCTTCCGGCCGGGCATCCGCCCATCGGCGGCACCGGCGATCCGCCGGCGACTCCTCCGCCCGCCGGCGAACGCGGCACGACAAAGCTGCTGTTCGACGCGCCTTCGGCCTGGACGGTCGGCGCGCCAACGAACGCGATGCGCCTGGCTCAGTGGACGCTGCCGAAAGCGGAAGGCGACTCGGCCGACGGCGACATGGTGCTGTTCTTCTTCGGCGTGGGCAGCGGCGGGGGCGTCGAGATGAACCTGGACCGCTGGCGCGGCATGTTCAAGACTGCCGGCGGCGAGCCCGTTCCGGACGATGCGGTCCGGCGCGAGACGTTCGACGTCGGTTCGCAGAAGGTGCACTACCTCGAAGTGTTCGGCGAGTTTGAGAACCGGATGGCGCCGGGCGCGCCCGTGCTCGGAATGAAGAGCGCCCATCGCATGCTCGCGGCCGTGGTCGAAGGCGAGGGCGGTCCGTGGTTCTTCCGCGGGGTCGGTCCGGACAACACGATGCAATCGCAGCGCGACGCGTTCCTGGCGATGCTGAAATCCGTGCGCGTAGAGCCGAAGTGAGCCGCGGCGCGGGCGACGACCCAGTCCTCGGATCAGGGCGAGACAAGAAAAACAACACGGCGTGGCTCACGTAAAGCCACGCCGTGGGCTCCGGGCTCCCCAAGAGCGCCGTGTCGTGCCGGGTCAGGCCGCGCGCGCGGCTGACTTCCGACTCAGGTCTGGACGAACCGGTCCTGAAACTTCTGAAACGCAGGGCACTGGTTCGGATTCGAGCAGCAAACGTCGCGGATGTGTTCGTAGAACACGTCCGGCTTCAGACCGATGTCGCGACGCAGCGAACACTTCAATGCGATTCGCGGCGGCGTGGTCCCGGTCCGGGTGACCAGCGAGCGAATGAACACCTGGTTTCGGCCGGCCGGACAGGCCATGCGGGCGTTCAAGCGGGATTCGAGTTCCGATAAGTTCGCGCCGATTTCCTCCGGCGTGCGCGGCGGGCCGAACGCGTCCTGCAGCTCCTTCAGGGGTTTGGCGGGTACGACCTTCCGTGGGGCGGGCTTGCGGAAAAAGGACAATAGCATGAGTTCTCCATCCGATCTCGAAGCGGTGCGGGTAAGAGGAACACAATAAAGCCGGGTGATTCCCGCGCGAGATCCGGACGAAGTCCGAGCAGTCCGCCTCCGGCGGCCACGCCGCGTCGGCACAAGGCCGCGGCGCCCGTGTGAGTGATTTCCCCCGGCGTCGGCCGTTTCCCGTCACTCGGGCAGGCCGCGCCGACATGGTGCTGGTGAAGGCTGTCAGGCAGGAGTTCGCGGAAGCCGAACGTATGAAAGAGAGCGTTGCGTAAATCAATGCTCCCGCGGACCCGCCCATGCCAACGCCTCGGAAAGTGTAGCGCCCCACAACTGTCATTAACAACGCGCTGCCGCGCGATTTTATTTCAATCGGCGTACCCGTCGGGGTGGTTTCGATGCCAGCCCCAGGCGGTCTCGATGATTCGGCGAACGTCCGTATAGCGCGGGCGCCATCCGAACCGGGCGGCGATGGCGCGCGAATCCGCGTACAGCGCCGGCGGATCGCCCGGTCGCCGCTCCGACTCCACCACCGGGATCGGGTGCGCCGTCACCGCGCGAGCCGCATCGATCACCTCCCGCACGCTGTATCCCCGACCTACGCCCACGTTATAGCACTCGGTCTTCGCGGGCGTCATCCGCTCCATCGCCGCCACGTGCGCCGCGGCGAGATCCTCGACGTGGACGTAATCCCGCACGCAGGTGCCGTCCGGCGTCGGATAGTCCGATCCGAACACGCGAATCGACTCGCGTTGACCCAGCGCGACCTGAAGCACCAGCGGAATCAGGTGAAACTCGGGGTCGTGGTCTTCGCCGATCGTGCCGTCCGCGCTGGCCCCCGAAGCGTTGAAATAGCGCAGTGCGACCGCGCCCAACCCCCACGCCGCGGACGAATCCGCCAGCATTCGCTCGACCATCGCCTTGCTCGCGCCGTACGGATTGATCGGCCGCTGCGGCAGATCTTCCGTGATCGGCAGCCGCTCCGGTTCGCCGTACACCGCGCACGTGCTGCTGAACACGAACCGAGACACGCCCGTCTCGCGCATCGCCTCCAGCAGGTTCAGTGTGTTGCACACGTTGTTTCGGAAGTACTTCAGCGGCTGCTCGACCGATTCGCCGACATTCAGGTGCGCGGCGAAGTGCATCGACGCGTCGAACGAAGCGCCGCGCAGTGCCGCGCGAATGCCCGGGGCGTCCGCCAGATCGCCGCGCACGAACGCCGCGCGGCTGTCCACGGCGCCGCGATGCCCGGCGACCAGGTTGTCCCAGACGGTGACGCGGTGCCCGGCCTCGAGCAGGGCGCGCACGCAATGGCTGCCGACGTAGCCCGCGCCGCCCGTCACGAATACGTTCATGGTTTTCCTTGGGAAAGCCCGCCCAGCGCGGCGCTGCGCGTCAGCGGTGCGCGGCGGTCGCGCGCAGGTTGCGGCACAGCGGCTCTGCCGGCGACAACAGCCCGGCCGGTCTCGTCTACAGCGCTTTCGCGCACGCGAGCACCGCGTCGTAATTCGGCTGCTCGGCGACCTCCTTGACGTACTCGGCGTATCGGATGGTGTCCTGCCGATCGACCACGAACACGGCCCGGCAGTGGATGCGCAGGTCCGGAATGAGCGTGCCGTAGGCCTGCCCGAACGACGTGTCCTTGTGATCGCTGAGCATGACGAACTTTTCCGCGTCGATCCCTTCCGCGCCGCAGAAGCGCTTCTGCGCTACGGGCAGATCGCAGCTCACCGTGTAGAAGCGGACGTTCGGCAGCTTGGCGACCTCCGCGTTGAACCGCTTGGTCTGCGTCGCGCAGACCGGAGTGTCCAGCGACGGCACCACGCTGAAGATGCGCGCCTGTCCGCCGGTCTCCGAAACCGACAGGTTCGTCACGAGATCCTTCTTGAGAATCGCGTTGGGGGCCTTGTCGCCGACTTTGAGTTCCGGGCCAACCAGCGTGAGCGGATTCCCCTTGAGCGTTACGGTACGCGCCATCGCGAAGCTCCTTCCATCGATGAGAGTTAACCGGATTCTACTCGCCCCGCGCCTCGGCGGGTAACCGCCCGCGCCCCGTAAGTTGACCCGGTCAATCGCGGTGTGTCTAATCGGCGTTTCGCGACGAAACCGAGGGCCGGCCCTTGTCCCGTACGACGCCAAAGTGGATTCTCTTCACGCTCTTCCTGCTTTCCGGCGCCACCGGGCTGGTCTACGAGCTTGTCTGGACGCGTGAACTCATCTTCGTGTTCGGCGGCACCACGTACGCCATCACGACCGTCCTGGTCGCCTTCATGGGCGGGCTCGGACTGGGAAGCTTCGTGTCGGGGCGAATCAGCCGCCGTCTCGCACAACCCGGATTCGTCTACGGCGCGCTCGAGATCGTCATCGGCGCCTACGCCCTCGGAGTCCCACTGCTGTTGGCGCTGTGCGATCCCGTTTACCGCGCGATCTACCCCCACGTGCAGAACGCGCCGGCCGTGCTCACCGCGGTCCGCTTTCTGCTGAGCGCGATGGTCATGCTGCTGCCGGCGACGCTCATGGGCGCCACGCTCCCCGTGCTCGTGCGGCACGTCACGCTCGGCGGCGGATCGAGCGGACGCTCCATCGGCACGCTCTACGGACTCAATACGTTCGGCGCGGTGATCGGCGTCGTCGCGACCGGCTTCGTGCTGATCCCCCGATTGGGACTGACGACGACCACCTGGGCGGCGGCGCTGGTGAACATCGCCATCGGCGTTATCGCGCTGCTCGCGCTGCGCGTCGATGCGGAGCAGGGAGATGCCATCCGCCGTGCCGACCTCGAACGACGCGGCGGGCGCGAAACGGCTCCGTCGAACCTGACGCCCGCCGCGCGGCGCTGGCTGCTGTTGGCGTTCGCGGTGTCCGGCTTCTCGGCGATGGTGTACCAGATCACCTGGACCCGCGCGCTGATCATGTCGATCGGCTCGAGCACCTATTCGTTCACCTGCATCCTCGCGGCGTTCATCCTGGGCCTCGCCCTGGGCAGCCTGCTGATCGCGCGCTGGGTCGATCGCCTGCGCGATCCGCTGTTCGCGACCGGCGCCGCACAGCTCGCGATCGCCGTCTCCGCCGTCGCCGTGCTGCCGGTCTACGGCCGCATTCCGCTGCTCGTGCACGCGCTGGTGGATCAGTTCAGCGACAACTTCGATCTGCTGCTGGCGATCGAGTTCCTGCTCATCATCGCGGTGACGATCGTCCCCACGCTGCTCATGGGCGCGCTCTTCCCGCTTGTAGCTCGGGCCAACGCCAGCCGCGAGGAGGAAGCCGGCGAAGCCACCGGCAAGATTTATGCGGTCAACACCCTCGGCACGGTGGCCGGCTCGTTCCTGGGAGGTTTCGTGCTCATTCGCAGCGACGTGCTCGGCGTTCAGAACTCGATCACGCTCGCCGCCGCCCTGAACGCAGTGGGAGGGCTGGCGCTGGTTCTGCTTGCGCGGCAACCGGGCGAATCGGCCCTGCGGCGTCTTGTGCCGGCCGTGGTCGCGGCCGCGCTCGTGCCGCTGGTGGTGGGCCTGGCGGGGCGATGGGACATGCGGCTGCTGGATTCGGCGGCGTTCCTCGGCCGCTCGGAAAACGAGCAGGGCGCGATCGAATCGAAAGAGATTCTCTATATCGGCGAGGGCGCCGACATGACGGTGATCGTTTCACGATCGAAGCGCGATCCGGAAACGATTTCCATGAGCGTCAACTCGAAGACCGACGCCTCGACCAGCGTGGTCGATATGGTGAATTTCCTGCTGGTCGGTCACATCCCTGCGCTGATGAAGCCGGATGGCGAGGACGTGTGCGTGATCGGCCTGGGCTCCGGGCTGACGCTCGGCGCCATCTCGCGCTACCCGAACTATCAGCGCATCGACAGCATCGAGCTCAGCGAAGAGGTGCTGCACGCAGCTCGCGCGTATTTCTCCGACTACACCTACGCGCCGTTCGAAGACGCGCGGATTCGCCACATCCCGGCCGACGGCCGCAATCACCTGCTGCTCACCGACCAGCGATATGACCTGATCGTCTCGCAGCCGTCGAACCCGTGGCTGGCCGGCGTGTCGAACCTGTTCACGCGCGAATACTTCGAGCTGGCCCGCAGCCGGCTCGAGCCGGGCGGCGTGTTCTGCGCCTGGGTGCAGGGCTACACGCTGTCGCCGGAGAACGTGCGGCTCATCATTCGCACGCTGCTGCACGTGTTTCCGCACGCCACGCTGTGGGAGATGGGCGAGTTCAATTTCGGGCTGATCGCGTCCGATCGGCCGTTCGAGATTCCGCTCGGCGCGCTCAAGCAGCGCGCCTACGACCCGCAGGTGCGGGCGGATCTCTACCGGATCGGCGCGGGGCGGATCGAATCGGTGCTGGGGCGATTCATCGCCGGCAGCGACGCGCTGCGCGGCTGGGCGGGCGACGGCGTTCTGCACACCGACGACAACGCGATCCTGGAATTCAGCGCGCCGCGGCAACTGTACAAGTCCGACGAGCTGGCGCTGCTGAGCGACCTGCTCGCCGCGCAGCAGTCGCCCTTCGGGCACGGCATCGTGGCAAGCGCCGACGACCCGGAACTCGCCGAGATCGTCGCGGCGGTCGAGCGCGTGATCGAAGGCCGCCGACAGCGCGTGCGGGCGCTGGGCCTGCTCCGCAGCGACCCGACCCAGGCGATGCTCGGGCTTCTCCGCGCGTGCGAGCTGGACCCCGGCAACGTCGCGCTGGTCAGCTTCGTCCGCGAGCAGACGCGCGACATGCCGCGCACGCACCCGTTTTTCGTGAACACCACGGAGGGCGCCGAGGCGCTCCGCCGGCTCGACCACCTGCGCCTGCCGACGCTCGCGCCGCGCAAGGGCGCGCCGAACCTGCGCTGGGTCGCGCGGGCCCTGCGCGCCACCGCCCAGAAGGTCCTGACCCAGCCGAACCCACCCTGGTCGCTCGCGGCGGATTACCTCAGCGAGGCGGAGGAATTGGCGCCCGACGAGCCGGGCCTGCTTCTGGACCTGGCGGCGGTCCTCGTGCACGCCGGACGGCGCGCCGAAGCGCTCGAGCGCCTGCAGGACGCGCTTGAAACGGGGCGGATTACCGCTACGGCTGCGAAAGAGCACGCCAATCTTCAGTTTCTCGCCTCCGACGCGGAGTTCGTCGCGCTGCTGGCGCGCTACGGCGGCTAGCGCTGTCGTCGGGCTGGAATGGAGCGCGCCCGGTCGGGGGGGCACGGCCGGCCGGTTCGTGCAGCGCACTCGCTTTCGCGGTCGGCGCGTCGGACAGCTCGCGGCAACTACGACCCGGGCGGCGGCGGGCTTTGAGCGGGGGCGGCTTCCCACTCCCAGAAGGACCCGTTGTTGTCGGGCTGGGTGCTGCCCGCGGGAACGTTCAGCGAAGGAGAGAGCGGCATCACGATGGTCCCCGGGTAGGACAGATTCTGGTAGACGCCGAAATCGGTGATGTGCTCGACGGTGGACTCGCCGGTGTCCAGGTTCCTGACGCGATAGCCATCCGTGTCGACGTGCACCGCGACAACCGCCCGCGAATTGCCGGGGTCGACGCCGGCGAAGGCCGAGAACCATTCGCCCGCGCCGCTCACAAACTGCTCAGCGTCTCCGCCGATGTAATAGACCGGAGTGGTCTGCTCCGCCGACCACACGCGCTGCTGTCCATCAAAGTCCGAAAGCCATGAGCCGTCAACGCTGTCGATCGAGAAGGTCGCGCCCCTCACGCCGTGGTTGGCCGTTCCGCCGTCGATCAGGTTGCCCGACCCGTCGTCGACCGCCGACACATCGCCGCGCAGGCGAAAGCGGAACGTCATTTGCGCTTGGCAGGCGGGACAAAGGCTCTGCTGAAAGAGCTGATATGTGCGCCGGATGTCAAAGTCCCATCCCGTGATCCAGCGCGAGTTGGTGGCGGCGCTGCCGACCTGCACGTACACCTCGCCAAGATCCTGCGGCTGGATGCTGACTTCGATCTGATCCGCCGTCCATCCGCCGCCGGCCAGCGACCGCGGGCTGCCGTTCACGTACACTTCGCCGATCGCGTCCCCGAACGATCCATGAAGCGTCAGAATCGACGTCGATTCCGAAATCGACAGCATTCGCAGGAGCAGCTCGCCGCCGTCGTCGCCGTTGTCATTGTCGTTATCGTTGGCGTTGGCGTTGGCGTTATCGTTGGCGTTGGTATTGCCATTGTTCGAGTTTTGGTTGTCATTGCTCGAATTCGCGTTGCCGTTGCTCGAATTCGTATTGCTGTTTCCGCCGCCGCCTCCGTTGAGATTGTCGTTCGCATTGTCGGCGTCGCTCGGCGCAGCGGGACACCCGCCCAGCGAGAACGCCATCGCCAAGACCAACGACGCCGCAATCCAGCGTATCATCGCACTTACCCTCCGGGCCGCCGAGCCACGGCATCGTAGCAGAATCGGACACCGTAAGGCAACGTTGGAAATCTTCCAGGAAACTGAAACAGTATCCGCCGCCGGGGCGCCGCGGCCGCTACGGAATGAACCGCCGTGGCGTCGAACCGTCGTCGCCGCGCCCGCCGCCGGGCTTGCGGCGCGGTTCCTTGCTCGTCGGCGCCGGCGACGGCTTCGGGCGGACAGGTCGGCTCTGCTGCGGTTTTGGCGCCCCGCTGCGTTGGGCATCGCGCGAACGCGGCGCGGATCCTCGCCCACGCTGCGATTCCGCAGCGCGCGGCGCGCTGATGCGACGACGGCGCGATTTGGGATCGCGGCGCGCGGAGACGGGGCGCGCGGCGCGTTCCGTCAGCAGTTGTTGGATTTCCGGTCCGGTCAGCTCGCGCCACTCGCCCACGTCCAGCCCGCGCAGCGTCAGCGGACCGAGCGAAACGCGCTTCAACCGGTGGGCCCGCACGCCCAGCGCGGCGAGCATCGTCCGCACCTCGCGGTCGCCGTGAAGCGCCAGCGTGATCGCGAGCGTCGCGCCTTCGCGCCCGCGGTGCTCTACTTCGACCGATTCGGCTCGCAGGCGGCCGTCGGCGGTGTAGACGCCTTTCTGCAGCGCGGCGCACAGCTCGTCGCTGACCGTGTCGCGCGTCTCGACGCGGTACACTCGGTGAAGGCCGTGCCGGGCGTGCTGAATGCGCTCCGCCAGGCGACCGTCGGTCGTCAGAAGCACCAGCCCGCTCGTTTCCGGCAGCAGCCGGTCGGCGATCAGGACGCGCCCGGGCATGCGCGGCACGAGGTCGAGCACGTGGCGAACGCCGCGGACGCGCGGCCCGCACCGGACGGCGCGCGGCTTGTGCAGCACGATGGCGAGCGTCGGCGCCAAGCGCACCCTGTCGCCATCCACCTCGACCCGGTCCTGTCCCGGATCGACGAACGCCGGCAGCGAGTCGACCACCCGTCCGTTGACGCTGACGTGTCCACCGAGGATCAGTTCCTCGGCCGTGCGGCGCGCCGCAACGCCCGCGCTGGCGAGAAACTTCTGAAGGCGCACGGTGGCGCCGGACTCGTTCGTCATGGCGTCTCCTCGGGCGTCTCGGGCTCGGGCGGCGGCAGGTCGGCTTCGGGCCGCTCGGGCGACTGAGCCGGTCCGAGCACGTCGCTGATGGCGCTTTCCTCGAGGATCAGCGTGGCCGGAATCAGACCGTTGTCGCACAACGACTGGATCGCTTCGACGATCAACGCGTAGTGCAGACCGAGCCCCTGGAACTGTCCTGAGTCGTCTTTCACGGGCAGCGACGCCATTCGGTGGATGACGTCGATCACGCGCGGCGGGATGAACAGGCTGTCCGAGAGGACGCCGCTGCGGCGCGTGCGGCAGTACATCGTGATGAGGTCGGCGTCCTTGAGCGCGTTGAGCGTCAGCCACTCGCGCGCGTGCGAATAAAACACCGGGACCCGCACCGGAATGTCCTTGCCGAACACGGCGATGCGCGGCTCGCGCGAGCGGCGGACGTAGATCAGCGCCGGACCGCCGCAATCGATCACGTCGAGCAGCAGGTTGGGCTGCGTGGCGTCCAGCGGGCAGGCGTAGGCGCGCCCGGCGATCGCAGGATGACGCATGCGTCGCAGCGCTTCGTACGCGGCGATGCGAATGCCCGGATCGCTCTCGGACAGAAGGTCGGCCAGCCGCAGCGCCGCCTGCGTCGAACCCGATTCGCCGAGTTCGCGCACCGCGTCCATGCGGAGCGAATCGTCGTCGCGCGCCGCGAATGAGGCGAGTATCGGAATCGCGGCCGGATCGCCCAGGCGCACGCCCGCGCGGGCCGCGTAATAGCGAACGGAGTCGTCCGCATCGGCGTACAGCGGCTGAATCGCGGCCACCGCGGTGCGCCCGATGCCCTCCCAGGCCAGCGACACAAGCCTGGCGCTGTCGGGCGAGGCGCGAACCTGTTCGGCCAGGTCGTCCAGACGTCGCCGGACGTATTCGGGCGAGTTCTCGATGAACAGGTGCCCGACCGACTCGAGAAAGCGCGCCGGTCGCTCGGCGAACGTTCGCGGAGTGCGAAGCTGCACGTAGCCCATGCTCATCGCTTCCGCCACGGCCGGAGACTGCCCGAATCGCTCGTTAATCCGGTCTTGAATCTGTCGCGCGATCGCGTAGGCCGGATCGTTCAGCACCAGCCGCGCGGTTCGCTCCTCCAGCAGCGCCCCGCCGCCCAGCACGATGCCTCGCCGCGCCTCGGACGGCGACGAATCGCCACGGAACGGATTGGTGAACACGGGTCCTTGTCCGCGCGCCAGCGTTCGACCCGCCAGCACACCGCGACCGGTGGCCGACTGATCAAACACCTTCAGCTCGCACGGCAGCAACACACCACCTTCCAGCGAGCGCGTCTCCGAGTCCATCGACTCGACCTGAAGGTCGAGTCGCGCGCCGCGCGCCGCGCCCGGCGGGACGACCGCGGTAAGCTGCACGACCGCCGAATCGACCGAGTCGAGCAGCTTGCCGGGCACGATGCGAGGTCGCCCGCCGCTCGAGCCGTCCGGGGCGTATTCGCGCTGAAAAAAATCGATCAGATAGTCGCGGATCGCCGTCGGGCAGTCGCGCCCTCCGTCCGTTCCCAGCCCGATGACCACGCCGAAGCCGCGGATCACCACCGGCTGCACGCTGGAAAGCAGGGTGCGCGCTCCGATCGTGTCGGCCAGGTACGGGCCGGTGTCGGCGGCGGCCGGCGGGGGCGCTTCGGGCGGCGGCTTGACCTTCGGCTTGATCCAGTCGAACGCGTCGGGTCCGCACCCGGTCGCGAGACTCAGCACGACCAGCCCCGCGTACGCGATCGCGATCCGGAGCAGCAGGGGAGCGTGGTTCATTCATCCGTTCCGTCGGGAGGGTTCGAACGCAACTCAGCGCGGGTACGAGCGGGGCCAGGCGGCTGCCGGCATCGAATCCGCGTGGCTATGATAACCCCATCGCCGGCCGCGCGTCGCGGCCTCGTCGCCGCGCCGACGCCGTCGCGCCGCCGGTGGGCGATCGGCGCCGTTCGGAGGCCGAGATGTCAAAGGTCGCAGTGATCGTCCCGGCCGCCGGCGCTGGCAAGCGCTTCGGCGGCGACGTGCGCAAGCCGTTCGCACAGATCGACAACCGCCCCGTGTTCATCCGCACCATCGAGCTGTTCGTGAATCGCGCCGACGTGTGCCAGATGATTCTCACCGTCTCGCCGCAGGACTACGAGGTGGTGAAGGAGAAGTATGCCGCCAACCTGATGTTCATGAACATCCGGCTGGTGCAGGGCGGAGCCGAGCGGCGCGATTCCGTCCGCGCGGCGCTGGCAGCGGTGGACGACGCGGCCGAGTTCGTGTGCGTGCACGACGCGGTGCGCCCGTGCATTCTGGAAGAATGGATCGACCAGGTGTTCGAAGCAGCCGCACAGAGCGGAGCGGCGATCCTGGCGACGCCGCTGCACGGCACGCTGAAGCGCGTCCGCGACGGCAAGATCGCCGAGACGGTCTCGCGCGAGGGGCTGTACGAGGCCCAGACTCCGCAGGTGTTTCGCAAGGATCTGCTGCGGTCGGCGTACGAGGCGCTACCGCCCGACGCGGCGCCGACGGACGACGCGCAGGTCGTGGAGATGGCGGGGCACGTCGTGACGATCGTTCGCGGCGACGCGCGCAATATCAAGATCACGACGCCGGGGGACATGGTGCTCGCGGGCGCCATCCTGAAAGGCATGACGCGCAAGGCGAAGCCGGCCACCGGCAGCCCGTTCAACGAGGCGCAGTGGTAGCGCGCGATTGCTCGCCCCGGTCGGCGCAGCGGCCGCGCGCCGGATCGGGAAGGGCACAGGCGAGAATGGCTTGAACCGCCACGGCCGAAGTCACTATGCTCGGAACGCTCGGTGAGTCGCGTGCTCGATGGAGGAGGACGGCGATGAGAACTTCGGCTTGGATGTGCGCTGCCGCGATCGCGGTTTGCGCGGCGTCGGCGTTCGGCGGCAGCGATGACGGGCGCTTGTTCTGGAGTAATCGCGACAGCATTCAGACGTCGGAGCTCGACGGCGGGAACGTTCAGACGCTTGTCAGCGGTTCGTCGCTGAACACGGCGGCCGACGTCGAGGTGGACGTGTCGTCGCAGCACGTCTACGTCTCAGACATCGGTAATCACACCATCAAGCGCATGAACTTCGACGGCAGCGGGGTTCAGACCGTCCTGTCATCGCTGAGTTCGCCGATCGGCATGGAGCTGGACCTGGCGGGCCAGAAGTTATACTGGTCCGATCGGTCGCCGCCCGCGCTGCGCCGCAGCAACCTAGACGGCAGCGGTGCGCAGACTCTGCTGGACGATTCTGAACTGGGCGACGTGTATCACTTCGATCTCGATGTCGCCGGAGGATACGTGTACTGGTCGGCGCGCGCGTCCAGCCAGATTCGTCGCGCGCCGCTCGATGGCGGTCCGATCGAGGTTCTCGCGACGGTTTCGGACTTCACGCACGGGTTGGCGCTGGACCTCGACGCCGGGCACATGTACTTCACCGAAGGATTCCGCCGAACGCTTTGGCGCGCGAACCTGGACGGGAGCGGATTGACCCTGCTCCACACGTTTCCCGAAGACGCGCGACCGCTCGATCTGGAACTCGACCCGATCGGGGAGCGCCTCTACCTTTCGGACAATGCGTCGACGCGGGTGTGGCGCGTCGGACTGGATGGCGGCGACGCGACGGCCGTCGTCGATCTGGCCGATCCGCCGCCGGCGAACCTCCTCGGCGTGGCGGTCGTGCCGGTGCCGGAGCCGGCCGCGGGACTGGCATGGCTGACGCTGCTCGTCGCGCTGCGTCGTCGTGATTCACGGAAGCAGGTGGCGTGTGGATGAGAACGAATCGCAATCGGCCGGCGGCGCGTCCGACGAAGCTGGCGCGCGCGCACAGCGGCTCCGCGCCGCGCTAAAGGCGTTCAAGAAGCGGCTGAAGATGGCGCGGCTGGACGACGAATCGCGGCTCGGCCACGGGCCGACCAGCAGCGGCGGGCGGTCGGGCATCGTGGCGATCGTGCCGCCGAATCAGTTTCCGCCGTCGGTATGGGACGAGCTGGCTCAGCAGGGCAAGCTGCGCCGCGCGGGGCATGGGATGTACGAGCTGACCGACGAGCGGTGAGCGTGCGAGCTGTAGACGGGCGTGTCCATCGTATCTGCGGCGTTTCGCGCGGCGCTACGGCGCAGCGGCCTACCCGGCGCTCCGAGCCAGTATCGGCGCGGCTCGCAACGCGCTTCGAACGAGGCGGATATGAGCGTTCAGCGTCTCCGGCGATGCGCTGAACTCCAGAATCACCGGAGCGTCCACGGGGATCAACCGGCTGACGGAACGGAGCGCCGCGACGGCCGCGTGCGAAAGCGATTCGTGCCGGCTCTGTGCGTCCAGCTCGCTGATGTGCAATTGCGCGATTCTGGGGCCGAACTCTTCGAGCAGCGTGACGGTCTCGCACAAGCTCGAGTCGATCTGTCGAGCGTGCGCCAAGTCCAGGCAGAGCTTCGCCTTGGGCAGCGCATCGAGGATCGGGCGAAGCTCGGATGCTGTTCGTCCGCTGGATTTGCGCTTGTCCATATTCTCGATCAGAAGCAGCTTGCCGAAGCTCCGCCAGACGGGGAAGTCGCGGAGGATGTCCGCGTGAACCACCACGGGGAGCCTCGCCGTCAGCGCCGGCCGCAGCACGTCCCCGAGCGCCGTTTCGTCCATCGCTCGGAGCGCGGAGGGCGCGTGAACGGAGACGTGCGCAAACCGCGCGAGATTCAGCGTCGGAATCGCCTGCATCAATGGCAGAAGCTCGTTCTCGCGCAGCGCGGAAAGCTCTACCGCGGTTGCGTCGCTGCATCGCAACGATTCCAGCGCGGCGTTGAAGTCGCCCTTCGCCAAGCTGCCGGTGGAGAATCCGATGGGGCGCTCGTTGGTTGAGACGCTGCGTCGAGTCACCTAGAACACTCCGTACTTGACGACCAGCTCAGCGAGCCGTGGAGTATTGAAGAGGGGGCCGTCAGGCCGTCGTGGAACCGGTGGCTGTGATCGCGCAGCTCGTTGAATACCGCGTCGGCATAGGAGTTCTCCACGGCCAGCTCCCTCAAGTAGTTGCGTTTCTCGCAATCGACGGCGTCGAGGAACGCGTCGTACGCTCGAAGCACCTTGGCCGAGTCCTCAGACTTGCAGAAGCGTCCGAGCGCGTCGCAGACGACATCGAGGGGTGAGAAACTGAGCTTGTCGGCGATCCTGCGGTGGACTCTCTGCTTGGCTTCCTCCTGATCCTTGAACAACGGCGTTTCGGGGCTACCTGGCTCTTCCAGGCACGAACTAAAGCAGATGAGCACGCCCGACGCGAACAGCAGCATGCGCGAGAATCGAAGCTTGATATTTCGCAGCGCCCAGCCTTCGTCGCCGCGCTCCCAGCGTTTGGCCGCGTAGTCCACGGCCATCGTTCGCCAATAGCGCACCACATCATTCAACAAGAACCGCGGAACTTTATAGCGCAAGCCTGTCTCGGACAGAAAACTTCGCTCGGCATCGATATAGCGATTCAGGACGTTGCGCCGGACGCGCTGGTGCACTTCCGGGCGGGCGATCGGGAAGGACTCAAGCAGCAGGAGCAGGCGTCTCGTGAGGTTCGCGTTCGTGTCTTGTTCGCCGCCAATCCAGTGCACCAGATCGTGGCTGAACGAAAGGCCGCCGAACACGCGCTCCGGTCCCGGGTCGGAATACCCGGCCTCCGCGACCCGGCGGCGAAACTCCCGGGCCGAGGTTTGGTGCTGCAAATCGGACGGGCTGTCGACCAGCAGAGTTCAATCCACGTCGCTGCCTTGAGTCCATTCGCCGCGCGCCAGCGACCCGAACACGACGATCGAGGTATCGGGCGACGAAGTCGGCGCAGCGTCCGGATCTACGCCGTTTTCCGAGACCACGGAGAGCGTCGCCCGGTGCGTCTCCGCAGCCGCGCGGGCCTTCTGAATCGCCGGACATTCCAGGTCCAGCTTCTTTGCCAACGCTTCGAAAGGGGAGTCGCCGCCGCTGGGCGGCTTTGGATCGCTCATCGCGGCAGCATTATGTCGCATGCGACCACCAGCATACAAGCGAAACCAGGACGTTCGCTCGCACGAGCGCGTGGGCGGCTTCCGCGACCCGCTCTACAACCCATACTCTCCCCACCTCTGCGTCACGCGCTCCCGAACCTCGCGGCTCATCTCCAGCTCCGCCGGCCAGGTGCGAACCGCCCCTTCGCCCGCGACCTTCCGCGTCGCGTCGATGCCCAGCTTCGTTCCCACGCCGCAGACCGGCGAAGCGTGGTCCAGAATGTCGAGTGGGCCGTCCGCGAACATCAGGTCGCGCTGCGGGTCCACGTTCGCGCACAGACGAAACAGCACAGCCTGTTCGTCCTGCACGTCCACGTCGTGGTCCACCACCACGATGATCTTCGTGAACGCCATCTGCCCGGCGCCCCAGATCGCGCTCATCACGCGCCGCGCCTGCATCGGATACTCTTTGCGAATCTTTACGAACGCGCAGTTGTGAAAACAACCGAACATCGGCAGGTTGTAGTCCAGGATGTCGGGCACCAGCGTTTGAAGCAGCGGCAGGAATATCCGTTCGGTCGCCTTGCCCAGCCAGTAGTCCTCCTGCGGAGGCTTGCCCACCACCGTCGTCGGATAGATCGGGCTGCGCCGCTGCGTAATCGCCGTCACGTGCATCCGGGGGTAGAGATCGGCCAGTGAATAGAAGCCCGTGTGATCGCCGAACGGGCCCTCGATCACCGGCGCTTCGCGCGGATCGATGTACCCTTCCACCACGATCTCGGCCGTCGCCGGGACTTCGATCTGCGGTTGCGTCACGCACGGGACCAGCTCGATCGCGCCGCCGTTCAGAAAGCCCGCAAACAGGCATTCGTCGATCCCCGGCGGCAGCGGGCACGTGGCCGCGTAGGGCATCACCGCCGGCCCGCCGAACGAGACCGCGATGGGCATGCGCTCGCCGCGCTCGCGCCACGCGCGAAAGTGCCGCGCCCCGTCGTGGTGCATGTGCCAGTGCATCGCCGCGAGCTTGCGCCCGAGCACCTGCACGCGGTACATGCCGATGTTGCGGTCGCCCGTCTCCGGGTGCTTGGTGAAGACGTTCGTGAGCGTCAGGTACCGCCCGTCGTTCGAAGGCGGCAGCAGCGCGCCGGCGTCCAGCGGACCGCCGCCATCGTCCGCGGTGAACATCTGCCGGGCGTGCTCGCTGCCTTCGTTCAGCTCGATCAGACGCCGCCGCAGCGCGTCGCCCGCCTGGCGCGAGACCGCGCTCCGCTCCTGCGCGGCCCGCACCAGCTCGCGCACATGCGGGTAGACGTTTGCCCGCAGGTCGCCGTCGCCCGGCCAGCACTTGATCGCCGGCAGGCGCGTGAGGTCCGCGTCGTCGGTCCGCACGACCTCCTGGCAGACGCCGCGCCGCACGATTTTCGGCGGCAGACTGCCGAGCTGCATGAGCTGCGGAATCTTCTTGAGCTTCTCCATCAGGGTTGTCGGAATCTCGGGCTTGACCAGCGCCTTCACGCGGTCGGCAATGTCCTCGAAACTCTCCGCGCCCAGCGCCAGGCACATGCGCGCGCGGGCGCCGAACGTGTTGATGAGCACGGGCATGTCGTGGCCGCGGACGTTCTCGAACAACAGCGCCGGCCCGCCGGCCTTCACGACTCGATCGCAAATCTCCGTGATTTCCAGGATCGGATCGACTTCGGCGCGGATCCGCCGCAGCCAACCGCGCCGCTCCAGCTCCTGAACGAATGTCTGCAAATCGGGGCTGCCCACGTGCGTCTCCTGGCTGACCCGCGAGCGTCTGCGGATCGCCGCGAATCGTATGCGAGCCGCCGCGACCGTTCGATCGCGCGTCCGCGGCGCGCCTCCGAATCGCGCGTGTCGAGGTATAGAATAGATGAGGACGCGACGCCGCGAGAGTTCCGGTCGCCGCGCTGAGTGGGTGAGCCTGGGCGGATCGGCCGTGGGTTGGGAGGATCGAGGCTACTCCAGCCAGCCGTCGTTCGGCATGCAACGCGCCGTTCGAAGCCTGCTCGGCTCGATCGTGCCGCTGCTGGTGTTGCACGCGCTGGCGTTCGGCGTCCTGGCGATGATGCGGTTCGAAGTGGGCCAGCGGATCGCGGTCGCGTTCCCGCTCACCGCGACTTCGCCCAGTCTCTCGGGTGTGCTGCTGCACCCGGTCGCGACGCCGAACCTCTTCACGCTGCTGATGGTGCTCTGGGCGATCTGGGCGCTGGGCCGACGCGTCGAAGCCGACTTCGGCGTGAAGTCCGCCTACGCGTGGTACCTCTCGGCGAACCTCGTCGCCGGCTTGGTCTTCTGGCTGCTCGCCAGGGCGGGAGTGGCGGGCGCGAACATGCCGCTGGAAGTTCCGGCCGGCGCGCTGACGGCGTGGGGCGTGATGCTCTGGCAGCAGCGCCGCAACGCGCCCGTGAGCGTGTTCGGCTTTGCGACCACCGAGGGCGCCGTGCTCGCGGCGCTTGCGGTCGGAACGGCCGTGCTTGCCCTGGCGCGCGGCGGCGTCGGCGGGTTGCCGTGGCTCCTGGCGGCGGCAGCCGGCGGAGCGACTGTTTTGGCGCCCCGCGCCGCGCGTGTCCTGGCGTGGCGCCGCCGTCGCGTCGCGTCGTCGTCATCGACCGCCGCGCGCCCATCGCGCGTAGCGCCGCGGGTCGGCAACGACGTGGACGATCTGCTGGCGAAGATCAGCCGCGAAGGTCTGGCGTCGCTGACTGCCGCGGAGCGCGATCGGCTGGAATCGGCGCGGCAGGCTCGTCTTCGCGCGCAAGCGACGGATCGAAACGTCCGATAGGCACGGCGCGAACGGCGCCCGCGCCGCGCGCGGCGACTGCGTCTCGTCTCGCGGCAACTTGCTGCATTCGGCGCGGCGTCCGTCTATAATCGCCGGACTCGAATTCCGGATCGGCTGGATGAAGCCGGCACGTACACCCTCGACTGGCAGCGGGATGCCCCCCCCATCGGCCTCACAGAGCACGACTCGCGTCCTGTTGCTGACGGACGACACGTCCGGGCACCGGGCTTCCGATGCGCTGGTCCGCTCCGCGGACGCCGATGTCCGACGCGTGAACTCCGTCGCAGACGCCCTCTCCGCATTGCGGACCGGCGACTTCGATGCATTCGTGTCCAGCGCCGGCGCGGTCGCAGCGCTGCTCGACGGGGCTGAGCAACGCGGCGCCGACGCGCTGAAACGGGTCGAAATCGGCGTCTGCGTCGTGACGCGCGCCCAGCGACCAGCCTGGATAAATGCGGCGCTCGAACGCGAGTCCCCCGAGGCGATCGAGGCCATCGTCGCCGTCGGCGCGCGCTATCTGAACGACCTGGCGAACGGGCTGCGTCCGGGCGAGTCCGGCGCGCGGCGCTCGTCCCTGGCGTGTGGAGCGCGGCACTTCGACGTGACCGTTTCCTCGCTGCCGGACGAGTCGGGGCGCGTCGATCGCGCGGTGGTCGTCGCGCGCGACGTGACCGACGAGCGCCGCCGGCAGGAGCGCCTGGCCGCGATCGATGCGGCCGGACGCGCGCTTCTGAACCTCGACGCCGACGCACTGCCCGACATGGACGTGGGCGACCGCCTGGCGCTGCTTCAGGACCGAATCGTCTCGTACAGCCACGAACTGCTTCATTTCGACCACTTCGCCATCCGCATTCTGGACCCGTCCACGCGCCGCCTCGACACGGTGCTGGCGGGCGGCTTCTCGGAGCAGGCGAAGTCTCTCGAAATCCGCGCCGAGCGAGAAGGGCAGGGCATTTCCGGGTACGTCGCGGCCACGGGCGAGTCGTACATCTGCGGCGACGTCCACGCGGACCCGCGCTACCTGCCCGGCATTGAGTCGGCCCGCTCGTCGCTAACGGTGCCCCTGATCCTTCAGGACCGCGTCATCGGCGTGCTGAACGTGGAATCGGAGCGCGTCGGCGCGTTCACGGAGGAAGATCGGCAGTTCGCCGAGATTTTCGCGCGATACGTCGCGATCGCTCTGCAGATTCTTCGCCTGCTCGCCGGCGAGCGCCGCGCGACCACCGGGCAGATCGCTGCCGACGTCGAGGCCGAGATCGCCAAGCCCATGGAGGAGGTCATCGGCGGCCTGAACCGGATCATTGCGGGGCAGTCCGGCGTCGCCGCCGACGCGTCGCTCGTGCGCGGCATCCTCGCGTCGGTCGATCGGCTGCGGGCTTCGCTGAACTCCATTGTCCGCCCACGCGGCATCACCGGCCTCGCCCCGGAGCACATCGAGCGCGACCCGGTGCTGGACGGCAAGCGCGTGCTGGTCGCGGACGATGAAGACATCATCCGCGAGACGATCTCCGACGTGCTGACCCGCAAGGGCGCAGAGATCGTCACCGCGCGCGACGGCAACGAAGCCGTAACGCTGCTGACGAACGCGACGTTCGAGCTCGTGCTTTCGGACATCAAGATGCCGGGCCGCAACGGCTACGAGGTCTTCGCCGCGGCCCGCGCCACTCGTCCCGACTGCCCGGTGATTCTCATCACCGGCTTCGGATACGACCCGAACCATTCCATCGTGAGGGCCAGCCGCGAAGGGCTGGCCGGCGTGCTCTTCAAGCCGTTCAAGGTGGACCAGTTGCTCGAACGCGTCCGGCAGGCGCTGGTCGGCGCCGGCGGCGGCTGAGCCGGCGCTCCCGGCTGACCGAACGAACCAGGCATTCGCCGAGAGGTGAGCGACCATGACGACTGCGATCAAGGCCGGCGCGATTCGGCCGGCGACTCGGACCGAGAACGTCCGCTACGCGGTTCGCGACATCACCGTGCTGGCCGGGCAGGTGGCCCGGACCGGCCGCAAGATGCTCTACCTGAACGTCGGCGACCCGAACCTGTTCGACTTCGCGCCGCCGCCGCACATCGTCGACGCGGTGCACCGAGCGATGCGGGACAACCGCAACGGATACGCCCCGACCTCGGGAATCCCGGCCGCGCTCGACGCCATCCGCGCGGCCGCCGGCGCCAAAGGGATCGGCCCGATTCACCACGTCTTCGTTTGCTCCGGGTGCAGCGAGGCGATCGAACTGTCGCTCACGGCGCTGGTCAACCCCGGCGAGAACGTCATGCTCCCGTCGCCGGGTTACCCGCTGTACACGGCCGTGCTGTCCAAGATCGGCGCGGTCAACAACGAGTACTTCCTGGATGAGGCGAACGACTGGCAGCCCGACGTCGACGACATCGCCGCGAAGATCGACGCGCGCACGCGCGCCATCGTGCTCATCAACCCGAACAACCCGACCGGCTCGCTCTATTCGCGCGCTGTTCTCGAGCGCATCGTCGAGCTCGCCATCGAGCACAACCTGGTGATCTTCAGCGACGAAATCTACGATAAGCTGCTGTTCGACGGGCGCGAGCACGTCTCGACCGCCGCCATCTCCAGCGAAGCCAAGGTCATCACGTTCAACGGCCTCTCGAAGGCCTACCTCGTGCCAGGGTTTCGCATCGGGTGGGGCATTGTGAGCGGCCCGGAAGGCGAACTCGACGACTACTGCGAGGCAATCCGCAAATTGGAGCGCGCCCGGCTCTGCGCCAACCACCCCGAGCAGTACGCGATTCAGCCCGCCCTGCAAGGACCGCAAGACCACATCCCCGAGATGATGGTCCGCCTCACGCGCCGCCGCGACCTCATGGTCACGGAACTCAACGCCATTCCCGGCGTCTCGTGCGTGCGGCCCGGCGGCGCGTTCTACGCGTTCCCACGGATCGAGATCGACGCCACCGACGAGGAGTTCGTCGCCGACGTCATTCGCCAGACCGGCGTCGTGCTCGTGCATGGCAGCGGGTTCGGTCAGCGCCCCGGCACGCGGCACTTCCGCGTGGTCTTTCTGCCGCCGGAAGAAATCCTTCACGCGGCGTTCGGCCACATTCGCACGGTGTTGAACGGGCGAGCGTAGTTCCGGGCCCGCGCCGGCGGTGCGCTCGTGAAGCGCCGCCTTGAAGTCGCTACGTATCCGGAACCGAGCCGCGACCGTCAGGGAGCGGGGAACAGGATTCGGCAGCGTCTCGGGCAGCCCCCGCTCCCTCACGGTCGCGGCTCTGAAAGTCGCAGGATGCCTGAGGCAGCGCGCTAGGGCTTCGGCGGACGCCAGCTCCACTGAAAGCCGTACGGAGACTGGCCGAACAGGTATGCACTCTCCGCATTCCGCGTGTTTCCGGGGTCGCCGGCGGCGTGCCCCCACTGCACCACGCCATACCCGTTGGTCGACAGGCAGTGCAGCCGGCCGCGAACGTCCGCCACCAGAATCTCCAGCAGCCCGTCGCCCGTCACGTCCGCAATCGTCGGTCCGCACGCCGGCGCCGCGCTCAGCGAATACTCCGCCAGCGTCCGTCCGTGCGCTCCCAGGATCACGAGCCGACCACCGAGTCCGCCACGGTCGCTCAGCAGGATCACCAGGTCCGGCTCGCCGTCGCCGCTGACGTCCGCCACGGCCGGCGCGCCGCACGCCACGCCCGGAATCGTGAGCCGCCACAGCCGCCCGGCCGGCGTGAGCGCCGCTACCGCGGTCTGCTCCGAATTCGTGGACTCGCCCAGCGCGACGAACAGCACGGAGTCATCGCGCAACTGCATGCTCCGTGGCGCGCAGAACACGGCATGCACGCCGTCCCCGCCGATGGCCCCGACTTGCGACACGCTCCAGCGGCCAGCGAGACGTTCGATCGCGCTCAGTCGGCCGTTGAGATCGCCGAGCCAGGCGCGTGCGGCCCCGTCGGCGAGCTCGGCGCCGAGGAACGTCGCCGGGGCCCAGCCGAGCGCGCGGGTCTCCTGAAATCGCATTTCGCCGCCGCGAGCGGAGAGCAGCCGCAAATCGCCGGCGATGGTCGATGTGATGACCGTATCTTCGCTGTCGTCCCCGAAGCGGCCGCACGCCAGCCACGCGACGCCGACGCGCTCGCCGTTCGGGACTGACCGCAGGTCCAGGCGCGATTCCGCGGAGATGCTCTGGCTCCACATCGTCACTCCGCGATGCCCGCTGAACGCGACGACGCGTCCGCGAGCCGTTGCGACGATCGCGTCGCTTGTCCCGTCGCTGTTCAGGTCCGCGACCATCGGCGGCGAAACCAGCTCATCGCCTGCGAACGCACGCCAGCGCAGCGCGCCTTTCGGCGTGATCGCGTAGAGGAAGCCGTTCGCGCACGCGGCGCCGATCAGCGAGTCCATCCGCGCGATTCCGAGAATGTCGCGCGGCGCGCGGTCGCCCGGTTCGAACACACGCTCGGCGAGGCCGCTCCGACCGTCGACGCGCACGACGGCGTTTCCGACGTCATCCGGCGTCAGAAACGCCGAACCGAGCGACGGCGCGAAGATGTCGCCATCCAGGCACAGCAGGCCGGAGAAACCCGCCACCACGCCGATGTCGGTCGACCACGCGTGCGTGAGTCGCACCAGCCCCGGCGACGCGGTTCGGCCGGGCGGGGCGCGCTTGCGTCGGTCGAAGTTGTCGAGCCAGGCGCGCCACTCGTCGATGCGATCGCCGAAATCGGCGCCGACCAGCGTCGCCAGGAGACTGCGGACGCGCGCATCCTCGAGCGGATAGTTGCGATAGACGTACAACGCGAGTTCGTCGCGGCGTTCGGTCCAGTAGGGCTCGGTCCGGCTGCGCCACTGGGCCAGCGCGCCTTGCGCGTCCAGCGCCGAATGGCCTTGCGAGAGGCTCGCCAGCGCGTCGCGAACGATCTGCTCGAACTGGTAGTTGCGCAGCGTCCACGTCGCGAGCCACGCGCCCGCCACGAGCGTCACGACGGAGGCCCCGGCGAGAATCCATCGAATCGATACGGCCAACGGTGTTCTCGCGCGGGCGGTGTTCGGCGTCTGCATTCGGGTGCGTGCGGCGTGTCGGACCTGGCCGACACCGGCCGCGCGCGAGTCCGATCGCCAACGCCGTAGAGTACCGCGATCCCCGTTCAATCGGCGTTCGGCGCGCCATCGCCGACGAGACAACCGTCGTTCGCCAGTTCTTTCTGAAAGCGCATTGACAGTGCGGCGGCCATGTTTTATATATCAATCGTCAGATTTGTATGGTAAGCGTTGGAGCGCTCCATGAAACAGTCGCCGCTAGAACAGAACGCGCAAGATCCGGTCCGTGACGGATGCGCGGGCGTGACAGATTGCGGCGGCGACCCCTTCGCGTCGCGCCGGACGCTCAGCGGGCGAATGGCGGTCGGTCTGCGGCGGATTCTGCCGGCTCTACGTAAACTGGGCGTCGCCGGTTTTCTGTTCTTTTTGGTCAAGGGGCTGGCGTGGTTGATCGTTCCGGCGCTGCTCGTCCGAGCGGCGTCGGGCTGACCAGTGGCGATTCGTCGATCCGAGCCCTCCCGAAACTCAAGGAACTCGTTCATGAATCCGGGAATCATGACCCGCCTGCGGACCGAGACGGCCGAGCAACATCATCATGCGGAAGCACGGCCGCTCGAGCAGGCTTTGATCAGCGGTCGCGTATCGAAAGAGCTGTATCGCGACTACCTGGCGCAGCGCTACCTCATTCACCGCACGCTGGACACGCATGCGATCGCGCTCGCTCGGCGTGACGCGCGCTTGGCTGGGATCGTCACCGAGGAGCTGCTCCAGACACCCAATCTGCTGGCAGACCTGGAGTTCTTGCGCGCGTCCCCGGACGAGATCGCGCCGCGTCGGGCGACTGAGGCGCTGTTAACCGATCTGAACCGGACCGCGGCGGAGTTGCCCGCGGCGCTGCTCGGACATTACTACGTGTTCGAGGGAAGCAAGAACGGGGCGCGCTTCATCGCCAAGGGGCTTCGGCACGGTCTGGGCCTGCACGACGGGCGTGGCATGCGCTACATGGATCCGCACGGCGAAAGGCAGCGCGAGCTGTGGCAACAGTTCAAAGCCGCGATGGACGCGGTCGCGTTTTCCGAGATCGAATGCGACGCGATCGTCGCTGCGGCGGGGCGGGCGTTCGACCGGATCGCTGAGCTGGACGACGAAACCTATTCCGCACCGGAATTGTCCCAATTTGTCGCGGCATGAATTCGAAAATCTGAGCAGGGCGTGGCCCGCGGCCGCGCATCGCGTACAATGACCGTGTGCCGCCTCTGACGTGCGGCGCGATGTGATCAGCACGATGACTTTCTCCAGCATCAGATTCCCGAACGCGACGCGTGGACTCGCGCTGCGCGCGTTCTGGGTCGCGATGTTTGCGTCCCACGCGCCTGCGCTCTGGTCCAGCCTGAATGCGGATTCGCTGCACGTCGGTCGCATTCTGCTGATGCTCGTCTCGCAGACCTTCTTCCTGTTCAAGGCCCTCGACCTCGCCTGGCTGCGTCTGCCGCCGTGTCCGCGGCTGCGGCGCGCGGTGATCGCCGGCTTCGTGCTCCTGCACGCGCAGGCGATCGAACGCAACATCGCCCATGACCCGGACTCTCCGCTGGCGTGGAATGTGGTCGTGCTCGGCGGCAGCCTCTCGGCGGTCGGCCTGGCTGCGACGCCGCTGCTGCGCCGCTCGTCGTCGTCTCGGCCGCCGCGTCGCGGCTGGGTGACGCTGGATTCCGCCTGCATTCGCCGCGCGCTGATGGCGCGGCTGGAACGCCTTCCCCTGCGTTTCCTCTGCCTGGCCCGCGGCCTGATCCCGGACCGCGCGCCTCCACTTCCTTCTGTTCGCCTCGCGTAGGACCGCTCCGGCGGTTCCGTATCGACCCGGCAGTTGTGCGCGGTGTGCCGATCCACCGGTGGATCGAGGCGTCGCGAGCCATGCCGAGAACTGCACGAACCGAAACCGCGTCGCCCGCCTGGTGCCTGTGCATTCGCGCCGCCGCCGATGCTCTGTCGGGGCCGCGTCGCCCTTTGCCGCCCGCTCGCGCGCGACGCCCGCGCTGAAATCCATGGGCTTTGCCTCGCGCCAGATCGCGCGACGATTGCGAAGCCATCACCATCGAGCCTGGCGGGAATCGCGTCCCGCGGCTCGCTCCGGGAGGAAAGAGCCATGATGAACATCCGCTTCACAACCCCAATCGCCGCGACCCTGGCGAGCCTGCTGCTGCCGACCGCGGCGCTGGCCACCGTGGTGCCGTTTACGGAGAACTACACCGCCGATGCCTCGAGCTGGCGCGACGGCAGCGGCGCGGTGAGCGCTTCTTGGACCGCCGCGGGCGGCCCGGACGGCAGCTCGTACATCTCGACCGGCGGCACATTCGAGAACAACCTGGCCGGCGACACGCCGATCTTCGCACGCGGCCATGACACCTACGGATCGAGCGGGCTGGCGTTCGTGGGCGACTGGCTGTCGGACGGAGTGGCCGAGTTTAGCGCGTACGTGCGACACGACGCGCCGGCTCCGCTGAACTACTTTGTCCGCTTCGCCAAGCCGAGCAACTTCCCGGCCGCGATCGGCGTCGAGTTCGTCCCGGTGTTCCCGAATACCTGGACGCGCATCGACATCGCGATCGACGCGAGCAATCCCGAGTTCGTGAACTTCGAGACCTCCGACTTCAACACGATCTTCAGCGGCATCGGAAAGCTCCAGATCGGCGTGACGGTGCCGGCCGGGCTGGCCGGCTCCCCGCTCGACTACACGTTCGATTTCGATCAGATCGCGATCGTGCCGGAGCCGTCCGCGGCGCTGCTGGTGGGCGTCGCCCTCCTGGGCGCGGTCGGTAGCCGCCGTTCGGTCCGCTCGGCGTAAAGGAGGTCGCGAACATGATGCGAAACGTTCTTGCAGTCCTGGCGCTGGCGATCGCGACCCGCGTCGCCGCGGCGCAGACTTACGACTTTCCAACGCCGCTGTACGACCAGTGGCAGTATCCATTCAATTTTTCCCCGGGTTCGCGCCCGGTGGCGACGTGCTTCAGCTCGCTGGGCACCGGCAACCCCACGTTCCAGGCCTTCAATGACCGCGATGGGCAGTTGATCGTCGCGTGGAACACCGGCGCGCAGATTCCCACCGGGCTGGGCGCTGCGAATTACGACATCGAATCCGTCACCGTCACGCTCACGAACGCTTCCGGAGCGCGCTGGGAGATCGATCTCTCGCCGGACGAGTTCTTCACGTACGACTTCAACCAGGACGGAGCGGTCAATGCCGACGGCATCCCGCGCGGGCAGCCCGGCGACCTCGACGGCGAAAGCGACGACGCCGATCCCGGTCGCCCGATCGAGCTGTTCGGGACCGGCTTCGGTCCGACGTACAGCTATCCGGGCTGGACCGAGTTCAGCAGCTATCGCGGCGGAACCGTGCTGGGCGGCACGCCCGTCGCGGCGCCGCGCGATCCGTTCCCGTTCGTCTACCAGGACGGAACCGGCACGCCGCTGCACGTCGAGGACAACGTCGAGGGCGCGTGGAACGGGGCCGCCGGAGTGACGCGGTTCACGCCCCAGCCCTGGGCGACCGGCACGCCGATCGCCTATGACCCCAACGACCAGGACATTCCGTTCGAGGTCGTTTTCGACGTGAACATCGGGCTGTCGGACGGCCGAGTGCTGAGCTACTTCCAGAACCAGCTCCACTCCGGCCGCGTGTTTGTCAGCGTCACGTCGCTGACGGACACCGAGCAGTTCGGCGATAGCAGCTTTATCCCGAAGTTCTTCACCAAGGAAGGAACGTCGGAGGAGCCCGGCGCCGCCGCCCCGAAGCTGACCATCGTCCTGGCGCCGCCGGGGCTGGACGGCGACTTGGACGGCGACGGCTGCGTCGGCTTGAGCGACCTGTCGCAGTTGCTGACCCATTTCGGCGTCACCAGCGGAGCTTCTCCGGAGGACGGCGATCTGGATGGCGACGGCGATGTAGACCTGGCCGATCTTTCGGGGCTGCTGGAGAACTTCGGGCTTGGAGAGTGTTGAGCGATTCTCGACCCGGACGCCGTGGCACAGCGGCGGCGGCATCGCTCGAGGAGAACGTCCATGAACCCTCTCGTTCGGAATGCAAGTGTCGCAAGCCATCGGTCGGCCGTCCGGCGCGCGGCGGATTCACGCCGCCGCGCCGCGTTCACGCTGATCGAGCTGCTGATCGTGGTTGCGATCATCGCGCTGCTCATCTCGATCCTGATGCCGTCGCTGAGCCGGGCGAAGGAGCAGGCCAAAGCGACGTACTGCCGCAACAACCTCCGCAGCATCTGGACCGGCATCTTCACCTACGGCGTGGAGTATCGCGACCGGCTCCCCTTCATGGAGAACGCGAACGTGCTGAGCGCGGTTGCCGGCACGGGTCCGGAGGCCGACCCGTTCGATCCGGACTTCCCGACGACGATCGGCGTGGTGCTGGGCGGCTACGTGAATCCGAAGTCGTGGGTGTGTCCGTCGGCCGTGCGGGGCTATCCGGCCTCGGCGGGCGGCGGCTGGAAATTCACGTACATGTTCGGCGCATCGGAGTACTTCGGCGGCGTCGGCACGATCGAGCCGTACGACGACCTGGGCGCGCCGCCGGTCTCGGCCAGCTACTGGCCGTTCGACGGTCGGCCGATGAGCCACCTCGACACGCGGCGCTACGCATCTACCGGCCTGAACCAGAATGACAAGGGCAAGTGGAGCGTGCGATTCCCGGTCGTGGCGGACATGTACACGGTGGACACCGCCAACCACGCCGACCCGGTGTACGCCTATCCCCATCGCGCCGCACTGGACCCGCGGATCGATCTCGAGCTGGCCCGGGAGGATTTCGAGCGCAACACCGGCTACGGCAGCGGCGAGGGTGGGATGCTCGAACTGCATGCCGACGGGGATGAGGTCCGCGTTTTTCTGACGCGAAGCTGGGAGCAGTATCGACCGACGAACTGACCCATCGTCGCAGCGGCGTCCCCAGGGCGCCGCCGACGGTAGTGCAGACCGGCGTGTAGGATCGCGTGCGGGTCGCGCCCCGCCTCCCCGGGACGCGGCCCGCCTTCCATTTCCGACTCCGAGCCGGGCGGATGGCCTGCTCCGGCGCACTCACCCAAATCCGCGCTTGCGGTGCGGCCAACTCATGGTACAAGAGCGGCTTCGGGCGAATCGGCCCCCGCGACGACGGCGGCACTTCCGCACAGCGTTTCTGGAGACCTGCGATGGCCAACGTGGATATGAAGCTGCTGCGGCAGCAGTTGAACAACTCGTGCCTGCGCGCGCTCGAATCGGCGGCCGCAGCCTGCATCGCCCGGACGCACTATGAGATCACTACGGAGCACCTGCTCGCGCCCCTGCTCGACATGGGGAACTGCGACCTGCTCTGCATCTGCGACCACTTCAAGCTGAACGTCTCCAAGATCCGTCAGGCCATCAACCGCTGCTTGGATGAGCTGAAAGTCGGCAACAGCGGCCGGCCGCAGTTTTCGCCGTTCCTCGCCGACTGGCTGTCGGAAGCGTGGCAGATTTCGTCGCTCGAGCTGTCGCAGCAGCGGATTCGATCGGGCGCGATGATCCTCGCGCTGGCGCGCAACCCGTCGCGCGCGTTCTTCACGGACTACACCGACGAGCTGACCCGCATCGTCGAGTCCGAGCTGAAGACCAAGTTTGCCGAGATCACGGCCGCCTCGACCGAGAACGTGACGTCCGGCGACGGCGCGCAGCGGCGTGAGGCGTCCGCGCCGGCCCCCGGCGGCGACAGCGCGTTGGCGCAGTTCACGTATGACCTGACCGCGAAAGCCAAGGAAGGGCGGGTCGATCCGGTCATCGGTCGAGAGCGTGAGATTCGCCAGTGCATCGACATTCTCATGCGCCGCTTTCAGAACAACCCGCTCATCGTGGGCGAGCCGGGCACCGGCAAGACCGCCATCGCGGAAGGTCTCGCGCTGCGGATCGTCGCCGGCGACGTGCCGCCCATGCTCCAGAACATCACGCTTCTGAGCCTCGACGTCGGCCTGCTGAGCGCCGGCGCCAGCGTGAAGGGCGAGTTCGAGCGCCGGCTCAAGAACGTCATCAAGGAAGTCGACACCAGCAACGCGGCCGGCAAGCCGATCATCCTGTTCATCGACGAGGCCCATCAGCTCATCGGCGGCGGCGGCGGCGGCGATGCCGCGCAGCTGCTCAAGCCCGCGCTGGCCCGCGGCGAGCTGCGCACGGTCGCGGCCACCACGTTCGCCGAATACAAGAAGTACATCGAGAAGGATCCTCCGTTTGCCCAGCGTTTCGGCGTCATCAAGCTCGACGAGCCGACCGTGCCGGTGTGCGTCGACATGATCCGCGGGACCAAGGACAAGTTCGAGAAGCATCACAAGGTGCGCATCCTCGACGACGCCGTTCGGGCCGCGGTCGCCATGTCGAATCAGTACCTGTCCGAGATGCAGCTCCCGCGCAAGGCCGTCTCGCTGCTCGACACCGCTTGCGCGCGCGTCGCGGTCGGCTTGAGTTCCACGCCCGGCGCGCTCGAGGACATCCGCCGCCGCGTCATCCAGCTCGACGTGGCGATCCACGCCATCCAGCGCGACGCCGAAGCCGGCAACCCGCACGATCCCGACGAGATCGCGAACCTCCGCAAGGAGCGCGAGACGCAGCAGAAGGCCTACGAAGAGCTCGAAGCCACGTGGACACAGGAGAAGTCGCTCGCGCAGGAAGTCGCGCGCCTGCGCCAGGAGATTGAGAGCGCCGATACCGCCGCGACCGACGGCCGGCCCGCTGCGGCCTTGCCGGAGGCGAGTCCGGCCGCTGCCGCCCCCGCGCCCGCTGCGACGCCGCGGCCCGCCGCCGATATCCGCAAGGATCTCGAAGCTGCCGGCAAGAAGCTCCAGGCCTTCGTCGGCAAGCGTGCCCCGCTGGTCCCGCTCCAGGTCGATTCGGACATCGTCGCCCAGGTGCTAAGCGACTGGACCGGCATTCCGGCTGGGAACATGGTAAAGGACCAGGCCGAGGCGATCCTGAATTTCGAATCGCGCATCGGACAACGCGTCGTGGGTCAGGACCATGCGCTGACCGAAATCGGCAAACGCCTGCGCATCGCCGCCAGCAAGATGCAGGATCCGACGCTGCCGCTGGCCGTGTTCATGCTCGTCGGCCCATCCGGCACCGGTAAGACCGAGACGGCGCTGGCACTGGCCGACTTGATCTTCGGCGGCGATCGCTTCATGACCAGCATCAACATGACCGAGTACTCGTCCAGTATGAACGTCAGCCGGCTGATCGGCTCGGCGCCCGGCCTGGTCGGCTTCGGCGAGGGCGGCGTGCTGACCGAGGCCGTCCGACAGCGGCCCTACAGTGTCGTGCTGCTGGATGAGATGGAAAAAGCCCACATGGACGTGAACTTGCTGTTCATGCAGGTCTTCGACAAGGGGCAGCTCACCGACAGCGAAGGCCGCACGGCCGACTTCAAGAACACCGTCATCATCATGACCAGCAACGAAGGCAGCCAGATGGTCATGGACATGTGCGCCGACGGCGAGAAACCCACGCTCGACGAGCTGCGCAAGGGCATTCAGTCCAGCCTCGAGGCGCGTTTCACGCCCGCCTTCGTCGGCCGCACCACCGTGATCCCGTATTACCCGCTCAGCCCGGACGTGCTGCGAAGGATCGTCGATCTGAAGATGAACAAGATTCGCAAGCGCCTGCTGGAGACGTACAAGCTCACGCTGGAGCTGACGCCGGCGGTGGGCGACGAGATCGGCCGGCGCTGCCAGCAGATCACGATCGGGGCGCGCCTGATCAACCTCATCATCAACGAGACGGTGCTGCCGGAAATCTCGAAGCGCGTGCTGGAGCTGATGGGCAGCGAGGCGAAGTACGACAAGCTCGTGCTGGACGTGAAGGACCAGGAGTTTACGTATTCGTTCGCGTAGCGGCGCGGGAATCTTGCCCACGTCGGACCGGTCGGCAGTCCGGTCCGTAGTGTCGTGCCTCAGAAATACTGCGACACTCGGAGCCGCGACCGTAAGGGAGCGGGGGCTTCCCGATACTCTGCCAAGTGCCATTCCCCGCTCCCTGACGAGGCTT
>CAZKJT010000012.1:0-110640 GCA_964553225.1 uncultured Planctomycetales bacterium | reverse complement strand
AAGCGCCGCAAGCCTAGTATTACTAGGATGTTACGCGCTGGCGCAAAAGCCTCTGTACGGCGCGGACTACGTGGTGTTGATCGTGGGAGACGTGGCGAGCGGCTGCGGGATCGCGTTCTGCACGCCGGACGGCTCCAACGAGGGCTTCGCCGTCGTGAAGCGGTCGTGCGCGAGCAGCAACTGGACGTTCGCGCACGAGATCGGGCACCTCCAGGGGCTGGCTCACAACCGCGAAGACGCCGGATTCGGCTGCAACAACGACTGCTACTCGTACGGACA
This sequence comes from uncultured Planctomycetales bacterium, assembly GCA_964553225.1. Lineage (GTDB taxonomy): Bacteria > Planctomycetota > Phycisphaerae > UBA1845 > Fen-1342 > JABRWC01. The sequence goes on along the minus strand of CAZKJT010000012.1, from coordinate 110,361 downwards.
CCGGTTCACGGGCGACGACGGCGTCGGCTATCGCACGGTGATGGCGTATGACAACGACGACAACGACTTCGAGCGCATCGGCATCTTCTCGAACCCGAACGTCTTCTGGCAGGGCGTCGCCTGCGGCGAGCTGTTTGGCAACTGCGACGACGACGAGTTCAACGTGCTGACGATCTCGAACACCGGGTTCAACCGCGAGAACTGGCGGAACTCGAAATTCTCCGTCTGGGTGGACTTCAACTACGCCGGCACCGAGCGCGGCAGCTTCGTCAACCCCTGGAGCACCATGACCGCCGGACAGGACGCGATCTTCGACGGCGTCGCGCCGCCCTACCGCCGGCCGGAACTGCTGCTGGCGGGCGGGACCACGAGCGAGACCCTGACGCTCAGCAAGCCCATGACGATTCGGGCCTGCGACACGGCCATCATCGGCCAGTGACTGCGTTCAGCACCAGCGCTCGATTGCTGCGCGGGCGAAGCGGCCGAGACGGGACGGTCCGGAACAGGCCGGCCTCCAGGAATCGTCCGCGACCACGGGATCGAGTCGGATTCGGACAACCAGCGCGCGGCGCCGGCGAGGCGATGCAATCGGCCGACCTCCGCAGCCCGCGCGACAGCGAACAAGGAGATTCGAACATGTTCCGAAGACTGCACAAGGGAGCCCTCGCCGTCGTGGCGTGCATCTGCGCCGAGGCCGCGGCGAACAGCTTCCAGATCAACTGGAGCACGGTGGATGGCGGTGTCCAGAACGCGGCCAGCAGCGCGTTTCGCATGCGGGCGACGGCCGGACAGCCGGATGCCGGTCCCCAGGGCGGCATGAATGGCCCGGGGTTCGCGCTATCGGGCGGATACTGGGCCGTCGCGTCGCTGGCGACCTGCGCCGCCGATCTCGATGGCGACGGGCAGATCGGCGTTGCCGATCTCTCGATCCTGCTCGAGAACTTCGGCCTGCCCGGCGGACCGGCGCAAGGCGACCTGGACGGCGACGGGGACATCACGATCGCCGACCTGTCGGAACTGCTGACGAACTTCGGCGCAGCCTGCCCGTAGTGGAGTCAGCGGGGCGTCGCCGCCGCGCCGTTGCGCGGCGAGCCAACATGCGGGCGGGCGTCCCTCCCGAAAACGGGGGCGTCCGCCCGCGCTGCGTTGCAGACTTAACCGCGCGAGCGGTCTGCGATCGCTGCGGCGTCGCGACGCATTTTCTTGACCGCCGGGCCGGGCGCGGATAAGTTCACCGCGGCGCTCGGATTGCAGCGAGATTGCCGATCTTCTGGAGAGGTGGCCGAGAGGCTGAAGGCAACGGTTTGCTAAACCGTCGTACTGCTAATAAGCGGTACCGGGGGTTCGAATCCCCCCCTCTCCGTTCGATACCCCCGCGCGGATCGAAGCCGCGGCGCTGCGGCCCGTGCGCCCGTCGTGCGGCGTCCAAGTCGGCTGCCGCGATGACGCGGCCGGTGATGGGCTAAGCGGTTGCGTCGCCCGCACATCCGCTCCCCGATTTTCTCGCATCCCCGCTCCGCGCGCCGTATCATTCCGGTCGGCGCTGGGCGCGCCGCTTCGCGTCCGTAGCTCAATTGGACAGAGCATCGGTCTTCGGAACCGAGGGTTGCAGGTTCGAGTCCTGCCGGGCGCGCGTCACTCAACACCTCATTCGCGCGGCTCGGGGGCGAGCCGGGAAGAACCCGCTCCCTCGCGGTCTGGGCTTGGTCAGCGCGCGGTGCGGCCGAGACGCGGCGCGACGACCGTAGCCAATCTATAATCCCGAAAGTCCGTACGGGCGGGCGGACACAGCCGGCCCGATGCGCCCGTGCTGTGTCACGCGAGCCGCGCACGCAACCATCCGTTTCGACAGGAGCGCTCATGCAGCCGCTGGCCGACCGAACCTGCGTCCCGTGCCAGGGCGGCACGCCGCCGCTCAAAGGCGACGACCTCCAGGGCCTGCTACGCCAGCTCGACGGCTGGAACGTCGTCAACCAGCACCATCTGCATCGCGAGTTCCGCTTCCCGGACTTCCTGAGCGCGCTGGCCTTCACAAACCAGGTCGGCCAGCTCGCCGAGTCTCAGGGCCACCACCCCGACATCCACCTCGCCTGGGGCAAGGTCGGCATCACCGTCTGGACCCACAAGATCGATGGCCTCACCGAGAGCGACTTCGTGCTCGCCGCCAAGATCGACCAGTTGCCGCGCCCATGAATCCACCCGCACGGCGACCCTCCCGACCGTCGCTTCGCCCCGCCGCTCCGCACCCCCGCAGCCAACGCCGCTGGCTGCGAACGCGCCGGCCGCCGGCGCCGGTGGCGTTCGGCCGTGCCCGGCCCCCGATGCGTACGGTCGCGCTGACCTGTGCGTTTCTGGCGATCGGCTTGCCTGGCTGCGCCGCCGCGCCGAAGCCGGCGTTTGTGCCCCCGCCGCCGCCGGAGCAGCTCATGCTGCAAACGTCCTTCGCGGCGGCCGACAGGATTCTTCAGGGGTTTTCCGCGCAATCGCTGGAAGGCGAGCCCGAGCCGGGCGACGAGCTTCTGTTCGGCGTGCGGTTGGCGCGCGCAGACATGGAGACGGTGTGGTTCGTGCGGCTGCGCGTGCTCGCGACCGACGTCGAGCCCGGCGCCACGCCGGACTTGGCCCCGACGGCAAGCGCAAGCGAGGCGGACGGCGGGACGCCGAGGCGCGAGCCCGCACCCGACTGGTCGAAGTACAGCCCGTCCGGGCGGTGGCGCGGACGGTGGCGCGTGGGCATTCAGCCGGAGAGCCTGCTTCTGAGGCTGGACGTCTACGACCGCGGCGGGGCGCTGGTCTCGCAGACGACGCAGTACGCTCCGCAGGGCGTGTTGTGCTCGGGTCTGTATCGCGTCTGCGAGCTGCATCAGCAGATCGCGCAATCACCGCTCGCCGACCGGGCGGAGTTGACCGACGCGCAGGCGCAGACGGTGTACTATGGCGTCTCGTCGCTGCTGCTGATCGGCCGCATCCTGTGGAACACGCCACACATCGGCGAAATCTTCATGGAGATCGTGCCGCGACCGTCGCTGGTCTCCATGCTGTTGAATCTCGGCGTGAAGGTGCGTGTGAATCCGTCGTTCGATCGCCTCGCGCCGGAGGTTCGCGCGCTGCCGGCCGTCCGTGCGGGCTATTCCGCGCTTCGGCTGCCGGTCGAGGTTGTGCTGAACGGTCGGCCTTCGATGCGGTTCGACCTGGCGTTGGCGCCGACCGGGTCGCCGCTGGGCGCGTGCGCAGGCGTAATCGGACTGGACGGTTCACACGTTTCCGATGAATCGACCCGCTTTTCGATCTGGCTGTTGGCGGCTCATGCCGCCCGCGATCACCTTGTTCGGAGCGGGCGCGACGTCGCTTCGGGCGGCGCGCGGCGGTGACGGGACGGGCCCGTCTCCGCGTCTGCGGGTGTTGTTTACAGCGGCGCGCGGCTGACGCGTTGGAGACGCGGCGGCGCGCGGGAAGGGAGAATTTCATGATGAGTCTGGCGCGTGTCCTCGCGTGTACGTGCGTGTTTGGCCTGGCGTCGTTGTCCCTGGCGGCGACGAAGTACGAGGTCGATCCCGTGCACTCGGCGGTGATCTTCCGGATCAAGCACCTGAACGTCTCGTATTCGTACGGGCGCTTCAACGACATCTCCGGGAACTTCACGCTCGACGCGGAGAACCCAGCCAACAGCAGCGTCGAGGTCTCGGTGCGGGTGGACAGCATCGACACGGCCCACGGCGGGCGAGATCAGCACCTGAAGTCGGACGAGTACTTCAATGTCGCCAAGCACGCGACGATCTCGTTCAAGAGCTCGAAGGTCGAGAAGGTCGGCGATCAGCAGTACAAGGCCGAGGGCGAGCTGACGCTGCTGGGCGTCTCGAAGCCGCTTACCGTGACGATCGAGCACGTCGGCGAAGCGAATGTGCCGCGCGCCGGGCAGCGCAGCGGGTTCGAGACCAGTTTCACGATCAAGCGCAGCGATTTTGGCCTGACGGCCGGAATGGGCGGATTGGGCGACGACGTGCGCCTGATCGTCAGCATCGAAGGCGCCGTTCCCCAGGAAGAGGGCAAGCAGGGCGAGTAGGCTGCGGCGACGTCGTCGCGACTGCGCCCGGAATGCACGCGGGCCCGCGCGGCCTCACCGGCGGCGCGGGTCCGCGCGTCATTCGTCCTTCCCGTCGCGGTACTCCTCGAGCCACGCCATCTGGATGGCTTCGAGCTTGCCCTCGCTGCTGGCTTTCGGATCGTCCGCGAACCCCGGCAGAGCGCAGACCCACGCGTGCAGATCGGTGAACCGCACGGTCAGCGGATCGAGGTCGGGAAACCGCTCATACAGAAGCAGCCCGATGTCTTCGGCGTCGGTCCAGGCGAGTTTCTGCGTCATGACGCGCTCCGCTTGCGGGCTCCGACCAAGCACTATAATCGCCGAGCCGGCCCGCAGCGCCCGGCGGCGGCGAACCAGCGTGGCGGAGAGCGCGGATGTCCCACTACATCACCGAGGCCTGCATCGCCACGAAGGACACCGCGTGCGTGGACGTCTGCCCGGTGGACTGCATCCACCCGCGGCACGACGAAGCCGACTTCGCGACCGAGCCGATGCTCTACATCGACCCGGGCGTCTGCATCGACTGCGGACTCTGCGTGGACGAGTGCCCGGTGCGCGCGATCTACCTCGAGAATCACCTGCCGCCGGATCAGCGGCACGTCGTGCAGCTCAACATCGCGTACTACGAGCGCAAGGCGGCGCAGGGTGACGCCGCTCAGCCGCCGTCGCCCGGCTCGGCGTGAAAACGCTGCCCGGTTGCGGTTTCGAGCAGGTCGGCCCACTTGTTCAGCTCGATGCGCGCGTTCACTTCCCGCCCGGCGCCGCGCAACGCCTCGCGGACGTTCGGGGCCGGACTCGGCTTGAGCAGATCGGTGAGCTGCGCCTCGGCCTCCATGATCGCCTGTTCGGCGTTGTTGCGCGCCGCGATCGCGACCGGACTGGAGACGTTGTCCTGAATCAGGTAGAGCTCGGTCGAATAGCGCAGCACCATGTGACGCAGCACGCGCGCCAGAACGATCACGTACGCCTGCTTCTGCTCGTCGCTGAAGCGAGGCAGCAACGCCGCACCGAGCTTCAATCCGGTCGGCTCCGCCCCTTCAGTGGCCGTCTCGGGCGTGGAATAGCGCTGCGTCTGCGCGTTCAGGACGCTCAGCAGCGCGGCGGCGAGGGCCGCCGGGTCGGGCGCCGCCGGCGAGCCTTTCGAGTAGTCGAGCGCGCGATACACCGCTTTGAGCGCCTCGGCCGACGTTTCTCGCTCGCCGGCCTTCTGAAGCGCTTCGACGGTGCGAGAGAACGCCGGACCGCCGCCGGCGACGATCTTGCCGCGCAGCGCGCCCAGCCCGACGGCCGCCGCGGTTCGCACGGCGGCGCGTTCGTCGGATAACGCTTCGATGAAGACTTCCAGCGCTTCGATCCGGTCGAACGCGCTCAGCAGCGTCAGAAGCTGCGCTGAAGCCGCCAATGGGGCGCGCGAGATGAGCGGCTTGGAAAGCTCGATCGTCACCGCAGAGAATGTGTCCTTGAACGCGGCGCTGCCTTGCGTCGTAGCTCCGTGGAGCTGCGTGAAGCTGTCGGACGCCCCGCTGCCGGAGACGATGGCCTCGACGCGCTGCGTGATCCACGTGCGCAGCGCCTGGCGGTCTTCGTCGGTCAGAATCGACTTCGCCCGCAGCTCGTCGAGCGGGTCGGCCGGCGGCTGCGCGGGCTGCGCCGCTGCCTGGGCGAAGCCGCGCACCGTGAGAATCGACAGGACGATCAGGCATGCGAATCCAGCGCGGATCGAGGTCATTCGTGCGGTCTCCGGACGACGTTGGATGACTTCCGGCGGCGTCGGCATCCGCACAGCGGAACTGGGACGGTTTTCCGTCCGTCGCCCTGCCCGGATTCGTGACGCGCGCTCGGCTATTGAACCGTTTCGCGCGCGGCTCGGCAAGCACGGAGCGTCGAGCCCGCTCGGCGACGTCAGGTCCGGCTCGAAAGTCCTGCCAGCGTGTAGCCTGCGCGCAAATCCGGCGCGCGGCTTGCGTGACGGCTCCGCGAGCTTACAAACTGCGTGCGGTTGCCGCCGCGCACGGCCGGCGCCGTACGGACTCGCCCGCTCGCGGACTGGAAACCTCGAATGCCCATGCCGATTCCACGGCTGGCCACGCACCGCGACGGGAATGCCGCGCCCCGGTCCCGCCGCGCGTGGATTGCCCTTGCGCTGGTCGTGGCGGCCGGGGGCGTGCTCGTTCTGCACGCGTGGGCGTACTTCCCGTTCTTCTGGGATGACGCCTTCATATCGCTTCGATACGCCGAGCGCCTGCTCGCGGGCGACGGCCTGACGTGGACCGACGGGGAACGCGTCGAGGGATACAGCAATCTGCTGTGGGTGCTGTGCGTTGCGGCTCTAGGCGCGGTCGGCGTGGACCTGATCGTCGCCGCCCGCGCGCTGGGATTGTGCGGCACGATCGTGGCGCTTGCGGCGATCGTCTGGGCGATGCGCACGGCGCGTTGGCGCGAAACGCCGCCCGCGCTGGTCGGCGCGCTGGCGCTGGCGTCCAGCGGGGCGATCGCCGCATGGGCCATCGGCGGTTTGGAGAACGGGTTGCTGAGCGGCCTGGTCGCGTGGGCCATCGCGATCGTGCTGCGCCCGATCGGTGAGCGAGCGATTCGCGGGGACCAGCGCGACGAACCCGCGCTCGCCGCATACGCGGGCGGCCGGAACGCCAACGGCGCGCCGCACGATGTGCCGGCAGCGCGAAACGAGCTGGGTCACTCGTCGGCGTGGCTCGCGGGCGCGCTGCTGGCGCTGGCCAGCCTGACGCGGATCGACGGCATTCTGCTGGCGATCGGCATCGCGATCGGTGTTCTCATCGCGCACAACGACCGTCGCCGCGCGCTGGCCGCGGCCGCGCGGATTCTCGCGTTGCCGATCGCGCTGGTCGCGGCGCAGGCGGTCTTTCGCCTGGTCTATTACGACGACTGGCTGCCGAACGCGGCGCGAATCAAGGTGGCGTGGAGCCTGGATCGGCCGCGGGACGGGTTGGAGTACGTCGCGGGCTGCGCGTGGACGCACCTGCCGCTGCTCGCGCTGGCGCTTGTGGCGGCGCTGCTGCCGGATCGCGCCTCGCGCCGCGCGCTGGCGCTACTGATTCCCCCGGGGCTGCTGTGGCTGGCGCACGTCGTCGTGACCGGCGGCGATCCGTTCCCGGCCTACCGGCGGATGGGACCGTTGCTGATCTTTGTGGCGTTCGCCGTCGCGCACGCGACACGCCGCCTGTCGGAGCGGGCGCGGCCTGGCGCGCTGGTCGCGGCGGTCGCCGCGGCGGGGTTGCTCGGGTCGCAATGGCAAATGCAGCGAAGCGACCCGCAGATCCGCCTGGCGACGACGGAGCACTGGGTGTGGGACGGACAGGTCGTGGGCGAATTCCTGCGCGAGGCGTTCGGGCCGAGGCAGCCGCTGCTGGCGTGCGATCCGGCCGGCTGCCTGCCCTATTTCTCGCGGCTTCCGTCGCTGGACATGCTTGGATTGAACGATCGCCACATCGCGCAGCATCCGCCGCCGCCGGCGGAGCGCACGCGGCTGGGGCACGATTTCGGCGACGGCGCGTACGTGCTGCGCCGGCGACCCGATATCATCCTATTTTACGCGCCGGGTGGACAGGTTCGCGCGCAGTTCCGAGGCGGACGAGAAATGCAGGCGATGCCGGAGTTTCACGATCTCTACCGGCTGGTCCACTTCGAGCCGCGCCGGCCTTACACCGTTCTGACGCGGGCGTGGGTGCGCATCGACAGCGAGCGGATCGGCGTGCGGCGCGAACCGGACCGGGTCGTCATCCCCGCATATCTTGCGGCAAGCTCCGAAGACGCCACGGCGCAGCTCGTTCCCGCTGGCGGCCTCGCGCTGTTGCTCTACCGTCCGGCTTCCGCGTGCGTGACGCGCGTGACCGTTTCGCCCGGGATCTGGTCCGTTTCTGTCCGCGGCGACGGGCCGGTCGAGCTGAGCGTTCGCGACGCGGGAAGCGGCGCGATGCTGGCAACCGGCGAGCGGCCGGCGCTGCAGGTCGAGGGCGAGCCGAAAGCGATCGACATCGAACTGTCCGCGACGGCGCGCGACCCGGTGCGCGTGACCGAGATTCTCCTGGAGCGAATGCCATGATCCGCGCGGTTCGGAAGCGCTTCGGCGGCGCGCTGGTCGTGCTGGTCGTGCTGGCGAGCACAATCGCCGGCTGCGCCGACCTGCGTCCGCCGCTGCTGTTCGACGTGCTGCGCGAGACGCGCGCCTACGTCGAGCGAGCGGACGGGCCGCTCGAGCTCACGCTCTTTCGACCTGTGAATCGCGCCGAGCCGGGCGCCGGCTCGCCGGCGACGTCTCCGGCGTTCGCCACCGGGCGTCCGATGCTGGTGCTCTTTCACGGCGGGGCGTTCGCGTATGGCAAGCGATCGCAGACGGACGGCTTTGCGGAGCACTTTGCCGGTCAGGGATTCGTGGCGGCATCGGTGACCTACCGCCTTTCGCCGCGACACCCGTTTCCCGCCGGAATTCAGGATGCGTTCGCGGCGGCGCGGTTTCTGCGCGCCGGCGCGGCGGAGATTGGCGGCGACGCGGATCGCCTGGGCGCGATCGGATTCTCCGCCGGCGGGGCGCTGGCGATGTTCCTGGGATACTGCGGCAATCCCGATGACGTTTTCGGCGATTGTGGAGACCGCGCCGTCTCGCCCCGCGCGCAGGCGGTGGTGAATCTGTACGGTCCGGCCGACCTGTCCTACCGGTTCGCCGAGGCGCACCCGCTGGTTCGGCCGATCATTTTGGAATACATGGGCTGCGCGCCCGAGCAGGACCCGCACCGATGGCGGTCGGCGTCTCCGATCACGTTCGTCGAATCCGGCGCGGCGCCGACGCTCTCCATTCACGGCACGCGCGACACGCTGGTGGCTTACGAGCAGGCCGTGCGGCTGGATGCGGCGTTGCGCGCGTCGGGCGCGGCGCATCGGCTGTGCACGGTCGATGGGCGGCACGGGTTCGGTTACGAATTCGGCACCAAGGACTCGTATGCGCTGCTGCCGGCGATGACAGCGTTTCTGATTCGCAACCTCGGCCCGTGACGGTCGCGCTGCCGCGGTCGTATGATGCGCTGCTCGGCTTGAGCACCGCGCGTCGATCGCGCAGCCGCTCGGCCGAAGAGCGGTCGCGAACATGCCTGGGGACGCGCTTTTCTACCTGTTCTTGATCGTCGCCTGCGGGGCGTGGATCGGCTCGTTTCGCCTGGGCGGGGTTTCGCTCGGGGCGGCCGGCGTGTTCTTCGTCGGGCTGATCTTCGGGCACTTTCGCGTCACGATTCCGCCGCAGGTCACCGAGCTGGGGCTGGTGCTGTTCGTCTACGCGCTCGGTTTGCAGGTCGGCTCGAGATTCTTCAGCCTCTTCCGGCGGTCTGCGCTGCAATATCTGCTCGTCGGCGCAGTCGCGACGGGCTGTGCGGCGGCGACGGCGCTGGCGCTCGGCTGGCTCCTGGGGCTTTCGCCGTCGCTGGCGGCGGGGCTGCTCTGCGGCGCGACCACGTGCACGCCGGCGCTGGCGGGCGTGCTCGACCTGGCGCGGCGGATCGACGCGGACACGGCCGCGATGGCGGCGGTGGGATACGGTGTAGCCTACCCGGTTTCGATTGTTTCGACGGTGATGGCGGTGCAGTGGTTGCCGCGATGGACGGGGCAGGCGGCGGCCGCGGCAGCCGAGCGATTCGCCGCCCAGCAGGCCGAGTCGGCGCCGGAGCCGGAGGTGATCGCCTTCCGCGTGAGCAATCCGAATTGCGTCGGACTGACGATCTCCGAATTCGGCCAGCTGCACCTGGCGGCGGTGGTGATTTCGCGCGTGAAGCACGACGGGGCGGTGCATGCGGCCCGTCCGGAGACGCGGCTGCGGATGCACGACGTCGTGCTCGCGATCGGACCGCCGCAGGAGCTGGCGAAGCTGGAGACCGTGCTCGGGGACGTGGTCGTCGAGGCGATGGACGACCCGAAGGGCGACGTGGTGAGCCGGCGCGTGCAGGTGTCGCATCGCCGGGCGATCGGCAAGTCGCTGCGCGAGCTGGGCGCATGGCAGCGCGGCGTGGTCGTCACGCGCGTGTGGCGCGAGGGCCTGCAATTCACGCCGCACGGCGACGTCGCGCTGGAGGCGGGCGACGTGCTTCGGGTGGTGGGCGACTCGGCGGCGGTGAGCGCCTTCGCCGCCGACGTGGGGCGCGAGGAGCGGCGGCTGGATGAGACCAGCCTCGTGCCGTTCGCCGCGGGGCTTGCGGCGGGGTTGCTGCTGGGCGCGGTGTCGCTGCCGGTCGCCGGCATGCACGCGCGGCTCGGCGCGGCCGGCGGCGTGTTCGTGACGGCGCTGGTGCTGGGGCATCTCGGACGAATCGGGCCGATGCGGCTCTATGTGCCGACGCCGGCGCGTCACATCGTGCGCGACCTGGGACTGGTGATCTTCATGGTCGGCGCGGGGCTGACGGCCGGCGAGAACTTCGCGGCGGTGCTGGCAACGGCCGGTCCGCGGCTGGTGCTGGCGGGCGCGGTCGTCACGGCTATCGCGCTGGCGGTTTCGATCGGGATTCTCTGCGTCGCGCTGCGCTGGAACGTGCTGAGTTCGGGCGGGGCGGTGGCGGCGGTGATGACGAACCCGGCCGCTCTGAACGAAGCGAGCCGCCTGGCGGACAGCGACGCGCCGATTCTGGCGTTCGCAAGCGTCTATCCGGTGGCGTTGATCGCGAAGATTCTGCTGGCGCAGCTGGTGTACGGGCTGCTGGGCTGAGCGGGCGCGCGGCGGCGCTATTCGAACCGCAGCGCGTCGATGGGATCGAGTCGGCTGGCGCGCCAGGCCGGATAGAAACCGAAGAACAGACCCACGCCGCACGAGAAGGCGAGCGCGATGCCCGCCATCCACGGCGAGACGACCGCCTCCCATCCGTATTGCATCTGCACGAACACGAGCGCGCCCCAGCCGAGCGCGAACCCCAGCAGCCCGCCGAGCGCGCAAAGCACGACCGCCTCGGTCAGAAACTGCCCCAGGATGTGGAAGCCGTTGGCGCCGATGGCCATGCGCAGGCCGATCTCGCGGGTGCGTTCGGTGACCGAAACGAGCATGATGTTCATGATGCCGATTCCGCCGACCAGCAGCGAGATCGAGGCGATCATGGTGAGCAGCAGGTTCAGCGTGCGCGTGGCTTCGGCGTTGGCCTGCGCGCCGGCTGTGCGGTCGATGATGCGGAAGTCGTCGTCGGCCTCGTCTGGCAGGCGGTGGCGCTGGCGCAGCAGCGAGCGGATCTGCGCCCGGGCGATCGACAGCGACGTGCCGTGCCTGGCGGCGACGAAGATGGTGCGGGCGACTTCGCTGCCGGCGACGAAGCGCTGAAACGCGTGCCAGGGGAACAGGATGACGTCGTCGTTGTCGCGACCGTCGCTTCCGACGCCCTTGGATTCGAGCAGCCCGATCACTTCGAAAGCGATCTTGTTGACGCGGATCGTCTGTCCGATCGGGCTCATTCCGCCGAACAGCTCGCGCGCCGTCGTCGTGCCGATGCACGCCACGCGGGCCCGAATCTCGTTGTCCTCCTCGTCGAACGGGCGGCCGGTGGTGACGGGCCAGCGGCGGATGTCGAAGTAGTTCGGATACACGCCCTGAAGCGTCGCCATGTAGTTCCCGAACGCAGACACCACCTGCACGCTCATGCGGTTGCTGGGCGTCGCGGCCCGCACGGCTGAGCACTCGCGCTCGATCGCGGCCGCGTCTTCCTCGGCCTCGTTGGGGAGCATCCCGGACTCGCCGCGCAGTCCGCCGCGCTGGATGCCCCAGAATCCAATCATCAGCCAGTCGTCGCCGAGTCGCGCGATTTCTTCCTCGACGCGCAGGCGGGCGCCTTCGCCAACAGCGACCATCGCAATGACCGATCCGACGCCGATCACGATGCCGAGCGCGGACAGCGCCGTGCGGACCTTGTTCTTTCGCATGCTGTTCAGCGCTTCGAGGATCAGCGAGAAGACGTTCATGGCGATCGTTCCTGTTTCGCGTTCGAAGCTGCGGCGATCAGGCCGCGCTGGCGTCCCGGCGGCTGTCTTCGGCCACCTGACCGTCGCGGAAGACGACGTGCCGTTCGGCGTAGGCGGCGATGTCCGGCTCGTGCGTCACGAGCACGATCGCGACGCCGTGCTCGCGGCACGTCTCCTGGAACAGCCGCATGATTTCCTTGCTGGTTCGCGTGTCGAGATTGCCGGTCGGCTCATCGGCCAGGATCAGCGGCGCTTTCGTGATGAGCGCGCGGGCGATCGCGACGCGCTGCTGCTGCCCGCCGGAGAGCTGGTTCGGATAGTGCCGCATGCGATCGGACAGTCCGACTCGCGTCAGCATTTCTTCGGCCCGGCGATGCCGCTCGCGGCGCGGAACGCCCTGGTAGACCAGCGGCAGGGCGACGTTCTCGACGATTCGCGTTCGCGAGAGCAGGTTGAAGCTCTGGAATACGAAGCCGATGCGGCGATTGCGCAGCGCGGCGAGCTGCGGCCTCGACAGCCGGCTCACCGGCTGGCCGTCGAGCGCGTATTCGCCGGAGGTGAGCCGATCCAGGCACCCGAGCACGTGCATGAAGGTGGACTTGCCGGAGCCGCTGGCGCCGGTGACGGCGACGAACTGGCCGTGCGGGATGGACAGCGACACGCCGCGCACCGCCGGCACCTCGACGTCGCCGCTGCGATACACCTTCCAGGCGTCGCGAACCTCGATCAGCATGCCGTTGCGTGAGGGCGGATCGGACACGTGGCACTCCGCTCGAAAAGCGATCGGGGGACGAGCCGACGCCTCGAAATCGCCGCGAAAGCGGTTCGACGCCGGCCGGCTGGCGATCAGGCCACCGGGATATTGTATTTGGCCATCTTGTCGCGGAGCGTGGTTCGCGGAATTCCGAGCCGCTGGGCCGCGCGGGCCTGGTTGTTGCCGCACTGCCGCAGGGCCATCAGGATCAACCGCCGCTCGATGTCGGACACCGTTTCGTTCAGTCCCTGCTTGCCGACTTCCGAAAGCTCGACCCCGGACAGCGGCGTCGGCTGGGCCGCTGCCCCGCCGAGCGGCAGGATGTGCGCGGGGAGGATCTCGCTGCCGCCGCAGAACGCCAGGGCGCGCTCGATGACGTGTTCGAGCTCGCGCACGTTGCCGGGCCAGGAGTGCCGCATCAGCTCGTCGAGCGCGTGCGGGGACAGCGCTACGCGCCGCTCGCCGCACAGCGTCGAGTGCTTCTCGATGAAGTGCTGCGACAGCACCGGCACGTCGTCGGTCCGCTCGCGCAGCGGCGGGATGTTCAGGCTGATGACGTTCAGGCGGTAGTACAGGTCTTCCCGGAATCGGCCCTCGCGCACCAGCCCCAGCAGGTCGCGCTTGGTGGCGCAGATCAGCCGCACGTCGATCTTCACCGGCTCTTCGCCGCCGACGCGCTCGAACTCGCGCTGCTCGACCACGCGCAGCAGCTTCACCTGGAGCTCGGTCGGAATGTCGTCCACCTCGTCCAGAAGGATCGTGCCCGTGTTGGCCAGCTCGAATCGGCCGGCCTTCTGGCGATGAGCGCCCGTGAACGCGCCGCGCTCGTGCCCGAACAGCTCGCTCTCCAGCACGGTCGGTTGCAGCGCCGCGCAGCTGAACCGCACCAGCGGGTTGTCGCGCCGCCGGCTGTGGAGGTGAATCGCCTCGGCCAGCAGCTCCTTGCCGGTGCCGCTCTCGCCGCACATCAGGATCGTGCGGTCGGTGTCGGCCACGGCGCGGAGCTGCGCGAACAGGCGCTTCATTCCCGCGCTGCGCGCCACGAGCCGTCCGAAGGTTTCGATCTGCCCATCGGTCTCGATAGGACGACGGGAGGCGAAGATGCGGTCCAGTTTTTCCAGCAGTTCCTGCGTCGTGAAGGGCTTGGTGATGTAGTCGTACGCGCCGCGCTTGATCGCCTGGACGGCCGTGTCCACCGTCGCGTAGGCGGTCATGAGAATCACTTCCACGTCGGACCGGGTTCGCTTGACGTAGGCCAGCAACTCCAGCCCGTTCATGCCCGGCATGCGGACGTCCGAGACCACCACGTCGATCGACCTGCTGTCGAAGATGCGCTTGGCCGTAAGGGCGTCGGCCGCCTCGTACACCTCGTATCCCTGCTCCGACAGCTCGATTTGCAGGGTGATCCGCTTGAGCGGCTCGTCGTCCACCACCAACACGCGTCCGCGCATTCAAGTTTCCCCTCGCGCCGGCCCAGGCGCCGACCCGCTCGCCGCGCGACCTCGTCGCGGGCTCCGCGGCGTATTGCAACGTAAAGCCGCCTGACGATCAACGGAGCCGCGTCCCCCGGCGCCTTGCTTGACAAGCTCGCACGCTGCGAGTGCACTCGATTCCATGTCCCGCGACTCCGGCACGCTCAGGCTGTTCGTCGACGAAGTGCGCGTTCACGTCCGCGGCGGTCGCGGCGGGGACGGCTGCGTCGCCTTCCGCCGCGAAAAGTACATCGCCAAGGGCGGACCCAGCGGCGGCGACGGCGGACACGGCGGATCGGTCTTCCTCGAAGCCCGCGCGGGGCTCGACACGCTGCTCGATCTCGCCGGCCGCCACCACTGGCACGCCGAAAACGGAAAGCCCGGCGCCGGAAAAGACATGCATGGGCGGCGCGGCGCGGACCTCGTCGTGCCCGTTCCGGTCGGCACGCTGATCTACGACGAGACGACCGGTCGCCTGCTCAAAGACCTGGTCGAGCACGGCCAGAGCGTGTGCGTGGCGCGCGGCGGTCGCGGCGGCCTCGGCAACGCACGCTTCGCCACTTCCACCCAGCAGGCCCCGCGCATCTCCACGCCTGGACGCGAAGGCGTCGAGCGCATGCTGCGGCTCGAGCTGAAGCTGATCGCAGACGTGGGCCTGATCGGCATGCCCAACGCCGGCAAGAGCACGCTGCTCAGCCGACTGACGAACGCCCGACCGAAGATCGCCCCCTACCCGTTCACCACGCGCGAGCCGCAGCTCGGAATCGCCGAACTGCCCGGCTATCGCCGGCTCGTCCTCGCGGATATTCCCGGCCTGATCGAAGGCGCGCACGAAGGCGTGGGGCTGGGCGACGCGTTTCTGCGGCACATCGAACGCACCCGCGTGCTGGTGCACCTGGTCGATCTCTGCCCGCCCGAAGGCGCGCCCTGTCCGATCGAAGCCTATCGCATCGTCCGCGGCGAGCTCGAGAAGTACAGTCCGGCGCTGGCCGCCCGGCGCGAACTTGTACTCGGAACGAAGACGGACCTGACCGGCGCGGATGAGATGCTCGCGCGACTGGGCGGCGAGCTCGGCGTCGATGTCGCGGGGGTCTCCGGCGTGACCGGCGTCGGGCTGCGTCCGCTGCTCGAGGCGATCTGGACCCTGGTCGAGCAGCAGCGCCGGACCGACGCGGCTCTGCCGGTCGAGCGCATCGACTTCGGCGAGGAAGACGCGACGGACGAAACGCAGCCCGTTCAGCCGGACGAGCCGCCGGCCGCCGAATCGCCCGATCGGCAGACGCCACGCTAGACTACTTGCGCATCCGATTTGTCCGCCCGAAGGAGAAACGCCTTGTCCGTCCGCTTCGGCCCGGTGGAGGCGCTGCTCGTCGCCGACGTCGGCAACACGCACATCCGCGTCGCCGTATGGGACGACGACGGATTGCACGACGTGCAGACCGTCTCCACGTTCGCGCCCGGCGAGTGGCGCGCCGCCATCGATCGGGCTGTCGCCGCGATGGCCGACCACGCACAGCGCGCCTGTGCGATCGTCAGCGTCCGACCCGTCGAAGGCCGCCAGTTCGCAGACCTGATCGAATCGGCCGCCGGCCTCGAATCGCTGTTCGTCGGAGTTGACATTCCCCTTCCGCTGCCGGTCGACGTGGTCGAGCCGCGCGAAGTCGGTCCGGACCGTGTCTGCTCCGCGGCGGCCGCGTTCGAACGCATTCAGGCGAGCTGCGCCGTCGCCTCCTTCGGGACCGCGATCACGATCGACTGCGTGTCTTCCGACGGCCGGTTTCTCGGCGGAGCGATCCTGCCCGGCCTCCAGATGTCCTGCGACGCGCTGCACCAGCGGACGGCCCGACTTCCGCAGGTCGAGCCCGCTCGCCCCAGCGGACCCTTCGGCCGGAGCACTCTGGACGCCATCGTCAACGGCGTCGCGTTCGGCGCGGTCGGCGCGCTGCGCGAAATCGTCGAGCGCTACGCCACCGAGCTGCGAGAATGGCCGGAAGTCGTCGTCACCGGCGGCAGTGCTCCGATCGTGGCCGAGCTGGCCGACTTCATCGACGCGCACGTTTCCGACCTGTGCCTGACCGGGGCCGCCATCGCCTATCAGAAGGCCTGCGGCGCCACCGCCCGATGACGGCGCCGGCCGACTCCGGTTGGCACATGCTGACCGCCGCCGGGCCGGCGGGCGTGGCGACGCTGCGATTGTTCGGACCGCTTGCGGCTCGGTTCCTGGGAACCCATGTTCGCGTCGGCGGCGAGCCGCCGAAGGCGGAGCTTCAGACGCCGCGCCGCTTGTTCCGGGCTCAGCTGGTCGACGAGCACGGTCAAGCGCTGGATGACGTGCTGATTGCGCTGCACTCCGTCGCGCCGGACTGGGACGTGCGGGTTCATCTGCACGGCAGCCCGCGGGTCTGTTTCCGCGCAGGCCAGCTCGCTCAGCAGTGCGGCTTGGGCGCGGCCGCGCGCCGCGCGCCGCCGGTCTGGCCGGCGCGCGATCGGATCGATGCCGCGCTGCACGGCGCGCTGCCCTCGGCGCTGACGCTTCGCGGAGCGCGCTGGTTCAGCGCGCAGGCGGAACGACTACGCGACGCATTGAACGCGCTGTCGAGCGCCGCGCCGCCCGCCGAAGTTCGCCGGCACGCACGCGCCTGGCTCGACGGTCTCGCCGTCGCGGAGCGGTTCACCGCGCCGCTTCGCGTCGCGCTCATCGGTCCGCCGAACAGCGGCAAGAGCACGCTGCTGAACGCCTTGGCGGAGCACACGGTGAGCCTCGTCTCGCCGCGCCCCGGCGCTACGCGCGACTGGGTCGAAGCGGCCGGCGAGCTGGACGGCTTCCCGGTCGCGTGGATCGACACGGCCGGGATGCGGGCGGATGGCGACGTGCTCGAGCGGGCCGGCATCGAGCAGGCGCGTCTTGTGCTGGGCGGCGCGGACGCGGTCGTGCTCGTGCTCGACGCGACGCGTGACGCGGCCAGCGAGCGGTCGGTTTTTCTGACGAACTATCGCGGGCCGGCGCCGGTCTGCGTAGCGTGGAACAAGTGCGATCGGCCGGACGCGGATGCCGAGAGCGTTTCGGTCGCGGTGGGCGCGGCGCGACCGCCGGTGATTCGAATGAGCGGGCTGGCGCGCGTCGGGCTGGACGAGTTGCGCCGTTGCGTCGCCCTGGCCCGGCTACCGTCGGACGAGCGACTGGGTCGGACAGGCTGCTTCAGCGAGGAGCTGAGCGAGCCGGCGCGCCGCGCGATCGATGGATCGGTACGAGATCCGCGCAGCGTGCTGCGGGAGTGGTTGACACCGCCGACGCAGAATTGTCGTTAACTTCTTTCTGCAATGAAGTTTATGGACTGGTTCGCGGAATCGCTGTCGGGCGTTCGCCGCGGCGGATATAGTAGATGCCGCGCGTTTTCCAAGGTGGATCGGGCCATTCGCCGCGCGACACCCCGGAGCTTCGAAGGTTGAGCATACTGATCGGCCTGGCGCTCACCGGCCTGACGCTTTACACATCCGTTCTGAGCTTCGCCCTGCGGCAGTATTCACGCAGTCGCCTGGCGGAGATGCTATCCGACGGGCGCGGTACGGAGTGGCTGAGCTGGCTCGACCGTCGCGAATCTGAACTCGCGCTCACATCGAGTTTTGCGCGGCTGATCGCCATACTCGCGACGATGGGCTGGGGATATTCGCTCTTCCTGATGACGCCCGCGACCGTCCCGACGATCGGCGACTTCATCAGCGCCAGCGTGCTCAACCTGGCGCTGCTGGTGGTGTTTGCGATCGGTGTTCCGCACGCGATCGCGATTTATGCGGGCGAGACGGCGCTGGCCCGCGCGCTGCCGCTGCTCTGGCTCATGCGCATCGTGCTCTATCCCATGGAGCGCGTGCTGATCGGCATAGATTTCGTCGTTCGCCGGCTTCTCGGCCGAACCGAGGCGACCCGCGAAGAAGAATCGGAGCGCGTCGAACAGGAAATCCTCGATGCGATTTCGGTGGGCGAAGCCCAGGGCACCGTCGATGAAACGCAGACCGAGATGATCCGGTCGGTGCTGGAGCTCCACGACACGACCGTCGCGGAAATCATGACGCCGCGAACGGACATTGTCGCGATCCCGGCGGACGCCGACGGACCCGCAGTTCGCGATCTGGTCGTGCAGGCCGGACATTCGCGCGTTCCGGTCTTCGAGCGGTCGCTCGATCACATCATCGGCGTGCTCTACGCGAAAGACCTGCTCGATAAGACGCTCGACAAGAACTTCCGGGCGCGCGACGTAATGCGGCCGGCCGTATACGTGCCCGAAGCGAAGTCGATTCATCAGTTGCTGCGCGAGCTGCGCTTGGCGCGCGTGCACATCGCGATCGTGCTCGACGAGTATGGCGGCACCGCCGGGCTCGTCAGCTTCGAGGACATCCTCGAAGAGCTGATCGGCGAGATCGACGACGAGTATGACACGAGCGAGCCGCCGGCGATTCAGCGCCTGGACACCGACACGCTCGAAGTCGACGGTCGCGTGCACATTCACGAGGTCAACGCCGAGCTGGACCTGGAGCTGCCCGACGACGGCGACTACGAGACGATCGCCGGGTTCGTGTTCGCCACGCTGGGGCGCATTCCCGTCGCGGGCGAGGAATTCACGCACGAAAACCTGCACGTGCGTGTCACGGCGGCCGAGCCGCGCAAGATCAATCGACTGCGGCTGCGCGTGCTCCGCCCAGCGGCGTCCGAATGAGGCCGCAGCCGGGGCGCGCTACTCGATCGGCGCCAGCCGGACGTTGCGAAAGTGAATCTCGGCGCCCTCGGACTGCAGCGCGATCGAGCCGGCAGTTTCCGGAACGTCCCACGCTTCGTTCAGCACCGCGCCGTTGACCGTCAGCGTGACGTGTTCGCCGTCTACGATGATCTCGTACTCGTTCCATTCGCCGACGGGCCTTTCGTTCGCGCGGATGTGACGGGTGCGACGCCCCTCGAGCCGCGAAGGGTCGGTCTTCATCGCGATCTCGCCGATGTTCCAGAAATCTCCCGCGCTGCCGCTCTGAAGCTGCGCTTCCAGGCACTTCGGCCACACCTTGTCGGGCGGTTGCGTGCGCAGCAGCACCCCGCTGTTGCCGGCCTGCTTCGTCACCGGGCTGAAACGCCATTCCATCCGAAGCACGTAGTTGGTGTAGTCGCTCGAAGTCCGCACATACCCGGTCGGCGTGCCGCTGCACACCAGAATGCCGTCCGCCACGCGCCACGTCGCGGTCGGGTCGCCGCCGTCGGGCAGAAAGGGCGTCCAGCCGCTGAGATCGCGTCCGTTGAACAGCGCCACCTCTCCCGGCATCGGCTTGCCCAGATCGCGAATCTTGATGTTGCGGAACCACACGTCGCCGCCGTGATGCTGGAGCCCGATATGCCCGACCGGCTGCACGCCGAACCCGGAATAATCGCGGAATTTGCTCGCCGCGATGCGCTGCTTCCAGTCTTCGCCGTCCGTGCGGAGATCGACGACGAGCGCGCCGTTGAGCCAGTGCTCCACGCGTCCGCCCGAGACGACGACCCTGGAGTGATTGAACTCGCCGGCAGGGCGAACGACCTTGTCGGCGCTCGGCGGGGCGAGGTCGTAGAGCGCGCCGGCCGAGTGCGGATCGCCGGGCTTCTTGTCGTGGCCGGCGTCGTCGAGAATTTGGTACTCCGGGCCGGTCTGCCAGGTGGCGTCGAGCGTTTCGCTCACTCGATAGATGATGCCGCTGTTTCCCTTCGCCGCGACTTTCCATTCGAGCGAAAGCTCAAAGTCGCCGTACTGATCGGACGTGATCAGGTCCGGCGCGCCTTTGGCGTTCGCGACGGTCTTCAGGCAGCCGTCCTCGATCGTCCAACCGCGATCCGGAAAGCCGCTGCTGCGATAGGCGCGCCATGCCCGCGCGTGCGCGCCATCGAACAGCAGGGTCCAGCCCGCGGCGCGCTCGGCGCGGGACAACACGTTCGGCGCGGACTCGTCCGCGCGCACCGCGACGGCCAGTACTCCGGCACACAGACACCATCCGGCCGCGAATCGATTCATAGATGTTTCCTCTGGGGAGTCGGTAAGCAGAATACGCGAAGGACCAGTTCGCGGAAAATGCGGCAAGCGCTGGCGGGCTGGGGCCGCTAATACGTGAGGGGCGAGCGGGTCGCTGAACAGGCGGGTGCGGCGAGTTGCTGAATGAATTTTCGTGCAAGTCGATTCATTTTACTTTAAATCTTGCAATACATGAGTCATGAGTTAGACTTTAGCAAGGCGGCGCTCGGAGCGTCGCGCGGGTCACGAGGGCGAGACAGACTCTAAACGTCGTTTGGTAATAAATTTGAGCGAGTCGCATCGAAACGTGCAACCTGCCTGACGAATTATCGTCTACTTCAATGGAAGTTGACGGCGAGAGAACCAAGCGAGCCTGTTCTGCGTAGATGTGTGAGTGGGCCAGACCGTGAAGGAGCGCACCATGAAACGCGACGCAAGCCCGGCCATGGAGTTGGCAACGCCTGGGCGGCTCCGGAAATACTCCCCGACGTGTCGGCTGCCGAGCGGCGACGCGCTTCGCGGTCTCAGCGCTGCCGATGTGCAGCGGCTTCGCCGGAGGATCACCGAGCCGCTCGAGTGCGTCGTCGATCCGTCGTTTCGGCTTCGCACAACTGAAGCACGCGTCCTGGCTTACGACGAGCCGCGCATCGTTCATCCGAGCGCGCGGTCTTCGCCGCAGCCCGCGCGCCGCTCCAGCCACACGCTGTCGGGCACGCAGGAGCGCGAGCTGTTCCTCAAGTTCAACTTCGCCCGGCATCGCCTGATGCAGATTCTGCGTCAGTTCGCCGGGAAGCGACTGACGCTGACGGCGGCGCGCGAGCTGCTCGAATGGGACGCGCACGCCACGCGGGTCCGCGGGATCATCGTGGAGGCGAATCTGGGCCTGGTTCCGACGATGATTGAACGTTCGCGCATCAAGGGCGTGGACTTCGGCGAGCTGATCAGCGAGGGGCACCTGGCGCTGCTGCGCAGCGTGGACAAGTTCGATTGCGGCCGCGGCTTCAAGTTCAGCACCTATGCGTGCCGGGCGATCATCACGAGCATTACGCGGGCCGTGGCGATGATGGCTCGGCATCGGAGCGTATTTCCGACCGAGTATGACCCGCAGATGCAGCGCGGCGACATCGTCGAATCGCGGCGGGCCGGCGTCGAAGAAGACTGTATCGAAGCGCTGCAGGGAATCCTCAAACTGAATGGGGCCGACCTGTCTCCGACGGAGCGGAAGATCCTCTCGGAGCGGTTCGGGTTCGGCCGAAACGCCGACCCGATGAGCCCGGACAAGACCCTGCGTCAGATTGCCGACCTGTTCGGCGTGACGAAGGAACGTGTCCGCCAGATTCAGAACCGCGCGCTCGAGAAGCTGCGCCTGGCGATCGACGAGCGCGTGTTCGTATAGCGAGCCTCCTCTCCTCCCAGTGCACCCGATGCCGCTGACTCTCCCTGAGGCAGCGGCATCGGTAGTTTTGGGCTACGCCGGCGCGGCCGCGAATGCGACGTTTCCGGACGTCCGCACCGGATCGGCCGGGCGAGCGCCTTTCGAATTGACCCGGACGCAACGGCCTCCATACGATCGGCATTGGGCGGCGCATTCCGAGTCTCGGCACTGTGGCCCAGAACGAGGTCAGCATGGCGTGTTCGGTTACCGGCCTGCCGCTCGCCCGGTCCCTGGCGCTGGTCTTGATCGCCACGGCCGCGACGCTGAGCCTGGCCGCCGATGGGTCCGGCCAGCCGGCGGCGGGCCCGCTCGCTCAGCATCCGCGTCTGATCGCCCGGACTTTCGCCGGTCCGCGCGCGTTTCGCGTTGAATCGCCGGGCGCGCGGGAAAGCCGCGCGTGGACCGATGAGCAGGCCGACGCGCTCGGCGCACTGGGCGCGACGATTTCGTTCGAACTGGCGGACCGTGTGACGGTTCGGACCGGCGACCCGGGCCGCCTACGCGCGTGGGCCGGGCGGCGCGGCCTGCGCGTGTCGGACGGGCTCGCGAAGCTCGGCTTCGTCAGCGTTCGAACGACGTCGGTTTCACAATCGCTGGACGTGGCCGAGGCGCTCGCTTCGGCGGAATGGGTGTCCGAGGCGTATGTCGACCTGACGCAGCCGATCGCGGTGCGCGACGTGCCGAACGACCCGTTCCTGTCGCTTCAGTGGCATCTCATCAACGACGTTCTGCCCGGGGTCGACGCGCGCGTTCGACCGGCGTGGGAGGCGGGCTACAGCGGCGCGGGCGTGACGATCGGCATCGTCGAGCCGAGCGCGTGGCAGGCGGATCACCCCGACCTGATCGCCACGTTGAACGCCGAGGCTTCGCAGCCCGGGGGGGCGGTCGGCTGGCACGCGACCAGCGTCGCGGGCGTCGCGGCGGCGCGCGGATTCAACGGGCGTTTCGGCGTCGGGGCGGCCTTCGGCGCCTCGCTCGCGACGCAGCGCACCGGCAGCGACGAGCAGATCGCCGAGGCGCTGTCGTTTCGCGTAGACCTGAACGCGATCAAGAACAACTCGTGGGGACCGCCGGACGACGCGCTGATTCGATCGCTTCCGTCGGTCGTACGGGCGGCGCTGGAGCACGCGGTGACGGAGGGTCGCGACGGGCGCGGGACGATCGTTGTGTGGGCTGCTGGCAACGGCGGCGGTTCGAGCGATCGCGTCGACTACGACCCGTACGCTTCCAGCCGCCACACGATCGCTGTGAACGCGATCACGGACCAGGATATGCGCACCCTGTACGACGAGCGCGGTTGCAGCGTACTGCTGTGCGCGCACTCGGGCGGGGGGTTCCGGAACATCAGCACGGTGACTTCGAGCAGCGGCTGGACGAACGAGTTCGGGGGCACGAGCTCGGCCGCGCCGCTCGTGTCGGGCGTCGTGGCGCTGATGCTCGAAGCGAACCCGAATCTGACGTGGCGCGACGTGCAGCACGTATTAGTCGAATCCGCGCGGCATGTGCAGCCGTCCGATCCGGACTGGGAAATGAACGGCGGCGGTCGGCGCATTCACTATCACTATGGATTCGGGGCGCTCGACGCGTCGGTGGCCGTTCCGCTGGCTGCGGATTGGACGAACGTTCCGCACGAAGTGACGGTGGACACCGGCATGGTGCCGGTCGAAACGGACCTGCCCGACAATGTGAACACCGGCGTGACGATGACGGTGGATGTGCCGGAAGACATTCGCATCGAGTCGGTCGAGCTGGTGCTGAACGTGGAGACGGCGTATGTCGGCGATCTTCGCATCGTTTTGACGTCGCCGTCCGGCCTGTCGTCGATCCTGGCGCATACGCGGATGGATCCTCAGGACGATTTGGTGAGCTACCCGTTCACGTCGCTGCGGCATTGGGGCGAGCTTTCGGCCGGCACGTGGAGCGTGACGATCTCGGACCGCCGCGCGAACAACATCGCGACGTGGCACGACTTTCGATTGATCTTCCATGGAACGCCGCCCTGCCTGGGCGACCTGGACGGCAACGGCTTCTCCGATCTGGCTGACGTGATGGCGCTGCTCGCGTCGTACGGCTTGTGCGCGGCGGAAGCCGGATTCGCGCCGGAAGCGGACTTCGACAACAGCGGCTGCATCGACCTGGCCGACCTTTCGCGCCTGCTCGAGGCGTTCGGCGGGGCGTGCGAGCAGCCGTAGCCGTCGCGCCGCCTTGAGGCGCCCCACCGCTCCAGCTACGCTCCGTTTCCGAAACGAACCCCGCGCAGGCGATGCGCGGTCGGCCGCCGTTCGGCCGATCGCGTCCGGCGTCGCGCGCCGGGAGCGGAGAGGCGCGTGCCCGCCCTGCATCTGGACCGCATCCGGGTTCCGTTCGACGCGCGGCGGCGCTGGCACAACACGCGATGGTGGCGGGAGTGGTGTTTTGCGCGGGCGGTGTGGATGCGATTCCGCCTGCGGGCGGCGATCCTCATCGGGCTGCTGGCGGCCGGCACGCTGGCGTTCCTGTGGCTCGAGCCGGAGCGCGAGCACACGGTCGCGCGGGCGCTGTTTAACGTCTGGAGCCTGGTATTCGGCGAGGCGCCGGAGGCGTTTCCGCGCAACGTCATACTCCAGGCGATGTTCTTCGTCGTGCCCGTGATGGGCCTGGTGATGATCGTCGACGCGATCGTTGACTTTTCGCAACTGGTGCAGGATCGCCGCCGCGCCGAAAGGAACTGGTGCCAGATGATGGCTTGCTCGATGGAGGACCACGTCGTGCTCGTCGGGCTGGGCCGGCTGGGCTACCGCACGTTTCGCCTGCTGCGCAAGCTGGGCGAGCCGGTGGTTGTGCTGGAGCGCAGCGCGGACAACGAGTTTCTGGACGCCGTGCGGCGCGACGGGTCGCCGCTGCTGATCGGCGACGCTCGGCGGATCGAGCTGCTGATCGAGGCCAACGTCGGAAAGGCGCGCAGCATCATCGCCGCCACCAATGACGATCTCGCCAACCTCGAAATCGCGCTGGATGCCCGCCGACTGAAGCACGACGTGCGCGTTGTGCTTCGACTGTTCGACCAGAACATGGCCGACAAGGTTCGCGAGGGATTCAATATCCACATCGCGATGTCGCAGGCGGCGCTGGCGGCGCCGACGTTCGCCATGGCGGCGCTGGACGACTCGATCGTGAGCACGCAGGTGATCGGCGACGAGCTGGTGATCATGCAGCGCTGGGTCGTGCAGTCCGGCGGTCCGCTGTGCAACCGAACGGTCGGAGACGTGCTGAATACGATGGGCTTTTCGGTGGTCGAGCGGCGGAACGAAATCGCCGGGACACGGCTGTTTCCGCCGCCGGACACGCGCCTGGCGGCCGGCGACGAATTGCTCGTGCAGGGAGCGTACGACGCGCTGCTGCGGCTGCGCGTCGGTCAACGCGCTACGACGATGAAGTGACGCATGCCTCAGTGCGGCTGCTCGCCGTGCAGGAGCTTGCACGCGTGGCGGATGGCCGGCGCGAGCGCTTCCAGGCATTCGCCGATCGCCGCCGGCGCGCCGGGCAACCATGCCACGAGCGTGCTGCCGCTCACGCCCGCTCCGGCGCGCGACAGCACGGTCGTGGGCTTGGAGGCGAACGCGACGCTGCGCATCGCCTCGCCGAACCCGGGCAAGGTTCGTTCGATCAGCGGTTCGAGGGCTTCGGGCGTCACGTCGCGCGGAGCGATTCCCGTTCCGCCCGTAGTCAGCAGCAGGTCGCAGCGTCCCAGCCAGGTGCGGGCCGCGGCTCGGATCGGCTCGATGTCGTCCGGCAGAATCTCGCGATGGATCAGCTGTGCGTGCAGGTCCGGCAGGCGTTCGATGATGGCCGGACCTGAACGATCGTCGGCGATGCCACGCGAGCACCGGTCGGAGATCGTCAGAACGACGGCCCGGTATTCCATCGACGCGCCTCCGCGGATGAGGACTCGGCTGGGAACAGGAGACGGCGATCGGCGAAGTCCGGTTCCGCGGTCACTTGTGCCCGATCAGCGTCCAGCGGCGCTGCTGCGTGTAGAGGCGCGGCAAGAGCTCGTCTGGAAAGACGTCGCCGCGGGGCGTGTCCAGCGCGCTGGGCGGCAACTGGCTCGGATAGCGCAGCCCCTCGATTTCCGTAGCGGGATTGGCGTGCACGTCTTCGCCCGGCTGCCACACGAACATCGTCGTCGTGCGGATCGAATCCGCGTCCTCGACCGCGACAAGCGCCCGGCCCACATGGGAGTCCTGGAACAGTACGTTTGCCCCGCCCATCGCGCCGTCGGCGGTGCTGTGGCGCGCCCACGCGACGGTGTTGTCGAACTGCGTCGGCCGGTTCCATACGCCGGTCGAGAGCGCGTCGGCGCTCACGTTGTATATCGCGGGGGAATACGCGTCGGCGGCGAGGATGCGGCTTGCCGCGCGTGTCTCATGCCCGCGAAACGTGCGCGACGAGCCCGCATCCGCCGGACGCGGGCTGCTCTGCAACGCCCAGCCGCCGGTGGCGAGCGGCACGCCCAGACCGTAGCTGTAGTCGACGCCGCCGAACCGGCCGGTGGGCGGATAGATCAGATCGCGGTTGCGGGCGATGTTCAGCGGATCCGGACGAGCATCGAGTGGGCAGTAGCCCAGGCGCGTCACGTCGCCGGGCGCGTCGAATTTCGGGCGTGGCGTCCCGTCATCGCCTGGCGCCTGCGGCGCGGGGCTGCCGGAGTTGCCGATGACGCGAAGCTGGATCAGCACGTCGATCCAGGTATAGCGGATCGGCGCGCCCTGATCGTCGGTGTAGGGGTAGAAGCCGTACTCCGCGTGAACGGTCTCGAGCGCCCGGCCGAGCTGCTGGAGCTGCGCGGCGCAGTGCGTGTCCATCGCCCGGCGACGCGTCCATTGCAGTGGCGGAATCACGATGGCCAGCAGCAGCGCGATAATTCCGATAACCACGAGCAGTTCGGCGATGCTGAACGCGCGGCGCGAGCGCAGCGAAGCGCCGTCGGCGGAGCCGCCGCGGGCGCGCAGGTCGTGAAGCGCTGCGGTTCTGCGAGTCATCTCGGGCCAGAATCGAGCGTACGCACGCGGCTCGCTATTCGCCGGAACGGTCCGATGGAAGCGCGCAGACGCTCTGACAACCGTCCTAGACTATCGCTCCCAGCGGGCATTTCAAGCTCAACTTGGCCGGCGGCGTGTGGTTTGAGCAGTCCGACTGTGTCGGTCCGGGCGGACGGTGGACGGATTGACAGCGTGCCGTCGCGATGCCGGGCAGGGGGGCCGGACTCGCGCCGATGGCGCTTTCAGAGGTGCAAACGATGCCTAGAGCCGCCAACAAGTTCATGTCGATGACGGCACACGGCCTCCCCGGGCTGTCCCCGGGACCGGGCAGTCCGGATGTGAAAATCCGCTATCAGAAGGCGTGGCGCGCCCTGCCGGACGGCGTCGGGGCGGGTGTCGAATCCGCCAGCAACGCCGCAAAATCGCTGATGGACTCGCCGCAGCTTCGCCCGGCCGACGCGACTCCGAAACTAGTCGAAATCGCCCAGGGACTCGGACAGTCGGCCGGAGCGGCGGCCGGAGCGGGAAACGGCGGAGCCCCCGGCGCGACAGCCTCGGCGGTCGCGGCGATGGTCGCGGCGAACGTCGCGCTTACGACTGCGTACACTGCGGCGGCGTCCTCCGGACCGGAGCCGGCGGCTGCGACGACCTACACGCAGGGGTTGCAGAAGGTCGTGGCCGCCGCAGCGGGGGCGGCAGTTTCGGCGATCGCGGCGATGACGGACATGCACAAGTGCCTTACGGTGTGCCCCGGCGGAATCCACGGTCCCGGCGTGGTGACAAAGGGAAGTTCAAGCGTCTTCATCAATCATCTCCCGGCGGCGCGCGAGGGCGACAAGGTGTTCGAGGCGGCTGGCGGGCCCGATCCGATCGCGCTCGGAGCGCCGACCGTGAACATCGGGGGGTAAGCGAGAGCCGTCCGGCCTGCGCGGTTGGCTGTGTAGGCGCATTCCATTTCCGCGGGAGTCGGAGCCAAGGCAAGCGCGTTGCGCTCCCGCACCCCCGCGCTTTTCATTCATGTCCGTTCGGTTGGCGACGGTCCCCGCCGGCGGGTCGTGGCAGCGTTTCAATCCGAGCCGCGATCGTAAGGGAGCGGAGACCGCCGGCACCGCTCTCCGACTCGCGCCGCTCGGAAGTTTTCGGCCAATCGACACCCGTCCCGCCGGCGGGCGCGGCTTGTGGGCGCATCGGGGGGGCGGCTATCTTCTATGCTCTTTTCGCGACGCCCAGGCTGTGGGCGGCGCGTGGGCGGTGCGCGCCGGCGCAGGACCGATGCGGCGCGCCATTCGGAGGCATCCGTTGTCCTGGAAAACGATAGATCGCAGGTCCGTTCCGGCCGAATCGCTGGGGCCGGGCCTGAGCGACGGCGCGAAGGAGAAGATTCGCGGCTTCTTCCCGCGCTACCCGACGAAGCGCGCCGTCACGATCCCGGCGCTGCACATTGCGCAGGATGAGATCGGGTATGTTTCGCTGAAGGCGATGCGCGACATCGCCGAGCTGCTCGATATTCCACCGTCGGCCGTGATGGACGTGGTCACGTTCTACACGCACTTCTGGACCCACCCGAAGGGCAAGAAGACGCTGATGGTCTGCCGTTCGATCAGTTGCCAGCTCATGGGGGCGGACAAGCTTCAGGCCGCGATCGAGCAGAAACTCGGCGTTGGCGATCACGGCACGACCGCCGACGGGCAGTACTCGTTCATGACCGAGGAATGTCTCGCGGCGTGCGACCACGCGCCCTGCCTAATGATCAACGAGAAGATGCACAAATGCGTTCGTCCGGAGGATCTGGACCGTCTGCTGGCGGACGCGAACAACGACAAGCTGGACGTTCCGCGGAGCGACCTGTTTGACGCCCCGGCGCGGGCGGGCGAATGATTCCGGCGGCGGCCCGGCGGCGATCGAAGAGCGCGCTGCCGAGTCGCCCAGTTGCTTCGGCGCTCCGTGGCCGACGAAACGGATGGATGGGATGACGTACGAACGAGTCCTGATGAAAAACGTCGGCGTGCCGAAGAGCACGTCGCTTCAGACGTACCGCGCGTCGGGCGGCTATGCCGGGGCCGAAAAAGCCCTGCGGATGCAGCCCGACGAGGTGGTCGAGCTGGTCAAGAAGTGCAACCTGCGCGGGCGCGGCGGCGCGGGCTTTCCGGCCGGCGTGAAGTGGACGTTCCTTCCGAAGGACCGGCAGGTCACCTACCTGTGCGTGAATGCGGACGAGTCCGAGCCGCCCACGTTCTGCAACCGCGTGCTCATGGAGCACGATCCGCACATGCTGCTCGAAGGCATCCTGATCGCCGGGTTCGCCACGCGCACGACCGTCGCGTACATCTACATGCGCGGCGAGTTCACCGAGCAGTTCCACATACTTCAGCGTGCGGTGGACGAGGCTTACGCGGACGGTCTGTTCGGCAAGAACATCCTGGGCAGCGGCTACGACCTCGAGTGCTACATCCACCGCGGCGCTGGGGCGTATGTGTGCGGCGAAGAGACAGGCCTGATCGAAAGCCTGGAGGGCAAGCGCGGCTGGCCGCGGATCAAGCCGCCGTTCCCGGCGGTCGAAGGCGCGTTCCGTAAGCCGACGGTCGTGAACAACGTCGAGACCTTGGCATGCCTTCCGCACATTTTCACGCGCGGCGTGGAGTGGTGGCTCGGCATCGGACCGGATCACTCCAAGGGCCCGAAGATGTTCTGCGTCAGCGGACCGGTGAATCGCCCGGGCTGCTACGAAGCTCCGATGACGATCACCGCGCGCGAGCTGATCTACAGCCCCGAATTCGGCGGCGGGATGCGCGACGGCCGCAAGGTCAAGTGCGTGTTTCCCGGCGGAATCAGCATGGGAGCGCTGCGCGGCGACCTCTTCCCGAAGCCGCCGCCGGGCACGATCGATCCGAAGCAGGACGTCGACGAGCTCGACATGAAGATGGACTTCGACGACCCGCGCAAGTACGGGCTGCTGGGGCTCGGGACGGCCGCGGCGGTGGTCGTGGCCGAGGAGACCGACATTCGCGACGTGCTCGTTAACCTGGCGCGTTTTTTCGCGCACGAGTCCTGTGGGCAGTGCACGCAGTGCCGCGAAGGAACGAGCTGGATGTACAAGATCGCGCGGCGCATCCGGGCCGGCGCCGGCCGGTCGTACGACCTCGATCTTCTGGCCGAGGTGACGCAGAACATGGGCATGATGCCCGGCATGAGCATCTGCGGGCTTCCGGACGGCGCGGCGTTTCCGGTGCGGACCGTCGTCACGAAGTTCCGTAAGGAATTCGAGGCGCACATCGCCGCGCAGAAGCCCGACGCCCCGGTGGAATTCGCCCGGCAGGTGAATCCTGCGACGTACTCCCTGCCGGTGCTGGAGGGTCGCGCCCGACACAGCACGGGCGGCAGCATGTCCCACGAGCACTACGCGGGTACGCAGCGGTAGCGGATTCGAGGCGGGCGAGCGGACCGCGGGGCGGGAGCTCCGGTCGAAACCAGGATCGCGAACCAGGGCGGAGACATGCCGAAGATCATCATCGACGGGAAGACGGTGGAATGCCGCGACGGCGTTCCTGTTCTGCAGGCGGCGCTGGAGGCGGGCTGGGACATCCCGCACTATTGCTACCATCCCGGCCTGAGCGTCGTCGCCAGCTGCCGGCTTTGCCTGATGGAAATGAAAATGCCCGACCCGCGCACGAAGGAGCCGGGGTGGGCGCCGAAGCTCTTTCCCTC
The DNA here is from genome assembly GCA_964553225.1 of uncultured Planctomycetales bacterium. Lineage (GTDB taxonomy): Bacteria > Planctomycetota > Phycisphaerae > UBA1845 > Fen-1342 > JABRWC01. The sequence continues at coordinate 79,914 of CAZKJT010000012.1, read as the reverse complement.
ATGCCAGACGCCCGTGAAGGACGGCATGGAAGTGCGATTCGATTCTGAATTCGTTCAGCAGAATCAAAAGCACACGATGGAGTATTACCTGCTGAACCACCCGCTGGATTGCCCGGTGTGCGACAAGGCCGGCGAGTGCTACCTCCAGGACTACAGCGAAAAATTCGGCGCCTCGACCAGCCGCATGATCGAGGAAAAGCACAAGAACCCGAAGAAGGACATCGGCAGCCGCACGCTGCTCTACCAGGACCGTTGCGTGCTGTGCACGCGGTGCGTGCGCTTCTGCGACGAAGTCGCGGGGGCGGGCGAACTGCGCGTCGTGGACCGGGGCAGCCGGGCCGAGATCGACGTCTTCCCGGGCGTCCCGCTCGAGAACGAGCTTCAGGGGAACGTCGTCGATCTGTGCCCGGTCGGCGCGCTGCTCGGCAAGGAGTTTCTTTTCCGCCAGCGCGTCTGGAACCTGCGCAGCACGCCCAGCGTCAGCCCGGCCGACAGCGGCGGCGCATCGATCTGGATCGACCACAACGAGCACGGCGTGCACCGCGTGCGCCCGCGATGGAACGAGAAGACCAACCGCTACTGGATCAGCGACGAACAGCGCTTCGACTGGAACTACATCCAGGATCCGAAGCGGCTCTCGACGCCGGTCGTCCGCCGCGGCGGCGAAAGCGCGCCGCTGCGCTGGGAAGAAGTCCCGCAACTCGTCCGCTACCGCTTTCAGCAATTCGCCGGCGACGGCGGCGCGGGCTGCGCGGCGGTTCTCAGCCCGATGATGACCTGCGAAGAGGCCTGGCTGCTGGCGAAGTTCGTGCGCGAGATCGCGCCGTCGGCCACGCTTGCGCTGGGCTACGTCCCGACGCGCGGGGCGGACCGGTCGTACCCGGGCGGATACGTCCTGCGGGCCGAAAAATGCCCGAATCGCCGCGGCGTCGAGGCGATTCTCCGGCACTTCGGCGGCGCGACCTGCGGCTGGGACGAATTCGTGAAGTCGGCCGGCGAATCGAAATACAAGGTCGCCTACGTCGTCGGCGGCTATTCGGACGAGTGGATCAGCAAGGACGCCGCCGCTGCGCTTGCCAAGGTCGAAGCGCTGTTCGTGCACGACCTGCTTCCGTCGCCGTTGACGGACCGGGCCGTCGCGGTTCTGCCCGGCGCAACGTGGGCGGAGCGCGACGGCACATTCGTAAATTGCGACGGCGTCGTGCAGAGGTTCGAGCGGGCCGTGCCGCCGCTGGACGGCGTGCGGGCCGACGGGCAGGCGCTGTTCGAGCTGGCCGGCGGCGGCGGGCTGTTCCGCTCGCGAAAGGTGCACGAGGAGTTGGGCGCCGCCGTTCCGGCGCTGGCGGACGTGTTCGAGCCGCGCCCGGCGCCGGAGTTCGCGCACTAGTCCGACGTCGATCGATTTCGCAATGGGAGAGCGTTCGTGTCCAGCCTTTCGTCCGCCGACCGCTTTGACGAGTACGCCCCGCAGGATTCGCTGCCGACGCCGGTGGACCGGTTCCTGCGCAGCCGCCTGTTCGTGGCGATCCTGGTCGTCGCGCTGGTCGCGCCGCTGCCGGCGCTGGGGCTGGCGTGGATGCTGTTCCGCGAGCCCATCCAGGCGTTTCTCGCGTCGCAGTTCTGGATGTCCATCCTGATGATGGGCGTGTCGCTGTTCATCATCATTCACTTGTGCGCCGCGTGCATTCTGGCCGAGCGGAAGATTTCGGCCTGGATTCAGGACCGCATGGGTCCGAACCGCGTCGGGTACTGGGGCCTGCTCCAGCCCGTCGCCGACGGCGTCAAGTTCATCCTGAAGGAAGAGTACATCCCCCGTGGCGTGGACAAGCCGCTCTTCATCCTCGCGCCCGCGCTCGCGATGGGTCTGGCGCTCATCAGCTTCGCCGTCGTACCGTGGGCCGGACGCATCCACTGGCCGTGGATGCCCGAAGGTCAGACCGTGACGACGCAGGTCGTGTCGCTCGACATCGGGCTGCTGCTGGTGCTGGCGGTCGGATCGCTGGCGGTCTACGGCGTGGTGCTGGCCGGCTGGGCCAGCAACAGCAAATACGCCTTCTACGGCGGCATGCGGGCCAGCGCGCAGATGCTCAGCTACGAAGTGCCGCTGGGCCTGGCGCTCATGGTCATTCTGCTGCTGTCCGGCACGTTGCGTCCGGAAGTGATCGTCGATCAGCAGGCGCAGTCGGGCATCTGGTTCGTGTTTCTGCATCCGCTCGCGTTCGTTCTGCTCATCACCACCACGCTCGCGGAGACCAACCGCACCCCGTTCGACCTCGCCGAATGCGAGCAGGAACTGGTGGCCGGCTATCACACCGAATACAGCGCCATGAAGTTCGGCATGTTCTTTCTGGGCGAGTATGCCCACATGATCACCGGCGGCGCCATTCTGGCCGTGCTGTTCCTGGGCGGCAGCGACCCGATCCCGTTCGCGGGCTGGCTCGCCGACAGCACGCACCCGATCGCCGCGCTCATCAAATTCCACGTGATCTGGGTCAAGATCATCCTCTTCATCGTGCTGTTCATGGTCATCCGCTGGACGATTCCGCGATTCCGCTTCGACCAGCTCATGCGGCTGGGATGGAAGAACATGGTGCCGCTCGGGCTGGCGCTGGTCGTCGGCCAGGCCGTGCTCTCGGCGTTCGGGGCGACCATCGACCCGCAGGCCGGCCTGCCGCGAAATCTCGGCGTCATGATGCTCTACTGGCTGATGAACGGGCTCGTGCTGGCCGGCGCGCTGTGGGTCGGCGCGCGGCAACGCCAGCCGGTCACCGGCCGACAGGAGGGCTTGCCCGAGGTGCGGGTCCGCCCGTCGGCCGGGGCGTAGCCGCGCGGCCGCGATCGCCGATCGTGCGGAATTCCAACAGGCTTGGCGCGCCGCGTCAGGAAGGCCGTCCGATTCGCGCCACAACCCGCGCGAGCGCATCCGGCGTGGAAACCGCGCCTTCGATCCGCAATACCGGACAGACTTGTTCCGCCAGGTAGGCTTCGTGGCGGGCGCGGGTCTTGCCATCGACATCGCCGGCGTCATAGCGCGACGCCCACGCGAGGAAGTCCTCGCTCGCCGCATGCATATCGCCGCCGGGCAGCACGCGGGCGCCGTACCGGGCGCGCTCGCGCTGCCGCAGGCGCTCCATCCGAACGTCCGCGGGAACCCACAGAAACACCATCAGCGACAGGTCCAGCCGCGGATAGGGCGACCAGCCGGCCAGCCCGCCCGAAAGCGCCCAGCCCGGCGATCGGCCGAGGTCCGTTACGAGCAGGTCGTGGCGGTCCTGCGGGTCGCGCTGCGCCTGAAAGGGCGGGTCGGTCGGCAGGTGGTAGTAGTCGTCCACGTCGAAATGCGGCACGCCGAGCGCTGCCGCCACCGCCCGGGCGAGCGTCGTCGCTCCGCAGCCGGACGCGCCCAGAATGTTCACGCGATGCGGACGCATCGGGCGAGTTCGCTCCGATCGGCTCTCGCAGGGCGGGCGCGGGCTCCGCGCACGCCCCCGTCAGCTCACGCGCAAGACGATCTTGCCGAAATGCTCGCCGCGCTCCATGCAAGCCAGCGCGTCGGGCAGTTGCGAGAACTCGAAGACGCGGTCGATCACCGGACGGATGCGCCGCTGCGACACAAACGCGACGAGGTCTTCGAACGCGCGGCGCGAGTCCACCATCACCCCTTGAATCCGCAGCCGCTTCATCAGCACAGCGCCGGCCGTGATTTCTCCGCGCATGCCTTGCAGCGCTCCAAGCAGGGCGATCACGCCGCCGGCGCGTGTGCATCGGATCGAAGCGTCCAGCGTAGCCGCGCCGACCGTCTCGACCACCAGGTCCACGCCACGGCCGTCCGTGCGGCGGAGCACCTCCTGCTCCCACGCCGGGTTCGCGCGATAGTTGATGCCGTCGTGGGCGCCGAGTTCGCGCGCCCGCGCCAGCTTCGCATCGCTGCTGGACGTGACGATCACACGCGCCCCCAGCGCTGTCGCAATCTGGATCGCGAACACCGACACGCCGCCGGTTCCCAACGTCAACACCGATTGCCCGGGACGCACGTCGCCCTCGGTCACCAACGCGCTCCAAGCCGTCAGCGCCGCGATCGGAAGCGTAGCGCACTCTTCCGGGCTGTAGCCCTCCGGCGGGCGCACGCACGCCTGCTCCGGCAGGATCGCATACTCCGCCGCCATTCCCGGCCCGGGCGTCCCGAGCGTGGTGCGGAGGTAGTCGCCCTGAAACGGTCCGTCGATCCACCCGGAGACGAACTGACCGACGACGATGTCGCCGACGGCGACGCGCTTCACGCCGTCGCCGATGGCGTCCACAACGGCCGCGCCGTCGCTGACCGGAATCGCCGGCAGCCGCAGGCGCGGGTTGTATTCGCCGCGCAGAATCAGAAGATCGCGGTAGTTCAGGCTGATCGCCCGCACGCGAAGCCGCACTTCGCCCGCGGCCGGCGTCGGCGTCGGCAGCTCCACCTGTCGAAGATGGTGAACGCCGAACTGGTCGAGCTGCCAGGCGTGCATGTGTCCCCCCTGCCGTCGCGGATTAGCGCTTCAGGGAATTCTCCAACGCCGCGCGGCTGGTCGCGTCCAGATCGTCCCGGCGGAGCGTCTCGGCCGCGATCCAGTGAGCGAGGTCCGAATCGCCCAGGGCGGTGGCGACGTAAGCCAGCAGAACCGACACGTTCGGCGCGCAGCGCCCGGTCGAGAACAAGTGCATGATCGCGTCGCGCAGGCGCGCGCGCTCCGCCTCGTCGATCCGGCTCGTCTGCTCGCTGACGCAATCGTCGACGCGCGCCGTCACCACGGCCAGCAGGGCATGATCCCCAATGGGCAGCAGGCTGGGCGCCTCGCTCGCCTTCCACAGCAGCCGGATGGCCGCCTCGCGATGCTCCGGGCCGCCGCGCACAAGCAAGGTCTTGCCGGCGGCGAACGTCATCAACCCCTCCGGGTTGTTGGCCGTCGCGTGCTCCAATTGCGCCACTCCGTCCGGCTCAAACGTCCCAAACGCCAGTTGCTGAATCGAGATGTTCGCGACCACGCCCCACGTCTTTCCGATCGCCGGCGGGAACTTGAACACGGCCGACGCAGTCGCATCGGTCAAGCCGCCGCCGCGAAACGTGCGCAACTGCGCAGACAGCGGCGTCGCCCGAGCGAGCAATTCCGCGACGAATCGGTTCGCTGCGTCCAGGTCGCCGAGTTCGAACTCTCGCAGGAAGTGGTTTACATCCGCCAGGATCGAGACGATTTCCCGCAAGACGTCGTGAAACTCCGGCTGGCGCGTCGTCGCACGGCGCACGGCGTCGAGCGCAGCCGCCTCGTCGCCGCGAAACGCCGCCACCATCGCCAATCCCATTTGCGCCACCGGATCTTCCGGGCTAAGCGCCGCGCCGATCGCGAATTGCCGCTGCGCGTATTCCACCTGCCCGCTCAGCGCTGCGCCGATGCCCAGCAGCGCCCGGGCCCGGTTGTGAAACGGATCGACCGCGAGCGTCCGTTCAAGCTTCGCGATCAGGACCGGCATCGAGTCCGCCGCGAGCGCCTCTGCGTAGCTGCGATCCGCTTCGCTCAGTTCGTACGTCAGCGCCTCGGCGATGAGCTCATTCCCGTCTGAGTTGCGGATCGGGTCCATCATCAGCAGTTCGCCCAGCCACAAGCGCACCGCGCCCGTGTGCGGCCCGTCCGAACCCACCTCGTCGAGCAGCGCCTCGCATTCGGCCACCGCGTCGTCATATCGCTGCAGCGCGTCCAGGCAGCGCACGCGCGTCAATCGCAGCTCGATCGGATCTCCCCAGCCGTTTCGAAGCGCCTCCTCCACCTGCCGCATCGCCGTTGACCAGTCGCCGCGCTCCAGCGCCAGCCGGAGGGTGACTGCCGAGACTTCCTGCAGCGCGCCCGTCAACTCCGCGTTCGCCGACAGCGCCTTTTCCGTCGCCTGCTCGGCCTTGAGCTGCTGCTGCTCCGCCCGGAAGGCGGCCGCCCCGGCGAGCTTTTCCGCTGCGACCGCCCGCGACAGCCCGATCAGCGTGCCGATCATTCCCAGCACGATCGCGGCGAACACCGCCGAGACGCCGGCCACCAGGGCCTTGTTCCGCCGCGCGAACTTTCGAAACTGATAGACCGCGCTCGCCGGGCGCGCCAGGATCGGCTCGTGCCGCAGGTATCGACGGATGTCCTCGGCCAGGTCGCTGGCAGACGCGTAGCGGCGCTGCTTGTCCTTGTCGAGCGTCTTCTCGACGATGGTCTCGACGTCGCCGCGCAGGCTGCGGTCGATGCGGCTCAGGCGGGTCGGCTCCTCCTCGCGGATGATCCGCACGATCATCGGCACGAGCGGGTTCGACATCACGTACGGCAGCCGCCCGGTCAGCAGCTCGTACAGCACGACTCCCAGCGCGTAGATGTCGCTGCGCGTGTCCACCTGCGCCGGATCTCCGGAGACCTGCTCGGGCGACATGTATTGCAGCGTGCCGACGAGCTGGCCCACGTCGGTTTCGAGCGTGGTCATCCGGCACTCGGCGTCCACCGTCCGCGCCACGCCAAAGTCCAGCACCTTCGCCTGCGCTGCGTCGGTCACAAGGATGTTCGCCGGCTTCAGATCGCGGTGAATCACGCCCTTCTGGTGCGCGTGGTGCACCGCGTCGGCCACTTGCGCGAACAGCTCCAGACGCTGCCGCGTCGAGAGCGGAGACGCCGGCGGCGCGTCCCGGCGCGCTCCCTGCGCGTGCTGCGTGAGCGGAACGCCGGAGACCAGCTCCATCACGAAGTACGGCTGCGGACCGGCGCCCAGGTCGGCGTATCCCGCCTCGTAGATGCGCGCGATGTTCGCGTGCTCCAGCCGCCCCAGCACGTCGGCCTCGAACTCGAAACGCCGCAGTTGCCGCGCCGACGCTGCCCCCGGGCGGATCAGCTTCACCGCCACCTGCCGCCGCGGGTGGGACTGCTCGGCCAGGTACACCGACCCCATCCCGCCCTGGCCGATCTGCGACCGCAGGACGCACGAGCCGACCGTCCGCCCGGAAAAGTCGGGCGTAAGACCCGACAGGACGCCCGGTGTCGCGACGCGTGGAGCAGGTTCAGCAACCCCCGCCGCGGCGCGCGTCTCCGGCTCAGCGCGCTCGGTCGCCGCTTCGCGCGCGGTTCGCATGGGGCCGGGATCCGCGCCGCGCGTGGCCTTTTCGAGCGGCGTGCCGGCGGCCGTGCCGCTCAGCATGTCGCGCACGGCGCCGGCCAGCTCGGCGTCACTGCCGCATTCGAGTTCCAGCAGCCTCTCGCGCCGCTCCGGCGGCAGGTTTCGGGCCTGCTCGGCGAGCTGTCGCGCACGGTCGAGCTGGGTGTGCGTCATGTCGATCGCCTGCGTGAATGGACCGCTATCGACCGGTTTCGCGCCGCGTCTCCGCCTGCGACCGGCGTCATCGGTCCTGCGGCGCTCGAGCCGAGCCGCGTGCTGACCCGAGCAGGCCGGCAACGCGCGAAGTGAAGAGCGGCCCGACGCCGGCCCGGGCTCGCGTCCCGGTTCGGGTCATCATACCGTCGCCGCGGGCGGTTCGATCCGATCCGGACGGGCGCGGTTTTCGGCTATTCTCTCGCGTGGAGAGGTGGCCGAGCGGCTCAAGGCGCCGGTCTTGAAAACCGGTGGCGGGGAAACCCGTCCGGGGGTTCGAATCCCTCCCTCTCCGGTTGCGTCCGCGCGCGAGAGTTGGAACGTTCATTCGATGCGGAGCGTCGCGAGAACGCGCGTCACGCGCTCCCGGTCTGCGGCGTGAGCATTTCGCCTGTCGGGAGGTTCGGATCGCACGCGGCTGATCCGAGCAGAAACAGTCATTCCACACCGTCGGAGTCGCAGGCAGCGACCGCTCGCTCACGCTCACGCTCGCGGCTCGGCTGGGACGCGGTGTCAGGCCTGAAACCGCCCTAGCCGCGGCGATCGATCGGCACGAACGACCGCTGCGCCGGGCCGGTGTATCGGCTCAACGGGCGGATGATGCGATTGTTGGTGAACTGCTCGATGTAGTGCGCCGCCCACCCACTGACGCGCGAGGCGACGAACAGCGGCGTGTAGATATCGAGCGGCAGGTCCAGCCAGTAGTACGTCAGGCCGCAGGGGTAATCCACGTTCATGTGGATCTTCTTGGACTCGAAGACCGTGTTCTTGATGGCGAAGTAGACGTCGAGCAGATGTCGATCGGGCCGGCCCGGCGCGAGCTTCTCCATCTCCTTCTCGAGGATGCGGGCGCGGTGGTCGCCGTTCTTGTACACGCGATGCCCGAATCCGCTCACTTTCTGCTTGGTCGCGAGCGCGTTGGCGGTCCAGGCGCGGGCGTCGTCGGCGCTCTTGAACTGCCGCATCATGTGAATCGTCTCTTCGTTCGCTCCGCCGTGCAGCGGTCCCTTCAGCGTGCCCACGCCCGTGACCATGGCCGAGTAGATGTCGCTCAGCGTGCTGGCGGTGACACGGCAGGCGAACGCGGACGCGTTGAATTCGTGCTCGGCATAGAGCACGAGCGTGAGGTTGAGAATCTTCTCCGCCAGCGCGCCCGGCTCCTTTCCGAATGCCAGCCACAGCGTCTGGGCCGAGTGCGAGAGTCCCGCACGGGGGGCGACCGGCTCCTTGCCGGCCAGCAGGTGCAGCCGCGCTCCGATCAGCGACGGGACGATCGCCAGAATTCGTGCGGCCTTCTCCAGCAGCGCCGGCTTGTCGTCGCCCTGAATCGGGCAGAAATGCCCGGCCATCGAAATCCCGGTCCGCAGCACGTCCATGCCGGGCGCGGATTTCGGAATTCCACGGAGCGTATCGACGACTTCGCGCGGCAGGGAGCGGTGCTTGTCCAGGAGCGCCCGGAAGTCGCTCAGTTGCGAGCGGTTCGGCAGCTCGCCGTGCAGCAGCAAGTAGGCGACCTCCTCGAACGAAGCGTGGTCCGCCAGCTCTTCGATGGGATAGCCGCGATAATTCAGGCTGTCTTGCTGAACGGCCGAGACGTCTGTTTCGCCCGCGATGATGCCTTCCAGCCCTGGCCGGTAGAGCTGCTCCAGTTTCTCAGCCATTCGAAACGTCCCTCTGCAAGGTAGCCGTGGAATGTCGCCGCGACCCGGTTCGGATCGCATCCCGTCGGCCGCGATGATAACGCCATGCGCTGGCGGCGCGTCAACCGGCGTCGGCGCGCTACGGCGTGTATCCGAGCAGGTCGTACAGCTCCTGGCGCGTCTGCATGCGATCGAGCAGCGCCTGTTGCGAACCGGTCGATCGCAATTCGCGCAGCGCCAGCTCCATCGCCTTCATCGCGATGCGCTGCAGGGTGACCGGGAAGATCACCATGGCGTATCCCAGTTCGGCGAATTCGTCCACGCTCAGGTAGGGCGTCTTGCCGAACTCGGTCATGTTGGCCAGCAGCGGGGCCCGAACGTCGCGAGCGAAGCGCGCGAACTCCTCGCGGCCTTGGAGCGCCTCGGGGAAGATCGCGTCGGCGCCGGCTTTCAGATAGGCCTGGGCGCGGGCGACGGCGTCGTCATAGCTTGTCACGCCGCGCGCGTCGGTCCGGGCGATCAGCAGGAAGTCGGGATCGCGCCGCGCGGCGGCGGCCGCGGCCATCCGCGCGCAGAACTCCTGAGTCTCGACCAGGCGCTTGCCCTCGAGGTGCCCGCAGCGCTTCGGGAATTCCTGATCTTCCAGGTGCATTCCGCAGAGGCCGGCGCGCTCGAACTCCTGCACGGTGCGCGCGGCGTTCTCGGCCGCGGCGCCGAAGCCGGTGTCGGCGTCCATGATGATGGGGATGCGGGTCACCGCGGCGCAGCGCGTGGCGTGAGCGACGGCCTCGGTGAGCGTCGTCACGCCGACGTCGGGTTCTCCGATGACGCTGTTGGCGAGCACGGCGCCGGACAGGTACATGGCCTCGAATCCGGCGCGCTCGATCAGGCGAGCCGACAGCGCGTTGATGGCGCCTGGCATGCACACGGTGTGGTCGGCAATGAGCTCCCGAAGGCGGCTCGCCCGTGAAGCGGGGGAGCGGGGGCTTCCCGATACTCTGCCAAGTGCCATTTCCCGCTCCCTGACGGTCGCGGCTCGGTTCCGGATACGTTGCGTCTTCAATGAGGCACTACGCTAGCCGCGCTTCTCGAGCGGCACGTACGCCCGCAGCGTATGACCGGTGTACACCTGCCGCGGGCGGCAGATGCGCGGCTTGGGGCTGATGTTCTGTTCGCGCCACTGCGCGATCCAGCCCGGCATGCGTCCGATCGCGAACAGCACCGTGAACATGTTCAGCGGGATGCCGATGGCGCGCATGATGATGCCGCTGTAGAAATCGACGTTCGGATAGAGCTTGCGCTCGACGAAGTACGAATCGGTCAGCGCGGCCTCTTCCAGCCGGCGGGCGATCTCGAGCAGCGGGTCGCGCTGGTGAAGCTTGGCGAGCACCTTGTCGCACGCGCCCTTGATGATGCGGGCGCGCGGGTCGTAGTTCTTATAGACGCGGTGACCGAAGCCCATGAGGCGCGCGTGCCCGGCCTTGTCGCGCGCGCGGTGCAGGAACTTGTCCACCGGCTCGCCGCTCTCGTGAATCTCCTGGAGCATCGCCAGGACTTCCTGGTTCGCGCCGCCGTGCAGCGGACCCCACAGCGCGCTGACGCCGGACGAGACCGACGCGTACAGGCTCGCCTGGCTCGAACCCACCATGCGCACGGTCGAGGTCGAGCAGTTCTGCTCGTGGTCGCAGTGCAGAATGAAGAGCTGGTCCAGGGCGCGCACCACGTCCGGATCGGGCTCGTGCGGCATGTTCGGGCGGCTGAACATCATGTGCAGGAAGTTGCCGGGATACGAAAGGTCCGGCCGAGGATAGATGATCGGATGTCCGATCGACTTCTTGTAGCTGGCGGCCGCGATCGTGCGGACGCGGCTGATGATGCGGGCGGCGGTTTGGAGAAAGCTCTCGTCGTCTTCCGGGCGGGTGGCGTGGGTCGTGAAGCAGCCGGCGGCGGTGACCATCGCCGAGAGGATCGCCATCGGGTGGGCGGTGGCGGGGAATCCGGCGAAAAAGTGCTTCAGATCCTCGTGGATGTACATGTACTCGGTCAGCATAGTGCGGAATTCGTCGAGCTGATCGCTGCTTGGTAGTTCGCCGAAGATGACGAGATAGGCGGTCTCGACGAACGTGCTGTGCTCGGCCAGGTCCTCGATGGCATAGCCGCGGTGACGCAGAATGCCCTTCTCGCCGTCAATGAAGGTGATCGCGCTCTGGCACGCGCCGGTGTTGCCGTAGCCTTCGTCCAGCGTGATCAGTCCGCTTTCGCTGCGAAGCGAGCTGATGTCCACCGCGATTTCGTTCTCGGTTCCGACGACCACGGGCAGGTTGTACGTCTTTCCGCGAAAGACGAGTTGTGCCGTCTCTGGCATGTTCGTGCTCCGCAACTCCGCGCGGGCGACCTGGCCCCCGGTTCCCCCCGGTGACAGCCGGCCGCGCGTCGCGCCCGCTCAGCCGTTTACGTCGAACTCGAGCAGCGGCGACACGTCGCTCGCCTGCTCCAGCGACATTGCCTGATCGATGATCCGCTGCGCGGTCGCGTCGCTGACGACGCCGGAAGCCAGCGCGCGGAACTTCCGGAACACCTCGTCGTCGGTCATCGGGTTGCCGGCGTGACCGCGCGGGTATGTCACCTTTTTGCTCAGCGTGCGGCCGTCGCGCGTGCGGATGACGAGGTTGTTCGGAATGCCGTCGGGATAGCCGCGATTGCACTCCTCGGTCTCGACGATCTTGACGCGGTCGAGCAGCGCGTGAACCTGCGCGTCGCGCACGTTCGCGTCGGTGAACGAGGCGCGCGTCACGTCGCCGTCGCGAAGCGCCATGACCACGCAGAACGGCATGCTGTGATCGGCGGTCTCGCGGCTGGTCGGACGCCACTTCTCCGGCTCGCTGCCGATGATGCTGACCGCGGCCTCGAAGCTCTCGATCGTGATCGAGTCGATCTTGTCCAGTCCGCCCACCTCGGGTCGAAGCTGGAGCGCGGCGTCGATCGCCGACTGCGAGTGATACTCGGCCGGCCAGAACTTGATATACGTCCTGCGGATCATCCAGTCGTCCGGCGAGGCCGACCATTTCAGATCGAACGGGCCGGTCACCATTTTGAAGAGCCCCTTGGGGCCTTCGAAGATTTCGTTCGGGCCGGTCATGCCCATCCGCGCCAGATTCGCGGCGAAGACGCCGTTGCGGGCCGCGTTCGAAAATGCGCACGCCTTCCAATCCGATATCTGACCGGTGCGCGTCTGCCGCGTGGCGAAGTTGCACACGCCCGCCAGCCCCAGCGTGTGCACCATCTGCGACGCCGACAGCCGCATCAGCTTCGCCGCCGCCAGCGAGGAAGACAGCGCGCCGTACACGACGTGATCCCAGCCGTGCTTGCGAAGCGACGCCGCGTCGCACAGGCGGCACTGCACTTCATAGGCCAGCGCGATGGCCGTGATGATGTCGCGCCCGCTCGATCCGCCGACCTGGCCGGCCGCCCAGCACGCCGGAATGTTGTCGCTGGGATGCGCCGGCTCAAGGCTCAGGTACGTGTCATTGAAGTCCAGGTAGCGAACCAGCGCCCCGTTTGTGAACGCGGCCAGGTCGGGCGTCGTGCGTCGCTTCGAGCCCAGCACGCTGGCGCCCCCCTGCACCGGGACGCTCAGCGCCATCTCGCGCGTCACCTTCGCCGGTCGGGATTGCCACGCCCCCAGCGCGGTGCCGATCGAGTCGAGCACGCGCCGCTTCACCTCGTGAACCACCGACCGATCGAGGCTTTCAAACCGAATCGCCTGCGCCCAATCGGCCAGCCGCTGCGCCATCGTCGCCATGGATGCTCAGTCCCCTCTGCGTGATTGTTCGAAGCACAGCGATTGTCGGGCAAAGAATCCGGTCCTGCAACCCGGGCGCCGCGGCGTCCGACGCGCCGCGCACAAGGCTGGAACGCACGCCCGGTTTCGGCTATCACCGTCGCGCGTCCCGACGCGCCGCCCGGCGAGACGGCGCGCGCCTGCGGAGTTCCCCGTGGCGAAAAGACCGACGCTGCGATACCGCGACGCCGGCGTGCGGCTCGATGCCGCCGACCAGATGGAAGACCGCATCGGTCCCATCGTCCGGCGCACGTACGGCCCGCGCGTGCTCGCGGCGCATGGCGGGTTCGCAGGACTCTTCCGGCTCGATTACGACGAGCGTCTGTTCGCGCGCAACTTCCGCGACCCCGTGCTGGTCGCCTGCACCGACGGCGTCGGCAGCAAAGTGCTGATCGCGGCCGAGACCCGGCGTTATCGGTCCGTCGGCATCGACCTCGTCGCCATGAGCGTGAACGACATGCTCACGTGCGGCGCCGAGCCGCTGTTCTTTCTCGACTACCTGGCGCTGCACCGTCTCGAGCCGCCGGTCGCCGAGCAACTGGTCGAAGGCGTCGCCGACGGCTGCCAGCAGGCCGGCTGCGCGCTGCTCGGCGGCGAGACGGCCGAGATGCCCGAACTGTACCAGCCGAATCACTTCGACCTGGCGGGCTTCGCGGTCGGCGTCGTCGAACGCAAGCGGATGATCCGGCCCGCGCGCGTCCGCCCGGGCGACGTCCTGATCGGTCTGCCGTCCAGCGGGATTCACTCCAACGGCTACGCGCTCGTGCGGCACGCGCTGCTGAAGACCGCGCGCCTGCGGCTCGACGATCCCGTGCGCTCGCTCGGAGAACCGCTGGCAGACGCCCTGCTGCGGCCGACGTGCATCTACGTCAAGCCGGTGCTGGCCGTGCTGAGCCACTACCGCGCGCGCCAGACCGTTACGGCGATGGCCCACATCACCGGCGGCGGGCTGCCGGGAAACGTGCCGCGCATGCTCCCGGCGAACTGCGACGCGGTGATTCATCGCGGGTCGTGGCCGATTCCGCCGATCTTCGGCCTGCTCGAGGCGCAGGGAATCGCTGAAGACGAGATGTACGACGTGTTCAACATGGGCATCGGATTCGTGATGGCGGTCCGGCCACGATCGGCCGACGTGGTCATGCGGATCTTGGAGCGCAGCGGCCAACCGTCCGTCCGCATCGGGAAGATCCGGCGCGGACGCGGGCGTGTCGAGCTTCTCTGATGCCTTCCTACGGGCGCGAGCCGCTCGGCTGCGAGGCGGCCGGCCCGGGCGTATCGGCCCTGCTTTGCACTGTCTGTCCGCGCACCGGTTCGCCGCGCGAGACCGGCTTTCCGTCGGCGATGTAGTCCGTGAACTGCGCAGGAAGCCCCTCGCCGCCCTGGAACGTCCCGGTCGTCTGTAGGTGATAGTGCAGGTGCGGCTCGGTGGAATTGCCGCTGTTTCCGCAGAGACCCAGCACATCGCCTGCCGCCACGCGCTGCCCGGCGCGGACGCGCACCGTGCCCTGCTTGAGGTGCGCGAGAAACGAGAATTCGCCGTTGCCGTGATCGAGGATGACGTGGTTGCCGAGCGGCCGGGCCGGGTTCGGCTGCCCCGGAACGCAATCGGGGATTCCGTCTTGGGCCGCGAAGACGTCGCCCGCGCCCGGCGCCAGCAGGGGCTTTCCGAAGCAGTGATACTGCTCGTTGGACTTTCCGTCGCCGGTGTGGCTGACGCCGTCCTCCAGGATCAGGATGTCATAGGCGAAGCGCTGGTCGCGCGCCACCGTGTGGTAATTCTGATCGATCGTGCGCCCGCCCCAGAACACGTGCCACGCGCCGTCGAACGGCAGGCGCAGCGCCGTCTTGGTCTCGTAGGCGAGGTGCGGCGTGTCGGCTTCCTTGCGCTGCGGGCGAATATAGAAGCCGTTCACCGAATCTTCGGCCGACAGCGAGAACATCACCTCGATCGGTCCCGGGAACTTCTCGAATCTTGCAAGGCGGATGTACACGCGCGCAGTCGGCAGGCGTTGCGTCCGCTCGCTGATGATCTGCGTTTCGGCGCCCAACTGGTCGGCCACCTGGGCGCGGAACTCGGCCAGCTTGTCCGCGCTGCCCAGCGCGTCGCGCATCGAGCCCTCGAAGTGCCCCCAGAGCTCGTCGGTCTTGTTCTCGTAGAAAAGCGCGAGCATGTCGCGCCCGGGAGCCAGAATCTCTTCATCCGCGGGCTGTGAATCCTGCGCGGCGAGCGCCAGGCCCGCGGCCAGCGCGCACCAGCTCACGGCGAACCATCGACGCGTCATCGGCTCTCCTTCCCACAGCGACGCCACCCCGGCCGGTTTCCGAACGGAAACAACGCTCGCCGCGGCAGCAGTTCACACGAAAGGCGCGCCAAGCCCCGGCATCGCGCCGCCGGCAGCTCAGCCGGAAAACACCCGATCACCGCGAACCGGCTCAAATCGGGCCTGGAAGAAGCGCAGGTGCTTCGGCTCGTAGGTGAATCGCAGCCCGACGATCCGATCGCGCTGCTGGAGCAGGGCGATGACCGACTCGGCCGTCACGTCCATATGCGCCTGCGTGTAGACGCGGCGCGGAATCGTCAGGCGAACCAGCTCGAGCTTGGGATAGTGGTTCTCGCCGGTCGCGGAATCGCGCCCGGCCGACACCGCCCCGCGCTCCATGGCGCGAACCCCGGAGTCCTCGTAAAGCGCCGCCGACAACGCCTGCGCGGGAAAGTGCTCGCGTGGGATGTGCGGAAGGAAGCGGGCCGCGTTCAGAAACACGCCGTGCCCACCGATCGGCCGGACGACCGGCACGCCCGCCTCGAGCAGCTTGTGCCCCAGGTACTCGACCTGCCCGATCCGGGCGTGCATGTGATCCCACTGCACCGACTCTTCGATTCCGATCGCCATCGCCTCCATGTCGCGGCCGGCCAACCCCCCGTAGGTGTGCAGCCCCTCGAACACGACGACCATGTTTCGGGCCCGCTCCGCCAGCGCGTCGTCGTTGACGGCGAGAAACCCGCCGATGTTGACCAGCGCGTCCTTCTTGGCGGACATGGTGCAGCCGTCGGTGCAGTCGCAGATGTCGCGAAGAATCTCGGCCAGCGTCCGATTCGACTGACCCTTCTCGCGTTGCTGAATGAAATAGCAGTTCTCGATCGCGCGCGTGGCGTCCAGAAAGACGCGGATCCCATGGCGGCGACACAGCTCGCACGTGGCCCGGATGTTCTCCAGGCTGCACGGTTGCCCGCCGGCCATGTTCACGTTGGTCTCCAGGGACAGGTACGCGATGCGTTTCGCGCCGACCCGGTCGATCAGGCGCTGCAGCTTGCCGAGATCGACGTTGCCCTTGAACGGGTGCTCGCTGTCGGGGTCGTGCGCCTCGTCGATGATGACGTCTTCAAATCGCCCGCCGGCCAGCTCCTGGTGCGCCTTGGTCGTGGTGAAGTACATGTTCCCCGGCACGAAGTCGCCTTCGCGAATGCAGAGCTGGCTCAGAATGTGCTCGGCGCCGCGCCCCTGGTGCGTGGGGATCAGATGCCGATAGCCGTAGAACTGCCGCACCGCGCGTTCCAGCCGATAGAAGTTCTCCGAGCCGGCGTACGCCTCGTCGCCGCGCATCATGCCGGCCCACTGCGCGTCGCTCATCGCGGACGTGCCGGAGTCGGTCAGCAGATCGATGTACACCATTCGGCTCGGAAGCAGAAACGTGTTGAAGCCGGCCTCCGCGATCGCCTTTTCGCGCTCCTCGCGCGTGGTCGTTCGCAAGTGCTCGACCATCTTCACTTTCCACGGCTCAGCCCAGGATCGTCTCGAACTCATACGAACTCCTTCATCGCGGCGAGCGTCGCGCCCGCCGCTTTCCCCCTGAAGGTCCGATTCGGCCGCGCCCGGCAACCCGCGCCGAGCGCCGAAACCTGTGCGTCTCGCCCCAAATTGTTGCGCATCCGCGCCGCTGCGGGAAGGACCGACCGGATGCTCCCGTTCGCATCAGGCGTTCGCCGCGTCGCACCGCCGAACGCGCACGCAGACCGTTCCGACCGGGGACGACGGCGGCGAATCGTCCGATCCGCGCGACCCACCGCTCGCGACCAGAGCGGCTCGACGTGTTAACCATTTGCTGTATTGTGGTTACGAGAGACGGCGCACAGTCCGCCCGCCGCTCCCGCCGACCGAACACCGCGGCGTGGTCCGCGTCCCATCGTCCGGTCCGGCCGACGGCGGCAGCGCGACGTCCCGAGCCGCACCGTCAAGCGTCCGCGTCGTAAGCTCCGATAGCAGGATTACTTCGAAGCGTTCGGGCTGCGCTGCCGGTTTGTCGCGCGGCTCGTCGCGAGACGTGCGGTTGCCCGCTATCCTGCGGGACTTTCATGCGATCCGCCGGGAACGGGAAATGACGCCGTCCGACTTGCCGCCGCTCAAGATCGTCTACGCCGGCGACCTTCAGCGCGGCGGCACGTGCCGCGAGCGTATGGAGTCGCTGATCGAGCTGGGTCACGAGGTCACGCCGCTCGACATGCGGCCGTACTACTTCAACGCGCCGCGCTGGCAGCGCGTGATCGAGCATCGCCTGCGCGCCGGCCCCAGCGTCGCGGCGATGAACCGGGATCTCGCCGAGCTGTGTCGCGGCGGCTGTGATTGGTTGTGGGTGGACAAAGGCATCTGGATCTATCCCGAGACGCTGCTGCGCTTCCGGGAAGCGTGCCGTGCGACGCTCATCCACTACACGCCCGACCCGGCGATCACGTTTCACCGCACGCGACACTTCATGCGATGTCTGCCGCTGTACGACTTCCTGGTCACGAATAAGCGCTACGAGCTGGACCTCTACCGCGAGCACGGCGCGCGGCACGTCATCTGGTCGTGCACCGCCTTCAGCCGCGGCATCTTTCGACCGGTCGAAGTCAGAGCCGAGGACCACGCCCGGTTCGACTGCGACCTTGTTTTCGTCGGACACTGCGAACCGCACTACGTCGAGCAGACGCAGGCCGCGGTCGAAGCCGTGCCGAACGCGGCGATCTGGGGCAAATGGCAGCGCGTCTTGCCCGACCGTCCGTGGCTTCAGAAGGTCTGGCGCGGTCCGGGCGTCTGGCACGAGGACTACGTCAAGGCGCTGAAGTGCGCCAAGATCGGGCTGGGACTGCTCACGCGCCTGGCGCCCGACCGGGCCACGACGCGCTCCATGGAGATTCCCGCCGCCGGAACATTCATGCTGGCGGAGCGCACGGAAGAGCATCAGGAGCTGTTCGAGGAAGGGCGCGAGGCGGAGTTCTTCGATTCCAGGCAGGAGCTGCAAGACAAGCTCCGCTTTTACGTGAAGAACGACGAGGCTCGTCGGCGGATCGCCGAGGCCGGGCACCGCCGCGCGATGGAGAGCGGATACAGTTATCAGGATCGAATCCGGCAGGTGGTCGAGCAGATTCGCGCCGCGCTGTCAGCGTCGCCGGCCGCGGTTTGACCACACACGCGGAAGCAGCATTCAGGGAGCGGGTTCATGGCCAGCCGACCGATCCACGCGCGCCATCCCGGCGATCGGCTTCAGGCCGTCGGGCAGCGTCCGCGCTGGTTCACGCGACCTGCGACCATCGCGTTGAGCGTCATTCCGTTCGTGATTCTCGGGCTGGCGCCGCAGGACGCGTGGTCGGCCGGGCTGCTGGCGTATGCGAACGCGCTCATCATCGGCGTCGCGGCGATTCGGTTCCTGAAGCAGGGCACGCTCCAAGGGCTGATCCCGGTGTTGTTCCTGCTATGGCTGGGCGTGGGCTGGGTGCTGGGAACCATTTACTTCGCCGCGTTCCTGCCGGAGATGACGTATAAGACGGTCAACGACGAGCGCCTCATGCTGCACGGCAACGCGGGGTTGCAGTTGAAAGTGTTCGTCTTTCTGCTGATCTACCTCGGCACGTTCAGCACGTTCGCATCGCGCCGCATGAAACTCTCGGAGTATCGTGCCGCCCCGCGCGAGGCGACGCGCTTCGCGCTCGCGGCGATGGCCCTGTTCGTTCCCGGGCTGCTGCTGAACGCGGTCAACAAGGCCGTCGGACTGCCCGGACCGCTCGAATACGTCGCCAACGGCGCGAATCTCTATCTCGCCGCGCTGCCGCTCACGGTCGGCGCGATGTTCGCGCACATCGGGTTCCCGCTGAAGGTCATCACGCTGGTGTTCCTGGCCGCGATCGCCGGCTTCAACGTGCTCGGCAACGCGCGCGGCGACGCCGCCATGCCCCTGGCGATGTTCACCCTGGGATATCTCCTGCTCAGCGGCGTCAGCCAGCAGCGCAAGTTCATGTCAATGATCGTCGGGACCGTCGCGTTCCTCGCCATCGTCGTCATCGGCGACACCACCCGGACCGTGCTCAAGGGCATCGGCTTCGGAGACCTCTCCGCCCGCGTCGAAGCGCTGAGTCAGTGGCAGGAAGTCGCCGCCCGCACCTCGCCGTTCGCCAAGACCTTCGGCCGGCTGTTCTGGACCGCCGGACACACCATCCTCACGCTCGTGCCCGATTCCTACACATACGTGGACTTCAGCGTCGGTCCGTTCATCAAGGAGTTCTTTCTGCGCCAGCTCCCCGGCAAGCTCGTCGCCACGCCGGCTTACTACTCCTCGCCCGAGCGGCTGCGCGCCTACGACTTCAACATCACCGACGTCACGTCGGTCGAGCTGTCCTTCCTCGGAAGCCTGTGGATGCTGGGCGGCTGGCCGCCGCTCTTGGCCGGCAGCGTCGCGGTTGCGGTCCTGCACGTCCTTCTCTCGCACCTCATCGCCGCGATGGCACGCCGTTCCGGATACATGGCGATCTTCTTCTTCTCCATGGTCGCGATGGCGCTCGTCTGGGCGCAGAACCTGGACATCATCAGCCAGACCCGGTGGCTCAACTGGCGGCTCGCCATCGCCGCCGTTCTTTACGTGCTCATGGTCGGCCCGCTTGTCCGCGCGCCACGGCAATCCGCTGCCGCTCCCCCGCTCCCGCGCGCCTGGAGGCCCGCGTGAACTATCTCGTCGCATGCGACATGCTCTTCCCGGACCGTCCGGGCGGGATGGCGCGCGTCGCGTGGGACATCGCGCTGCTGATGCGCGACCGAGGGCACTCGGTCGGGTTCCTTGCCATGCGCGAGCACGCCCGTCCCGACGCGCCCGAAGTCGAGACGATCGACGGCGTCCGAGTCGCGCGATACACCCGCCCACGCCTGCACGCGCTGCACCCTGCCCGGCTTACTGAGACCGCCCGGGCGGCCGAGTCCGCCGCGCGCCAGGTCTTTGGCGGCGAGCCCTGGGACATCCTGCACGGCCACACGCCCATCACCGCCGACGGCGCGCTGCGCGCCCTGCCGGACGTGGCCCGACGCGTCTACACCATGCACTCGCCGACCGTACTTGAGCAGCGCATCAACTGGGCGACGCAGGGCGTCGCCGGTCGCGTCAAGCTCCTGCTGGGACAGGGCGCGCTCGCCCGCCAGGAGCGCCGCGTGCTCGAAGCGTGCCAGCAGATTCAGACCCTTTCCGAGTTCACGCGCGATCGGATCGAAGAGCTCTACGGCATGGGCCGCAAGGTCCGCGTCATCCCGCATTGGCGACGCCCCGGAATGCACCGAAGCGTCCCCCGCGAAGACGCCAAGCGACGCCTGGGCTGGCCGACCGATCGCCCGGCGCTGTTCACGGTTCGCATTCACGGCCCGCGCTACGGCATCGACGACGCGATCCGCGCCGCCGCCCCGCTGCTGACCGCCGGCAAGGCGTTCTTCGCCGTCGGCGGAGACGGTCCGCTGCGGCCGAAGTTCGAGCGGATTGCGGCCGAGCTGGGCTGCGGCGACGGCATTCGATTCACCGGCCGGCTGAGTGACGCCGACCTCGCCCTGGCCTACCAGGCCACCGACCTGTTCCTGCTGCCGACGCGCGCCCTCGAGTGCTTCGGGCTGATCACCATCGAAGCCCTCTCGTACGGCTGTCCGGTGCTCAGCACCGACGCGGCTGCGATCCCGGAAACGATGCGCCCGGTGCTGCCCGATTTCATCGTGCCGGCAGGCGACGTCGGCGCGATGCGCTCCCGAATCGAGGACTTTGTCGCCGGAAGGCTGAGGCCGCCGGGCGAGGAAGTGCTCACCCGGTACGTGGCGGATCGTTTCGACGTTGCGGCCGTCACGCCGGAGATCGCCGACCTGCTCGAAAGCAGCGCGGCGCGCCGCCTGGAGCCGTCACGTGCCTGATCCGGCGGACCGGTCGTGCTGAAGCTCGCGATCAACGCGGTCTCCATTGCGCCGGGCGGCGGGCTGAACGGTCTGCTCGGATACCTGCAGGCCTGGCGCGAGATCGGCTCGCCGCTGAAGATTACGGTGTTCGCCTCGCGCGCCAAGGTGCTGTCCGACGTGCGCGCCGTTCGCCCGGACATCGCCGTCGAGCCGTTCGCGGTCGGGGCCGGCTCCGCCCGACACTTCCTCCTTCAGCAGTGGTCGCTGGCGCGGCGCGTCGAACGCACCGGCGCCGACGTGGTCATGACCACGCAAAGCGCCGTCGGCCGCTGCCGCGTGCCGCAACTGGTGCACCATCGCAACCTGAAGCGCTTCCAGCACCGCGGCGTCTGGAAGCGGCTTCGAGCGCTGGCCATCGACGAGACGCTTAAGGATCTGGCGGCGCGCCGCGCGCTGCGCCACAGCGCCTGCAACGCGTACATCTCGGATTTTCTGCGCCGCGAGGCGGAGAAGTTCGAGCCCGCCTCCGCGCCCAGAAACTTCGTCGTCTATAACGGTCTCAACCGCGACCTGATCGACGACGCTCAGCGCGGCCGCAGCGAGTGGGACGGCCTGCCGCAGATTCTCGCGATCACCTCGCCCGCGTCGCACAAAGACAATCCAACGCTGCTGCGCGCGATGGAAATCCTGTGTCGCCGCGAGCCGGGGGCGCCGTGGCGCGTGTGGCTGGCCGGCGCGGGCGACTGGTCCGAGCTGCGCCGCCAGGCGGAAACGATGAACCTGTGGGACCGCATTGAACCGCTGGGGTACTTGAGCCATAAGCAGATGGAGCCCTTCGCGCGCCGCGCGCTGTGCCTGATGTTCACCAGCGTGTTGGAAGGCTTCGGCAACCCGCCGCTCGAGGCCATGGCCCGCCGCTGTCCAGTCATCGCGTGCGACTGTACGGCCATCCCGGAAGTGGTCGGCGACGCGGGCATCCTCGTCGACCCGGGAAACGCCGAGCAGTTTGCCGATGCGGCGATGCGGCTGCGCGACGACCGCGAGCTGCGCGAACGGCTGATCGCCCGCGGGTTGGAGCGCATCGGGTTGTTCCGATGGACCGTCTCGGCGGCGCGGATGTGTGAACTTCTCGAAGTCGCGGCCGGCCGCAAAGCGGTTCCCGCGTCAGCCCCGGCGGCGGTGTGAGGAGAAGAAACGGTGTGCGGAATCGCGGGAGTGCTGTCGACGCGCGAGGACGTGGTCCGCTCGGCGCTTCCGCCGATGGTCGAGGCCCAGCGTCACCGCGGGCCGGACGACCAGGGCGTCGAATTCCTGCCCGTCGGCGAATGCTGGCTGGGGCTGGGGCACCGTCGGCTCTCCATCCTCGATCTTTCGCCGGCCGGACATCAGCCGATGCGGCACGCCGAATTCGGCGACCTGATCGTCTTTAACGGCGAGATTTACAACTTTCGCCGGCTGCGACAGGAACTGGAGCGCGACGGCGCCCGCTTCGCCGGTTGTGGCGACACCGAAGTGCTGCTCGAAGGATTGCGCAGGCATGGCGATGCGTTCCTCGACCGCCTCGAAGGCATGTTCGCGCTGGCGTGGTTCGATCGCCTCAATGAAAGCCTCTTGCTGGCGCGCGACCCGGTCGGAATCAAGCCGCTCTACCTCGCCTGGCGGCCGAATGCCCTGATCTTCGCCAGTGAAGTGCGCGCACTGGCCGCGTCCGGCCTGATCGATGCGAAGCTCGACCGCCGCGGAGTGGCCGGTGTGCTGGCGTACGGGGCGGTGCACGAACCGTTCACGATCTTCGAAGGCATCGAAGCGGCGCCGGGCGGCGCGGCGATTCGCATCGACGCGCGGCGCGCGCCGCAACGCCCGCCCCAACCGGCGGCGCGAAGCTGGAGTTTCCCGGAGATCGACCGCTCGATCTCCGGGCGGGACGCGGTCGAGCGGCTGCGCAGCACGCTGGAGGCGGCGTCCGCCGACCACCTCATCAGCGACGTGCCCGTGGGCGTGTTTCTTTCGTCCGGTCTGGACAGCACGCTGATCGCGACGCTGGCGGCCCGCCACACCGATCGCCTGCGCACCTTCACCGTGGACTTTGCCGATCAGCCGCAGTTCAGCGAGTCGACGCTCGCGTCGGAAACCGCTCGCCGCATCGGCGCGCAACATACCAACCTTCAGATCAGCGGACCGCAGGCGCTCGCCGCCTGCGCCGAGTGGCTCGACGCGCTCGATCAGCCCTCGGCCGACGGACTGAACACGTACATCATCTCGAAGGCCGTGCGGGCCGAGGGAATCGTCGTCGCGCTATCCGGCCTGGGCGGCGACGAGCTGCTCGGCGGGTACAAGAGCTTCCGCATCGTGCCGCGCGCCCAGCGACACCTCCGCCGCTTGGGCTGGGCCCCGGGAGCGCTGCGTCGCGTCGCGGCGCGCGTCGCCACCGCGTGGCAGCCGCAGGCCGTGCGCGAGAAGGCCGCGGCGATGGCGGGCGGCGCGGGCGACACGCTGTCGCTCTTCCTCCAGTGCCGTCGGACGCTGTCGAACGGCGAACTTGCGGCGCTCGGGCTGCGCCAGCCGCCCTCCGGGCTGACGCCCGAGTTCGTGCCGGAAGCGCTGCTCGAGGGCGTCGGCAGCGACGGCGAGGACGTGATCGCCGCGCTTTCTCGACTGGAAACGCGCGTCTACATGGGCAACATGCTGCTTCGCGACAGCGATGCGAATGGCATGGCGCACAGCCTGGAGATCCGCGTGCCGATGCTCGATCGCCGCATGCTCGATCTGTGCCACGCCATTCCGGGCGAGATCCGCGCGCCGCACGGACAGCCCGGAAAACACCTTCTGCGAGCCGCATTCGGCGACCTGCTGCCCGCGTCGCTGCTGGAGCAGCGTAAGCGAGGCTTCACGTTGCCGATCGGGCAGTGGATGGTCGGACCGCTCCGCGATTTGTGCGAGCAGGGGCTGCGCGCGCTGAAAGCGACGGGCATTCTGGCACCCGCCGCGATCGACGCCGTCTGGACAGCGTTCGCCCGCGAGCCCGGCCTGCGCCGCTGGGCCCGCCCGCTCTCGCTCGTCGTTCTCGGACGCTACGCGCAGCGGAACACGAGATAGCGCCAGGCATTAGAACCGTGAGAGCGAGACCAGGCGCGGGCGGGACGTGAAACCGCTCGGCGGAACGCCGGTCAATAACGCCGCAGCACGCCCACCACGACCCCCTGCACCTGCACGTCGCGCGAGAGGATCGGCTCGTAGGCCGGGTTGGCCGGCTGAAGCCGCACACCGCTGGACGTCTTGTAGAAGCGCTTCAGCGTGGCCTCTTCGCCGCCGACCAGCGCGACGACCATCTCGCCGTCGCGGGCGGTGTTACGACGCTCGCAGATGACGTAGTCGCCGTCGCAGATGTTGTCGCCGATCATGCTGTCACCACGGACGCGCAGCACGAAGCTGCCGTGCGGGGAGACGAACATCTCCTCCAGATCGAGCACTTCGCGATTCTCGACGGCTTCGATCGGCACGCCGGCGGCGATCTTCCCGACGAGCGGAAGACGCGTGGGACGCTCGTCCGGGAAGTCGTACCCGTCGTTAAGTCGCAAAGAGCGTGCCTTGTGCCGCGAGCGACGCAGGAACCCCTTCTTCTGAAGGGCGGCGATGTGCTCGAAGACGGTCACCTTGCTCACGCCGTACTGGTCCGCGAGCTCCTGCATCGTGGGGGCGTATCCGTTCGCGCGCGTGTAGTCGCGAATGTACGTCAGCACGCGCAGCTGCTTGGGCGTGAGCGGAGAGGGGCGTTTTCGATTGGTCGGACCGGTTCGATTCATGCAAAGGCTCCTCCGCAAGGAACGCGCTCAGCGATCCCAGCAGCACCGGCGGCTGATTCGATCGGGCCAGCAGCGACGCGAGACCACGCTGCTCCCGCCGTTCGGCGTCCAACGCGATCTCGGCGCAGATGCCCGCCGAACGACGCTGAAGCATCGCCACCAGGCCGCTTACCTGCTCATCAGAAAGGGGGGCTTGTCGAAGCTGGAGCAGGCCTTCGCCGGTACTGCGCACTTCCTGACTGAAGTCCCCTCCGGGCCCCAGTATGCACAGCCCTCGTCCGTCGGTGCGAATCGGTGTCACGGCGCACTCCTTTGCGCTGTTCTCCAGTGCCAGGATGAACCCGGCCTCAAACGCGACACACGAATAATAACCTAACTAAGTTCGGGTGTCAAGCGCGGTGGGCGGGGATTCAGTTCGCCACGGCTGCATCGACTGGCGGACGAGGGCGTCGAATACCCCAGATGTTGTGGATTCACGCCGCGCAACCGGTTGCGGCTGGCCCGCCAGAGCCGCACGCAGAAAAAACTTCCGTGGTTATGCCGATTCGGGATTCGTTTGGGCACCGCCCCGATACGTCGTGCCGCGCCACGTCGTCGACGCGCGCCCGCCGAGCCGCCGCATCGCGTCCACCGTCATCCCCAGGCAGAGCGCCGCGCCGATCGGATACGTCAACGCCCAGGCGGGCGGGTTGCGCGTCAGCGCATAGAACCGCCAGAGGATCGACTGCTGCGAAACGATCGCCCCCGCCGCCGCCAGCGCCAACCATCCGCCACGCTCCGGCGCGAGCGGCGCCAGCAGCAGCGTCACATAGGGCGACACGCTGAAGATCGACAGCATCGCCACGCTCGCCAGCAGGCGCGGGAGCGTGCCCAGGCAGCCGTAGAAAATCCGGCTCCAGCCGCGCCACACCTGTGCGAAGCCGACGTACATCCGCACGCGAAACTGCCCGCCGGCCCGGATCACGCGCAGCCGAACGCCGAGCTTCTTCGCGCGGCGCGCCAGGTGCATGTCCTCGTTCAGGGTCGCCCGCACAGGCTCGTGCCCGCCGAGCTTCTCGTACGCCTCGCGCGACAGCAGCATGAACGCGCCATTCGCATAGGCATGCGGCGCTTTCGGATCATTCACGCGATGCGGCGGAAACCAGAACACCATGATCGCGCCCGCCACCGGCTGGACGATCCGCTCCCAGAGCGAGCCCACCTCCAGGTCCGGCAGCGCGGAGAGAAACTCCACCCGCTCGCGGATCGCGAATCGCACCGCCGAGCTGAGCAAGGCAGGCGAGTCGTAGGCGCAGTCGGCATCCGAGTAGCAGAGCCAGCGGCCGGTCGCCAGCGCGGTGCCTTCGCGCATGGCGTTGTTCTTGCCGAACCAGCCCTCGCGCAGCTCCGTGACGTGGACAGCCCGCATGCGCGGATCCCGGCGGGCGAACTCGTCGAGGATCGCGCCGGTGCGATCGCTGCTGCGGTCGTTGATGACGATCAACTCGAAATTCGGATAGTCCTGAGCGAGCAGCCCCGCGACGCACCGACCGATGTTCCGCTCTTCGTCCTTCGCGGCGACGAGCACGGAAAGCTTCGGAAGCTCGGACGCCTGCGGTCCGGGCTCGTCGGGCCTCAGCTCCGGTCCGGCGCCGCGGTTCAGGTCGATGTGACGCCGCAGCCAGACGATGCAGAGCAGCGACGTGATCCAGAACCACGCGGCGGTCCAGCCGCTTTCGAATCCCGGCCAGATGCTGGCGATGAGCACGTCGCGCGCCTCCCGCGAAAAAGCCGGCGGAAGCGTAACGACCTGTTGATCCGGCGGCAATCCGCGGTCGCGGCAAGCCGGTATCGCCCGGCGCTCGTCGAGCGCGACGCGTCAGGCGACACGCAACGGACGGAAGCGGCCGGCGCGCAAAGCCCCCCGCGGAGCTACCGAGGCCCGGCGCTTGCGGGCAGGCGATTTTCCGCGCCCGATCCGGGCTGCACCACCTGGCGGCGATATTCCTCGCGCAGCGCGTGGTACCGCCGCACGGCGTCCGGTCCCGCCAGCAGCTCTTCGACGCCGACCAGCTCGGCGCCCTCGGTCACAGAGACCAGGATCGCGAAGCCCGCCAGCACTTCCTCGATCTCGAAGTCGCAGTGGCCGTATCGCTGCACCGGAAGATTCGCGAACGGCTGCGACCCGCCGCCGAAGAGCGCCTTGATGGCGTAGAAGACCGCCTGCCAATACGGGATGATTTCGTCGCCGGTGGTGTGCATCACAATGAGCGGGCGCAGCGGCACGCCGGACGTTTCGTAATTCGCGGCCACGTTCGCGGCCGCCTCCGGGTCGGCGTCGACGCGCTGTATGCCGAGGTTGAAGAGCAACGGCTGTGACGCGCCGCGGTACCAGATTCCGCGGTTGCCGATCGGAATTCCCCCGAGCTTCTCGGTCGCGTCGGTCGAGGCCCGCACGTGGTAGCCGACGGCGCCGGCGATGGTCGAGATGCGCGTGCCGACCACGTTGGCAGGATCGGTCGGCCCGCGCGCGATGCGGATGATTTCCTCCGCCACGGCCGGATCGGCTTCGAGCGCCGCCTCGAGCTGCGGCCGGTAGACGTCGTACCAGTTGGCGTAGACTTCGGCCGGCACGAGGGTCACGTCTCCGGGAATCAGGTCGAAGAAATAGTCGAACGTCGCGCGCATGTTCGCAAAATATCCGAGTTGCAGCGCGAAGCTGCCGATCGGGCCGCAGGTCGAGAGTCCGGCGTCGAACACATCCGGACGACGCTCGATTCCGAGCGCGGTGATCAGCCCGCCTTCCGAAGCGCCCGTCAGGTAGATCGTGTCGGCCGGACCGTAGGTCGCCTCGAAGAGTTCCACCAATTCGACACAGTCGTCGAGTCCTTCGAGGATCGCGAGGCCGTTCTGACGATAGCTGGTCACCGCGAAGGCGTATCCCAGCGAGGTCACGATCTCGGGCAGTGTTGGACCGTCGCCGAGGCCGAGCTGGTCTTCCGGGATTGCGACCGGTTCGTTGGGGTCGACGTAGCCGTGCGCGAACAGCACCAGGTCGCCGTTCCAGCTTCCTTCCGGTGGCATGCAGATGCGGTAGACGGCGCCGCTGCTCTGAACGCCGTCCGGGTCGCAGAGCGCGTCGCCGCGCGGAGCGAACGACGAGTTCATCGTCGAGAGCGTGCCGCCGCCGAGCGTCGTGCTCGCAACCGCGACGACCGTGAGGATGAACGCGATTGCGCGCATGGGATCGCTCCTGTGACATTGTCGAAGTTGCAAAAGGCGTCGTCGTCGCGACGCGTCCGAACCCGTACTTTCCCTATGGGACGGCCGCTTCCGAACAGGAGCGTCGAGTCTATCGCGCGGCGGCGTGCCGATGCAATTGCGTTCTCGCGGCGCGTCGGCGCGAGCCTTGCGAAAGGGCGTTTCGCCTTTTCGGACGTTGGACGCGATTGTTTGGCGAGCCTACCATCGCTCGCTCGTCCCCAATGTTCCCAGGCGACAGGTTACGCGGCGTCCGGCCGCGCGTCGCCGGCAACCGGGCGCGGCCCGGAGCACGGGGTTATTCTGCGCACCTGAACGAGGGATCGTCACGATGATTAGATGCAAGAACGGAAACCGGAACGCGGGGGCGGCGATCGCTCGCGGTGACACTTGCTCGTGTCCGGTGCGGGCGGTGAGCGCGGTTCGCGGCATCGCGTGGGTCTCCGCGGCGATGCTTCTCTCGGCGGCGCTCTGGAGCACTCCTGCGCTGGCCGATCAGGCTCCGTCCGCGGCGGCGGCGGCGGCGTTGATTCCGCGCAGCGTGCTGTTTGGCAATCCGGATCGGATCGCGCCGCAGTTGAGCGTGGATGGCAGCCAGTTGGCGTATCTGGCGCCGGTGGACGGTGTCTTGAACGTGTGGGTCGCGCCTGCGGGCGATCTGTCGAGCGCCAAAGCGGTTACGAAGGAGGCTCACCGCGGCATCCGCTCCTATTTCTGGGCGTACACAGGGCGGCACATCCTTTACCGACAGGACAAGGGCGGCGATGAGAACTGGCGGATCTATTGCGTAGACCTCGACAGCGGCGAGATACGCGATCTGACGCCCTTCGACGACGTGCAGGCCCGCGTGCAGGAAATCAGTCCGGAGTTTCCGGAGGAAGTGCTGCTGGCGATCAACAAGCGTTCACCGCAGTTGCACGATGTCTATCGCGTCAACATCCGCACGGGCGAGTTGGGCCTGGTCGCCGAGAACATGGAGGGTTTCGTCGGCTTCCTCACCGACCAGAAGTTCAACGTGCGATTCGGGCTGCGCATGACCAAGACCGGCGGTCAGGAGCTGCTGCGCCGAGACGACGACGCGTGGAAGCCGTTTCTCGACATCGCGCCGGAAGACACGCTCACGACGCAGCCGATCGGCTTCGACGAATCCGGCGCGACGCTCTACATGACGGACAGCCGCGGGCGCGACACCGCCGCGGTGGTGGCGCTGCCGATCGACGGCGGTCCGGCACAGACTCTCGCGGCGCACGAGAAGGCCGATGCGAGCGGCACGCTGCGGCACCCGACCCGGCACACGATCCAGGCCGTTTCGTTCGACTACGAGCGTGCCACCTGGACGGTGCTCGACCCGGCGATTCAGGCCGACCTCGACGTGCTGAAGTCGGCTGACAGCGGCGATGTCAGCGTCGTGAGCCGCACGCTGGATGATTCGCGGTGGGTGGTCGCCTATTCGCGCGATGCCGGCCCCACGCGGTACTACCACTACTCCCGTGCGGATCGCAAGGCGACGCTGCTGTTCAGCAGCCATTCCGCGCTGGATCGACAGCCACTCGTGCCCATGACGCCGGTGCAGATCCCGGCTCGGGACGGGCTGACGCTGGTGAGCTACCTGTCGCTGCCGGCCGGCGAGTCCGCGTTGCAGCGGCGCGACGCGCTGCCGATGGTGCTGCTGGTTCACGGCGGGCCGTGGGCGCGCGACGGCTGGGGATATAACCCGCTGCATCAGTGGCTGGCGAACCGGGGCTATGCGGTGCTTAGCGTCAACTTCCGCGGCTCGACCGGCTTTGGCAAGTCGTTCGCCAACGCCGGAAACCTGGAATGGGCCGGACGGATGCACGACGATCTTGTCGACGCGGTGCAATGGGCGGTCCAACAGAAGATCGCCGATCCGAAGCGCGTCGCGATCATGGGCGGAAGCTATGGAGGCTACGCCACGCTGGTCGGCCTGACGTCGACGCCCGAGCTGTTCGCATGCGGCGTCGATATCGTGGGCCCCTCAAACCTCGTGACGCTCCTCAACTCGATTCCGCCGTATTGGACGCCGATGATCGACCTTTTCACGCAGCGCGTCGGCGACCACCGGACCGAGGACGGCCGCAAGTTCCTGATGGAGCGATCACCGCTGACGCACGTGCAGAAGATTGTCCGCCCGCTGCTGATCGGGCAGGGCGCCAATGATCCGCGCGTGAAGCAGGCCGAGTCGGACCAGATCGTCGAGGCGATGCGCAGTCGCGCTATTCCCGTGACGTACGTGCTGTATCCCGACGAAGGGCACGGATTCGCCCGACCGGAGAATCGCATGTCGTTCTACGCCGTGGCCGAGGCGTTTCTCGCTCAGCACCTGGGCGGGCGGGCGGAGCCGATCGGCGATGATTTCCGGGGATCGAGCATTCAGGCGCCGGCGGGCGCGGAGCACGTGCCGGGGCTGAAGGCGGCGCTGGGCGGAGACGAGTAGTTCAGCGAACGGCGGTTCAAGCGATCAAACGGACCGGTCAGGTCGCGTTGCGGCTCGTCGCCGCTCGACGAATTCGTGGGAAAGAAAAGAACCGGCCCGTCGCGCTCTTTGTCTGGAGCGCGGCGGGCCGATCGCATTCCTGCGGATTTACTTCGCAGCTTGCGAACTACCGGCGGCGGAGCAGAGCCGAGCCCAGCACGAGCAGCACGAGGCTGGTCGGCTCCGGCGTCGGAATCTCCTTGAGCGTGAACGACGTGAAGGGCGCCGAGGGCGCGACATTCACGTTGATGATCAGCTCGCCATTGAACGCGCCGTTGCCCGGGAACCAGACGCCGCCGTCGGGAACGATGGCGTCGGTCCCAGCGGGGCCGAGGCCGAACCCGTCCACCGAGAACTCGGTGGCATCCGGCGAAAAGTACTGGTTGTCGAAGGGCGAGGTGTCAAAGACGGAGTTCGTGTCGAACACCGCGTCGCCACCATCCACCAGCAGGAAGTGAAAATCCGTCCAGTCGACGCCCGTGTTGTTCTGGATGATCTCGTCGTTGATGACGATCGAGCCCACCGCGTCGGGCGACGTCTGACGGAACAGGATCGAGATCGCCGGGAAACCGCCCGGGCCCGGGCCCTGGGTGAATTCCGCAGCCTTCTCGATGTATACCGCGTCCGGCGTCACCTGGTCGACAGCGAGATCGACGAGACCGACAAGCGAGTCGTCGATGATCGCTTCCCAACCGGAGCTGCCGAGCGGTATGGTGTGACCGAACGCTGTCGCGCCGGTCAGGCCGGCGACAATGCCGGCCAGCACCGAACCTTGGTACCAGTAGCGCCTCATACCTCCTCCTTCCGGTCTAGACGCTAGACGTGCAGAACGAGTGTTCTGCTCCACGCGGAACAGGTCTAAGCTACGCACGCAGAATCGCAAAGTCAACTGAATCTACGCCGAATTTCGATCGGGCGCTGTGACGAAAATCACGCGGAGTCGTGGCGCGCCGCCGCGTTTCTGTGATTACAGTAACATCCGACGGAGACTGATGTAACGATCATCACGCTCCTCGAACGACTCCCGCACTTTGCGACGCGCCGGCGAGCGCCCGCCGCCATGTGTCCGCGCGCCGCGGGGCGTTCAGTAATTTGGAGAATGTTTGGATAAATCTTCGTTTGAGCGGGAAGTGCTCCCGATGACGCCGCCCGACTCCGACGCCCGCCCGCCTGCCTTGACGGTGATCGACCCCGTCCGTACAACCGCCCCGCACGCGAGGCGCGCCGCCGCGCCGCAGCCGCCTCCGGGGCAGCGCTTCTTCCTCACGCAGGAATCACCGCATGGCCGAAGTCGTTCTCGACGGCGTGTCCAAGGTCTACGCCGGCGGCGTCAAGGCGGTGGATGGCGTCAGTCTGCGCATCGAAGACCGCGAATTCGTCGTGCTCGTAGGCCCATCCGGCTGCGGAAAGTCCACCACGCTGCGCATGGTGGCCGGCCTCGAAGACATCACATCCGGCGTCATCCGCATCGGGCCGCGCGTCGTGAACGACGTGGCGCCGAAAGACCGCGACATCGCCATGGTCTTCCAGAATTACGCCCTCTACCCACACATGACCGTCTACCGGAACATGGCCTTTGGCCTGATGCTCCGCCGTCGACACGCCCTGTGGGACAACCCGCTCGCGGCCGTGGTCGCTCGGCGTCGATGGCGCGCCGCGCGGGAGGAGCGATCGGACATCGACCGTCGGGTGCGGGACGCCGCGGAAATGCTCGGGATCACGGATCTGCTGAAGCGCCGCCCCAAGGCGCTCTCGGGTGGGCAGCGCCAGCGTGTCGCCGTCGGGCGGGCCATCGTGCGCGAACCGGCCGCGTACCTGTTCGACGAGCCGCTCTCGAATCTGGACGCGAAGCTGCGCGTCGAGATGCGGGCGGAGATCAAGAAGCTCCATCGCCGTGTGCAGACCACGACGATCTACGTCACGCACGATCAGGAAGAGGCGATGACCCTCGGCGATCGCGTCGTCGTGATGAAGAACGGCATCGTTCAGCAGCACGACACGCCATTCGCGGTCTACGAGCGCCCCGCAAATCGCTTCGTGGCCGGTTTCGTGGGCACGCCGCCCATGAATTTCCTGGACGGGCGACTGGTACGCTCGAAGGAGCAGATCGAGTTTGAGGAAGGATCGAACCGCTTCGTGCTCGATCCCGCCTGTGCGCAGCGCATGGCCCAGCACGTCGGACAGCCTGTGACGATCGGTATTCGCCCCGAGCACCTGCGCCCCGCCCGGACCCCGGACGGGGGCGCGAGGCTTCGCGTGAACGTTTCGGTCGTCGAGCCGCTGGGCGACCGGATGGACGTGCGGGCCGCGACGCTCCACGGCGAACCGGTCACCTGCCGGATCGACGCGCGCGAACGCGTCGCCGAGGGTTCGACGATCGACATGGACGTGGACATGTCGCGCGTGCACTTCTTCGAGCAGGGCGGCCGGCAACGGACTCTCAGTCTCCCCGCCCCAGCCTGACGGGCCTCGCGCCGTTCGGGTTTACGACCGGTCCGGATCGCATGGCGTTTCTCGCACAGGGCGGTAGACTATCGCCACGGATGCTCGGAAGCCGAAATCAGTCAGGGCGGTTGGCCTCCGGCCGGGCGATCTTGGTCGGGCTGTTCGCCTGCGCTGTGGCGACCGCCGGACTGCTCGCCGGCGCGTCGGACGGAACCGGGGCGCAGGCATCCTCGGGGTCCGGCGTTCGGGTTGTCATTGACTACGGCAACGGCGTCGAGAAGCGTTATCATGACATCTCGTGGCGGGCCGGCTTCACCGCATTCGACGTGCTGAAGGTCGCCGCGGAGATGCGGCCGACGTCGCAGGTCACCGCGATCGGTTCGGGCGAAACGTTGCTGGTCACGTCGATCGACGGATTCGCCAACGGCGTTGACGATCGCAATTGGATTTTCAGCGTAAACGACCAGAAGGGTCGCCGAAGTTCCGCCATCACGGCGGTGAATGCGGGCGACACGCTCCGCTGGAGCTATGAACCGTGGCCGGGCGCGGATGCCCGCAAGGGGAGTGCAGCACCGTGAAGCGTACTACTGCCGTTTCCATCGCCGTGTTTGCGGTTCTCGTCGCACTGTGCGTGACGGCGCGGTTCCTGCCGCATCCACCGAACTTCACGCCGATCGCGGCGGCGGCGATGTTCGCCGGCTTCTTCTTCGGGAGCCTGTGGGTCGCGGTCGCCCTGCCGATCGCGGTCATGCTCGCGACGGATGTGTTCCTCGGCATGCACCTGCCGGGCGTGATGATTACGGTCTATGTCGCGCTGGTGGCGCCGGTGCTCTGGCGCGGGCTGCTGCGGAGGTCGCTGACGCCGCTGAAGGTCGGATCGGCCGCGGTCGGCAATTCGCTGCTCTTCTTCGGCGCGACGAATCTGGCTCACTGGTACTTCGGCCCGTGGTTCCCCCATACGCCCACCGGGCTGTTGGAGTGCTTCGTGGCGGCGCTGCCGTTCCTGAAATACTCGCTCGCGGGCGACCTGATGTGGAGCGCGGCGCTGTTCGGAACGTACGCGCTCGCGGCCCGCTATTGCGGCGACGTTATCGGCTCCCGGAACTTCACGCCGCGCCTGGAAAACGCCGCGCGTCGCGCCCTATGATCGGGTGTTCGAACGAAAGCTAATTCCTCTTCGACGGCTGGAAGGGCTGCGAGCTTCGCAGCCTTTCTGGTTTTCCGGTCCTCTGACTGCCGTGCCTCAGAATTTCTTGCTCCTGGGTGGTACGGGCCTCTGGCCCGTTCCAGCGACGGGCGGGACGCCCGTACCACCCTGAATGAGCGCAGGTTTCATTCAGGCGATACACGACCCGTGCCGTCGTCCCGCGCCGACCGGCGCATCCGCGGTGCGGACCCCGCTCCTGCTGCGACCGGCTTCGACTCTCGCGGCCGTCCGCCCGTGGACTGAGTCATTCCCGCGGCGTCGCGAAGCGCAGAACCGTCTCGACATGCCCGCCTGGCAGCGCTCGCAGCTCGATCGCCCCGGATTCGGCGGTCGTCAGTACTCGGACGCCATCGCCGAGCGTCGCCCCGGCGCACGCCCGCAGCGCCGGCCGGTCCTGTCGGGTCGAAGCGACGATCCACTGCGGATCTACCGCCGCCAGCAGCGCCTCGGTGTCCCCGGGCTCGACGCTTCCGTGATGCGGTGCGACCATCACGTCGGCGAGCAGGTCGATCTCGCCGGCCTCGTGCAGCCGCAGCAGCCCGCGGATGCCTTCGCGCTCGACATCCCCCGTCAGGAGCAGACGCGATCCGCGAACCCGCACCAGCGACACCAGCGATGCGTCGTTCGCGGCCAGCGACGCATCGACCGCCTGCTCCGGCCAGAGCACCTCGATGACGGCTTCCCCGAGCGTGAGCCGATCGCCCCGCGCGAGCGGGCGCGGCGGCAGCCGCGAAGCGACGACGTCCAGCAGCCGCCGCACGGACGGCGAATCCGCGCCGGCGGCCACGAGCGGCCCCGTCGTGAGCAGCGCTTGCACGTCCAGCGATTCGAGCACGGTCGGCACGCCGCTGAAGTGATCGGTGTTGGCGTGCGAAATCGACAAGGCGACCGGTCCGCGCGCGCCGATCGCGTTGAGCGCTTGGACCATCGTTCTGCCCGCGTCGAAGTTGTGCATCGTTCCGACGTCGAGGATGAGCGTCTTGCCGCAGGGCGCGACCAGCGCAGCCGCGCTGCCGTCGCCGACGTCCAGGACGTGCAGCGCGTAGGGACGATCTCGCGCGGCATCGTGCAGCGCCGGACCGCCCCACACGCCTGTGGCGGCCGCGACGATCAGCGCGCCGCAGACGCGCCGTGCGCTTACCGATCGCGAAGCCGTCCGGGACCACGCCATCCAGCAGCCGGCGAACAGCAACCCATAGGTCGCCGCCACTTGCCACGCGGCGGGCGGCGGCATCTCGACCGATGAGCCTGGAAATCGCGCCAGACGCTGAACCAGCCACAGCAGCCCTTCCGCCAGCGTGTGCGTCGGAGCGATCAAAAGCGCGCCCAGCGGCGCGACGAGCAACCCCGCCGCGGTCGTCAGGAATCCCATCACGATGACAAGCGTCGCCAGCGGCGTGATCGCGGCGGACTGAAGCGCTCCCAGCGGCGCTATGCGCTCGAAGTGCAGCCAGGTCAGCGGCAGCGCGACCAGCCAGCAAAGCGCGC
Organism: uncultured Planctomycetales bacterium; assembly: GCA_964553225.1. GTDB lineage: Bacteria > Planctomycetota > Phycisphaerae > UBA1845 > Fen-1342 > JABRWC01. Next base: position 44,229 of record CAZKJT010000012.1, on the reverse strand, counting down.
ACGTAACCAGCAGGCCCAGCACGCCGCGCGACAGGATCCGCAGCACCAGCGCCGGCAGCGAGTCCGCGTCCGGCGGCGGCAAACCATTCGCTTCCCGGCGATTCAGCGCCGCGAGCACGCGCGGCACCACCTCGATCAGCACGATCATCATCAGGAATGACAACTGAAACCCCGGCCGAAACAGCTCCTGCGGGTTCAGCGAAAGCAGAATCAACGCCGAGAGCGCCAGCCAGTTCAGTCCGCTCAGGGGACGCCGCAGGATCACCGACCCGCACGCGAGAATGCCCATGATGCCCGCGCGCAGGATCGGCGCGTTCGGCTCCGCCAGCGCGAACGCATAAACTGCGATCACGCCGATGGTCAGCCAGGCGGCCGTCTGACGCCCGCCGCGAAGAGCCACCCGCGCGAACTGCCAGCACGCCCCGGCCAGCACCGCCACGTGAAACCCGCTCGCGGAGAGGAAGTGAATCGCGCCGGTTCGGGCGAACGCTTCGTCCACCGTGCGCGAGACGGCCGATCGCTGCCCGAGCGCCATCGAGTCGAGAACGCCGGACGATTCCTCGTGATGCGCGGCGGGATCGATCAGCGCGGAACGAGCTGCGGCCCGCAGACTTTCCACATACGGCGTTACGCCGCCGCCGGCCTCGTTCAGCGCGCGCGCGTGCTCAGCGTGCTCGACGCTCAGCGCGGCATAGATGCCCTGAAGGCGGCTCCAGCGCGCCCAATCGCGCTCGCCCGGGTTCCGCCGGGGAATTGGCCGATACAGCCATCCGGTGAGTTCGACCTTTCGTCCGCGTTCGAGCGCTTCGGTTTGGGCGTCCACACCCACGCGCACCAGCCCGCACACGTCGACCCACCCGTTCGGAGATTCGATTCGAGTCGCTTCCACGACGAACGAGGTGCGCGGCGGCGGCGAGTACGGCAGGAACGCATTCCGCCGCTCGCCCGGCCGCGTGTGTGGCGCGCTCACCATCGTTCCCATCAGCCGTGCCAGGACGGGCGCGTCGCGAGCAAGCCTTCCGACGTGGTGCTCCGGCAGGTCGATCGCGGCCTGATGCCGCGCGAAACCGGCCGCAAACACGCCCGCCACCAACGCGATCGTGGACAGGGCGTTGCCGTTGCGGCGCGTAGCGGCCATGAAAGTCAGCGTTCCGAGCGCGAGCAACGCCGCCGCCGCCGCGAGACCCGCAAGCCGGGGCTGCGCGGCTCCGAACGCATGGGACGCGGCGATTCCGAGAGTGAGCGCGCAAGCCGGCGCGATCAGCGGGGCGCGCTCGGCGAGTCGCGCGCCGACGGGCACGTCGGCGAGATCGCTCGCGCAGCGCGGTGCTGTGATGGGCGAGGCGGACATGGAGCTCCTAGTGTACTGACGAAGGCGGTTCGGTCGGCGTTGCGCGCGGCTTGGCCTGCCGGTGGCGCTTCGGATACGATGTAGGGTCTTCACGCCGCGCCCCTTCTACCGGGTTTGCAAGGCGGCGCGCCTCGCGGAGCGCGCGGTCCCGGCGGGCTATGTGGGCGGTCATTGGCGCAAGGAGCGGTGACATGCATCGCGCAACGGAAGCGGTTCACAACGCGAGCGCCCCGGACTTCTACCAGGTGGATGCGCTGTTCACCGAGGAGGAGCGCGCCGTCCGCGACACGGTCGCCCGATTCGTGGACGAACGCGTCATCCCGATCATCGGCGAGTGCTTCGAGCACGAGCGCTTCCCGCACGAGCTAGTGCCCGAGATGGCGGAAATGGGCCTGTTCGGGCCGACGTTCGAGGAATACGGCTGCGCCGGACTCAGCAACGTGGCGTACGGGCTCATCATGCAGGAGCTGGAGCGCGGCGACAGCGGCATCCGCAGCTTCGCCAGTGTGCAGAGCTCGTTGTGCATGTACCCCATCCACCGCTACGGCAGCGACGAGCAGAAGCAGCGCTGGCTGCCGGAGATGGCCCAGGCCCGCAAGATCGGCTGCTTCGGGCTGACCGAGCCGGACGGCGGGTCGGACCCCGGCGCGATGAAGACGTTCGCGCAGCGCAGCGGCGGGGACTGGGTGCTCAACGGCGCCAAGATGTGGATCACCAACGGCACGCTGGCCGACATCGCGATTGTGTGGGCGAACACCGACCAGGGCATCCGCGGGTTCCTGGTCGAGAAAGACATGAAAGGCTACAGCTCGAGGAACATCCAACGGAAGATGTCGCTGCGCGCGTCCGTCACGTCCGAGCTGTTCTTCGACAATGTCCGCGTGCCGGAGCGCAATCGCCTGCCGCTGGCCGAGGGGCTGAGCGGTCCGCTGAGCTGCCTGACGCAGGCCCGCTACGGCATTTCGTGGGGCGCGATCGGCGCGGCCCAGGCGTGCTTCCAGGAAGCCCGCGCGTTCGCGGCGCAGCGTGTGCTGTTCGGCGCGCCGCTGTCGCACAAGCAGACCGTCCAGATTCGCCTGGCAAACATGCTGCGGCAGATCACCACGGCGCAGTTGCTCGCCTGGCGGCTGGGGCAGTTGAAGGACCAGGGCGTCATGCACCACAGCCAGGTGTCGCTGGCGAAATGGAACAACCTGCGCATGGCGATGGACATCGCCCGCGACGCGCGCGACCTGCTCGGCGCCGGCGGCATCAGCGTCGAGTGCTGCCCCATACGCCACATGCTGAATCTGGAAAGCGTCATCACCTACGAAGGGACCGAGACGATCCACCAACTGATCGTCGGACGCGAAATCGCCGGCGTGGCTGCGTTCTGAGGCGTGACGCGGGTCTGTCGCACCGGTTTGCGGCGCCCGGATTGCGGTGCCGGTTGGAAACCGGCCCCACAGGGGACGGGCGGTCGCGTTTCGCTCGTGGCGCCGGTTTCCAACCGGCGTTTTCTCGGCTTACGAATCACCGGTTGAAAAGCGGCGCCACAGGCGTCGCGAAGGCATGCGCCCCGCGCGCGCGAATCACGCGGTCGTGTTCACTCACCAGGCGCCGCCAGCGCGGAGGGGTGAGGACATTTCACCGCCGTCGCGGCCGGACCGGCGCGTTTCCTCCTCCTCCGCCCCGCCCTACTCGCACGGCGTTCCGAACACCGTCAGCAACGCGCTCAGATCCGCAAGGTCGACATCGCCGTCTCGGTCGATGTCCCCGTCGTCCGGATCGCCGGAACCGCCGAAGCTCGTCAGCAGAATCGACAGGTCCGCCAGACCGATCAGACCGTCGCCGTCTAAATCCTCCGGGCAATCCGGCGCCGCAATGACCTTCATCCGAAGGCTCGTCGTGCCGTAGCTGAGATCCCACGCCAGACCGGTCGGCAATGCCGGCATGCTGAGTGAGCTGAACCGTCCGCTGTGCGAAGCCCAGCTCAACGGGAAGAATGTAGCGCCCAGGCTGGGGACGTAGCCGTCGGTCAACCGCACGTCGAGCTCGCCCGCCAGTGTCGCCACGCCCTGCACGGTCAGCCGGTCGTAGTTGCCCGTGCCCGTCCCGCGCAGCCGAATGCGAAGCTCCGCGGACGATCCGGCAGCGAAATCCGCGGTGACGACGAGTTGGCTGCCGGCCGGCAGGCTGCTGTCGCTGGGAAGCAGGTAGTTGTTGTTCTGGACGGCGCCCTGGATCGTTGCGGGGGTCGCGCCGCCGCCGCCGGCGTACATTGCGCCGTTGTTGACCAGCGCCTTGTCGGCCGTGAGCGCGATCCGCCCGTTCGCGCGGACGGTGAGATTGGAATTGTTCTCAATCGCGCTGGCGTAGCCGGTTCCGCTGGCGCTGAGCGTGCGGCTGGTCGGCACGACGAGGTTTGCGTAGTTCACGACGCGCAGCGTCGCAAGGTCGCCGTTGAGATTGACGACGCCGTAGTTGGTCAGCCGGCTGGCGCTGAAGTCGCCCTGGGTGTATGTGAACGTGCCGTTGTTCGTCAGGTGCCCGCGAAACGAGCCGCCGTTCGTGGCGGCGCTGCCCATCTGGAAGGTGGCGTTGTTGGTGAACTCGCACAGCCAGTACGTGCCGCCGAACGCGAGCGGTCCGCGGAGGATCGCGTCGCGCCACAGAAAGACCGTGCCGGCGTTGTTTGTGAGGTTGCGGATGCGGCAATCGGCGTTGTTGTCGAGGTTCATGCCCTGGGTCGAGTCGTTGGCGCCATCCCAGGCGTCGAAGATTCCGCCGTCCTGGTCGAAGAAGCCGCTGTGATTGATGAGCGCGTCCGCCTCGAGCGTGCCGGCGTTCTGCCCCATGTACAGGTAGCTGCTGGCGCCGGCGTCGGGGTCGCCGTCCCAGATCTCGACGTTTCCGGCGACTGTCGCCGTTCCGCCTTCCTGCTCGTACTTGCCGAGCGTCTGCACGCCGATCAGCAGGTCGCCGCCGACGTCGAGCGTGGCGGCGGCGTCGTTCTCGTTGAGCTTGTACCAGCACCGCATCGGGTGCGTTCCCTGGCAGCCGATGTTGACGTCGCCGGCGGTGGTCACCGCTCCGCCGCTGTGCGTGAAGTAGGCATCGCCGTTCCACGCGATCGAGATGTGATCGACGTCGAGCGAGCCGCCTTTCATCAGGTACGTTCCGACGCCGCCGGTGTTGAGGCCCATGAGGATGCCGTTCGTGCCGACCTGCTCGAACACGCCGCCGGTCTGCTCAAACGTGCCGGCTTCGGCGTTTCCGATCAGGATCTGGCTCTGCACGGTGAGAGAGGAAGTCCCGCCGGGCTTGAGCCAGTAGGTGCCGGGGGCGCTCTGCCCGATGTACAGGCGGTCCACCTCGACGAAGCCGTTGACGTGATCGAAATCGCCGGGCGCCGCGTAGCCGACGTAGCACATGTCGCCGACATACACGCCGGCGCTCTCGTCGCTGGCGGTGTTCAGATAGAAGTGTCCCGCATTGTCGCCGTTGAATCCGACGTACAGGATGTCGTTCACCCAGAGGAACGCCGGTCCTTCCATCCAATACCAGGCGGGACCGCCCTGTGCCACGCGAAGTTCGTTTGTCGTCAGCACGTGCGTCGGATGGAAGATCATGGAGTAATAGCCGGACGCGCTGCCGTTGAGTCGCACGGTGTTGAACGAGCTGAGCCCGGACCAGTCATACTCGACCGTCTTGTGCGCGCTCATGGTCACGTTGACAAACACGTCTTCGCCGGTCATCGGGCAGTGCCCCAGGCTCCAGTCCGCGGGCACGTGCCAGAGGTTGTTGCCGTGCGGCAGGAAGTAGTTATCCGCGGCCGGCGCGTGGACGCACAGCGCGCCGATCAGCATGGACACGAGCAAGCCGAGTACTCTTGAATTGCAGCCGGACATGGTCTCCCCTTTTTGTCTGGACGACGCTCGGCGCGAGCGTTGGACGCGCCGAGCGCCGACTTGAAGAGAATCGCGACGACCGGGTCCCTCGGCCTTGGCAAAATCTCGCGCGTCACGCGTTTTGAGAATCTGTGAAACCCGCAGCGTGGATCCGCGCTCGAGGTCCGACGCAGGCTCCGCGATCGGCGCTTCGCGCGATATCATTCAACGCGCTCTTCTTGGGAGCGCGCCTTGGTTCAGGGGGCCGCGGAGCGCGGTCCGAAAATCGGCCACGATCGTATGACTCGCACGTGCGATAGGACGCAGCCGCTCGCGCTGCCGGATGGCGACCCGCATCTCGCCCATCGCCTCATCGGACCGCTGTACGACGAATTGCATCGCTCGGCCGAAGCGCAGCTCCGACATGAGCGACCCGACCCCGCACTACAGCCGGCTGCGCTCGTTCATGAGGCGTTCCTGCGACTCACACGACAGATGAAAACGGACTGGAACAGCCGGGGTCAGTTTCTGTCCGATGCCGCGTACGCCATGCGGCGAGCGCTCCTGGACCACGTCCGCGGTCGTGAACGCGTCAAGCGCGGCTGGGGATGGCGCCGCGTCGCATTGGCGGGTTTTGACGATGCCCGTCCGCAGCCCGATCCCGCGCTGCTCGACCTGGAAGACGCGCTGGAACGGCTTGCCGCGACGGACCAGCGACAGAGCCGGATCGTGGAACTTCGGTTCTTCGGCGGGATGACGGTCGAGCAGATCGCCCAGATCCTGGGCGTGTCGAAGTCGACCGTCGAAAACGAGTGGCGCGTGGCGCGAGCCTGGTTTCGGCGCGAATTGACCGGCGCGCACGGCCGATGACTCACGGACGGGGAGCCGCGAACCGGCGAATGCCCGACGCGGGATCGGCACGTCCGAAGTGCGCGGAGGCCTCCCCGATCACGCGAATGCGATTGGGGCGGGCGAATGCGGCGCACGGACCAAGCACGGCGATCGCCGGCCGACGGCGTCTGCTATTCGCAGGGCGTTCCGAAAACGGTGAGCAGCGCCGAGAGGTCGGCCAGGTCGACGCAGCCGCTTGCGTCCAGGTCGGCCGCCGCGTCGTAGCCCGGATCGGCCGAGCACGTGCTGAACGCGGCCAGCAGCGCCGACAGGTCGGCCAGGTCGCGCTGTCCGTCGCCGTTCAGGTCGCCGTCGCAGTCGATCGGCGCGCACAGGTCGTAGACCATCAGGTCGTCGATCGCCGCTTCGACGCGCGAGTTCGCGCCGAAGTCCGACGCCACGAACCGCAGGCGCACGTTCGCTGACGGCGTGATGACGCCGGACAGCGACGCTTCGCGCTCGAACCATCCCGGGCCGGAGCCGCCGATGCCGAAGGTCTGGACCGTCGCCCAGGTCGCGCCGCCGTCTGCCGAGGCCTGAACGACGAAGACGTCATCGACCGCATAGCCGCCGGACGCGTTCACGTACCACTGCGCCCAGCGCACCCGAGGGGCGATCGCGCCGGACAGGTCCAGCGCCGGCGTGGTCAGCGAAGTCGCGCCGCCGCTGACATCGTACGTGTCGCCGAGCGGCTCGAGTCGCCCGTCGGTCACATAGCACCGTACGCCGCCGTCAGTCCGGTCGTCTTCCGATTGAATCAGCGCGCCGGCCGCAACGATGGCGCGCGGATTCTGACGCGCCCAGATGCCGCTGGTGGCTGTGTCGGTCGGAGCGCCGACCGTCCAGCCGCGATCCTGCTCCATGTCGTCGGCGAAGTAGACCGGGCGAGCGACCGCGGACAGCAGATCGATCGGGGCGGTGGATGGATAGGTGTAGACCGTCGCGCCCACCGACTGATACTCGAAGTAATACTCGACCGTTGCATCGCACGCCGCCGCCGGCAGCGCGCCCTCGAATTCTCCGCCGCCAACCGCGGTCATGACGGCGGAATCGAACGGGCCCGACGTGCCGATGCGACTTCGCAGGCGCACACTGGACGCATTCAACGTGTCGCGCAGCTCGGTGAGCCGGATACGCACCGTGGACGGTTCGCCGGCGGGGATGACGATCGGACGCCAGGACGCCGGGGCGTAGGCGATGGGCGAGATGACAAATGCGGACATCGCCAGCACGGCGTCGAGATTCTCCGCGCCGGTCGGAAGGATGAACTCGGGTCCCGGCGTGAAGCCGGGCGCTCCAGTCGGTCGCAGCTCGATCGTCCACGCGAAGATGCCGCGCGCGCCGTAGCTCCAGTCGGGAAAGACGCCCGACGCGAGGTAGAGCGTCTCACCGGCCGGCCCGGCCTCGTAATGAACGCCGGACTGCTGCGCGATCGCGCCGCGAATGACGTCGTTCAGGTATCGAATGGTCGTTCCGTCCGGATCGTCCGGCTCGCCGTACTCAAAGCCCCACTGCGAGAGAATGAGCTGGCCGTAGGTGTGAAAGTCGATATGGCCGACGATCTGCGGGCGGGCGGTGATGTAGTCGCGTACGGCGCGCGTCTCCGGCTCGGAGAAGGGCGCCACGCCGCGATAGGTCTCGGATCCGCCGCTGCCGCTCGATCCGTCGCCGCCCCATTCGTAACCCCAGTTGCGGTTGAGATCGACGCCGACGCTGCCGCCGCTGTTGACGCGACGGTTCTTCCGCCAGAGGCGGTTCGAGTTCCACGAATACTGGTAGCCGTCCGGGTTCACGATCGGCACGATATGCACGGTGCAGGCATCCAGCAGCGCGGTGATGCGCGGATCATTGCCGTAATCGCGCACGAGCTTGTCGGCGATGTACATCACGGTCATCGGGCTGAGCCATTCCCGCGCGTGCTGCGTTCCGCTGAAAATCACCGCCGGGCGCCCGGTCGCGTCGCCGCCGCCGCGGATCTCGATCGCGAAGATCTGCTGGCCCTGAAGCGAGTTGCCCAGGTTGTTCCGCAGCACCTGCCCGGGACGCACGCCGGTCAACTCGTTGACGTAGCTGCTGATCTCGGCGTACGTGCGGAAATCGTCGAAGAAGTCGCCGCCGCGCTGCGCGAGCCGCGCCTGCTCCGCATCCAGCATCGGCTGAATGTCGGCCATCAGCACCTTGAACGCCAGCCCCGAAGCGACCAGGTCGTCCATTCGCTCCGGCGACACGCGGAAAGCGACCGGCCCGAGGTGCAGCGAGCAGGACCAGTGGTCTTCGCTGATGGCGAGCATGCGCTGCATGTCCCGTTCGTCGAGCAGCTCGACCTCGACCAGTGTGTGTCCGTCGAAGCGGACCCGCGGCTCGACCGGCTGCGCCGAAGCGACGCCGCAGGACGCAAGGAGGACCGCGAGGCAGGTGACGGTTATCCGACGAACCATGACGCTCGGCTCCAGACTCGACGCACGACAGGCGTCTTCGGGGTTGCAGTCGGTCGCGTGGACCCGCGCTCGACTCGGCTCGCCGGCGCGTCCTTCAGTATAGCGACGCGGGGGATCGAATTGGACGCGCGCGACCCCGGCGCGCGGCCTTGGCGGGCATTGGCGTTGCCATTATACTGACCGGACTCGGCATTCGGAGATCGCTTATGTCGCTCGACCGCTCGCTGAAAACCAAGAGCTCGCTGACGCGGCACCGGAACGTGCTGTCGCGAGCCGAACGCCTGGCTCTGCTCGTGGACGGCGGCAAGTGGGACTCGACGCACGGCGCGCTCCACCTGCCCAAGGTCTCGCATCGCAAGGCGCGCGCTGTCGCCAAGAAGAAAGAGACGCCGACGGGCGAAGCGGCTGCGGCTGCGACCCCGGGCACGGCCGCTCCGACGCCGGCCGCCGCGGACGCCAAGAAGAAGTAATCCGCGGAGCGCTTCCGGATTGCGGCCAGCGGCTTCGTTGGGGGTGTCGCGCGGGCTTCGTGTGCCGGCTTTTCGACGTTCGCTTCGGGACAAATTTTGCCGCCGAATGCGGCGCGACCGAACCGAACCGCTCGACCTGCCGTAAGCCTACCGGCATGATGCGCCCGTGTGCCGAGCTGCCGGGAACCGGCGTCGCGCGGCTCTCCGGGCGGCGACAGCTCGCCTTCGGACGATGCGACGCTGCGCGGCGGCAACCGGACGTGAAGGGACGCACATGGCGCACGACCACCTTTCGCTTCAGGCCGAGACCGGAAAAGCCACGGCACAACTCATCATCACGCTCGTCGGCGGGGTTCTGGTCGCCAGTTCCTTCGTCGCCGAGTGGCTCTATCCGCAAGGCTCCGCCGGACCTGGAACGCCGCATTTCTATCGCGACACGCTCGCGTTCGTCGGAGCGCTGCTTCTGGCCATCCCGCTCTGGGCGCACGCGATTCAGACCATGCTTTCCGGCCACATGCACATGGATGAGCTGGTCGCGCTGGCGATCCTGGCGGCGATGGCGGTGTTCGAGTACCAGACGGCCGGCGTGGTCGCGTTTTTCCTGCTGCTCAGCACGTTGATCGAGACGCGCACGGCGCTGGGCGCCCGCGCCGCGATCGAGGGTCTGGTCCGGCTGACGCCCACTCGCGCGCACAAGCTCGGTCCGAACGGCGCCGAGATCGAAGTCGACGCGCCGCAGCTTCGCCCCGGCGACGTGGTGATCGTCCGCCCGGGCGACAACATCCCGGCCGACGGGCGCATCGAACGCGGCGGCTCGACCATCAACGAAGCGAACATCACCGGCGAATCGCTGCCGGTGGAAAAGGGCGAGGGCGACGAGGTCTTCGGCGGCACGAACAACCTCACCGGCGCGCTGCACGTTCGCGTGACGAAGAGCGGCGCCGACACGACGCTCGGGCGCGTGCAGGATCTCATTCTTCAGGCCGAGCGCACGCGCATTCCGCTCATGCGCCTGATCGACCAGTACGCCTCGTGGTATACGCCGATCACGCTGATGTTGACCGGCGTGGTCTGGTTCTTCACGCGCGATCCCAAGATCGCCATCACGATGATCGTCATCGCCTGCCCGTGCGCCCTGATCCTCGCTACGCCCACCGCGGTCGTTGCCGCCCTGTCGGCTGCGTCGCGCGTCGGCATCCTCATCAAGGACGTGACGAACATCGAGTGGGCCAGAAAGCTCACCGCGGTCGTATTCGACAAGACCGGCACGCTCACCACCGGCGAATTGGCCGTCACCCGCCTGACGCCGGCGCCCGGCGTCGATCCGGCCGAGTTGCTCACGACGGCCGCCTCCGTCGAGCAGTACAGCCGCCACCCTGTCGCACGGGCGATCGCGGGCGTGGCGCGCAAGGCTCGGGTGGACCTGCGGGAGGCCGCCGATTTCTCCGAAGTCTCCGGCAAGGGCGTGCGCGCCAAACTCGGCGCCGACGACGTGCTGGTCGGCCGGCGGACGTGGGTCAGCGAGCTTGGTGCCGACCTATCCGCGCTCGCCGGCGAGCAGTTCGAGGAGCCGGAAGGCGTCAGCACGCTCTACGTCGTTCGCGCCGGGCGCTGCCTGGGCTGGATCGGACTGGAGGACCGCACGCGACCCGAGGCCCGCTTCGCGCTGGACGAGCTGCGAAAGCAGGGCGTTCGCGATCTCATCATGGTCACGGGCGACCGCTGGAGCGTCGCGCGGCGCGTGGCGCGCGAGATGGGCTGCTCCGACGTGCAGGCCGAAGTGCTGCCTCAGGACAAGCTCGCGCTGGTCGACGCGCTGAAGCGCAAGGGGCACACGGTCGCCGTCGTCGGCGACGGCGTGAACGACGCGCCGGCGCTGGCGGCCGGCAACCTGGGCATCGCGATGGGGGCGGCCGGCAGCGACGTGGCGATGAACAGCGCGACGGTGGCGCTCATGAACAACGACCTGCGGCGGCTGCCGTTCCTGGTCGGATTGTCGCGTCAGACGACGAAGGTGATCTGGCAGAACCTGGTCTTCGGCGTGTGCTTCATCATCGTGGGCGAGATTCTGGCGATTTTCCAGTTCGTGAACCCGATGATTGCGGCCGTGATGCACACGGGCGCGTCGGCCGTGGTGGTTCTGAACAGCGCGCGGATGGTCCGGTTCGGGGAGCATCTGGAGACGCACGCGCGGCGGGCGACACCGGAATCGGAGCCGGAAGTCGGTCGGGTCGCGTTGCAGGCGGTGTCGTGAACGGGCGTGCGGCTCGGTCGCGGGGTGGGCTAGCCGACCTCGCGGGTCTGGAACATCGCCACGCCCAGCGCGAGAACCGCGACGACGTACAGCCCGGCGTATTGAGCGACGCGCAGGACGTGCTCGAGCGGCACAGTCTGGTCCTGGGTGAGCGCGTCGCCAACCCAAAAGAACTGGAAGTTGGGCAGCGCTCCGTACGCGAGCCGGTAGAGCAGGGCCTGATCGGCGAAGCGGCCGAGGTAGTAGTCGCTCAGCAGGCCGAGCAGAAACAGGCACGAGCAGAGCAGCAGCGTCATGACCTGGCTGAAGCGCGTGCTGATTGCGACGGCAAGTGCGGTGAGAATCTGAACCGCCAGCAGGATGAGAAGCAGCGCCGCTCCGACCTGGTCGAGGCGGAGCCGGGCGAGGTCGGTGGCAGGAGCCTGGGCTTGAAACGTCTTGTCGAAGAACAGCGCCGACAGCAGCGCCGCGGTGCCCAGCGGCACGACCCAGCCGGTCAGCGTGGTCGAGAAGTGCCAGCCGTACGCGAAATTGCCGAAGCCTGCTGCCAGCAGACTGATGCCCAGCGCCGCGCCGCCGAACACGATCACGGGCAGGTCGAACTTGTCCGTCGCGGTCTCCATCACGCCGTGCCGCACGGTCATCAGGAACACCAGCGACAGGAAATAGAACGCCAGCAGCACGGCGACCGCGACGCCCAGGTACTTGCCGACGACGAACAGCGGACGGCTCACCGGCTTCGACAGGATCGTCATCACGGTGAAGCCTTCGATCTCGCGCGTGACCACGCCCGCCGCGCTGAATGCGCTCAGCAGCAGCCCGAACAGCAGCAGCGTCGAGAGCGCGACATCCTGCATGATCTTGATGTCTTTGCCCGATTCGAGCGAAAACGCCGCGATGCTCGGATTCAGCAGCAGCAGCCCGAACGTCGCCCACATGAGGACGCCGTAGATCGGCTGCCGGATGGTCTCGATGAACGTGGTGCGCGTGATCGCCAGGAGCTTTTCAAACATCATCCGTTCCAGGGGGGCGCCCGGGCCGGCGGCATCGACCGCCGCATCGGGCCAATCGTTCCATTATGCGCGTGCCGCTGGGCATCCACAATGCGCGGCGTCGCCGCGCCGGTTCGCGACGCAGAGGTGAATCGTGGCTGAAACCCAACACGCACGCAGCCGGAAGGCCAGCCTGCTGGGCCTCGTCCTTCAGGCCGTCGCGGCGATCGCGGCATACCTGTTGGCCGGCTTGCTCGGCTCGTTCTCCCTCCAGCACCTGGCCTGGCTGCTGGCCGGCGGCGTTCCGCTGTGGTTTATCGCCGTCCTGGTGTTCCGGCAGCGCGAGCTGGCCGCCCTCGAAGCCATGGACCTCGATGAGCTGCGCCGGGAGAAGCTCGCCGCGGGCGCCGAGGCTCTTTTCGACGAGCGCGAGGGCTTTCTGGTCGCACGGACCCGGCTCGAGTGGATGGAGCGCTGGCTCGTTCCGGCATTCGGGCTGATCTACGTGGCGTATATGCTCGGCGTCGGCTTCTGGAGCTGGAACGGCATCCGCCGCGTCGACGCCAATCTCTACTTCACGCCGCTCCGCCAGGTCGATCTGGGCCTGATTCTGCACGCGATCCTCATGCTGCTGCTGTTCTTCTATTCGCGCTATGCGTCCGGTCTCGGGCGTTTGCCGCAATGGGGTCTGCTGCGATCCACCGGGTCGTTCATGCTGGGCGGCGCGACCGTGGCGGCCGCGATCTGGTTCTCGCTCGGCGCGAACCTGTATTCGGGCGTGATGGCGTGGGAACAGTGGATCGCGCGGATCGTGCCGTGGCTGATGATGCTGCTGGGCGCCGAGGCGCTGCTGAATTTCCTGCTCGACATCTATCGTCCGCGAACGCCCGGGGCCGAGGCGCGGGCGTGCTTCGACAGCCGCATCCTCGGTCTGATTTCGGAGCCGGGCGGCATCGCCCGCAGCATGGCCGAGGCGATCAACTACCAGTTCGGATTCCAGGTCTCGCAGACGTGGTTCTACCAGCTCTTGCAGCGATGGACCGTTCCGCTGGCCGGGCTGGGCGCCGTCGTGCTGTGGCTGATGGGCAGCGTGTTCCTGGTTTTCCCGCACGAACGCGTCATCGTCGAGCGTTTCGGTCGTCAGCAGAACGCCGACGCGCCGCTCGGACCGGGGATCCACGTCAAGTTCCCTTGGCCGATCGAGGTGGCGCAGCGCTACAACGTGGATCAGCTCCGCGAGTTCTATGTCGGCTATAAGGCCGGCTACCTTCCGGACGAGGACGAGGCGCGCCGCGCCGGCCCGAACATCGAGCTCTGGACCGACCCGAAGCACGCCGGGCGCGACCATTTCAATTTCGTCATCGCCCCGCCGCCGGGGGACGCGCGCGGATCGCCCGCATCGGCCCCGGCCGACTCGGAAGCCGAGTCGGCGCGTTCGGCGCGCAGTCCGGTCAATCTCATTCGCATGCACGTGATCGTGCAGTATCGCATCGATCCCGCGCAGTTGACGGCGTACACCAGCCACGTGAGCGACCCGGACGCGGCGCTGCGGCACATCGCGTGGGACGAGGTGGTCCGGTTCAACGCGTCGGCCCACGTGGACGCGCTGATGGGACCGCTGCGCGATCAGGTCGGCGGCGCGCTGCGCGACCGGATCGCGCAGCGGTGCGCGGCGCTGGGGCTTGGCCTCCAGATTGTGCACGTCGGCATGCTCCAGGTGCATCCGGAGCGGACAGTCGCCGAAGCCTTCCGCACCGTCATCACGGCGCAACAGGAGAAGATCGCCGAGATTCGCCGGGCGCGCGTCAAGGAGAACGAAGTGCTCTCGCGCGTCGCGGGCGATCGCGAGCGAGCCATCCTGCTCGCCGCGGCCATCGACAACGTGCAGGCCGGCGAGGAGCGCCGCGCGCCGCTGGAGCGCGCCCTTCGCAGCCTGTCGCCCGGAGCGGTCGAGTCGGCGCTGCGCTCGTTCGACGAGTTGCGTCCGCTGCTGAACGAGCGCACCGAGCTGGCTTGGGAATCTCGTCAGGCCGAAGCCCGACACCGGCTGATTCTGGAAGAGTTCGAGCTGGGTCTCGGTCGCGGCGTCGAGCAGATTCTCGCGGCCGAAGCCCGAGCGAAGGAGCTGGCCCAGAGCGCCGCGCAGGCGTCCGAGCGCGTCGAGGCGGCGGCCGCGCCGATCCGCGCTGCGCTGGCGCGCGAGCACGGCGAGCAGGCCGCCGCCGACGCGCAGCGCTACGCCGACGTGCGGGCGTCGCTCGAGTTCTGGTATCGCCGGCTCGAGCGCAGCCTGACCGGGCTGGAGGGCGACGCGGCCGTCGCGCTGGCCGAGGCCCAGGCCCGCCGCTGGCAACTGGAGATGCAGGCGGCCGGCGAAGTGACGAGGCTGGAGAACGAGCGGTTCGCGTACGCCGCGGCGCCGGAGCTCTATAAGAAGCGCCGCTACCTGGAAGTGCTGGTGAATGGCCTGAAGGACGCGCGGAAGTACTTACTTGCGTTCGATCCGGGCGATCGCCGCGTGCACATCCGGCTGGAGACTCAGGAGCAGGCCCGGCCGGGGCTTGCGGAGACGATGATCGAGCAGCAGTAGCTCGAAGGGTTGGTCTCGCCGAATTGCGGCGAGGCGAGGGAGCGAGCAGCGATGTCGAGAATTCCGCTACCGACGGTCGTCACGGCGGCCTTCCTGGTGCTTGTGCTCGTGCTGTACTCGGTGACGTTCCAGGTTCGCTTCTCGGAGGCGGCCGTCCGGGTTCGGTTCGGGCAAGCGAGCGCCGAAAGCGTGATCCGCGAGCCGGGGTTGTACTGGCGACTGCCGCCGCCGATCGAGTTCATCCGCAAGTATGACACGCGCCTGCGGACGATCGAGACGCCTGAGACCGAGATCAAGACCGCCGACGGGCAAAACATCATCGTGGGCTGCTTCGCGGTGTGGCGCGTCAGCGACCCGTACCTGTTCAGCATCCGCGTGCCGGTGGAGCGCGAGGCCGAGGAGAAGCTCCGGGCGCGCATCAACGAGGTGCGCGCGACCGTCGTCGGCCGACACGGCATGTCGGACTTCGTCAACCTCGATCGGGAGCTGGTCGCGGCCAGCTACGATCGGATCGAACGCGAGATGCTCGAGCAAGCGGCGCCGAGCATGCTGACGGACTACGGCGTCGAGCTGGCGCGGGTCGGCCTGCGGCGCATCTCGCTGCCCGAGGAGGCCACCCAGACGGTTCTGGAGTCTATGAAGCAGGAGCGCGAGCGGCTCGCCACGACCTATCGCGAAGAGGGCAAGAGCCTCGCCGCCACGATCACCGCCAACGCCGACGCATCGCGAGCGAAGATTCTCGCGTTCGCGGAGCGCAAGGCCCAGGAGATCGAGGCGGCCGGCGTAAAGGCCAGCGAGCGCATCTTCGAGCAGATTCGCCCGGAAGACAGCGACTTTTTCATCTGGCTGCGCTACCTCGAGGCGCTGGAAGGCTCGCTGAAGCAGAAGACCACCATCTTCCTCGACGCGAACACGGACATCTTCCGCTACTTCGCCTCGCCTCCGCCGGCGGAAATGGTTCGCCCGGCGCCGGCCGGCGCGGAGACCGGCGAAGTCGAGCACCCGTAACGGCGCGCGGCGAGAGGGCAATCATCGATGGCGCATCCTCCACACGACCACTCGTCTCACGGCCACTCGCACGACCCGCACCACGGGCACGGGCATTCGCACCACCATGCCGACCCGGCGGAGGCCGTTCGCCCGTTCAGCGATCCGGCGCAGGAGTCGCTCAGCCAGGCGCTGCGGTTCGGTTTCAACATCCTGGGCGTCATCATGGCCGTGCTGCTCGCGGCGTTCCTCGCCAGCGGGTTGTTCCAGGTGAATCCCGGCGAGCAGGGTCTGATCGTGCGGTTCGGCAAGCTGGTGCAAAACGAATCGTCCGACGAGCGCTTCGGCGGCACCTTCGTGTTCGGTCCGGGTTGGCACCTGTCGTGGCCCGAGCCGATCGACGCGAAGATTCCCGTCTCGGGCGAGGCGTTTCGGCTCACGATCGACACGTTTCTGTTCCGCCGCACCGACGAGAACGCCGGCAAGCCGCTGGCCGAGGCGGTCCCCAGCGCCAACAAGCTCACGCCCGGCGTGCATGGAACGATGTTGAGCGGCGACCGGAACCTTTCGCACGGGCAATGGACGGTCGAGTACCGCATTGAGGACGCCGAGAAGTTCGTCCGCCGCGTCGGCGAAAGCCCGGCGTATTTCCAGCACATGCTGCGTTGCGTGACGGAGAACGCGGTCGTCCGCGTTGTGGCCGGTCTGCCGGTCGAGCGGATCATGCTCCGCGACGCCGAAGTCGGCGGGGCCGGCTTCGTCAGCGACGTTCAGCGCGAGGTGAACGAAGAGCTGATTGCGCTGGAGACCGGCGTGATAGCGACCAAGATCACGGCGGAGACGGTCGAGCCGGGCGTGGTGCGGCGTGCGTTTCTCGAAGTAACGCAGGCGCAGAACGAGCGGCAGCGTTCGATCAACGAGGCAAGGCAGAACGCGGCGCGAACGTTGAACGAGGCGGCCGGACGCGCGTTTCCCGCCTTGCTCGAGGCGATCGAGGCGTACGGCGCCGCGCAGGCGACCGACGCTCCGGCGCAGCGCCTTTCCGAGCTTCGGGCGGAAATCGACGCGTCGCTCGACGGCGCGGCCGGAGCGGTCGCGACACGCCTGAGCGAAGCCCAGTCGCGCGCCAACGAGATTCGCGAGCGCGTCGCGCAGGAATATGACGCGTTCACGCACTACCTGAGCGCCGCCCGGCAGGCGCCGCGGTTGACGCTGGTGCGCTTGTGGGTCCGCATGCGCGACGCGATCCTGTCCAGCAAGCAGAACGAGATCTTCGCGGTCCCGGATTCGCAGGAGATCGAAATCCTGACCAACCGCGATCCGCAGCGGCTGATCGAAGCGGAGATGGAGCGCTACGACAAGCGCTATGAGAGTCAGCAGAACCGTCCCTAGAGCCGGCGGCGCGAAGGCGCGCCGGTTCGAGCGCCGCAGCGCGTCGCGCTGGCGCTTCGCCTCGTCAGGAGCCTCACGCGCGTGACGCCCAACGCGGTCATTTCGGTGGTCGGACTGACCAAGGTCTTCCTCGACTTCTGGCGTCGCGCACGCGTTCGGGCCGTGCACAACCTCGATTTCGAGGTCGTCAGCGGCGAGATCTTCGGCCTGCTCGGCCCGAACGGCTCGGGCAAGAGCACAACCATCAAGATGCTGCTCGGCCTGCTTCATCCGACGCGCGGGCGCGTGGCCGTCTTCGGCCGTCCGCCCGACGACGTGCAGGTCAAGCGCCGCATCGGGTTCCTGCCGGAAGAGTCGTACCTGTACCGCTTCCTCAACGCGCGCGAGACGCTGAACTACTACGGCGCGCTGTTTCAGCTTCCACGCCGCGAGCGGCTGCGCCGCGTCGAGGAGCTGCTCGAGATGGTCGGGCTGAAGTCTGCGGCCCGCCGCCCGGTCGGAGAGTATTCGAAGGGCATGGCCCGCCGCATCGGCCTGGCGCAGGCGCTCATCAACGATCCCGATCTGCTCATCCTCGACGAGCCGACCAGCGGACTCGATCCGATCGGCGCGAAACTGGTCAAGGACATCATTCTTCGCGTCGGGCGCGAGTTCCGGAAAACCATCGTGCTCTCCAGCCACCTGCTGGCCGACGTCGAGGAAGTGTGCGACCGAGTCACGATCCTCTACGGCGGCGCCGTGCAGACCGCCGGACGGATGGACGACGTGCTCAGCCGCCGCAACCAGGTGCAGATGATCTGCGATCGGCTGTCCGATGCGGCGATGGCCGAGATCGCGCGCATCGTGCAGCGCGAAGGCGCGACGCTCGACGTCAGCACGCCGCGGCACCGTCTCGAGTCGCTGTTCCTGCGAATCGTCGAGCAGGCTCACGCCCAGCGCGTCTCGACTGCCGGCGCCGAACGGGCTGGCGCGCTGGCCGGGTTCCTGGGCGAGTCCGAAGCCGGAAAGGCTGTGCTCGACGCGCTCGTCCGCGTGGAGACGCCGCCGCCCGCCACGGCCGAGCCGGCGGCAGCGCCCGCGTCGCCGTCCGACCGCGCGCTGCTCGAATCGCTCAGCGGCTCGCCCGCGTCTGCTCCGGCGAAGCCGTCGGAAGCGCCGCCGCCCGTCCGCGAGCCGGACCGTTCGCTGCTGGACGAGCTGACGCGCTCGTCCGATGAAGACCGCGGGAAGCCCGCATGAAGACGGTGTGGGCGATCGCCCGGCTGACATTTCAGGAAGGCATCCGAATGCGGCTCGTGCTCGTATTCGTGATCCTCCTGCTGCTGGTTGTGCTTCGCCTGCCGTTCGCGCTGCGCGGCGACGAAACTCTCGCAGGCCGCCTTCAGACGTTCCTGTCCTACGGACTGAACGCCCTGGGCGTGCTCATGGGGCTGGCGACGATTTTCTTCTCCTGCGCCACGCTCACAGGCGAAATCCGCAATCGCACGATGCAACTCGTCGTCACCAAGCCGGTGAACCGTTTCCAGGTGCTCGCCGGCAAGTGGATCGGCGTGAACCTGCTCAACGTGCTCATGGTCGCGCTGTCCGGGCTGACCATTTACGGCCTGGCCGTCTTCATCAAGACGCGCCCGGCGCAGTTCGAGCGCGACCGCATCAAGCTCGACGAGGTGGTCTGGACGTCGCGCGTCGCCGCCGCGCCGACCCAGCCCGACTTCGAGCCGGGGGCGCGCGAGCGCGTCCAGCAGATGCTCGCCGAAGGCCGCATCACCGAGAACCAGCAGGAGACCGCGCTGCTCGAAGTGCAGCGAGAAATGTCGCAGGACTGGCTGCGCGTGCCGCCCGGCTACCTGCGGCAATACGTGTTCGAGGGGCTTTCCCCGCCGCAGTCCGACCAGGCGGTTTACCAGGTGCGCTTCAAGGCCCGCGGCATTCCATACCCGCTGGACGAGATCATCGACGTCGGCTGGGTGATCTTCGATCCGCGAACCGGCGAGATCATCGAGGAATTCACCACGCGCGAGCGGCACGGCGAATCGCACGAATTCCTGGTGCGTTCGGAAATCGTCCACGACGGGCGGGCGGTGCTCGGCGTGTTCAATCCGGCCGAGTATCCCCGCGAGACCACGCTCTATTTCGAAGGCGAAGGCAGCCTTCAGATTCTGTACGAGGTCGGCGGCTTCGAGTCGAACCTGGTCAAGGCGCTCGGGCTGATCCTGCTGCGGCTCACGTTCTTGGCGGCCGTAGGGCTGTTCTTCGGCACGTTTACGACCTTTCCGGTGACGTGCTTCTGCGTGCTGAGCATCTACGTGTTCTGCATCGGCATGCCGTGGTGGTCGGACGCGATCGAGTCGCAGTTCAAGCCCGGCATGGAGCGTCACACCTCGCTGTTCTCGCTCAAGCCGTTGTTCGATCTGATTCTGCCGGCGTTCAAGCTGATGTTCCCGAACTTTCCGGCTCTCGACGGCGTGGCGCGCCTCATCGACGGCGTCCAGATTCCGGCCTCGATGCTCTGGAACGGCGCCGCGCATACCATCGGATATGGCGTGGCGCTGCTCGGTCTGCCCGGATGGCTGATTTTCCGCTCACGCGAGATCGCGCAAAGCGGATCGTAAGAATCGCAGGAGCGGCGCGTCCGCCAGGAAGTGAGCGATCGATGGGCCCGCGCGGAGTTCAGTGGACGGGGGTGCTCGTTTGCGTCGCGGTGCTCGCAGCGGCCGCCTCGGTCGTGCCTTCGGTCAATCGCGGGCGCGAAGCGCTGACGAGCTACGCCTCGCAGGACGTGCTCCGAAACGCTCCGCCGGAGTACGCCTTCGCCATCCAGGCGTTCGGCGCGTTCCGCGGGCTGATCACGAACATCGCGTTCATCCGGGCCGAGAACTACAAGCAGCAAGGCCGATTCTACGACGCCATGCAGCTCGCCAACTGGATCTGCAAGCTGCAGCCGCGCTTTCCCAGCGTGTGGGAGTTTCACAGTTGGAACATGGCGTGGAACATCTCGGTCACCACCTACACCCCGCAGGAACGCTGGAACTGGGTGTACAACGGCGTGAAGCTTCTGCGCGACGAGGGCATCCGGTGGAATCCGCGCGCCATCAACCTCTACAAACAGCTCGCCTGGATCTTCGTCAACAAGATGAGCGAGAGCGTCGACGACTTCCACATGGCCTATAAGCGCGAGTGGGCCTGGCGGATGCACCTGCTGCTCGGAAGTCCGCCTGATCCGCTCGGCGACTACCGCCCCGATCGTCCGTTCGAGACCGTGGACGACTCGGCCGGAAAGGACCCGCTGCTGGAGGCCGCGAAATACGCGCGAAAGCAGCGCCTGGAGAAGAAGCGCGCCGAACTGAACGCGCTGCTCGCTGCGCAGGGCCTCGAACCGCTCGATCCCAACGATCCGCTGCCCGAGGAGATCGATCCGAAATTCGCCGAGAGCACCGGCGGCACGGTTCGCCAGCTCGCGTCCGACATCGTGCGGGCCGCGGCCGCGGCGCGGATGAAGGAGATTGCGGACGCTCCAGATACGCTGGAGAGCCTCTACGCCGCGCAACCGGAGGCCCGTGCAATGGTCGAGGCGCTGCGGCCGCTCGGCGTGAAGATCGGCGACGATCCGCTCACGGAGGAGGACTACTGGCGCGAGGAGGGGCTGGCGTTCCGGCTGTTCTACCGCTATCGCCTGCTCACCGATCCGCCGTCGATGCTCTCCCGCGTGCTGAGCGAGCAGCGCGACGACCCGCTGGCCGAGAATCTGGACGCGTTCGACGCGGCGATCGGCGCACGAGCGGGCAAGCCGGCCGGCCTCGCGGTGGTCCGGTTCTGCCAAAAGAAAGTGCTGCGCGAAGTGTACAAGATGGACTCGCAGCGCATGTTCGAGCTAATGGCGCGGTTCGGACCGATCGACTGGCGCGGCGTCGACGCGCACAGCCTGTACTGGGTGAACGAGGGCCTGATCGCCGGCAACGAGACCATCACCAGCTTCAGCAACGACAAAGTCAACACCGCACGCCTGATCTTCTTCAGTCTGCGAAACCTGTTCTACCGCAACCGCCTGATCTTCGAGCCGCACACGCGCGACATCACCCAGGCGTATTTCAGCTACAACCCCGACATCAACTTCATCGAGCCGATGCACCAGGCCTATCTGGCGTATGGGCGCGAGTATGACCCGCGCCCGACCGAAACCGGCGCCGGCGAGACGTTCCGGGCCGGGCACATCAACTTCCTCAGCGAGGCCATCCGGCTGCTGTGGTTCGCGGGTCGCGAGAAAGAGGCGCAGCACTATTACGAGTACTTGGCGACGAACTACGACCGGAATTCCGACGGATCGCCGAACCTCTCGTTCCGCAAGCCGCTGCGCGACTACGTGATCGACGGACTTCGTGAGACGCTGGGCGGGTGGAAGGATGTGCGCGCCGCCATTTACGGCTCGCTGATGGCTGCTTTCACGCACCTCGCCAGCGGCAACCTCAGCCTTTACGGCGAGATGAACAGCTTCGCGCTCGACCAGCACGCGCAGTTCAACGCCGGTAAGATCAACGAGCGCATCGAGCGGCTACAGCTTCCGCCGTTCCGCGAAATGAAGGCCGATGTGCTCCGCGACTGGCTGGCGCAGCCCGCGCCGGCACAGTTCATCACCGCGCAGAAAGCGCGGCTGTGGACCATGCTGCCGGTCTATCTGCGGCAGGCGGTCTACGACGATCTCTTCCCAATCTTCGAGAAAGAATGCGAACTGGCCCGCTTCAATCTGGATGCCGCCTTCCCCGAACCACCTGGAATGACCGAAATCCGCGCCGCCGCCGGGCGACAGGCCCCGCAGCGAAAGTCGGCCGAGGGCACGCGCGAGACCGAAACGCTCATCCAGTCCCGCGACCAGTAGCGGCCTCGCCGGTCGTGGTGGCGTTCGAATCCGAGCCGCGACCGTACGGGAGCGGGGTCCGCGAAAACCGCTCGCCGACGCGCGCAGCACGGAAGTATTCGGCCAATCGATATCAGTACCGCCGCGCCGACCGGCGTTGACGCTCACAGCCCGATCGGGTAACAGACTCGCTGGAAGGCGAGTCCATCGCCACGCCGCGCGTCGCCAACAGGAAAGGAGTCCTTGTGCGCCGGGCGCTTCCCACCCTCGCTTCGGGCCTGCTGCTCGCATTCTCCGGCCCCTGCCTGCCCAGCGGATACTTCAGCGACCTGCTGGCCAGCGCCGGCTCCGCGCTAACCGGGACACTCCTCAGCGAGATTCTGAATGCGATCCTGCCGGCCGCGTAGTGACGCCCTCTCCCGTGGTCTGCTGCCTGCGACCGCATGGATCGTCACGGTCGCGCTGCTGGCAGCGGGCTGCCAGGCGCCGCCGAGCCGGGTGACGCTGCATGCTCCGGACGTCCACGAGTCGCTGACCGGCTCACCGTTCGATCCGCAGGCCGCTCGGCGCTACGGGCTGTGCTGCGGCGACGAGCTGATGATTCGCTATCCGACGGATTCCACGCTGGATCAGCGGGTTCGCGTGCGCTCCGACGGCATGATCTCGCTGCCGTACGTCGGCGATGTGTCGGCGGCCGGTCGGGCGCCGTCCGAGGTCGCGCAAGAGTTGAACCAGCGTTATGCCGGCGTGCTGAAGAACGCCAACGTCGCCGTGATTGTGATGGAGGAGGCCGGACGCCGCGTGTTCGTCGGCGGACAGGTGCGGGCGCCGGGCGTGCTTCCGCTCCAAGGCCGACAAACGCTTTCGCAAACGCTGTTCGCGGCCGGCGGCACGAACGAGTTTGCGAACACCGAGCAGGTGCTTGTGTTGCGTTCTCGCGCGGACGAGGGCACGTTCGTGCTGGCCGCGAATCTCGGGGCGATTCTCTCCGGCACGCAGCCGGACGTGGTTCTCGAGCCGTACGACGTGATTCACGTGCCCGAGACCGCGATCACCCGGGTCAATCAGTTTGTGCAGCAGTATGTGAACGCCATGATCCCGCGCGCGGTCGCATTCCCGTTCACCACCGAGCTGGCCGTGCAGCCGGTCCGCGTCATCAGCAATGACTCCAGCGTCTCCCCGGTGCAGATCAACCGGCAGTAGCGCACGCTCTGCCCCGGCGGCCTTCGACGGACAGGAACGCGTCGGCGCGATCGCGCACGGACGCTACGCCTCGGCCGCTGCTCAGTGAAAATCGCGACTGTGATGCCGCAGTTGCAGAACCAGCCGCGACAGGTCGTACAGCCGCGCCACGTTCACGTGGATGACCGTGCCCTGACGCTCGACCCGCCCGACCGCGATCAGCGCCGTCTTGCCTCCGGCGGAGCGCCGGTCGCGCTCCCAGACCTGCGGGCGGACGATCAGGTTCGCCATCCCGGACTCGTCCTCGAGCGTGATGAACACGATGCCTTTGGCGGTGCCCGGCCGCTGGCGGCAGGTGACCAGGCCGGCACAGGCCACACGCTGTCCATGCCTGAGCCGCGTCAGCTCGCCGCTTCTCACGATGCGCAGCGCGCGGCGCGCGGCGGCGCCGGCGACATTTCCTGGTTGCGCTGCGCGTGCCGCGATTTCGTCGGGGGCGCCGCGGTCGCTGCTCGCCGCGGCTGCGGCTCCGATCCGGTGATTCGGGTTCGACAGGTCCAGTTTGTCCAGTTCCGGGCGAATCAGCTCGATCGGATGCGCGTTCAGCGAGAAGCCGAGCGCGTCGTAATCCGCTACGACGGTCTCGTCGATCGGCATGCGCGGCAGGCGGGCCGGCGTTTCCGCCGGCGTGAGCGAGGCGAACAGCGTACGGGCCGGCGTCGCGGCGCGCCGTTTGCCCGCGGGTGACCGGCTCCGGATGGCGCGTGCCGGCCGATGCGCGTCGGGCATCTGCGCGAGGCTCGCCGGTTGCGAAGCCGCGTCGTCGTTCGCTGCCTTGTGGGCCGCGGCTTCGTAGGTCTGCGCCGCGCCGCGCCACACCAGCTCTTCCAGGAAATCCATCGCGCTGCGTCCCGGCGGCACGATCTCGTGCGGATAGTCGTAGCGCAATTCGTCCAGCGAGAACCGGCAGCGCTCGGCGATCTCGATCGTGCGGCGCAGCGCGTCCTGTCCGGCGCGGACGAGCGCCGCGTCCTCCCATCCGGCGTAGCGCCGCTCGATTTCCTCGCGCCCGCGCAAATGCCGTTCGCCGTTCGGCGCCAGCCGCGTGCCCGCTTCCGCGATCGTGCATTTTTCGCGGATGCACGTCAGCACGTCCTGCAAGTAGCGCCGTTCCGGCACGTGATAGTGCGCGCCGGAGCACGCCACGAGCGGGGTTATTGTCCGCTGGGAAAGCTCCGCCAGCTCCGAGAGCGTCTCGCGGTCCGGGCGCGCGAAGTCCAGCTCCGCCCCCAGAAACAGGTTTTCGGCCGCGAACATCTCGCGATAGCGCGCGATCGCGGTCTCGAGCGGCTCCATCCGCAGCGGGCCGACGTTCGGCGTCGTCGCCGCCTGGGGCGTATTGTCCGACTCGTCGTGCATGGACGCGATCTCGATGGGCATGGGCTCGATGCGCGCAGCGCCCAGCGCCGCCTGTCGCGCGTCGCGCGGATCGCGGACCGGCTCGGCCAGCAGGTCCAGGCACTTGCGCAGCGCCGTGAGCATGCCCAGGGCCAGGCAGTCCACCTTCAGAACGCCCAGCGCGTCGATGTCGTCCTTGTCCCACTCGATGAAGGTGCGCCCAGGCATGCCGCCGTTCTGAATCGGCACGATCTCGCACAACGGCGATTCGGTGATGACGAATCCGCCCACGTGCTGCGAAAGGTGCCGCGGAAATCCCAGGATCTGCCGCACCAGGCGCACGATCATCCGCACCGTGCGGTCCTGCGGATCCAGCCCGGCCGCGCGAATCCCGTCTTCCGGAACGGCCTCGCGGTCGAACCACTCGATGCTCTTCGCCAGCGCGTCGATGCGATCGAGCGAAAGCCCGAAGACCTTCGCCACGTCGCGGACGGCCGACCGCGGGCGGTAGGTGATGACTTCGGCCGTCACGCCGGCCCGCTCGCGCCCGTACTTTTCGTAGATGTACTGGAACACCTCCTCACGCCGCTCGTGCTCGAAGTCCACGTCGATGTCGGGCGGCTCGTTCCGCTCCTTGCTGATGAAGCGCTCGAACAGCAGCTCGTGCCGCGTGGGATCGACCGCCGTCACGCCCAGGCAGTAGCAGACGGCCGAATTCGCGGCGGAGCCGCGCCCCTGGCAGAGAATGCCGCGCGATCGCGCGAACCGCACCAGGTCCCACACCGTCAGGAAGTAGTGCTCATACCGCAGCTCGCGAATCAGCGCCAGCTCGGACGTCAGCAGCTTGCGCACCGCCGCAGGAACCGCCGACCGATCGGCCGGCGGGGCAGCGCTTGCTTCCGCAGGCGAGTCGGCCCGCGGCGCGCGGCTCTCGTCGCGTCGCGCGGAACGGTTGACAGCCGTCGCGCAGGCAAACAGCGCCGGCTCGCGCCCCGCGGATGCCGGCTCTTCGCCGCAATCCGTCGCAAGCGACGCCGCGTCGCGATCCATTCCCAGGATGTCCCAGACGGCGGCGCGGCGCGCCAGACCGCATGATCGAAACGCATCCCCCGCCGCCAGTCGCAGCAACGTCTCGCGCGGCACGCCCGCAAGCTGGTGCAGCGACGTCAGCCGCCGTTCCGATTCCGGAAGCGACTCCTCCGCGCACCGCGCCGCCCGCGCTTCCAGCAGCGGCCGCGCCCGCGCCGCGCTCAGTCCGCGGATCAACCGCAGCCCGAGCCGCACCGCCGGACCGCCCTGCCCCCATGAAGCGACTCCGCCCTGCGTGCGCGAAGCCGTGCCGTCCGCGTCGTCGGCGTGCTCCAGCGTGCAGTCCCAGTCGCTGAAATTCACGTCCACCGGGCGCACGCACACGCCGTGCGCGATCGCGTCGCGAATGAGCTGCCCGGGTGTGTAGAAGCCGAGCGGCTGGCTGTTCAGCATCGCCGCGCAGAACGCGGCCGGGTGATGCCGCTTCAACCATGCCGAGGCGTAGACCAGCAGCGCGAACGACGCGGCGTGGCTTTCGGGGAAACCGTATTCGCCGAATCCCTGAATCTGCTTGTAGATCTGCTCGGCGAATTCCTTGCTGTAGCCGCGCTCCAGCATGCCGCGGATCAGCTTCACCTGGAACCGCTCGATGCTGCCGCCGCGCCGCCAGGCGGCCATGGCGCGGCGAAGCTGGTCGGCCTCGCCTGGCGTAAAGCCGGCCGCGACCACCGCCAGCCGCATCGCCTGTTCCTGAAACAGTGGCACGCCCAGCGTCTTGTGCAGCACGTCGCGTACGGCCGGGTTGGGATATTCCACCGGCTCCAGCCCATCGCGCCGCCGCAGAAAGGGATGCACCATGCCGCCCTGGATCGGCCCCGGGCGAACGATCGCAACCTCGATCACGAGGTCGTAGAAATTCCGTGGGCGCAGTCGCGGCAGCATCGACATCTGGGCGCGGCTCTCGATCTGAAACACGCCGACCGTGTCGGCCTCGCAGATCATGTCGTAGACGGCCGGATCCTCGGGCGGGATGACGGAGAGCGTGCGCGGCGCGGGATCGACCGCGGCCGCGCAGACCACGCGCGGCGCGACGGCGCGACGCTGCGACGAATCGATGCTCGCGCCGCCGCCGCGATCGGCCGGCGCTTTCGCCGCGGTCGCCGGCGGCGTCCATTCCGGCACGACGATGCCGATCAGTCCGTCACAGAGCTGCGCCACGTCGCCCTGGCGGATCTCGCACTCGCCCTTTCGGCAGCGTCGCCGCCCGCGACTGATGAGCCGGCACAGGTTGCCGTAACCGCGGCGGTCGATCGCCAGCAGCACGATCGGCGGCGCGTCGACCGGGACGATCTCGGCCCCGACGACCAGGCGCGGCGGAACGCGTGGATGGACCTGCGCCGCATGCGCAGAGCCTATGTTCGCCACGTCCTCCGCTTCGGCCTGGCCGGTCTGCTTCGCCGACGCCGCATCCGCCGCCAGCGCCTTGGCGGCCGTGTGCGCGCGGACGACGCCGGCGAGCGAGTTGCGGTCGGTGATCGCGATCGCGGAATAGCCGAGCTCGGCGGCGCGCTCGACCAGCTCGTGCGGATGCGACGCGCCCCGAAGAAACGAAAAATTGCTCAGGCAGTGAAGCTCGGCGTAGGCCGACGTTGCACCCGGCACAGTCGGCTCGGGAACGGAGCACGCCGGCGACGCGGACGACGTCGAATCGGCAGGAGACGCTGAGGCCTCAGCCGGGTGCAGCGACTCGCCCGCCGCGCCGCCGCTGCCGTTGCGGCGCATGCGAATCCGCGGATGCGGGGAGAGCTTTTCGGGCGGCGGGTCGGGCATGACTCAATGCGACACTCCGGCGCGCTGCCGCCGGCCGCAACGAGGCGGCGCGCATCCGCGTCTTCCCACGGCGTTCTCGGACGACGCTCGTCCGCGCGCCGAAGCCGCGCACGCGCAGGACGCGCTTCCGCGGCGGCTGAAGACAGTCTACCAAACAAAATACGAACACACAAGTGAAAGCGACCGAAATCGGGAGGCGCAGAGACCCGACCGCGTGGGGGCGCCACGTCGGGACGCCGCTTAGCAGCCCGTTGAAGATCTCACCCCCTCACGCGAAGTGCGGAGCTGCCGCCGGCGAAAACGCGGGTTGAAAACCCGCGCCACAAGTTCTTCAACGGACTGTTCGATCCGAGACCGCGCTAGCCGCAGCACGAGCCCGTCGATCCGCAGCAGCCCGTCGCGCGCCGCGCCGAGATGTCCAGGCTCGTCACGAAATCCGCGGGCGACAAACCGGTCGGCAGGTGTGCCGCGATCCGCGCCACGAGCGGATCGCCCGAGTTTGAAAGCGTCGCGACGTAGCTCGGCTTGGAAACCAGAGCGATGTCGCTCAGCCCCGCGGCCTCCATCATTCGCCGCGTGTCCTCCACCAGCGCGGCCCCGGCGATGCATCCGACCAGCGCCTCCACCATCGAGCGGACCGCTTCCGGAAGCGGACGCAGCAGCGCGAGGTCTGAGACCGCCACGCGACCGCCCGGCTTCAGCACCCGCGCGATCTCGCGCCACACCTGCGGCTTGTCGGGCGAGAGATTCAGCACGCAGTTCGAGAGCACCACGTCCACGCTCTCATCGGCTACCGGCAGATGCTCGATCTCGCCGAGGCGAAACTCGACGTTGTCCAGGCCGGTTCGTGCCTGGTACGCCGTCAGGTTCCGCCGCGCGCGACTGAGCATTTCCGGCGTCATGTCCACGCCGATCACGCGCCCGCGCGGCCCCACCTTCCGGCCGGCAATGAAACAATCGAACCCGCCGCCGCTGCCCAGGTCGAGCACGACCTCGCCTTCGCGCAACGACGCGAGCGCCGTCGGATTGCCGCAGGACAGCCCGAGATTCGCGCCTTCGGGAAGACTCGCCAGCTCGTCCGGCTGGTAGCCCAGCGCCTGGGCAAGCTCCTCGCTCGAGAACGTCGCCGGACCGCAGCAGCCGCCACCCGGCGCGCAACTCGCCCGTTCGGCCGCGTCGCCCGCGGGGTTGAAGACGCCCGTCTCGGCAACCTGCGCATACCCTTCCCGCACGCTCGTGCGAACCTGATCGTGGGAGACTTCCTTATTCGCGGCTGGCATCGTTCGGCGCTCCTTGGGTTGTTTCGGTCTCGGGGTTGCAGCCGCAAGCGCCCGTTGCGCCGCAGCCACGGACGGGGTCCGGCCCGCAGCACTGCTCCAGCGCGTCGGCCAGCGCGCGAAGCGTGCTGCACAGTTCCCGAAGCCGGACGCGGTAGAACACCGTCCGCCCGCGTTTTTCGGAGGCGACGACGCCCACGTTCGCGAGCATCGACAAGTGCCGCGAAACCACCGAGAAGTCGACCGAGCAACATTCGGCGATCTCGCTCACGGAGCATTCCCGCGCACACCGCGCGAGGCAGGCCAGGAGCGCGACGCGCGTCGGATCGCCCAGCGCGCGGAACACTTCCGGCGAGAGCAGGCGATCGAGGCCGTCGCGTCGTCGGGCGGCTTCGCGAGGCGTGCGGGGTCGTTGTTTGTACATTTGCGTCACTATGCATATTATAGCCGCTCTTTTCGGGCAGTCAAATCGAGCGCGGAACTCCGGTCTGCGAAGCCGGCTGTGACCCGTCAGCGCCCGCTCCGGGCGTCGCGTCGGTCGAGCGCTACGGGGATGCGAATTGCTCCAGGAGCAGGCTGAGGTCCGCCAGGTCGGTGTCGCCGTCGCAGTCCGCATCGCCGCCCGCGTTCAGACGAAACGACACCAGCAGCCGTTGCAGGTCGGCCAAGTCCACCACGGAGTCGCCGTTCAGATCGCCGGCCAGCTCGGGCGCGCGGATGCGCCGCACCGCGCCGTCCGTCAGCGAAACCACGTAGATCGCGCCGGAGCCATCGAGCTGAATGTCGGTCGTCACGCCCCAATCGTGCCCCGCCACCAGCGGCGAGAGCTCCGTGTCGTCGTCCGCCACGCCGTCCGACAGCGTTTCCGGCAGGTCGAGCGTCATGCGGTCGGCCGACAGGGTCAGCAGGTACAGCCGGCCGGTGTTTGTGTCGCCGGCCAGTATGCGCCCGCGCCACGCGCACGGCGTCTGAGCGCCGTCGACGAATCGCAGCGCGGTGAGACCGAGCGGGTTGAGGAAGCTCAGTTGCGGATCGACGTAGCTCGCGCCGGCCAGCAGGACGAGCTCGTCGGCGTCGAAGGGCGTGTGTCCGTTCTTCTCGAAGCGCGCGTCGCGCGCGTCCGGGCCCATGATCTTCAGCCATCCGCTGTTCGCGCCCGAGCGCAGGCGGTTGATCTCGTCGTACACCTCCGGCCCATTCTCGGTCGTCCACAGTGCGCCGGTAAGCGGATCGAAATCCAGACCGTAGGTGTTGCGAACGCCGTAGGCGTATAGCCGTCGGAGCAGCGGGTCGGCATGCGCGGCGAACGGGTTGTCGGCCGGAACGCCGCCGTCGTCCCGCAGGCGGAATATGCCACCGGCGTCGGCTGCCGCGCCGTTGCCGGAATTCTGCTCGACACGGGGATTCTCAAACCCGCCGCGTCCCAGGTCGCCGATGCAGCCGTACAGCAGGCCGTCCGGTCCGAAGCGCATCACGCCGCCCTCGCAGGCGGGGGTGTTGTTCTGCGCGGCGTCCGATTGGAACTGCGCGATGATCGTCTCGCTGGCGGGGTCGAGACGCGCGCCGTCGAACGTAAACCGCGACACGCGGTTCTCGATCCACGCGCCGCCGTCGGCGAGCGACAGCGAATAGAACACATACGTCCAGCCGTTCTCGTCGAATCGCGGATGCAGCGCCAGGCCGAGCAGTCCGCGCGTAGCCTGGCTCGCGACCGGCAGGTCGAGCACGACGCCGGTCTTCTCCCCGCTCACGACGCGCCAGATTCTGCCGCTGGCCTTTTCGCACACGAGGAAGTCGTCCGGCGCGAGAAATTGCATCGCCGTCGGAAGCTCGAGCCCCGCGACGACCGTCTCCACCATCGCCCCGGGCGTTTCGAGCGTCTGTCCGGCGGCATGGCCTGCCGCCAGGCCGGCGATCGCCGCCGCCGCGAGTCGAGCAAGTTTTCGGGAGCAGTGTGCCGCCATCTCGAGTTCTCCTGATTCCGGCGCACCCGATCTACTGCCGGCGTAGTGTATCGTCGGACGCGGCCAGCCGACGCGCGCCCTCGCGGATCGCTTCATAGGCTCCGCGGATGTGTTCGGCGCCGGTGCGGATGTTGCCGATCGCCAGACGAAGCACGGTGCGCCCGTTCAGCTTGGTATGCGAGAGCATCACGCGCCCGGTCGCGTTCACGGCCGCGAGCAGACGCTCGTTCAGACTTTCTGCCGCCTCCGGCGCGACTCCTTCCGGTTCATGACGGAAGCAGACCGTGCTGAACGGCGTTGGCGCACACACGCGAAACCCCGGCGTCGCGCGCAGGCGATCGGCCAGCTGCGCCGCGAGGGCGCAGTGATACCGCACGCGCTGCTGCAATCCGCGTACGCCGAACGCACGGATCACGAACCAGAGCTTCAGCGAGCGGAATCTTCGCCCGAGCTGCACGCCCAGGTCCATCAGGTTCGTCGCGCCTTCCTCCGGCGTGCGGAGGTACTCCGGCACGACGCTGAACGCGCGGCGCAGCGCGTCGACGTCGCGGACCAGCAGCACCGAGCAATCCACCGGAGTGAACAGCCACTTGTGCGGGTTGATGACGATCGAATCCGCGCGTTCCCATCCGGTGAATCCGGCCCGTAGCTCCGGGCAGATCGCCGCGGAGCCGGCATAGGCGGCGTCCACGTGCAGCCACAGGTTTTCCCGCGCGCAGAGGTCCGCGATGGCAGAGACCGGATCGAGGCTGGTCGTCGAAGTCGTTCCGAGCGTCGCGACGACCGCCGCCGGAAGCAGGCCGGCGGCGCGGTCGGCGCGGATCGCATCGGCCAGCGCGTTGGGCCGCATGCGGAACTCGTCGTCGGCCGGGATTTTCCGCAGGTAGTCCAGACCCAGCCCGAGCGTCAGCATCGCCTTGTCGATCGAGGAATGCGCGTGCTCGCTGGCGTAGACCGTCAACGGCTTGGCGCTCGATCGGCCGATCAGCCCGCGACGGATGAGGTCGTCGCCGCAAGCGCGGTGCCGCGCCGACGCCAGCGCGAGCATCGACCCGATCGAAGCCGTGTCGTTGATGTGCCCGCGGAACCCCTGCGGAAGCCCGACCATTTGCCGCAGCCAGTCGCACACGCGCTCTTCGAGTTCGGTCGGCGCCGGGCCGGTGCGCCAGAGCATGGCGTTGACGTTCACCGCGGCGGCGAGCGTCTCGCCCACGATGCCGGGCGCCGTCCCGCTGATGGCGAAGTACGCCAGAAAACCCGGGTGATTCCAGTGCGTCAGATTCGGCGCGATGACGCGCTCGAAATCGTCGAGGCATGCGCCGAGCGGTTCGGGCGAATCGGGCGGTGCGACCGGCAGCCGGGCCGAGACGTCACCCGGCGCGATCGGCGGCATCACCTGCATTTCGCCCACGTCTCGCAGATATCCGGCGATCCAGTCCCGGGCACGATCCATCGCGACGCGCAAGTCCTGCGCGGGCAGGTCACCGGCCGGCGGTTCGAGAATCCACGGAGTCTCGCTCACACTTGGTCTCCTGGTCGCGCCGCGCGGCCGCCGACAGGATACCGGACGGCGCGAGTCCGGTGGGCGCGTCGATCGGGATTCAGGCGCGCGTATCGGACCGGCGCGCCGTGCGCGGGAACGTTTGGAATACTAGAGGCGTCGAGCGCAGTGACAGCCCGAGGATGCCAGAGGATCTTGCGTGGAACCCGGCTGCGCGCCGCGGCGCGTCGGCGACGCGTCGGCGTCTCGGGCTGACGAGTGGACACGAGGGTTCGAGATGTCCGTCCAACAGCAAGCGGTGAGCTCGGGCGCCCCCGGGGCGACGTCGTCGCAGGCCGCGTCCGAAGAGTTGCGCTCCGTCTTCACGGATTTCGAACGAGCGTACCAGCGCCTCACTGCGCTGGAAGCCGCAATGCGCGTGCAGGCGGATGAACTGCGCGCCGAGCACAAGCTGGGAGAGGAGCGGCGCGCCGAACTTCACGCGATGGAGGCCGAGTTCGCGCGCCGGGCTGAGGAGATCGACCGGCAGAGCGCCGAGTGCGCCGCCGCGGCGCAGAAGCTCGAAACCGGGCGCGACGAGCTGGCCGCCAGGCAGGCCGAGTTCGGGCAGAAGATCGAAGCGGTGGCGAAGTCCGAATCCACGCTGGCGCAGCGCGAAGGGCAGATCGCGCAGCGCGAAGCGGCGGTCGCGGAGCGAGAACGCTCCATCGAGACGCGGGAGCAGGAATTGGAGTCGGCCCGCGCGACGTTTGCGGAGCAGCAGGGCGCGCTGGCGGCGCAGCAGAGGGAGCTCGACGAGCAGCAGCTCGCGGTGCTGGCTGCGCAGGAAGAGGTCGAACGCGGGCGACAGCAGTTGCAGGCGCTCGACGACGCGATCACGCAGCGCGAGCACGCGCTGGCGTCGTTCCAGCAGTCCTTCGCGCAGATGGCGCAGATGTTCGGCGCGTCCGGCGCCATCCCGGGCATGGGCAGCGCGCAGGAGCTGCACGCCGCGATCCGAAGCGTGGTCGAGCCACGGCACGAGGGCGCGTCGCAGAGCGGCGGCGACGGCGTCGCGCCTTGGGGGTCGCACAGCGCCGCTGCGTCGCCGGTGACCGAGGCGGAGCCGGAGTCCGACGCGCCGGCTGCAATGCGGCCGGCGCCGTCGGCAGCGCTCGAGGCGGTCGGCAACGGGCACGCGTCGCACGCGGGCGACTCTACCGAGTCCGACAGCGTGGACACGGTGGACTTCACCCCGGAAGAGGTGGAGAAGCTGCGCGTGCTTCGCCGGCTGTCGGGCGGGAGCCTGAGCGACGGACAGCTCGTGGCCCGGATTCGGGCGGAGCGCAGCGGCGGCGCGGCGGGATCGAGCGACGCGTCGCGTTCCAAGTCGAAGCGCGGCTGGTGGAAGTAATTCCGCCGGAGCGCCGTTTCTCTCATTCCGCATGACTCCTCCGAGGCGCCTACGGCGCTGGCAGCGGCGCGCTGCATGCGAGCGTCAGCGCTCGGCGGCGCGCACGCGACGCTGCGCGTTGTCTCGGAGCGGTCGCTGACGAACACTCGGAGCAGCGCGAGGTCGCGCGGGGAGAGCTGGACCATGCCGAGCGAGCGCCGACACGTCGAATTCTTCGGGCCGGACCTGGGGCGCGGGCCGGTGCTGTCCGGAGCGGCGGGCGTCGCCGCGGTGCAGGTGGCGGCGGCGCTGGCGCAGGTTCGCGCGCCGCTGCTGCGCGACGACGCGGCACTTCGCGAACACGCCGGCTTCATCCGCGAGCTGGCGGAGGTCTTGTTTCCGGATGATGCGACGACGTTTCAGGTCGAAGCGGGCGACGAGCTCGACGACGAGATCGACACGGTGATCCGCACTCCGTTCGGCGCGCGGCACCTGCTGTACTGCTGGCTGGCGGACACGGTCGGTGGCGGGGAGACGACGCTGGCGCCGGACAGCGTGACGTGGACGCAGGGGGTTGTGCTTCAGACGATCACGGATCGGAAGCGGTACCTGGTGATCGCGCCGGACACGGGGCTGGCGAGCGTTCGGGTTTCCTACACGAGCAACCGCACGTGGTACTGGGCGGTGACGCGGCTGGGGCGTGTGTACTACTCGAACGCGGTGAACTTCGACGACTGAGCGGCGTCGCGGATACGAGCGAGGGGGCGCCGCCGTATGGCAGCGCCCCCTCGGGGTTCGGCTTACGTCACCGATTCAGCGAATCAGTACACGTGCGTGCTTTCGGTCTCTTCGACCGGCGACGTGGTCTGATCGCTGGTGATGCTCACCTTGAACCGGACGTCGTTCACCGCGTTGCCCTTGGTGATGACGCGGTAGGTGATCTTCTCCTTCGGCGCCAGGCTCGCGAACGGCGCGAACTGGACGGTCTTCCCGCTGACCGACGCGGTCGTCGGGCCGTCGGAGGAGACGTAGTCCATTTCGGCCGGCACGACGCAGGTCACGACGATGTTCGTGTCCGGCGCGGATCCCTGGTTGGTCACGGTGATGATGTAGGTCTCGTTCGCGCCCACCTCGATCGGGTCATCCACGTCGATGACTTCGAGCAGGATGGCCGGGATACCCTTCATGTCCATCGACGCGGACGCCGACGCCTCGGCACAGTAGGCTCGGGCGGTGGCGGTGTTCTGCGTCGAACCGGCCTGGAGGGCCTTCAGCGTGACGGTCACGCGGCGGGACGCGCCGGCTTCCAGCGTGCCGAAGCTCCAGGTGACGGTGTTGCCGCTCATCGTGCCGCCATCGCTGGCGCTGACGAACTGCAAGCCGGGCGGGATGGTGTCGACCAGGACCGTGTCACGGGCCGGGCCGTCGCCGGTGTTGTTGACGGTGATCTCGAAGTCGGCGTTGCGGCCGATGAATCGCTCGGCCGGTCCGGACTTCGTGACCGCCAGAACCGGCTGGCGGACGACCGTGGTGCAGCTCGTCTCGGCGCTCAGGCCGCCGTCTCCCAGGGCGCTGGCGGAGTTGGTGAAGCTGCCGGTGCGGCTGGCCTTGGCGGTGAAGCGGACTTCCTTGGCCTCGCCGGGGCCCATGTCGCCGAAGTTGGCGGCGACGCTGTTCTTGCCGTCGGTGGTCATGATGCCGTCCGGCAGCGTATCGACGAGGCGTACGTTGGCCGCGACGCCGTCGCCGGTGTTGCGGACGATGATGACGTACTCGATCGGATCGCAGAGGAGCACTTCAGACGGGCAGCGCTTCTCGATCGCCAAGGCCGGGGCCGTGGCGACGGTGGTAGCGCAGCAGCGGCTGGAGAGGTTGTAGTCCGCGCGAACTTCGGCGCAGTTCTCGAACGTGCCGGTGCGGGTCGCCCGGGCCGTGATGGTGACCTGGCGGCTGCTGTTCGGCGGGATGGTGCCGAGCGAGAAGGTGTTGCCGCTGGCCGGCGGGTTGCTCGAGACCATGGAGAGGCCGTCGGGCAGCGTGTCGGTGACGACGACGTTGGTCGCGTCCACCTGCGACGGGTTGCTCACGTCGATGGTGTAGGTGAAGTCCTGACCGGCGAGCACGTTCGACGGACCGCTCTTGTTGCAGGCGATCTTCGGGCCGATCCAGGTCTTGCTGGTCATGCCGGCAGCGATGCGACCGCCCGGCTTGCAGCACTGCACGTCGTCGGGACGGATGATCTCGATCTCGACGTTGTTGGTGCCTTCGGCGGGCGTGGTCTGCTGGAGCGTGACGCGGCCGATGCCGGCGCCGTCCGTCTGGACGGAGGCGGTGGTCGAGCCGGTTTCAGCAAAGACGGCCGGCGGGCCATCGACGATCTTGTAGTTGACGGTGTAGCCGGACAGCGGGGCGCGGTCCGAGTAGCGCTGCACGAGCGTGTTGAACTGGTGCTGCGTGCCGATCGGGTTGGTGGCCGGCGGCGGGAACTCCCAGTAGACGTCGAACCAGTGCTTGACGGCGAAGACCTTGTGCTTGCTCCAGTCGTAGATGCCCGGAGCGTAGACGGTGATGAAGCTGGTTCCTTCGACCGGGCTGGTGATGACGCACCAGGTCTGGCCTTCGGTCAGCGTGATGTCGTCGGAGGGGTCGTCGTTTCCGCGGTCGAGCACGTGATCGAAGTTGTTCGTGTGCGAAACGGCGTACTTGTTGTCGACCTTGTAGCCGCGGCTGGCGCGCCAACCGCTCTCGTCGACCTCGACGATGTCACCGACGCTGCCTTCGGAGATCATCCACTCGACGCGGCGATTCGGCAGCGGCTTGCCATTCTTGTCCTTGACCGTGGCGATGACGATGTGCTGAGTTCGGACCGGGTTGACGTCTTCGAGCGGAGTGACTTCCAGCTCGACGGCGTACGGATCCCAGTTCGAGTAGTACCCGCCCTCGGGCGGCTTCGCGTGCGTGGGGACGATGTCGCCACCGGCCGGCCACGTGAACGCGTGCGGCATGTGGTTCCTGCAGCCGCACAGCGTCAAAAATCCTATGAGCGCTGTGCCCAGCAGGGAGCGCAGATACAAGTTCCTGTGCATTCTAGGCTCCTGTGAAGCAATCCCGAGGCAGTATCACCGATAATGCCAACCCAATCCCAGACCGCTAGGGACGTTGCAAGCATATTTGTATGGGGCCGAAAGCGGGTTTGGTCAAGCCGCGCGACCGCTTTTCGTCCGAGAAGTCGAATATCCTATCGCAAATTCGCGCGTTCCAGTTGAGCGAATCGAGACTTCCGAACGCCAAACCTGCGGCTCTTGTGCGTGTGTAACCCCAATTAAATTGAAATGTTACAGCCGATTTCGAATTGATCATGAAAGACCCGCGACACGCGGCGCAGGCAAGTGACGGCTTTTCGTCGCGCTTTGTAAATTTCCGGCGTCACGGCACGCTCGGTCGCGAAGACGGCGCGCGCGACGGCATTCGGAGCCGCGCACCGATCGGAATCCGGTCCGGGTCGTCGATGCGATCGAGATTCAATTCGAACAAGTCCATCCAGAGCCTTGAATCTCCTAGCTCTCGCTGGGCTATCCCACTCAGGGTATCTCCATCCTGCACGACGTATTCGTTCGGGCGAGCGGGCGAACTGGAGGTCGCCGCCGCGCGCGCCGGCGTCGCATCGAGCGCCGCGGCCAATCGCTGATGCCGGTCGAGCGATTCTTCGTTCGGCGAAACACCGCCCGCGGGCTGCGTCATCGGTGGCGCGATCTGCCGCTGGACCGCGGCGTCCGAGCCTTCCGGCGGCCGGACGCGCCGAGCGCGGGGCGTGCGCGCAGTCGCGGAGCGCTCGGGCGCCGACGCGGCGGATGGCTCCCGTCCGGCGGGCACGCCGCGCGGCGGGGTCGGCTCGCGGGATGCCGATCTCGGCGCGTCGGCCGGCGGCGGATCGGCCGCGGCGCGGGTCCGTTCGTCGGGCGGCGGGTCAGGCGGCTCACCCGACGGGGGCGCGGTCTCCGCGGGCGCGGCGTCCCGGCGGTCCGCAGCCCGCGTCTCAGTTTCTGCCTGCGCAGCATCGCGCGGCGGCGACCGCTCTTCGCCCGATGGAGCGCCTTCGCGCGCGTCCGATCGGTCGCGGCGCGCGGTAATGCGCACCTCGACGAGCTTCTTGGCGAGCACATCGCCGTTCGCGCGATAGAGCGTGAACTCAGCTTTTACGGGCAGATCGGAGCGGCGCAGCTCGAGCTGCTTGCCGGGCAGCGAGACCTCGACGCCCTCGAGCCTCCAGGACGAATCGCCGATCAGGAACGTGCGTCCGGCCGCGATCGCGCCGGACTTGTTCTTATAGCGTGCGTCGCGCGAGGGGATCGGCTGAAGGCGCTTGTTCACGAGCACGACTTCGTACACGAGCTGTTCGCCGGCCATGCCGGTGGTGCGAATGTCGGCGGTGAACCGCAGCGAGTCGAGCACGCCCTCTTTGACGACCGGCACGCATTCGGCTCGCTGCAGGCGCGCCGACGGCAGCAGGCAACCAGCGGAGGGCAGCAGTAACAGACTCGCGAGTACGATTCGGATCATGATGATTTACCTGCTCGCGAAGCGCCGTTCGAGCGGGCGCCGGCGCTGAGGTTCACATTGCCGCGGACGCGATCGGCAGCGCGACACCCGCCGCGGCGCTGCGCAGCACTTCGATGCGCACGTTCTTGAACGCCGGCGTGCGCGACCGCGCGTCCGCGTCGGCCGGCACCAGCACGTTCGACTCGGGATAATACATCGCCGCGTTGCCGGCGCGGATGTCGAACGGACGCGCCCGGATTCCGGTCATCTCGCCGGACACGCTGCGAACCGTCACGCGCTCATCCTCCCGGATCCCGAGCCGGGCCATGTCCGCGGTGTTCATCAGGATCACGTCGCGCCGCTCCAGCCCGCGATACAGATCCTCATCCTCGTAGACCACCGTATTGAACTGCCCTTCGCTCCGGAGCGTGATGAGCCGCAATGCGCCCGATGCGGCGCTCTCTCCCACGGTCTCGACGTGCCGCGGCAGCGGCGTGGCCAAGAACTGCGCCCGCCCGCTCGGCGTCGGGAAGGACGGAGCGTGAAACGTCCGCTGCGAAACGTAGAATTCGCGTCGCGTGCGGCCGACGCGCCCGACCGCTTCGTATCCGGGCACCACGTCGGCGATGAGTTCGCGGATGCGGTCGTGGTCGCGCAGCGCCACCCAATCGACCTGATTCCGGGATTCGAGCACGCGCAGCGCGAGGTCGACGACGATGTCTACTTCGCTCCGGCAGCCCGGCAAGCGCGGCGGGCCGCCGTCGCTAATCCGCACAAAGTTGAACATCGATTCCTGCGTGGTGAGCTGCGACTCCTCGTCGCGGGCGCGAACCGGCAGGATCAGCGTCTCGCGCCCGCGGCCCCACACGTGGCCCGTGTTCAGCGTCGTGCTCAGGTACACGATGGAGTGCAGCCGCGAGAGCGCCGCCTGAGTCGCGCGCGCGTCCGGGCTGGCGCCGTAGAGGTTTCCGCCGAGGCACCATGCCCGGCACACGCGCCCGTCGCGCATCGCCTCCAGCCCGCTCAGCGTGTCCAATCCCGGTGTCGTCGGCAGCGTCACGCCCAGCCGCTCCTGAAGCCGGGAAAGTGTGAATCGGTTGAGCTTCGGCACCACGCCCACCGAGCCGACGCCCTGCACGTTGCTGTGCCCGCGAATGGGCAGCAGACCTGCGTGCTGCCGGCCGACCATGCCGCGCAGCAGCGCCAGATTGACGATCGCGCGCACGTTGTCTGTTCCGTGCACGTGGTGGGTGATGCCCATGGTCCAGCCGAAGATGGCCGCCTTCGCGCGGGCGTAGGCGTCGCCGGCTTCGGCGATCTGGGCTCGCGACACGCCGGACTCGCGCTCGATGAGCGGCCACGACGTGGATTCGACATGCGTGCGGAACGCGTCGAAGCCGTCCGTGTGCGAGCGGATGAAATCGGTCGCGATGGCGCCCCGCTCCAGCACGTGCTTGGCGATGCCGGTGAGCAGCGCCACGTCGCCGCCGGCGTGCGGCTGGAGATACTGGCTGGCGATCCGGCTGCCGAACAGCAGGCTCCACGGGCGTGACGGAATGCGGAACTCAATCAGCCCCGGCTCGCGCACCGGATTGATCGCGATGACTTCGCCGCCGCGCCGCCGAACGTCGGCGAGCAGGGTCATCAGGCGCGGGTGATTCGACGCCGGGTTGCCGCCGATCAGCAGGAAGAGGTCGCAATGCTCGATGTCGCTGAGAATGACCGTGGCCGTGCCCGTGCCGAGCGCTTCGCGCAATCCGACGCCGCTGGCCTGGTGGCAATAGTAGCTGCAATTGTTGACGTGATTTGTGCCGTAGAGCCGCGCGAAGAGCTGCCACAGGAACGCGGCTTCGTTGCTCGACCGCCCGGAGAAGTAGAAGAAATTCTCGTCCGGCGGCGTCGCGCGCAGCCAGCCCGCGCAGCGGTCCATGGCTTCCGGCCAGCCGATCGCGCGCAGGTGCGTGTCGCCCGGACCGGCATAGACCGGGTTCGCCAGTCGGCCGAGGTGCTCGAGCTCGCGCGGCGTCAGGGCGGACAGCTCGTGCAGACTGACGCGTTCGAAGAACTCCGGGCGGATGGCGCCCTGCATGTCGGCCGTCATGGCCTGAATGCTCTTCTTGCACACTTCGGGGAACCGGCCGAGCTCGTTGACCATTCCGCCGCGCTGCCCGCCCATCCCCAGCGCGCAGGTCTTGCAGGCGTTGCGCGAGCGCAGCGCGCGGAACAGGCGAAGCAGCCCGCCGGCGCGGCGCGCGGATCGAAAAACGTAGGCGATGGCCGGCCAGCCACCGCCGGGACGGGGACGCGGCACAGCAAGCTCCGCTGGAGTGGCCCGGACGAGGCAATCCTAACGAAACAGCGCGCGAAACGGCAGCGCTGCGTTTGAAGTTGACGGCGCGCCGCGATCGAACCCGCGGCCGTGGTGCGATCGGACGTGCGGCGGCGCCGCGTTCGGGGGTGCGGCGGCGCCGCGTTCATACGTTCGGCGTCCCGGGCTTCCGCCGCAAGGCCGCACGACTTCCCGGGCTTCCGCCCCAAGGCATGCGGCGTTCTCTCTCTCACCCGTTCTCTCTCGGCGCGGGCTTCCCCACCCGCGCCGCGCGCCGTCTGACCGAGCCGCGCCATGCGGCATGCGGAATGCCGTTCATCCACTTCGGACCAACGCGCCGGGGGCACGGCCGGCGGAGGGCCTTCCCGGGCGGTCCAGGAGGATTCGGCATGCGTTCGCACGGGTCGCTTTCGCCTCACACACACACACACACACACACACACACACACACACACACTCTCTCTCTCTCTCTCTCTCTCTCTCTCGCGCGACAGAACTGCGCGCACACCCGCTCTCACACGCTCACTCGGCAAGTCTGCACGCGCACACTCTCCCGCGGCGCTCGTCTCAGCGTTCGTGAAATTCCCCGATCGGCGCGGGTCGCTGCACGAAAGTGCGCAGGCGCGGGCGAATTCGCGCACCAGCGCCCGCGAGGCGAGAGCGATTTCGCGCACCAGCGCCCGCGCGTCGGGCGTGAGATTTCCGGCCGAACCGTTTGCCAGTTGGAAACCTCCGGCGGCGGACGTTCGCTCGCCGCGAGCGAATTTGCTTGCGGCCAACCCTCTCGCGCGGGGTAGACTGCGGAGTGGCAGCGTCTGCCGCGGTGGTGCACCCGGTGCGCCCGGTGCGCCCGGTGCACCCGGTGCGCCCGGAGCGGCGGTGCGTTGTGGCCGTGTTTGCGGCTTCCTGACGGTCGCGCAGGCGTGGCGGGCGCTCCTGCGTCTGGGTGTGTGCAGCGCTGCTGGCGGTGGCCGGCTTTCCGGCGGGAGCGCTCGGGCAGACGCCGACGGTGGATTCTCGCGTCGTGGCGGCCGAACACCCTGTTTGGGTGGGTGGCGAGGATAGCAACCATCCTCCGTTGTGGGAGACGTGGCTGGCGATCACGCCGAACCACAATGTCATGAGCGTGTTTCACAACATGTATAAGCCTGCAACCGGGCCGGGCGATCCGAATGCGCCCGAAGCGGTCGTCGAGAAGACCGCGATCGGCTACGCGCTGTACAGCTTCAAGTCCAGCCCGCCGCAGTGGGTCGGCAACGGCGTGATCCCGCACGGCGATTACGGCGCGTTCGGCGGAGACCCGTGCGTCGCGGCCGACCCGATTCGCAAGACGTTCTTCGCGACCGCGCGCGGCGGATCGGTCGCGGCCGGCGGGATCACGCACATTCTCTACGCCAAGTACAACGCGCTGCTGGGCTCATGGATGCCGTGGCAGGTTCTGGCGTATACCGGCGGCAGCGGCGCGAGTGCACTGACGAACGACAAGCCCTGGCTGGTGGCGGGCGAGATGACAGGAACCCTGACCACCGGAGTCGCGGAGTACTACTCGACCTTCCACGACGGGACGCTGAATTCCGGCAATTACGCGTACGTGCGATACGTGGAGAAGTTCGGCGCGCAGGGATCGACGTTCACCACGGTGTTCGATGACATCGAGGTAGGGGGCAACGCGATCAGCGGGGTTCGGCCGTCACACCAGTGCACGGTCGCCGGCGCCGGGCCGCTGTACGAAGCGTACGCGCCGGACTTCGGCTCCGGCACGACGCCGATGAAGTTCCGGTTCCTCGTGGGCACGGACGTGAACGGGTCGAATGGCGAAAACGAGGGCGTGTCGTTCGACTATCTCTACGCCTCCGCAGGCGTGCCGCTGGAGCTCGCGCTGCGGCACTACGGCGCCGGATCACAAGACGACGAGTTCATTCCGGGCGGGCTTCAAATCGCGACCGTGCCTTGGATCTTAGCCGATCCGACCGACGTGGACCGGCTGTTCCTGGTGTATCACACGACGAAGGTCCAGAGCTGGACGACGGACGCGGGGCACGCGGACTTCGACATCTATGCGCGCGTGCTGACGCGCAGCGGCGGATACTGGAG
The DNA here is from genome assembly GCA_964553225.1 of uncultured Planctomycetales bacterium. Lineage (GTDB taxonomy): Bacteria > Planctomycetota > Phycisphaerae > UBA1845 > Fen-1342 > JABRWC01. Next base: position 1,628 of record CAZKJT010000012.1, on the reverse strand, counting down.
CGCCGGCGAGGAATCGCGGGTGAACGACGACGACACTGAATTCGAGAGCGACCAGTTCCTGCCGTCGGCAACGGTCGACGCCAGCGGGCGCATGCATAGCATCTGGTATGACGATCGCTTGTACAACACCACTTCCGATCAGGCGGACAATACCCAGTATCCGAAGTTCGATGTGTACTACGCGCGGTGCATCCCCAGCGGAAGTGGGTTTGACATCAGCGTCAACGAACTCCTGTACGGCACGGGCGTCGAGGAGGGTCAGCCGGCGCTGGATTATCCGCTGCTCGAAGGCTGGGCGTTTCCGAACCGGCCCGGCGAGTACAACGGCATCGGCGTTGAAGGAGATGTTGTGTGGACGACGTACACCGGGACGACGCACGCCTCCGGCTCTGGCGTCGCCAATCCGTCCGTAATCTGGTCGAGCGTGATCGACTGGACGCCGTAAAGGGTTCGAAGTGCGAACGATCTAGAGGGCGCGTGATTCTCAGCCGGAGACAACGGTCGCGGCCGGCGGACCCGGCAGACGCGCGGACGAAGGCAGTCCGTCATGTCCCGATTTGACTCAATCGTAGCTTGCGTCGCTGTGGCGGGATTCTTTGCGACATCATCGCTCGCGCAGTGCGAGCGCGCGAAGCTGACGAACACAGTTCTAGGCGCTGAAGATCATTTTGGGCTGACCGTCTCCGTGGACGCGAGTCTGCTCGCGATCGGCGCTCCGAGCGATGATGACTTGGGCAGCAACTCCGGGTCTGCGTTTGTGTACACGCAATCAATCGTGGATGCCCCGCTGCTTGCGCACATTCTTCGCCCCGGTGGCAGTGTCGGCGACGGTTTGGGACGCTGCGTGGCGGTCCAGGGATCGCTGGTAGTCGTGGGCGTGCGCGGAGAAGTCGCGGTCGATCTCTACGAGAGCGCCGCGGACACAGAGTGGAGCCGCTTCGCTGTGCTGGAACCGTGGGACGGCGATCTGAACAACCTGTTCGCGCAGTGCGTCGCCATCAGCGGCGACACGCTGGTGGTCGGCGCGCCGAACGGGACTGGTCTGGCGGTCGGCGGGGCGGCGTATGTGTTCGAGCGCGATCCGAACGGGGTGTGGCAACCGAAGCAGAAGGTCATGGGAGGCGACACGCAACTGGGGGATTCATTCGGGCATACCGTCGCGGTCGACGGCGACGTGATGGTCATCGGCGCGCCGAACGACGATGATCTGGCATTCTCGACCGGCGCCGCGTATATCTTCGAGCGCGATCCGAACAGCGGTGCGTGGATGGAGGTGGTGAAGTTCGTGCCTCCGTTCGCTACAGGATTCGACCTCTTCGGAGACGCGGTCGACGTGAGCGGCGATCGCGTGATCGTGGGCGCGTCGCAGACCGACTACGCCGGAACCTGGACCGGAGTCGCCTACGTCTTCCGGCGCGTCGAGCAGCGAGATGCGCCGACTAGCTGGGAACTGGAGCACGCGTTTGTTCCGGAGATTCCGATTGAGTTTGAAGCGTTCGGCCAATCCGTGGCGCTCGACGGCGACCGCGCCCTGGTCGGCGCGTGGTATAGCTCGCCTCATGATTGGCATTCTGGCGCGGCGTATGCCTTCACATACGATGCCAACACCGGACAATGGCAACAACTGG
>CAZKJT010000011.1:30896-115438 GCA_964553225.1 uncultured Planctomycetales bacterium | reverse complement strand
ATCTTCTCCCTGGCCCAATCACTCCGAAAATCCGCCCGTTGATGCAAAAGCCTCTGACGGTCGCGGCTCGGTTCCGGATACGCAGCGTCTTCAATGAGGCACTACACTCGGATCGTCTTGTGAGCGGGTGTGAAATGACAATCGCGCTCGCCTACAATGCGGCCGGTTCGCGAAGCCGGGAGATCGAAGCATGCCGGAAGAAGTCCCGCTGTCCCAGTTGAAGGGACGCCCGCTCGGACGCATTCTGATCAAACTGGGCAAGGTTACGCGCGCCCAGGTTTCCGAAGCTCTGGAGCTTCAGAGCAAGAAGCGCGGCCCGATCGGCCGGCTCATGATCGAGCTGGGCTTCGTGACCGAACAGGACGTGAATCGGGCGCTGGCGGCGCAGGTCGGCATGGAGAGCATCGCGCTCGCCAGCATCGACATTCCGCAGAATGTGCTCGACATGATCCCGTCGCAGATGGCCCACGCGTACCGGATCGTGCCGACCGAGTACGACCGCGAGACCAACACGCTCGGCATCGCGCTGGACAGTCCGGACAACTTCCAGGCCACCGACGACTTGAAGACGCTGATGGGCTTCAACGTCGTCGCGCGCATCTGCACCTCGCAGGAGATGACCGAGGCGCTCAACCGCTTCTATCCCGAGGACGCCGCCCAGAGCATGAGCCAGCTCATCGCCGAACTAGGCTCGGACGAGACGCTCGGAAAGTACCAGGGCCGCGGCGAGAGCATCGATCTCGACGAGCTCAAGGAGATGGCCGACAGCAATCCGGTCAAGAAGCTCGTCAACCTCGTCCTCCTGCAGGCCATCAAGGACAAGGCATCGGACATCCACTTCGAGCCGTTTGAAGAAGAATTCAAGATGCGCTACCGCATCGACGGCGTCCTGTTCGAGATGATCCCGCCGCCCAAGCACGTCGCGATGGCCATCGCCAGCCGCGTCAAGGTGATGGCCCACCTCGACATCGCCGAGCGCCGCCTGCCCCAGGACGGCCGTATCGAATTGCTCGTCGAGCATCGCCCGGTCGATCTGCGTGTGAGCGTCCTGCCGACGATGGCCGGTGAGAGCGTCGTCATGCGCGTGCTCGATCGCTCGCAGGTGAACCTCGACCTGAACCAGATCGGGCTGCGCGAGGACGAGCTGAAGGTCGTCCGGCAGCTCATCGACAAGCCGCACGGCATCGTGATTGTCACCGGGCCGACCGGCTCGGGTAAGACGACCACGCTCTATTCGGCGCTTCGCGAGCTCAACACGCCGGAAGTCAAGATCCTGACCAGCGAAGACCCGGTGGAATACGACATCGACGGGCTTGTGCAATGTCAGATCAAGCCCGACGTCGGGCTTACGTTCGCTCGTTGCCTGCGAAGCTTCCTGCGTCAGGACCCCGATATCATCCTCGTCGGCGAGATTCGCGACCTCGAGACCGCGCAGATTTCCGTTCAGGCCTCGCTTACCGGCCACCTCGTGTTCAGTACGCTGCACACCAACGACGCCCCCAGCTCGATCGCCCGTTTGCTCGATCTCGGACTCGAGCCGTTTCTCGTCACGGCCACGCTGGAGGCCATCATCGCGCAGCGCCTCGTTCGAAAAATCTGCCTGAGCTGCAAGGAGGCATACTCGCCCAGCGAGGTGCAGCTCATGGAGCTGGGGCTGCGGCCGGAAGACGTGTCCGGGCGCGTGTTCTACTACGGCCGCGGCTGCGATTACTGCAACAACACCGGCTTCCGCGGACGGCTCGCGATTTTTGAGATCATGCCCATGGACGACGAACTGCGCGAGCTGATCATGAACCACGCGTCCACCGCGGTGCTGCGGACGGAGGCTCGCAAGCGCGGGATGCGATCGTTGCGCGAGGCCGGGCTGATGGCGATCTACGACGGCGTGACCACCATCGACGAGGTCGTCCGAGAGACGCTCGCAGAGGAGATGGGCTGACGTGCCGCCCGCCGGGATGGGCGGACCCGGGCGTTCGGGCGCGGTCGGGATTTCGCTGTTCGGGCCACTTGGAACAGGCCATAATGATTCGGCCCCGGGTCTGCGCAGAGGCATCGGGCCGCTGCGCCTGCCGGGTCCGCGGTAGAGGCCGACGAATTCCTCGGAGCGTTCGGGATGGCTGTATTCGTCTACGAAGCGTTAAATTCGTCCGGACAAGAGGTTAAAGACGAGATCGAAGCGCCGACTCGCGAAGAGGCGGTCGCCAAGGTCCGCAGCCTCGGCTACTTCCCGACCAAGGTCAACGAGAAAGCCGGAAAACGCAAACTCGGCGCCGGCAAGGACGCCGGGGGCAAGCGCAAGAAGGCGGCCGGCACCGGCTTCGGCTGGGTCGGAACCAAGCAGCTGACCCAGTTTACGCGCCAGCTCTCGACGCTTCAGGACGCCGGTCTGCCAATCCTTCGCAGCATCCGTATTCTCGAGCAACAGGCCCGCCCGGGCATGCTCAAGGCCAGCCTCAAGCAGGTCTCCGAAGATGTCGAGGGCGGCGCCACGCTTTCCGAGGCGATGGCCCGGCACCCGAAGGCGTTCAACCGTCTCTACTGCAACATGGTGGCCGCGGGCGAGTCGGGCGGCGTGCTCGACGTGATTCTGCAGCGCCTCGCCGACTTCCTCGAGAAAGCCCAGAAGCTCAAGAGCAAGGTGATCGGCGCCATGATCTATCCGATCGTGGTCATCACCATTGCGACTGCGATCACGATGGCAATCGTGATCTTTCTCGTGCCGCAGTTCCGCGACATCTTCGCCGACTTTGGCGTGAAGACGCTGCCGGCAATCACCGAGTTTCTGATCGACGCCTCGAACTGGCTGCTGCGCGGCTCGCCGCCGGGCTGGCTGGTCATCATGTTCGCGCCGTTGATTCTGTTTATGGTGTTCAAGCTGATCCGCTCGTCGCGCATCGGCCGCTTCATCCTTGACGTGATCTCGATGAAAATCCCCGTCATGGGGCAGATCATCTCCAAGTCCAGCGTGGCCCGCTTCGCGCGTACGCTCGGCACGCTGATCTCGGCCGGTGTGCCCATCCTCGAAGCCATCAAGATCACCCGCGACACCACCGGCAACGAGGTGTTCGCGACCATGCTGAACAAGGTTCACGACTCCATCCGCGAGGGCGATACGTTCGCCAACCCGCTCCGGGCGTCGCGGTGCGTCGATTCGATCGTCGTGAACATGGTCGACGTCGGCGAGGAAACCGGCGAGCTGGATAAGATGCTGTACAAGGTGGCTGACAACTACGACGACGAAGTCGATACGCTCGTCGCGTCGCTCGTCAGCCTGCTCGAGCCGATCCTCGTGGTCGTCCTCGGCACGATCGTCGGCTTTATCGTCATCGCGCTGTACATGCCGATGATTCACCTGATTCAGGGCCTGACGAGCAAGTAACGAACGGGTTCCAACTTCCGCCGGCGTGAAGCGCGGCGAGCAGAGAGGCGCGACATGCGACACAACGTCTCGACGAAGCGCGGCTTCACCCTCATCGAGCTGATGGTCGTCATCGCGATCATCGTCCTGCTGATCAGCCTCGGCGTTCCGGCGCTCCAGGCCGCCCGCAACAACGCCAAGAACGCCGCCACCCGCAATCAGATCGCGGTGCTCGACCGCGGCGCGCGGCTGTTCGAGCAGGAGAAGGGCGCGCTGCCCGAGTCGCGCGGCTACAACCCCTTCGAAGGCGGGAACGCGCGCATCGCAACCACCGGCGCGCAGTGGCTCACGCTCCAATTGCAGGGACCCGACGGCAACGGCTATGTCAATCCGGAACTCGAGAACGACTCCGACGACAACGGACAGATCAACAAGAAAGACTGGCTAGACTGGTACGCGCTCCAGCCTTCACGCAAGTACGCCCGCTCCGGCCCGTACGTCACGCTCGACGCCAAGACCGTCGCGACGCCCGATTCCCTCGCCGCGTCCGATCCCGACGCGTCCATGCCCCCGATTCTCGCGGACAGCGGCGGCACGTCCGACTGGAGCAATCGCCGGCTGCCGTTCTTCATCGGCGCGTTCGGCGATCCGATCCTCTACTACGCCGCCACCCGCGACGCCGAAGCGCCGTTCACCACGGGAACGCCCGGTTCGAATTTCGTGGTCGGCGTCTACGACCTCTCCGACAACGCCGCCTTCACCGGCAGCGAGATTCAGGTCGGCCGCTTCCCGTACGACGGTTCCGCCGGCTATCGCGGAATCCTGCATCCGCTCGGCAAGCTCGGCTATGACACCGCGGCGCCGCTGGTCGAGCCGCCGCCCGAAACATTCGCCAACTTCGTGTTCGATCGCGCCGTGTTCGAGAACTCGAAACGCCCCAGCGGCGACGGCGTCATCAAGCCGGTCAACGCGGATTCCTTCCTGCTCGTAGCGGCCGGCAAGGACGGCATTTTCGGCACCAACGACGACGTGAAGAACTTCGGCCGATAGTCCGCGCGGCGCGCGACCCGCCCGCGACATCGCCTTGTGGGAGTGACAGACATGCGACTTGCGACATGCGGAAGCCGGGCGGTTCGACGAAGCGGCTTCAGCCTGATCGAGCTGCTTACCGTCGTCGCCATCATCTCGCTGCTGATCGGCGTGCTGGTGCCCGCGGTCGGCTATGTGCGTCAGTCCGCCAAACGCGCCGCCACCGACGCGATCATCAACAGCACTCTCTCGACGGCCTTGGAAACCTATCGCGCCGACGGCAAGGTCGGCGGGGGCTATCCGCCTTCCGCGTCCGACTTCCGCAACGGCGACAACCTCAACTACAAAGTCCGCTGGCGCGAGCCGCAGGCCGTCGCGGCCGGCCCGCTCCCGCCGAGCGCCCTTGCACAGGGCAACGGCGGCGGCCCGATCGACGCGCAGGGCGGCCCGCCCCGCGTCATCGACATCACCGGCGCCGGTCTGCTCGTCTGGGCGCTCGCCGGCGGAGACCTGCTCGGCACGCCCGGCTTCCGCCAGAACAAGGACGCCGCGACGTCGGCCGGCTCCTGGGGCGAAGACGCGTACGACGTCTACTTCTCCTCCCCGCATCCGCGTTCCGGCCCGTTCGTCGATCTCTCGAAAATTCAGCTCTCGAGGCTCAATCCGAAGGCCGGCACCGCCCAGGGGCAGGGCAGCTACGAAATCGAAAACGAAGCCGCCGCCGCCAAGGCGCTCGGCGACAAGCCGTCGAAGCGAAAGTACCCCATGTTCCTCGACGGCTTCGGAAACCCGATCCTCTACTGGAAGGCCGACCCCGCCGGACAGGTCGTCGCCGACGGCAGCCCGAACGGCATCCCGGCCGCGTCGCGAGGCGTGTACCACTTCCGCGATAACGGCCCGCTGCTGGCCGAGTCGAACGAGATCGGCGGAGTCGCCTCCAGCGAGCGCCCGCTGCGCCTGACGACGCGCAAGGGGCGGGACAATCGCCCGCACAACCTGTTCTGGGATTCGTCCTGGAACACGGGCGACCTGACCGACCTGTCGGACTTCTTCAGCACCGACCCCATCGGCAAGGGCTTCCCGCACTACGTCTTCGATACAAACGTGAACGTGAAAGTCACCCCGCAGAACCGCGACAAATACTTGCTGGTCAGCCCCGGCGCCGACGGCGTTTTCGGCACCGCCGACGATGTGACCAACTTCAACCACAACGGCGCCGCGCTCCAGTAGCGCCGCCGCAAGAGGGATCGTCCGCGAGTGCACACGCCAAAGCGAGACAACACGCGCACCGAACATCCGGTGTCGCCGGCGCGGTCCCGTCCGAGCCGCGGCCGTCGCCGGAGCGCGGCGCGCCCGCGTCCGGCGTTCACGTTGACTGAGCTGCTGGTCGTGATTGCCATCATCGTGCTGCTGGTCAGCCTCATCGTCACGGGCGTTTCGGTCGCGGTCGAGAGCCAGAAGCGCTCGTATACGCAGCAGATCATGCGTTCGACCATTCTGGCGATCGAGCAGTTCGCGGAAGACAACCCGATGCGCCTGCTCTACGACCAGCGCGACCGCGGCACGTTCGGCCCGCTCCCGCCATACCCGCTCGAATACGATCGGACCGTCTGGAGCTCCAACCAGCCGCGCGTCCCGCACCTGATCGAGCGCAACGAGAGCCGCAACCCCGACGATCTGCCGCAGGAGCGCCTTCGCTTCCGCGTCGCGCGAGACCTGGTCGGGCTGTCCCCGTCGCAGTACACGTCCGTCTCGGGCAACGACACGTCCGACAACGCCGTGCTGAACCTCGACGACGATCCGGCGTCGCCCGCCGGCTGGGACAACGACAACCGCGCGCTGGCGCTCTATCTGCAAGCGCTCGCGCCTTCGGCGTTCGCCACCATTCCGCCGGACGCCAAGCGCCCGCTGACCTATCCGCGCAACGTCTACCCGCAGGCGCTCTCGTTCACCGAAACCGGCGAGTTCGTAAACACGCGGGTCGCGGCCAATTCGCTCCTCAGCCCGCGGCAGGCCCGCACCCCGGTCCTGGGAATTCATGACGCCTGGGGCGTGCCGCTCGATTACCTGATCTACGTGAAAATCGAATACATCGGCGATCGCGCCGACGATCGCGGATTCCGCGTCGTCGAACGCCGCCCGGTCGTCCGCTCGCGCGGCGTTTCGCGCGAGGTGTACGACGCCTGGCTCGCCGATCCCACCGCCACGGTGCTCAACAAACCCGAAAACTGGTATTGGAGCGAGCCGCTGCCGCGCCCCTGGGCCGATCTGACCGAGGGCGATTCGCAGGTGCACTGGCACGCCAACGCGCCGTCGCAGGCCAATGGCTGGGCCCGCGGCGTGGCGTCCAAGCACTTGGGCGACTACGGCTATCTCCCGAACCGCGACGCGCCGGAGCCGTAACCGGCGGTCCGCGGACAATTGGGTCGCCGCTACAATTCGACCAGCCGGCATCGTCCGCCGCGCGGGAGCCAAGCTTGCGAACCGCTGCGAGAATTTATCCGGACGCTCACCACGCCGTTCGGCGCGTCGTGCCACGCCGCGCCTTCACGATCCTCGAGTTGCTCGTCGTCATCGGAATCATCTCTCTGATCCTCGTGCTCGGCGTCCCCGCGTTCAACACCGTCTCGCGCGACTCCGCCGCGACTCAGGCGCGCCAGTTGCTCTCCGCCGCCATGAGCCGCGCCGCGCTGATCTCCTCCGCCGACCGCACCACGATGGCCGTCCGGGCAGTTCCGTCCGAATGGGTGTATTCCACCAATGAGCTCGAAGACCCCGCCGCGACGCTCGAGACGACGCGCGGGCGGCAGGCTCTCGTGACCTATCGCTACATCAGCAACTCCACGCCGCCCATCGGCCAGTCCGACCTCGCCCCCGGCGACGTGCTCTACGCAGACTATTTCAAGGAAACCGGCGGCGGCGTGACGCTCCTGCCGCCCGACGTGTGGGTGGCGCCGTCCGAGGCGCTTCAGAAGACGTCCGACGGACTGTTCGACGGCGACGCGGTCCTTCGCGGAACCGTCGGCACGTTCGCGCTCGATCCGCGGCCCGACGGCTTCGATCCCGACCGCGACGAGTTTCTCAACGCGGACGATTTTCTGGTCGTGTTCGAGGCCGAACGCGGCGTGCGCACCAGCGTCTGGCCGACGAATTCGCCGGATCTGCGCCCGCCCGCCTGGCGGATGTACGCCTACGATCCCGACACCGCCGTCGGCGACCCCGAGAACCGCGGCTGGTCGCGTTCCGGCGCGGGCACGTGGAATCGCACGACGCGCGATTTCGACATCCCGTACCAGCGATACGCCTTCGGCGGGCTGGTGATGTACCGGCGCGAAGTGTTCCTCGGCCTGGGCGCGCGCGCCGCGTCTGCTTCGGAGATCGAAGCGCGCCGCGCGGTGCTGTCGCGCGGCGAGGCGTATTCGATCAGCCGCTTCGGCGGCAACCTGCTGCGTTCCGAGATTCTGGAGACCGATCAGTAACATGACCGCGCCGATGACCGACATCCTGGCAGGCACGACGCGGCCCGCCGCCGCGTGCAGCGCGCGGCCCGCGTTCAGCATGCCCGAGCTCATGATCGCCCTGGTCGTCCTCGGCATCGGCTTGCTGTTCATCGCCGCCGCGCTGCCCGTCGGCATCGAATACAGCCGCCGAACCGCCGATCTCTCCGCCGCCGAAGCCGCCGCCGAGCACGCCTTCCGCGCCATCGAGCGGAATGTCCGCACCTCGCGAAAGCTTGCGACCCAGACTGCGTACTGGTCGCCAGTCACGGCGCGTCGCCCGCGGACCGACGGCATCGTCCGCCCGCGACGCACCGAAGCCTCGCAGCCGCCTAACTCCGTCAGCGCCGGCATGCTGCCCGACAACGATTGGGAACCTGTCATCAAGGTCCGCCCGCTGACCATGGAGAACATCGGCATCAGCGGCGCGCAGCGCGGCCGGCGTCTGGTCGATCCGGCCGACGTGCTCGCATCGCTCTTCGCCGGCACGGTCCAGCTTCAGGACGCGACGCTGGCGATTAACCGCTACCTCGAATCCGACGTGCCGGTGAGCTTCGCTTATCCGCCGACGGCCTTCGGCGTCGTGGATCACCCCAGCATCGCCGGCCATCTCCGCTCCTATCCGCCGATCGAACCGGTTTCGAGCTATCGCGTCGAGGATTTCGTCGGTCTCGACAATTTCGGCGACTACGAGTGGGACCAGCCGCGAGCCACCAACGACGGCGACAACCCCGACTGGCAGCAGACCGACGTACCCATTCGCGAGCGGCTGAAGGCCATCGAATCGCGCGTCGGCTGGGTGGCGTTCTATCGCCGAGCGTCCTACGCCGCCGGCAGCGACCCGCTGCTGTACGAATTCATCGTCGTAACGACGCGCCGCCCGAGCGCTGCCCACCGCTACGCGGCGCAGGACTACACCAAGGCGCCGCCGCAGCTCTACTCGCGCCCGTCTGCGCTGCGCTCCGACAATGCGCTCCCGGTCGGCGGCGATCGCCTCTTCCCGACGCCCTGGCTGGTGACGTTTACGCGCCTTCCTGTGCTTTCCGAGGACTCCAGCGGCAACACGGGCTATGCCCTCGTCGATCCCGATGGGGCGGGCGGACCGCTGCCGCCGGAACGCTTCCTTTCGGAAGAATTCGCGCGTTCGCCGCGGCTGGCGTTCCGCTGTACCGAACCGGTCGGGCTGCTGCTCCCGGTGGGCAGCATCCTGATCCCCGCGCGGAATGATTACGACCTCGACGGCATCGGCAATCTCCAGCATCCGGTCTGGCGTCGTCAGGCCGTCGGCTTTACGCCCAGCGCTCCGGACACCGTGCCGATCTACCGCGTCATCGACCGGCCGGACGAGAAGACCGTCATCGTCGAGAACCCCGGCCTGTACCCCTGGAATTCGGCCGACGACGAAGCGGCCGGGATCGGCTGGCCCGTATGGATCATTCCTCCGGCATTTCTGGAGCGCGACTCGACCGGCCAGCCGGCGTTTGAGCAGCAGTCGCCGATCGTCTCCGTCGTCCGCCGCACGATTCGCCTGCACGAGTACGTGGAGTGATCATGTCCCACGCGCCGCGAAAGCCAACCCGGCTCGCCGCGTCGTTCGGCGCGCTCGCGCGCCGCGCGTTCACGCTGGTCGAGATGCTGGTCGCGCTGGCGGTGCTGTCGATCGCCCTCGCCATCGTCGCTCAGGTCTTCGGCATCACTACCCGAACCGCGTCCACCTCCGCCGCGCTCGGCGAAGTCGAAGCCGCCGTCCACAGCTTCACCTCGCAGCTCGAAGCCGACCTGGCCGGCATCGACCGCACGCGAAGCGTGCTCGTGCTCGTCGGGCGCACGCAGGCCGCCGCACGCACCCCGGACGATCTCGCGGCCGGCCTCTACTATCGTGAACTGACGGGAAATCCCGCGAATCCTGCAATTCAGGACATCGACCCGCGCCTCGAACCCGCGGCGCCGGTCGAATACAGCGACCCGCGCGCCGACCTGATGATGTTCCTCACGCATGCGCCGCTGACGTCCCGTGCGCCGGCCGCCGGGCTGCTTCCGGCGCTGAACAACCGCGCCCAGCAGCTTCAGCGCGCCTTGCAGCGCGGCGCCACGTTCACGCCCGCGCACGTCGTCTACGGGCATGGCTCCGCGGCGAGCGTGTCGGCCGCCGCCGGCGGCGGCTGGATTTGGACCGACCCCGTGCACATCGCCGATACGCAGACATCAGCCGTCGGCGGGCAGATCAGCCGGATCGCCGCTAGCCGCTGGACGCTCGCGCGCCGCGCGACGCTGCTGATCAAGGGGCTGAACGGCGCGGTCGACGAAGGCAAGTACACGTTCTTCGGCCCGAGCGGAAACCCGAACGACCCCGGCGCCGGGCAGGCGGGCGAGTTCCCGCGCATTCTTCGCGGATATTCCGGAGCGTTCGGCGAAGAGCTTCGCTGGGCGGCCGACGCGGTCGGCTTCGACCCCGAGGCGTTTCTCGCGCAGTTCAATCCGTCGCCGCTCGTGCTCGGAAACGCCGTGTGGCCGGTGGAGCGCCGTCCCTACGAGTTTCGGCGTGCCAACGGCGGCACCACCTGGTCCGGCCTCTCGGGCGGCGTCGATCCGCTGGGCGCCGTCTTCGGTACGCTCTACCCCTCGCGCAACGACGATCCCGACCGGCACGTTGCGACGGTGATCGATCGCCCGCCGGCGGGGCTTCAGTCGAATCTCGGTCTCCAGGCGTTGCCCGGCTGCGCGTGGTTCCAGGTCGAGTTCCTCGCCCCGGAAGATCCGCGCAACGGCCGCGATCACCCGCTGAGCACCGGGCGCACCGACATGGAGCGCTGGTGCAGCGTCGATCCCGGCGCGACGTACGTCTTCGTGCCCGATACCGAGGAGAACCGCGCGATCATCGCGTCCGACGTGGATGTCAACGGCGTGCCGGTCGCCGGCTCGCGCCTGCGCGATTTCAAGCCGCGAACCACCAACAACCCCGACGCGCCGGTCACGGACCGCGTCATCCGCACCTGGCCTTACGCGATCCGCGTCACCGTGCGCGTCTTCGATCGCGACGGGCAGTTGCAGCAGCCGCTCGTCCGCACGATCGTGCACCGATTTGATTGACGTGGGGTTTCTCGCGGCGTCTTCAGGCGACTCTCCCGCTCAAATTCCGATATAATTCCGCCGCAGACAAGCAAAACGCCCGCCGGGCCTGCCGAGACGCGTGGTACGCTTGACCCCGTCGCCATAATGCCCATGACCGCAGAGCCGTTTCGGGTTCGCCGTAAGGTGCTGGAATGAAGATGCTTAACCACCGACGACGCCGTGCGACCGTCCTCGTGATGGTCGTCAGTCTGCTGGCGCTCCTCTTTGTCATCGTGACCGGGTTCATCAACCTGGCGCGGGTCGAGCGCTCGAACCAGACGCAGGTGCGCAGCGGCGACCGGACCGAGCAGATCGTCCAAAACGTCTCCGAACAGCTCACCGGCCTGATTGCCGCGCAGCTTCGCGGCGAGGATGGGCGCGTCCTCGGCGCGGACAAGCCGGAGCGCTACTCCTTCGAGGATATTCCGGGATACCGCCATTCCGCCTGGCTCGCTTCCGTCGAGCCGGTCTGGAATCTCGCCGGAAACGCCGACGCGTTCCGCCGCTTTCAGGACAGCGTCCCGGTCAACTCGGCCTGGTTCGATCTGAACGCGCTCGCCTGGCCGGCCGTGTCGCAGTTGTCGAGCGCCGACACGACGCGCCCCGGCTTCTACTCGCTCGCGTCGCTCATTCCGGAGAGCGACGAGGATCCGCGCTCGAGCCAGGGCTATCGCTGGGTGACGCAGACGGACTTCGAGAATTACGCCCGTCGTCCGATGCTCGACGCCGACGGAGACGGCGTGCCGGATTCGAGCTTCATGGCGCAGGCCCTCGCGACCGAGCTCGCGAACTCGCTGGCCGGCTCGCCGGTGCGCATCAGCGGCAGCGGCCTGAACATCAACGACATTCCCGACCCGGAATCGAACGACCCGGTCGAGCGGCAGCGCGTCGCCATCTGGCGGCAGTTCCGCGAGAACGCGCGCTATGACGCGGCGGTGCGCGTCGTGTCGCACGGCGGCATGGTCACGCTCGACGCGCCCGGCATCGACACGCAACTGGGCACTACGCCGCCGGTGCAGCGGCAGTTCCTGATCGATCTGTTCGACGCCGTTCGTCATCCGGACGACTTCAGGTTTGACGAAATGGCCTCGCGCTATTCCGGCGACGGCGTCGAAGACCTGTTCGCCGATCTCAGCCGCTCGCGCTCCGACGTCGAGTCGGCCCTGCGGCGTCGCGGCGGCATGCTGCCCGGCCCGGAGAGCGAGGAGCTGGTCGGCGCCACGCGCTACTACGCCCGAAACGTCCCGCCGGTGTTGTCCTGGCTCCAGCGCGAGCCCCGCAGCGGCCAGTCCGAACCGCTCATCGGATTCCCGCGGACGTTCCTGCCGCCGGTCGATCTGGTCGATCCGGCCGCCAAGGTTCACACGTGGGAGCGCTTCAACCTCGCCGACGTGCGCCCCGGACAGAGCGAACGCGAAGCCTACGTCGCGACGGCCGCCCTGGACCCGGTCGCCTTCAACACGGGCAACGGCGACACGCAGCGTTACGCTCGCCGTCCGATGCTCACCGCGGTCAACAACAGCGACGACCTGGCCCGCCGCCAGGACTCGAGGGAGCCGCGCCGCCCGCTGCTCAGCAACAACGGCATCGACATGGGCACGTACCAGGGCGAGCTGAAGTTCTACCTGGGCGACATCGCCAGCGCGTTCGCGTCGGTCGGCCAGCGTCAGTACGCCTACGACCATTACCTCGGCCGCGTGGCGGTAGAGCGCCTCGCGCGTCTCTATTTCGACATGCTCGAGAGCCACGCGTCGGGCAGCGAATCCGACAAGTGGGGCAACGTCTTCGATACCACCGACGCCGCCTACACGGACGAGGACGGCGAAGTGCTCAGCCGCCGGCAGCAGGCGTTCATGCTGGCCGTGAATACGGTCGCGTTCGCCGCGCCGCGCGACACCGGCGCCGCGACGCCCGGCTGGATCGACACGGTGTCCTACGCCGATCCGACGTCGCAGGCCGAGTACATCGGCTATGCGCCGCAGCCGTACTTCTCCGAGGCGATCGCCTACGCCCAGGAAGACCCGGCCGATCCGAACGAAGAAGTCGGCGCGGTGGCGATCGAGCTGTTCAACCCCGGCGATCCGCTTGATGCAGACGGAAACCTCTCGCTTGACGACGACCCGTTCGCGCTGAACCTGTGCCAGTTCGCGCTGGCGATCGGCGCGGCCAATCCGAATCTCGACCCGGAAGGCGCCAACTGGAACCGCCTCGCCGGCCAGGCCGTCTGTGGTCAGCCCGCGGCGCGTCTGCCCGGGCGCAGCTTCCAGACGTTTGTGCTCAAGGAGCCGGGCGCCGACCCGGACAACCCCGGCTCGAACACGCACTTCGACGCGCTGTCGCACCTGCCGCCGCCGGCCGACCAGCCGACGATCTTCACCGTCGCCGACCTTCCGCAAGGCGCGATGCAGCTCACGTTGTGGCGCGCCGGCCGGTACTACCGCTCGGACAACGGCACGCAGGACACGGACTTCCGCTGGTACTGCGTCGATCGGTTCAGCATCGACGTGCCGGACGACGCAGAGGAATGGATCGCCAAGCGTCGCGACCTGTCCGGCACGCGCGAATTCGGCGACGGCGACGCTAACCCCGACCCCGGCCCGCTTCCCAAGGCCCGCTGGTCGGTCGCGGTTGCCTACAACGACAGCGCCACGCCATCTCCGCCGGACGTGAACGACAACGACGATGACGGCGATCCGGATCCGATCGACGCCGACGAGATCACCCCGCCCGACGAGGACCAGGGCAGCGGCTCGCCTGACAAGCAGAGCCTCGGCGTTCACACCTACCTGGGCGCCGGGAACAGCGTGAAGCAGCCGAAGCGC
Organism: uncultured Planctomycetales bacterium; assembly: GCA_964553225.1. GTDB lineage: Bacteria > Planctomycetota > Phycisphaerae > UBA1845 > Fen-1342 > JABRWC01. The sequence goes on along the minus strand of CAZKJT010000011.1, from coordinate 101,621 downwards.
TTCGCGCCGCGCGTGCCGCTCATCACCATGAACGCCGGGCCGGCCGGCGGCGGGTTCCTCTCGTCCAGCATGAACAATTACCCGATGTTCGGCGACGGGAACGACCTGCGCCCGCTCTCGTTCCCGACGCCGGGCTTCGTCCTCTTCGTTCCGCGCTACGCCAGCGTGCACAAGGTCATCGCCGTCATGGGCGATCCCATCGCCCAGCCCATGATCACCGCGAACGACTGGCGCACCAGCTCGCAAACGCTCGAAAAGGAACGCCTGCTGCGCTACCGCAACGTGGACGGATCCGAGATCGAGAAGTTTATCCCGGCCGACTTCGGGCACATGCCGATCTTCACCAATAAGTCCGACGTCAATCCGGACTCGTATCTTGGCAAGGTCGGACAGGTTCCCTGGGGCACGCTGGTGTTCGACTACTTCACCACCGTGAGTCCGGACCGCGCCGGCGTCGATCCGCTGCGCATCCCCGGCCGCATCAACGTGAACACGGCGCCCTGGTACCTGCTCTCGCGCACGCCCGTGCTCGGGCCGGCCTCAGGCGACTTCGACGGCGACCTCATCCCGGACATGCCGCTTCCGATCGGCAACCGCATCGCGTCGTGGCCGTCGCCGGCGTTCTGGAGCTCGAAGGTCGGCGTGCTCGTCGGCGACGCGGTCGATCCCGATCCGCTGGATGGCGGAACGCCGCGGCTGCGACTCAACATGGTCCCGAATGTCAACGAGATCGACAGCCTCACCGGCGCCTACCCCGGCGCGCCCTACGTCGAAGACGCCTCGGTCGGGCGCTATCGCCTCGGCGCGTTTCTGGCGCAGTCGGCCGCGTCTTATCGCGACGGCATTCAGTCGCTGCCCGTCGAACAGACCGCCGGTTTCGCGTGGACCGTCTTCGGCGACAGCCACCTGCGCGGCGGAACGGGCGACGCGATCGCGCGCAGCGGCCCGCCCATCCAGGTTGTCGCGAACCAGTACCGCCCGGCGCTGTACGGTCCCGCTCGCGGCGCGAACACCACCGCCGGCAACGGCATCATCGGCCCCGAGGATCGCCCGCAGCAGTTCGGCTTCGTCAGCGTCGGCGAGCTCGCGAACGTGAAGGGATTCGATTCGTCCTGGTTCTACGAGTTCCCGCCGTTCGCAGGCGCCAGCTCGCAGACCACGACGCTCGGCCGCAACGACTTCGTCAAGGCGGTCAGCCTGCTGGCGCTGATGGATTCGCAGTACCTGACCACGCGCAGCAATACGTTCACGGTCTACACGGCCGTCATGGATCGCGAGACGCCGCAGGCGAGCATCCGCTCGCAGGTCACGCTCGACCGCAGCAATCTTCTGCCGCGGCTCGAGTATCGCACGATCTCCGCCAACCAGGGTCAGCGGCTGCACATTCCGGCGGTCGTGAACGCCGCGGCGGGCGAGGTCGCGCCGATCCGCGTGACGAACGACGGCGGCATGCCGGAAGTGATCGCCGAGCGGCAGGCGAGCTACTTCAACGCCCGCTTCGACGACTGATCGCCGCGGACGGCGGCGCGCGGCGTCCTCCAGCTTCGCGCCGCTGCCGCGGTGCCGTTTGTTCCTTTGCATCGTTCCGCATTATCGGGATCGCCTCAATTCGCGCAGGCGCGGGCGCGCCGCCGCGGAGATTGCCATGATTCAGCCAAGCTGGTCGCGGGCTGGCACGCGCACCGGGTGCGCGCGGCTTCGGCGATTCTTCGGACTTCGAGGGCGATCTCATGGGCATGCGTCTGCAATACGTTTCGGTTCCCGATTCGGCGGCGGGTCGCCTGCGCAGCGATCCGGATCTGGCGCCGTCGCTGCTGATGGACGACGGATTCGACAAGATGCCGCCCGCGCTGGCGAAGCAGCTTGAGGCCCAGATGGCCGCCATGGGCCTGGGCGGGAAGTTCCCGCGGCTTGTGCGAGGCGATTCCGACTCGGACGACCGCGGCGACCGCAGCGCGGGGGCTGGCGTGGTTCGCTCGGACGCGGTGCGCGGCGAGCTGGAGAAGTCGTGGCACGGACTGCACTTTGTCCTGACCGGACGCGCGGATGACGCGCCGGCGCCGCTGGGCTATCTGCTGAGCGGGGGCGAAGAGGTAGGCGAAGACCTCGGATACGGCTCGGCGCGCTTCCTGAATTCGAGCCAGGTGAAGGCGCTGCGCGACGCGCTGCGCCCGTTCGACGAGGCCGAGTTCGACCGCCGCTTCGACGTGAAAGCGATGGAGCGCGCCCAGCTCTACCCGAACTGCTGGGATGAGGACCGGGACGATCTGCTGGAAGAGTTCGACTCCTACCTGCGCGAATTGCAGCGCGATCTCGATGCGACGGTCGCCGCGGGCGAAGGCCTGCTGATCGCGATTACGTAGACGGGCGCGGCGTGCGATTCCCGATTCGCCACTCGCTGCGCGCGATTCCCCGCGCCGACCGCCGACACTATCGGACGCGCGACCTTTTTTGACCCGCGCCCGCGCGTTCGATACGATGGATAGTTCCGGGCCGCGACACATCCTGCTGCCCGGGGTCTTCGCCTCGAGGAAGCCGGACTCCGACCGACCGGTGCATTCTCCCGGCGACTAGCACGAATCGGGGGTTTGCCGCAGTCGCCGCAACCCACACAATTCACGTCCCAACGGAGGGCTTCGCATGCATCCTTCCTCAATTCGCCGATGTTCGGCGCTGCTCCTGGCTGCTTTCCCACTGGCCGCTGCGTCGTTGGCCGGCCCGCCGGACCGCGCGGCTTCCGCGCTGTCGCATCCCGTTCTCCCCATCGACGCGATCGAGCGCGTTGAAACACCGGACGTCGACGTGCTCGCGCTGATCGCCGACGACTTCGTGCGCGAGACGCTGGGCGAAGCGCCGCGCTTCGCGGACACGTTCGAGGTGGAGCTCACGCCGGCCACGAGCGGCACGTGGGAGACGCTGGACGCCAAGACCCGTCTATGGCGGCTGCGCGTCGTTTCGACCGGCGCGCTATCTCTGAACTTCGGCTTCACCGAGTTCGACCTGCCGCGCAACGCCAGCCTCCGGGTGTACGCCGCCGACCACACCGACTCCGTCGGTCCTTACACGCAGCGCGACAACGCCGCGCACGGACAACTCTGGACGCCGGTCGTGTTGTCGGACGACGTGATCATCGAGCTGACCGTTCCGACCGAATCGCTCGACGCGGTGCGGCTGACGCTGGGCTCGATTCATCACGGTTACCGCTTCTTCGGCGAGCCGGCGGCGACGCGCGCCGGATCGTGCAACATCGACGTGGTTTGCCCGCAGGGCGATCCGTGGCGGGCGGAGATTCGCTCGGTCGGCGTGATCTCGACCGGCGGCTCGACCTTCTGCACCGGCTTCATGGTGAACAACACGTCCGAGGACCAGACGCCGTACTTCATGACCGCCAACCACTGCGGGATCAACTCCGGAAATGCGGCCTCGCTGGTGGTCTACTGGAATTTCGAAAGCCCCGTCTGCGGGCAGCAGAACGGCGGATCGCTTGCGCAGAACCAGACCGGCGCGTTCTTCCGCGCGAGCTTCTCGACGTCGGACTTCACGCTGGTCGAGCTGGACAGCGATCCGAACCCGGCGCATCGCGTGACTTTCAGCGGCTGGAACCGCTCCGGCGCCGACGCGCTGGACGCCATCGCGATCCACCATCCGAACACCGACGAGAAGAGCATCAGCTTTGAATACGCATCGACCACGACCACCAGCTACCTCGGCACGTCGGTCCCCGGCGACGGCACGCACGTGCGCGTCATCGACTGGGACGAAGGCACGACCGAGCCCGGCTCGTCCGGATCCCCGCTCTACAATGAGAACCATCAGGTCATCGGCCAGCTTCACGGCGGATACGCCGCCTGCGGAAACAACGAATCCGACTGGTACGGCAAGTTCTCGCGCTCGTGGACCGGCGGCGGCACGAACTCCTCTCGCCTGAGCAACTGGCTGGACAGTGGTGGAACCGGCGCTACGGCGATCGACACGCTCGATCCCGAAGCCGGCCTGGGCGTCACGCCGTTCGGCGGGCTGGACTCCTCCGGCGATCCCGGCGGGCCGTTCACGCCCGGCAGCATCGTCTTCACGCTCGAGAATCAGGCCGATTACTCGATCAATTACACAGTGGCCAAGAGCGCCGCGTGGCTCACTCTCAGCTCCGGCGGCGGATCGCTGGCGCCCGGCGCGTCGGCCAACGTGACCCTGTCGATCAATGCCGCGGCGAACTCGTTGCCGATCGGCGAATACTCCGACGTCGTCACCTTCACGAACACCACCGACGGCCGCGGCAACACCATTCGCCCGGTCGATCTGCAAGTCGGCGGTCCGACCCTGATCTACAGTTGGGACATGAACACGAACCCCGGCTGGACGGCCCAGACGCAGTGGGCCTGGGGTGATCCGACCGGGGCCGGCGGGCAGTACGGCAATCCGGACCCGCAAAACGGCCGCACCGGCACGAACGTCTACGGCTACAACCTCAGCGGCGACTACGCCAACAACCTGGGCGAGCGCAACCTGACGACGACCGCGCTGAATTGCACCGACATGAGCGGCGTGACGCTGCGCTTCTGGCGCTGGCTGAACGTGGAGCAGCCCGCGTATGACCACGCCTACATCCGCGTGAGCACCAATGGCACGACCTGGACCACCATCTGGGAGAACGGGTCGGAGATCACGGACAGCTCGTGGACGCAGCAGGAGTACGACATCTCCGCCCTCGCCGACGACCGGCCGACGGTGTACATCCGCTGGGTCATGGGCGCGACGGACAGCTCGTGGCAGTACTCGGGCTGGAACCTCGACGACGTGGAAATCTGGGCCTATCCGCCGCTTCCGCCGGACATCGAGGGCGATCTGGACGGCGACGGCGACGTCGACCTGGCCGACCTGTCGCAACTGCTCGAAGCGTACGGCGCATGCGACGGCGACGCGGCCTACGACCCCGACGCCGACATCGATGGCGACGGCTGCGTCGGCCTGGGAGACCTGTCGGCGCTGCTGACCAACTTCGGGACGTAGCAGTCGGCTGAAGAACTTGTGGCGCGGGTTTTCAACCGGCGTCCTCGCCGGCGGCAGCTCCGCACCCCGCGCGTGGGAGTGAGATCTTCAGCGCGCGGGCTGCGTCCGCGAAACGGCGCCGCCGCGCGGCCGGGCTGCTCCTCGCGTTTTCGGCGCTCGGCGCGGCGTCTCAGCCGCGCTGCGACCTCGCGCGAACCGCGCCGAGGTCCGATGCGGCTCGCGTCATGGCTGTGCGAGGCGATCGAACTCCGCGAGGATTTGTCTCAGCGTGCTTTCCCCGATGAGCGGGTCGGCAGTCTCGCGCAGTCCCTGAAACGTCGAGAGCACGTGCTCCACGTCATCCCGACCGAGGCCGTAGAGATGAAAGTACGCGGCGTCGAGCTCGGCCAGAAGCTGGGCGCGCTCCTCCGGCTTCCACTTGTGCACGCGCTCCTCGAAGCCGGCCGCCTCGGCCAGCGGGATCATGTCGTTCGCGGTGCAGGTGAGCCGGAGCACGCGATCGCTGATCCAGCGTTCGAGCGTGAGCCGCTTGTTCCACGGGCACTTGTCGGCGTAGCGGTCGGGGGGCAGCAGGGGGAGCTGTTCGACGATGAAGAAGTTCAGATGCAGACCCCCGACCTTCTGCCGCGACACGAAATCAAGGACGAAGGTGTTGAGGTTTGCCATCAGACAAGCCTTCCGACGCCAGCTCACATCGTCGCCCGGCAGCATGATCGGGGCCGAATTCACGACGGCTGCGAAGGGGATGAATGCCGCGATCATGGTTCGCTGGTTCGTCGGACTTGTGACATCCTTGTACGCCAGCAGCGCTGGGGGCGCCTCGAAGCTGGCGGCGTCGGAATCGCCGGATAAGCCCTGCTTCGCATTCGCCCGCCTGGAAGGATGGAGGCTGGTCAAGGCAGCGCAGACGAGCGGTTCCGTGACCCACCACCGCGGCTCTGCCGTGAACTCCGGGTTCTGATGCTGGACGAGCGACGTCTCCTTCGTCTGCCCCTGGCGCATCCAGTTCGTGTCCTCGACCACGACTCCGGCAGCCCGGTGATCGTAGGCCTGGATCATCTTGGCCTCGTAGAGCGGCAGGAAAGCCTGCTTGCCCCTCTTCCAGCGGTTGCCGCTGCGCTTGAAGCCCAGCTTCGCCAACTGCTCCGGCGCGTGGAACAACTCGGCGTCGTTGGTCTGGTCGAACATTCGGACGAAGCGGATGCCCCACGGGTTGCCGCCCGATTTCCGCGTGCGGTCGATGAGGATCGGCACGTTTCGATAGACCCCGCGCGTCAGCTCCGCGTCGCGCCGCGTGCGGAAGATCGGGCAGGTGCGCGTGTTCGGGTTCAGCAGCGCCAGGTCTTCCGCCGACAGCGGAATGTGCCGCTGCTTCGGCTTCAGGTCGCTCATGCGGCGCGCGAAGAACACGAAATCGGCCGCGCGACGCGTGCGCTTCGCCCCGCCGAAGACCAGCGTGCAGAATTTGAATGAGCGGTGCACGTCGGGAAACATTCCGAGCTTGTTCTCAAAGTCGTACAGCAGCCGCAGCGTCTTCGAATCCATCAGCGCCGCGAAGAAGTCCTTGGTCGTGTCGTCGGTCGCGATGCCCGACGGCACCAGCAGCCCGACCATCCCCTCCGGCGCGACGATCGTGCGCGCCAGCTCCGCGAATAGCACATACGTATTGACATCGCCCTTGCCCGTCAGCGGATATCGTCCGGCGCGCGCGTAGCCTAGCGTCTGCTCGGCCCGCCGCTTCGCTTGCTCGTAGCGCAGGAACAGCTCCGGGCGCTCGGTCTCCAGCGCCCGGATCAACGTGCGACGCTCCGCCGCGCTCACCGCCGCCGCGATCTCCGGCGCCGACAGCGAGAAAAACTCACGCTCCTGGAGCTTCAGCCGCTCCCACGGCGGATTGCCGATCACGCCATCGAAGCCGCCCTGCGGCCGTTCGAACACCGCGGCGAACTGCCCGCGCCAGTCGAACGCGGCCGGGTCCACCGCCGGATCGTCTACCAGGCTGTTTCCGTGGCGAATGTGCTGCGAAAGGTCCGCCAGCGTCTTGCCGGGGCGGGCGGATCGAATCCAGAGCGCGAGCTGCGTGATCTCGACGGCTTCGCGCGACAGGTCGACGCCGTAGAGGTTGTCGTTGAGGATGAATTCGGGAATCGAGTCGCGAAGCTTCCGGACGGAGTCCTGCGGCTCGCCGAACTGCTGCAGGCGATCGATGAGCTCGTGGTAGCGCTCCTCGAGCAGGTCATACGCGGCGATGAGGAAAGCGCCGCTGCCGCAGGCGGGATCGACGATCTTCAGCTCGCGCGCCGCGGCAACGCATTCCTGCAACGCACGGCGCGCCGCGGCTGCGTCCTGCCCGGCCGGCGCCGCGTCGAATTGCACGCCGGCGCGCTTCTGCGCGGCATCGCGGCGTTCGCGGATCAGCGTGCCGAGGGTCTGCTCGACGATCAGTTCCGTGAATGCGGGCGGCGTATAGTAGACGCCGAGCCGCTTTCGCTGCGCGGACTTCGGCATGGTGGCCGGCCGCTTCTCGCCGTCCGGCGCACCGAACAGGCCGCTGACGCGCAGGCGCTCCAGCTCGTTGATCGAGCGCTCGAACAAGTTTCCCAGCACGTCCACATTGACTTCGTCGCGGAAGTCGTAGTCGCCCACGTCGCGGAAGAACTTGGTCCAGCCGTCCTCGAGTTCAAGGTTGTCGATTTCGGGGTCGGGCTTGAACAGGTTGCCGTTGTATCCGCGCTCGACGCCCAGGCTCTTGTGACCGCGGTCGACCGCGCGGAAGAGGTTCAGGAAGTTCTTCCAGCGCGGGTTGGTGGCGACGTGGTACGGATCGAGCTGCTCCCAGGCGCGACGCAGCGCTTTGCTGGAGATCAGGTCGCGATCCTCGCAGAACGCGATGAACATGATCCGGTCAATCAGGCGCTGCGCGATGCGAATCGCGTCGTCGACGCCCTTGCCGTGCTCCTGGTGAAGATGCTGAATCAACTCCGCGCGCTGCTGGCGGTAGAGCTCATAAAGCTCGTCGCCGACTTCGCGCTGCCGCTCGCCCGACTCGCGCAGCAGCCGATCGGCGCGCGGCTCGCCGTTGGCGTACGGCCGCAGCAGTCCGTCACGCTGAAAGAGTGCGTAGAACTCGCGGAACAGCTCCGGCCGGGCGTCCATGTCGGCGAGCGTGTAGATTTCGAACGCGCGCGGCGTGTGGTCGCGGTGATACAGCCGGAAGCTGACATAGTTGCAAACGATGCCCCACGGACACTCCGGGCGCGCGTTCAGGTAGTCCCAGAGCTGCTGGACCGGCGTCCGCTCGCCCGCGGACCGATCGACGTTCGTCGTGGGGCCTTTCAGTTCGACGAGCACCCGCGGCGAGGAAACGGTCTTTGAATAGCTCCCAAGCGCCGCGTCCGCGATGCCCCCATTCACCTTGAACTTGGGTTGAAGCTCCCAGTGGTCCTTGTTCTCCGAGAACAGGGCGTAACCCAGCGCGACGCCGAATACCTCGGTCAGAAATTCAGATTCGATCTGTGTCTCTGACAGCTTCTCCAGCTTGCCGGAGCGTTCAAGCTCGGCCCATTTCTTGAGGATTTCGTATGCATGGTCCTGCTCCGATCCTCGCAGCAGCGTGCTTTCCGCGGCCGCCGTGAGCCGTCGCGGCAGGATCAATCGCCGCTTCCGGCGATCGCTGTCGCCATAGCGCGCCGCGTACATCTCCGGAAACAGCGCCGAATCGGTGCTCACTGCGGCCCTCTCCCGTTCGGGGGCGTCCAACGTGCGGAAATCGTACGGCGCGGATCGAATCTGACAATCCGGCCTGCGCCCGAGTCGTCAAACGGTCGATTCGATGGACCGCGCCGGATGTCGCCGTGAGCCGTACCAGTCCGCCCGTGTTCGGAGCGCCGCGCCCAATCGGCGTGCTGGCGCCGACACACCCCGCGCGCCGCCGGGATGTTCACCGGCGTCGAACCCGCTACGCTGCTCCAGCGTACGCACAAAAGCACGCAAGGAGCAGCCGCATGAAAGAGTGGATCGACGCATTCGCGGCCGGCGCGGACGAATGCCGCCGCGCGATCGCGGGATTGACGCCGGCGGAACTGAACGCGACGCCGATCGCCGGAACCTGGAGCATCCAGCAGGTTGTGCTGCACCTGCTCGACAGCGACCTGATCGCCGGCGAGCGCATGAAGCGCGTCGTCGCCGAGGACAATCCGCTGATCGTCAACTACGACGAGACGCGCTTCTCGCAGCGGCTTGCCTACGAACGTATGGACGCGTCCGTCGCGGCCGAAATCTTCGCCCTGCACCGTCGGCACGTCGCGCAGTTCCTTCGTTGCCTGCCGGCCGAGGCGGCGTCGCGCTCCGGCGTTCACACGGAGCGCGGCAAGCTCACGCTGGGCGACCTGGTGCGCACCTATGCCGAGCACCTGCCGCACCACATGAAGTTCGTGGCCGAGAAGCGCCGCGCGCTCGGCAAGCCGCTGAGCTGAGCCGACCACTCGCCGAGCCGGCCAAGTTGTGCGCCGCGTGGACAGCGTTCCCGCCGGATCGCGAACGGGACGGAGCGGTCGTCATCTCGAGTTCGCGCGAATCGGCGAGAGCGTCTCCGCTACACCCGCGCGGTCTTTCGCCGCCCGCGCTTTGCGGAGATCGTCGGCGACGGGTCGCTCCGGCAAAGCTGCGCCGCCGCCGCGAAAATGCCTTCCTCCTGCGGCAGAACGTGGTTTGCCGCCGGTCCGAGCGGGATGTACGTGTCTTCGCCGGCCACGCGAACACAGCGGATCGCCGGCGGTGCGGTTGTCGTTCCGTCTCTGCCGGCGGCGTCGTGTTCCGTCGGGCCGGCGATGCCATTCCACTCGGCGACCGCCGCGAGAATCGGCTCGGCGATTCCGCCGCTGCGGCGGCATTCATCGACGACCAGGAGGCGGCGCGTCGCCGCGGCGTGCTCCCGCACCCAGTCGGTGTTGAGCGGCGCGATCCATCGCAGATCGAGCACGCGGGCGCGCAGGCCGTGCTCGCGTTCGAGCCGGGCGGCGGCCCGCAGCGACATGTGCACGCCGTTTCCGTACGTAACGATCGTCAGGTCGCTCGCGTCGGGGTGATAGACTCGTCCTTCGCCCAGCGGGATGAACTCCTCCGGCGGCGGGTAGTCAAACATCCACGCACGGTCGCCGGACTCGTGAAGGTCTTTGGTCATGTAGAGCGCGATCGGCTCGATCAGCACGCACACGCGGCCGTCGGCTCGCGCGAGCGCCAGGCACGTGCGCAGAAGCCGCGCGGCATCGTCGCCGCGCGACGGCAGGGCGATGACGAGTCCGGGGATGTCGCGCAGGGCGGCGAGGCTGTTGTCGTTGTGGAAGTGCCCGCCGAATCCCTTCTGATACGCCAGGCCGGCGATGCGTACGACCATCGGATTGGCGAACTGGGCCTTCGAGAAGTACTGGAGCGAGCACGCCTCGCCGCGGATCTGGTCTTCGGCGTTGTGGAAATACGCCAGATACTGAATCTCCGGCATGGGCAGCAGGCCCACGTGCGCCGCGCCGACCGCCATGCCGAGGATCGACGTTTCGTCCAGCAGGGTGTTGAACACGCGCGCCGCGCCGAACTTTTTCCAGAGTCCGGTCGTGACGTGATACACGCCGCCCTTCTGCGCTACGTCCTCGCCGAAGATTGCGGCCTCGGGATACTTCAGCAGCGCGTCGAACAACGCCGCGTTGATCAGGGCGGCCATGTGTCGCGGTCCGCGCTTCTCCGGCAGCGCCGACTCACCGCCGAACGCCGCCTGCCGCGCGTCGGCGGCGACGGTTCGGGCGGCCTCTTCGCGGACCCGGTCGGGGTGATGGGGCGCCAGCGACGCAACGACCTCCGCCGCGGAGGAGAGCTTCGGCGTCTTAGCCGCGTCGGCCGCGGCCTGTCGCGCGCGCGCGGCAATCCTGTCGTACAGCTCCTGGATCCGGGCGGGCGTGGCGAATCCTTCGGAGAGCAGCCTTCGGGCGGTCGCGAGCACGGGATCGCGCGCTTCCACCGCTTCGATCTCCGCGAGCGAGTGATACTCGGTCTCCACGTCGCTGCCGGCATGTCCGAGCATGCGGATCGTCCGCAGGTGTAGGAACGTCGGCAGGCGCTGCGCGCGGCACGCCACAACGGCGCGGGCCGCGACCTCGTACGCGTGGACGAGATCGAGCCCGTCGGCCTGGAAGTACTGGAACGCCGGGCGGCGCTTCACGCTCTGCTCGACCCAGCCCTCCGGCGTGTGAACCGAAATGCCGATTCCGTTGTCTTCGCAGACGAACAACACGGGCACGGGCACGCCCTGATACGCGGTCCAGCTCGCGGTGTTCATGGCGGCCTGCGCGGCCGCGTGATTGACGCTCGCATCGCCGAAGCTGCACAGGACGACGGCGTCGCGCGGAACGGGCAGGCGCAGATGCTCGCGCTTCATCTTGCCGATCGCGACGGCCATGCCGACCGCCTTGGGCAGGTGGCTGGCGATCGTGCTGGTCTGCGGGGGCGTCCAGAGATCGACGCTGCCGAAGACCTTGTGCCGCCCGCCGGAGATCGGGTCGTCGGCCGATGCCGCCAGCGAGAGGGCGATGTCGCGGATCGGGTCCAGCCCCGGGCGCTGCCGGGCGCGTTCGATCATCAGCGCGCCGCTGCGGTAGTGCAGCAGGGCGGGATCGTTGTGCCGCGCCAATCGCCCGAGCACGACGTTGCCCTCGTGCCCGGCGCTCGAGATCGTGTAATAGCCTTCGTCGCGAACCCGCATCTCGCGGGCCACCACGTCGAGGATGCGGCAGGTGAGTTGCGATTCAAACAGCTCCCAGAGCGTCCGCCCGGTCAGCCCCAGCGCGGGATCGGCGTCGTGCGGAGGCTCGTCCAGGCTTCGCGGGCGGATGGCGGGCGTCCCGCGGGCCTGATCGAGAAACTTGCGGAAGTTCTCGTCGATGATTTCAGCGCGATTGCGGATCATGCATTCAGCATACAGATCGGCTGGGAAAACCGGTAGCGGCGCGGTCCGCTCGCGTTCAGACCGCGAGCGCGGGACTGACGTCGGTCGCGAGCTGCCCGCCGATCACTTCGCACCCGGTCGGCGTGATGATGAGGTCGTCTTCGATCCGGATTCCGAACCGTCCGCGGACGTAGATGCCCGGCTCGATCGTCACACACATGCCAGGACGAAGCCGCTCGGAATTCGCGCCGTTCAGGTAGGGCGGCTCGTGTCCTTCCAGCCCGATGCCGTGCCCGAGGCGATGCAGCATGCAGCCGTCGAAACCGGCTCGGGCGATGACGCTGCGCGCGATGCGATCCAGCTCTCGGCATTCGACGCCCGGTCCGGCGGCGTCGATCGCTGCGGCCTGGGCGTCGCGCACGGCGCGATAGGCCGCGCGAACCTCGGCATCGGGCGCGCCGACCGCATACGTCCGCGTTAGGTCGTTGACGTAGCCGCAGTGCGTGATGACGCTGTCGATCACGACCGCGTCGCCGTCCTGCAGCGCGCGATCGCCGGCCGGCTGATGCGGATCGGCGGCCGTCGGGCCGGACTGCACCAGCGGATCGACCGTGATGCCCATCGTGTCCATGCGCTTGCACAGTTCGGCGTGCAGTCGCAGCTCCGCAACGCCGGGGCGAACCAAATCCATCGCGGCGAGAAAGACACGCTCGCCGCGCCGATGCGCCGCGCGCAGAATCGCCAGCTCGGCGTCGGACTTGCAGATTCGCGACTGGCGGAAGACGGAATCCGCGGCGATCACGCGCTCACCGCCGAACGCCTGCGAGAACGCTTCCTGCGCGGAGATCCACGTCCGGCCGTCCAGACCGATGCGCCCGCTGCGCACGCCCGCGGTCCGCAGCGCTGCGGCGAACGCCGCGTACGGGTTTTCGTCTTCTTCCCAGGGGTGGATCGCGACCGTCGACTCCGCTCGAGCAAACGCGGCGCGTTCGAACGCCGGACAAGCGACGTGCACGCTTCCGTCGCGGAGCACGGCGGCGCAGACCATCCGGTCGGAGCTGCAATGCGACACGCCTGTGACCGCCAGCATGTTCGAGCGATCGAACGCGACGACGGCCTCAAGGCCGGCGTCGGTGAGCCCGTCTCGCACGCGCCGAACGAGATCCGCGACAATCTCTCCGGGAATGCCCGGATCGCCGGTGGTCATGCAATCCCCTGAATCCGGCTGTCTCGCGCCGCTGGACGGGCGTCAGCACCCAGGCTTCGCCGCGGCGGCGAACGCTTCAGCCGCCGGCACGACCCGCGCGGAGACGGTCTCGATCGTGCCGTCGAGAATCGCGCCGGCCGCGGCGTGGTGCCCACCACCGCCGAACTGCTGCGCGAGCTCGAGCACGTTGACGCCGCGTTCGCCGCGGAAATTCATGCGGATCTTGCCGCGATCACCCTCGCTGAACAGCACCGCTACGCAGATTCCCTCGACCGCGCGACAGACCTCGACCTGATCGTCGATGTCGTTCGCGACGGCGCCGGCGCGGGTCATCTCGTCGTGGCTCACGCTGCTCCACGCCAGCCGTCCGTCGGCGCTGACGTGCAGATTGCCGTACACGGCCTTCAGCAGGTCGATCTCGCTGCGGCTCCTGCTGCGGTGCAGGCGCTCGCCCACTTCGGCGATGCGCGCGCCCGCCGCGGCCAGCTCGGCCGCGACCTGGAGGCTGCGCGGCGTGGAATTCGGCAGGCTGAATCCCTGCGTGTCGCCGTGGATGCCGGCAAAGAGCAGGGTGGCGATGGTGGGGGTGATGCGACAATCCAGCGCGCGGAGGATCTCGTAGACCATCTCGCACGAGCTGCTGCGATCGCCTTCGATCCAGTTCCAGGCGCCGAAGCGCGTGTTGGAGGCGTGATGGTCCACGTTCAGCACGCGCGCCTTCGGAAGCGCCTCGAGCTTGCCCTCGACATTCACGCGGCGATCCTTGGCGGTGTCCATGACGAGCGCCAGATCGCACTCGGCGAGCTCGGCTCTGCGCGCTCCGGTCATGCCGCACGCCTCGACCATGAATTGCAGCTTGCGCGACACGCTGCCCTCGGGCAGCGACGCGAACGGCCGCTTGCCCAGCTCGGGCAGCGCCAGCCACATGGCCCCGATGACGCCGAGACAGTCCGAATCGGGCGTGACGTGACCGATCAGCGCGATTCGCTCGGAGGAGCGGATCGCATCGAGCACTTCGTCCGGAACGCCGTGGTTCTGAATGATCGACAATCCTGTCTCCCGCCCGGCCCGTCGGCCGGCCTACTCGCTCAGGGATGACGGCCCGCCGGCCGTGTGAATCGCGATGCCGTAGCTCGGCGCCGCGGCCATCAGCTTCTCGATCTGCTCCAGCGACGCGGGCGGCGGCGAGTGCGCGTCGGCGATCCGCCAGCCGACCTCGTCGAACATCCGCTCCAGCCCCGCAGGCGACCACTGGATGAGCATGCGCGCCGGGAGCGTGGATTCGTTTCGAAAGGCATGCGATACGCCGCGCGGCGCCATCACGAACCCGCCCGGGGAAAGCGTGCGCCGCTCGCCGGCGACGCGAAACGTCACCTCACCCTCAATCACGAAGAACGACTCGTCTTCGTGCGTGTGCGTGTGTGGCGGCGGACCGCCGCCCGGCGGAATCACGGCTTCGAGCACCGCCAAAGCGCCGTCCGTGTCCTCCCCCCGCGCCAAGAAGCGATATGCGTCGCCCGCGAGTGCGATCCAGCCGCCATGGCTCGCGTCCCGCAGCAGCGCATGAGGCTTCGGCATCGCTGTTCCCGTGGTCCGTGTGTTGGTCGTTCTGCCGGCGATGGCGCCAAAACTGAATCCCGCTCGACCGCAAGCCGGGCCGTGCACGGCGAGAATTATACTGCGCGCGAGCGCGCAACGCCGCTGGGCGAGCGACGCAACGCGCCGCCGCGTGCAGGCGATCGGTTGCGACTTCGTTAGATCTCGCGTCAACGCCGGGCAGGCCGATCGCGACCGACTACGGCCGGCGCAGGTTCACGTCGTAACGCGCGGCCGGACGATCCAGCCGGACCCTGTACGTGCCGTTCTGGTAGAACAGGCGCTGGTTGTTCTCGAAGATTTCGACTTCCAGTTCGTATTCCGCGTCGAAGTCGAGCTTGTTGGCATCGTACTTCAGCTCGAAGGCAATCGGCGGCGAGCCGGCGATCGGCCGGGTGACTTCCGCCTCGGTTTTCTTTCCGAAGAAGGCGCGCCGCACGAGCTTGATGCGGATCTCACCGGCGCGTGGAAGGCGATCGCCGGGCGGCAGCATCGCTCGCCCGCGAACGACGTGCCGCTCTTCCGGGCGCCCCTTGTGCAAGGTCGCGTCCAGATTGGTCAGGTTGCCCGTTCGGCGGTCGAGCACGAGCAGACGCACCCGGCCGTTGGCGTCGACCTGACGGTGCAGCTCTTCGTCCAGCCCGAAGGTGCGCCCGCCGACGCGTCCGACTTGATAGCCCGCGACGGTCACCACGGTGTCTCCGGCTTCGAGGCCGGCGAGCGCCGCCGGCGATCCTCGATCCACGGACCGGAGGCGAACGCCCGTATCGGTGGATTCGCCGTTGGCGCCGAAGTACCACGTTCCGGCCCCGGACGGCGGGACGACGCGCTGCTGCACAGCCTGCGGCGAGCTGTCGCCGCGCACGCGCGATCCGCTGTCGGATTTTGCCCCGTCCTGCGCGAACGCCGACGAGACGGCCGCCGTCAACGCCAGCGCGAGAGCGAGAGATCGTGGATTGGGTGTGCGCCGCACCATAGGGAAACGCTCCGGTATGCGAAATCGGGCGAGGTTTGGCGAGTAGACGGCTCGCTCCTCGCTCGGCGGTGCGGAATCTACCGCCGGGCCGGCGGATCGGGCAAGCAACACCAGCCGTCGGACTCGCGATATCGGAACCGGACGAATGTCCGGTGGGGGAACGCTCGCAGAATGGCGTTGTTTCCAAGCCGACCGAACGCATACACTTGCGCACACGGTGAATTTGGACGCCGCGCATTCACGGGCAAGTGCGGCATTCAACGCTCGAGTCAACCCAACGACACGGAGCCAACCCATGTGCGATGCAGCGTCTGCGCGCCGGCCGAACGGCGTAACGCTTTGCTGGAGACACTGCAAGGTTCACCTCGCAGCGATCGCGGCGATTGCGGCGGCATCGACGTGGGCGTTGGCCGACGGATTCGCGTCGGAGGGTCGCGCAGCCAGGGGTGGGCACGTTCATGACTTGCCGCGTTGCGGCACGAGGCTGGACGCGCCGATCGCGCCGCCCCTCGCGCCGCCGCCGATCGTCGAGCAGCTCGTGTCGGTCCGAACGCGCGGCGCCGCCGGTTGCGACGACGGCAGCGAGATCGACCTGCTCGTGGTCTATACCGCGGCGGCTCGAACGGCGGCCGGCGGAACGCCCGCAATCCTTTCGCGCATCAACCAGTCTGTGACCGAAGCGAATGCGGCGCTGTCGGTCAGCCTGGCGGACTACCAGATCGTGCTCGTGCACACGGCCGAGATTCCGTACACGGAAACGGGCGACAGCCTCGTGGACGGTCCGCGCCTGCTCGATCCAAATGACGGATTCCTCGACGAGGCGCACGTGCTTCGCGAGCAGTACGCGGCGGACGTGGTGGCGTTGTGGGTGGAGAATATTGAGGTGGGCGGGCGCGTGTTCGCGCCGATCACGCCGTCGGGATCGTCCGGCTTTCACATCATGCGGCAGGACAACTACGGCCTGCTGACGCTGGCGCACGAGCTCGGTCACAACCTCGGCCTGGCGCATGACCGCGAGAACGCGTTCGACGACGCGTACTTCGAGTATGCGTACGGGTATCGCGCGCCGGGCGCGGCGTTCCGCACGATCATGGCGTACGCACCCGGCACGCCGATCGATCAATTCGCGAACCCGAACCTGATGTACATGGGGCAGCCGACCGGCGTGCCGGCCGGTTCGCCGCTGGCGTGCGACACGGTGCTTGCCATGAATCAGACGCGGCACATCGTGTCCAACTATCGTCGCGCAGGCGTCAGCGGATTGCCCGCGGTGCTCTATGTGCGCGACTCTGCGCCGCCGGGCGGCGACGGAACGAGCTGGGCGACGGCATTCAACGATCTGCAAGAGGCGCTGTGCCAGGCGGACCGCTCCCGCGGCGACGTTCAGCAGATATGGGTCGCGGCCGGCTTCTATACGCCGGACCGCGGCACGGGTCTGCGGCAGATGTCGTTCCGGCTGGCGGACGGGCTGGCGATCTACGGCGGCTTTTCCGGCACGGAGACGATGCTGTCGCAGCGCGATTGGCAGAACTACGAGACGGTTCTGAGCGGCGACATCGGCACGCCGGGCGATCCGAATGACAACTCCCAGCACGTGGTGGTGGCGGAGCTGGTCGGTTCGTCCGCGCGGCTGGACGGATTCACGATCTGGGGCGGCAGCGCGCTCGTGGATGACCTTTACTTCGCGGCGCTGGGCGGCGGGCTGCGCTGCCGCGCGGCCAGCCCGACGATCGCGAACTGTGCGTTCAACGGGAATCGTGCGGTTCGCGGCGGCGGCATGAGCTGCACGGAAGGTTCGGCGCCGCTGGTCTACGATTGCGTTTTCTCAGGCAATTTGGCCGAATTCCTGGGCGGCGCGCTTCAGGTCAACGCGAGCTCGCCCGTATTCGACGGTGTCACGTTCTATGACAACGACGCGGAATGGGGCGGGGGCACTTCGGTTTTTGGAGGCTCTGCGGTGTTCGACTTGTGCGTGTGGCTGTTCAACCGCGCCGACTCGGGCGGCGGCGGAGCGCACAACGAAGAGACCGACGCGACCTATAACCAGTGTGAATTCGTCAGCAACCAGAGCCCATTCGCCGGCGCGATGCGCAACCTGGACGCGAGTCCTGAACTGATCGACTGCCTGTTTGAAGCGAACTACGCGCCGGCGGGCACAGGCGGCGCTGTCACGAATGACGGCGTCGGCACGCCGGTATTCGACGGATGCACGTTCCTGTCGAACTCGGCCGACTGGTCCGGCGCGATGAGCAACTACGCCATCAGTCCCACCCTGATCTCGTGCCAGTTCAGCTCGAACGTGGCGGTGTACGGCGGCGGGGCGATGATTTCCGGCGCCGGCGCGGCGCCCAGCGCGACGAACTGCGTTTTCACTGGGAACTCGGCCGATTTCGGAGGCGCCGTGTATCACTTCGGCGGCGCGAACGCGTCGTATTCCGGCGGCAGCTTCACGGCGAATTTCGCCACGGGACTTGGCGGCGCGGTCTACAACTACGACGCTGCCCCGCAGTTCACCGGCGTGACGTTCAGCCAAAACGAATCGCTGGCCGGATCGGGCGGGGCGGTTTCGAGCGTCGTGGGCAGCGCGCCGACCCTCCGCGATTGCCTGTTTGTGGCAAACACGTGCAGATGGTCCGGCGGCGCGGTGTTTCAGTCCGGCGCGGCGGTAAGCGTGCTGCGCTGCGCGTTCGCCGACAATACCGCCGAATACGGCGGCGCGGTCGCGAACACGGATGCGAGCGCGTCCCGCTATGTCAATTCGGTGTTCCTGGGCAATATCGCCAACTGGAGCAGCGGCGCGGCGGATGAATACGGAAACGCCGTCACAGTCTACGACGGCTGCGCGTTCAGCGGCAACGTCGCCACGATCAGCCACGGCGGAGCGTCGGCCGTGGGCGGCGGCGCCGCGACCACGTTCAATCTGTGCACGCTCAGCCGCAACGCGGCCGGGTTCGCCGGCGGCGGCGTGGCCAGCGACACGCCGGGAGCGATCATTCGCAACTCCATCTTGTGGGGCAACAGCGATCCGGGCGGGATGGACGAATCGGCGCAGATTCACCTGTTCTCGCCCGGCGTAGACTTGCGCTACTCGACCGTGCAGGGCCTGACCGGCGCGCTCGGCGGCGTCGGCAACGACGGCAACAATCCGCTCCTGGCGGACGCGGACGGCGTCGATAACGTTCCCGGCACCCCCGACGACGATCTTCATCTGCTCGTCGGATCGCCGGCTATCGACGCGGCCGAGAACCCGACCACCCCGACCGACGCGCTCGATGCCGACGGCGACGCGAACACGGCCGAGCGCTTGCCGCTCGACGTGGATGGCGCGCCGCGCTTTTCGGATGATCCGGCCGCCGACACGGGCGTCGGTCCGGCGCCCATCGCCGATCGCGGAGCGTTCGAGCGTTCCGCGCCGGACTGTCCGGGCGACGTGGATGGCGACGGCGACGTGGACCTCGCGGACCTGTCGGCGCTTCTGACAAATTTCGGGCAATCGTCTGGAGCGGCGCGCGAGGACGGCGATCTCGACGGCGACGGCGACGTGGACCTTGCCGACCTGTCCGACCTGTTGACCTATTTCGGCACAAACTGCGCCTAGGCGGAGGCGCGGCGGGTTTTTAGCAGGTGCGCGGCTCGGAGCGGCGTCGCGGGTGGAGCGGACAAAAAAGTCGAAGGGGCGGCGGCCAGACCGCGCGCCCCTTCGTAGCATGGGGGGGCCGACGATGGAGAATTCTCACCATCGATCGCGCTCATGTCAACCCATTTCATCATACGTGTTTTCGCTTTCGGCTACCCTGAACCGGGATCCGATTCGCGCAGTTCCGATGTTCGACGCGCGGTTTTGATCGGTGCGGCAGCGGCCGAACGCGGCGGCGCACGTTGCATTCACGCCTCTAATTGTGTGCGCGTAAGTCTCTTGTAAAAAGATTGTTGCGCGCCTTCGTCACGACGCATTCGCCTCGATGCCGCGCGTCTGGCACGGCCCATGCTCACCGATCGCCGGGCGAGCCGCGGCGGACAGACCGCGCGGCGCCGCGTACGGGAGACTCGGCATGGCGGAGTTCGCCGCGACCAAAACCTTGCAGGACACCGCGTCGGTCCCGCAGCCCATGCAGGAGACCGACACGCCTCCGCCGTTGGTGCGCGATTGGAGCGACCTCGGGCGGCTGATTCAGCGCCGGGCGCTGGCGCGAAGCGTGGCCGATTGGCTCGCCGAGCGGGCCGGCGGCACGCAGCAGGAAGGGGACCGGTCGTGATCTATGGGCTGCATCAATCGGCGGCCGGCATGATGGTGCAGGAGCACCGCCAGGACGTGATCGCGAACAATCTCGCGAACGCCGAGACGCACGGGTTCAAGCGGCAGATGGCGGTGTTCGCCGAGCGTGTCCGCGCCGACCAGGCCGGACGCCGCTCGGGTCCGAGCAACGAGCTGCTCCGCGAGCTCACCGGCGGCGTGTGGCTGGCGCGTACTGAAACGGACCACAGCGACGCGAACTTCATCTCGACCGGACACGAAACAGACGTCGCGCTCGCCGGGCCGGGCTACTTCACGGTCTTGAAAGACGGGCGCGAGATGCTGACCCGTGATGGGCGGTTCGTCGTCGCGCCGAACGGCGCGCTGGTGAGCGCGACGGACGGAGCGGCCGTTCTGGGCGCCGGCGGCGCGCCGCTGCGGATCGACCCGCGCGGCGGTCCGATTTCGATCGACGAAGACGGCGAGATTCAGCAGCGCGACGTCGCGGTCGGGCGGCTGGCGCTGACGGACGTCGTCGATCGCGCGGCCTTGCGGCACGCGGGCGGCGGTCGGTTCGAGGCCGGCGGCATCGAGCGGACGCCCGCGATCGCCTCGGTGACGTCCGGCGCCCTGGAGGCGTCGGGCGTCGAGCCGGTGGTGGAGCTGACCCAGCTGCTCGAAGCGGCGCGGGCGTATCAGCTCAACGCGCAGATGCTCACCGCGCAGGATCAGAGCGTGGGGAGACTGATCGGATTCCTCGCCGCGGCGTGACCCGGACCGGGGCGCCGGCGCGGCGCTCGATGGATTGACACTGCCCGAAAGGTGCTGACATGGCCATTACCGCACTGCACACGGCCGCGACCGGCATGCAGGCGTTGTCCACGAAGATCGACGTGATCGCGAACAACATCGCGAACGCGGAGACGGTCGGATTCAAGTCGTCGCGCGCGAATTTCCAGGACCTGCTGTACCAGTTGCGTTCGCAGCCCGGTGTGCAGACCAGCGACGAAACGACCAGCCCGCTCGGCACGCAGATCGGTCTGGGCGTCGCGATCAGCAATACGCAGCTACTGTTCCGCCAGGGTTCGGCGATGCAGACCGGCATCGGCACCGACGCCATGATTCAGGGCGACGGCTTCTTCCAGGTCGAGCTGCCCGATGGTCGCACGGGCTACACGCGCGCGGGCAACTTCATCCGGAACCCGGACGGCGAGCTGGTGCTCGGCAACAGCATCGGGCATCGGATGGTCGATTCGCCCACGATTCCGGAAGAGGTCGCTACGACCGACGTGTCGTTCACAAGCAACGGGCAGATCACCGCCCCGACTCCGGAGGGCGTTCAGCAGATTCTCGGCGAGATCGAGCTGGCGCGTTTCGCGAACCCGAGCGGCCTGATTCAGTACGGCTCAAACATCTACCTGCAGAGCGACGGGTCGGGCGAGCCGATCACCGGCGCGCCGGGCGAAGCCGGGTTCGGCACGCTGCTGCCGGGCACACTCGAACTGAGCACGACCGAGGCTGTGACGGAGCTGGTCGAGCTCATCAAGACGCAGCGCGTTTTCCAGATGAACTCGCAATCGATCGAGACCGCTGACCAGGCTCTGCAAGTGGTGGCGAACCTGAGACGGTAACTCCGGATCACTCGCGCGCGGAGGCGACGCATGACCCACGCCAGAATCACCGGGACAGGATGTCCGAGCAGCGCGCCGCGGCGCGCTTCATGTCGCGCGGCGGCGATGCTGCTCGCCTGCGCGGCGTGCCTGGCGACAGCCGTCGTCGCCGCGGCCCAGACCGCCGCCTGGCCCGATGCGCCGGCCAGCGACGACGCGCTCGGGCAGGCGAGCGTGCTCCGGCTTCGCGCCAGCGCCGCCGTGCAGAGATCAGTCCTGCGGTTGTCGGATGTGCTCGACCTGAGCGCCGCGTCGCCCGAGCTTCGCGTTCGACTCCAGGACGAAGCGCTGGACGTGGGTGTGTCGCCGCCGGCCGAGGTAGACGTTTCGTTCGAGGTTGTGGACCGGCTGCTGGGCGAACTGGGCGTGAATCGCACGCGCGTGCTGCTCTCCGGCGCGATGACGTGCCGGGTGAGCTGGACCGCGGCGTCGGACGCGGTGAGCGCCGACGCGGCGAGCGGCGCCGAGCCGGCCTGGTTCCGAACGCCCGATGCGGAAGCGCAGGCGGGCGGAGTCATGACGCTGGGCGAGGCGATACGTCGCTATGTGCAGGCGGAGCTGGGCGAGGCCGGACTGGTCGAGATCGAGTTCGAGCACGCGGCGATGCAATTCGTGCGGCTCACCAGTCCGCCGTTCGAGTTCTCGATTCGGGCGTCGCGGGGTCCGAAGCTCGGATTGCGCGAGTTTCGCGTGTCGATCCGCCAGGACGGAAAGCTGCATCACTCGGTTCAGGCCGCGGCCAACGTGCGGCTGAAGCGCCGTGCGCTCGTCGCGGTCCGGCCGCTGAACATCGGCACGAACGTGGCGCGCGACAGCGTGATGTTCGCCGAGCGCGTGTTTTCGGACGACTCGCAGCTCGGCTACGACCGGGCGGAGGCGGTCATCGGGCAGCGCGTGGCGCGATTCGTGCCCGAGGGACAATTGCTGACGCCGGCCGACATCGACGAAGTCGAGCTGGTGAAGCGTTCGCGCCCGGTGACGGTGCTCTCGGACGGACCGATTGCGGTACGGGCCGCGGGCGTCGCGCTGGACTCGGGCGGCTTTGGCGAAACGGTGCGCGTGCGACTGGGCGAGAGCCGGCGCGAACGGCGCGAGATGCGGGCAGTGGTGGTCGGCGTCGCGACCGTTCGCCTGTCGGAGGAAGAGTCATGATCGAGCGCGAATCGACCCGGCGACTGGTTCGGGCCTTCGGTCTGGCGGTCGCACTCGGCGGCTGCGCGACTGCGATGGGGCAGAGCAACTCGCTGTTCAATGCGTCGCGCGGTCGCGGCGGCGCGAACGGCGCGAACGCGCCGGCTGCGGGCGGAGCGATGGAGTCGGCGAGTCCGCCCGAATCGTCCAGCAGCGCGCGGGCCGCGGTGAATTCGGAGCTGCTGTCGGCTTCGCTGATCGCGGTGCGATTGCCCGATGCGCGCCGCATTCAGGTGAACGACCTGCTCACGGTGATCGTGCGCGAGGACCGAAAGAGCGTGTCGGACGCGAAGATGGCGCACGAGAAGAGCTGGGATCTGAGCTCGGAGCTGTCGGCGTGGCTGCGGATCAACGAGGAGGACAAGCTCGTGCCGCAGAACTTTCCGCAAGGGACGCCGCAGGTGGGCTTCAACTACGACAGCCAGTACGACGGCAAGGGCAAGAAGGAGCGCACCGACACGCTCGTCACGCGCATCGCGGTGAAAGTCATCGACATCAAGCCGAACGGCAACCTGATCGTGCAGGGCAAGAAAGAGCTGAAGCTGGGCGAGGAGACGCACGTCGCGACGCTCACCGGCGAATGCAGCACCGACGACGTAACGCCGCAGCGCACTCTTCTGAGCACGCAGATCTACGACCTGCGCATCGAGATGCCCGACGCCGGCGCAGTGAACGATGCCACGCAGCGCGGCTGGATTCTGCGGCTGCTGGATGCGGCCAAGCCGTTCTGATCGGCGCGCGGCGGACGAAACGGGCGCCCATGGCAGACAGGATTGGACGTCGAGTCATGAATTCCAATCGATCACGGATGATCCTCACGGCGATCGCGCTGGGACTGACGCTGGTGCTTGCGGCGCGGGCCGAGATGCGCGTGCAGGACGTGGCGCGGCTTCAGGGGCAGCGAACAAACCGCCTGTTCGGCTTCGGCCTGGTCGTGGGCCTGGACGGCTCCGGCGACGGCTCGAAGTCGCCCGCGACCCTGCGGGCGCTGATGTCGCTGCACGGCGCCTACCACCAGCCCATCCTCGACATCGACGAGCTGAAGGCGAACAACAGCGTCGCGGTGGTCGCGGTCGACGTCGTCGTGCCCGAGTACGGCGCTCGCGAAGGGCAGCCGCTCGACGTCATCGTCTCGGCGCTTGGACCCGCCAAGAGCATCGTCGGCGGCCAACTGCTCACGACGCCGCTCCAGGAATCGACGCTCAGCGTGCCCGACATTCTGGCGCTCGCCGGCGGACGCGTCGAAGCGATCGACCCGGAGAATCCGAAACGCGGCATTCTTCGTGGCGGATGCACGCTCGAACGCGACTTCTTCTACAACTTCCTGGACGGCGACGCGGTCTGGCTGGTGATCGATCCGGCCAAGGCCAGCTACCAATGGTCGCAAGTCGTCGCGCGGGCCATCAACCACGAGCTCAGCCTGCCGGGCGAAGCCGTCCGAACGCGCGACGAGCAGGGGCGCATCGTCGTGTCCGCTCCGGCCGCGGAAGCAGTCGGCCCGCAGAACGTGCGGGTGCGCATCCCGAGCCAGGAGCTCGACAACCCGTCCCCTTTCATCAGTCGCGTGCTTCAGACGCGCCTCTTCGTCACGCCGGAACAGGCGGCGCGCGTCGTCATCAATCGCACGTCGAAGAACGTCTCCTTCACGGGCGCCGTCACGATCTCGCCCACCGTGCTCCAGATTCCGGGCATCGGGACGGTGTCCGTCGGCGGCGGCGAAGGCGGCGGCGGCGGGCCGACCGGCACGCTGGGCCTCGATACGCAGGCGGCCGGTGGCGTGGCATTCCAGGAACTGCTCGCAACGCTCTCGAAGCTCCAGCTCTCCGCGGATCAGCTCATCGCCGCCGTCGAACATCTGCACCGCACCGGAACGCTCAACGCCCAGTTGCTCTACACGGAGTGACGCCGCCATGAACGCGCTGCAATCGCTCGAAATCCCGACTCTACCGCCCGCCGGACCCGCGGCTTCGCGCGGACTGGCGCTGCTCGCCGGTCTCGGCCGGCCCGCCGAAGCGGACGATCCGCAGCAGGCCCGCGACACGTCCGGAAAGCTCCTGTCGGAGATGTTCTTCAAGCCGCTGCTGGCGGAAGCGCGACGCGCGTCGCGCATTTCCGGCGTGGGCGGCGGCGGACGCGGCGAGGAAGTGTTCGGCGAGCGCCTGGACGAGCGACTGGCCGACCTGGTTGCGGCCGCGGATCGCAGCGGCCTTCGCCGCGCCATCGAGCGCGAGCTCGGCGGACCGTCGCGGCAGGTGTCCGGCGGCGCGATCGGCGGCGATGCGGGCAGGGAGCAGAGCGAATGCCTCCGCGCGTGATTCAGACGGAGAAGGATGAACGCGTGGACGGCGAGTCGCCGGCGTTCGAACTGATCGAAGCGCTCAGCGACCTGCGCGACGTGATCCGCCGGCTGTGCGACAGCGCCGAGCGGAAGCTGGCGGCGATGCGGCGGGCGGCGGCGTCCGAGCTTCTGGCGCTCGCCAGCGAGGAGCGTGAGCTGCTTGGGCTGCATCAGCAGGCCGACGCGCGGCGTCGCGCGGCGTTTGCGCGCTGTGCGCAGGCTCTGCGTCTGAAGCGCGGGGCGCTTCCAAGGATCAGCGAAATCGCGGCGCGTCTCCCGGCCGCCGAAGCCTCGCGATTGCTGGCAATCGGCGAAGGTTTGCGGAGCTGCGCGGAAAAGCTTCGCGAAAGTAACGCGCGCGCGGCGCGTGTGGCACGCGTCCTGCACGGGCATCTGGAGGCGGTGTTCGCCGAGGTGGCCGCGACGCAGCTCGAGTCGGTCGGATACGGACCGGACGGCTCGCACGAGCGCCGCCGGCGGCAGTTGATGGTGGACGCGGTCGGCTAGCGGGGTGGATGAGCGGTTTTCGCGTTCGGGCGCGCCGCGCCCGGGCGCAGTGAGGATCAGACGTGTCTCTTCTGGGTGCATCGTTTCAGATCGGGCGCAGCGCGCTGGCGGCGTATCAGAGCGCCGCGGCGATCGCCGGTCAGAACGTCGCCAACCTTGCGAATCCGAATTATGCCCGGCAGACAGGGCGGCTGTCCGCGCTGGTTGGCGGCCCGGTTCTCGGCGGGGTGACGCCGGGCGCCGGCGTGCAGCTCGACCGGCTGCTGCGGCACGTCGACGAGGCGCTGGAAGGGCGGCTTCGCACGGCGACCGGGGCGCGCGGCGCCGCCGACGTGCTCTACCGCGCGTTGTCCGAGGCCGAGGGACGCTACAACGAGTTGAGCGACACGGATCTCTCGTCGCTGCTTTCCGGGTTCTTTTCGCAGTTCGCGGCGCTGGAGACCGCGCCGACCGAGAGCGGTCAGCGCGGCCTGGTGCTGTCCAACGCCGAGGGGCTGGCGCAGTCGCTCCGCCGCCAGCGCAGCGGGCTGCTCGACCAGGTGGAGAACCTCAACCGCGAGGCCGAGACCGTCGTCGGGCGCGCCAACGACATCACCGCCGAAATCGCGTCGCTGAACGAGTTGATCGTCACGCAGGAATCCGACGGACGGACGAGCGCCTCGGCGCTGCGCGATCGCCGCGACGGACTGCTGCGCGAGCTGAGCGAGATCATGGACGTGCGCAGCCGCGAGCATTCAACCGGGGCGGTGAGCGTCTACGTCGGCAGCAGCCCGCTGGTGGACTTCAATCGTTCGCGCGAGCTGATCGCCGAGCGCGCCATCGACGAAGGCGTCGAGATTGCGCGGGTGCGCTTCGCCGACGACCACAGCGGCGTGAGTCTCGCGGGCGGTTCGTTGGGCGGCATTCAGGTCGCGCGCGACGTGCACCTGCGCGCCCAGCTCAACGACCTGGACCAGCTCGCCAACGGACTGATCTACGAAGTGAACCGCATTCACTCGACCGGCGTCGGGCAGATCGGTCGCGATGATTCGCTCGGTGAATACGCCGTGCTCGATTCGGCGGCAGCGCTGAACACGCCGCAGGCGGGACTTCCGTTTCCGGTGCAGAACGGCACGTTCATCGTGCACGTGCGCGACCGCGCGACCGGACAGACCATCACGCGTCAGATCGAAGTAGACCTGGACGGTTTGGGCGGCGACGACACGTCGCTGGATGACCTGGCCGAGGCGCTGGGCAACGTGCCGGGGCTGAGCGCCAGCGTCACGCCCGATCGTCGGCTTTCCCTGTCGGCGTCGGCCGGGCGCGAGTTCTGGTTCACCGAGGACAGCTCGGGCGCGCTCGCGGCGCTGGGCGTGAATTCATTGCTCACAGGCGTGAACGCGTCGGACATCGCGGTTTCTCAGGCGCTGGTGGAAGACCCGCGCCTGATCGCGGCGTCGGTGAGCGGACAGCTCAACGACGGCTCGAACGCGGGGCGGATGGCGCTGCTGGGCGCGGACGACGCGGCCAGCGCGCTGCTGTCCGGGCGGAGCGTGTCGGGCCACTATGAATCGATGATCGCCGGCGTCGCGGTCGATGCAGCCCAGGCGCTGACGCAGTTCGAGGCGGCGGACGTCGTGCACGCCGGACTGACCTCGCAGCGCGAGGCGATCAGCGGCGTCAGCCTGGAAGAGGAGACGGTGAAGCTGATGCAGTACGAGGCGGCGTTTCAGGGAGCGACGCGGTATTTGAGCGTGTTGGACGAGATGTCCAACGAGTTGCTGTCCCTGGTGTAGCGGATCGGAGACGCGGCGAAGAAGCCGGCGGCGCGAAGCGCGGAAGAACATGGCGATTACACCCATACAACCGATGCGAGTCAGCTTCAACCTCCAGTCATTGAACCTGCTGGACTCGACCCGCCGTGCGCAGGTGGGCCTCTTCCGCTATCAGAACCAGCTTGCGACCGGGCTGAAGTTCCAGCGCGCCAGCGAGAACATCGTCGCCGCCGCCGCAGCGCTGCGGATCGATCGACGGCTCGAAACGCTGGAGCACGTCGGCGGAAACCTGCGGGAGGCCAACGCGGCGCTGGCGGCCGGCGAATCGGCGATGCAGGACGCGGTGAACCTGCTGATGGAGGCCAAGACGCTGGCGCTTCAGCTCGTGGGGGACACGGTCAGCGCGCAGGAGCGCGATGCGATGACGGTGACCGTGGATTCGCTGCTCGAGCAGATGGTCTCGGTCGGCAACCGCCAGCACCTGGGCACATACCTCTTCAGCGGGCACGTGGGCGGGCGTCCGCCGTTCGAGCTGGCGCTGGGCGGCGTGCTCTACCACGGCGACGAAGGCCGGCTCGCGACCATTCTCGACACGGACTTCGCGCACGACACGTTCACCATCCCGGGGGCCGAGTTCTACAGCGCCTACTCGTCCGGGGTGCAGGGATCGGTGGACCTGAACCCGGCGTTGACGCCCGAGACGCGCCTGAGCGACTTGCGGGGCGCTTCCGGCGACGGGATCGACACCGGCCGACTGCTGATTTCCGACGGCACGTCGTCGGCCGAGATCGACGTTTCCGGGGCGGACACGATCGGCGACGTGATCGATCTGCTGAACGCCGAGATGCCGGGCAGCCTTCAGGCGACGCTGGTCGGCAGCGCGATCCGTATCGGCACGCTGGTGCTCCCGCCGCCCGCGATCACGGTGACCGACGCGGGCGGCGGGAAGACGGCCATCGATCTTGGCATCTTCACGGAGGATCCCGTTCCCGCGGTTCTGGGACACGACCTGGACCCGATGCTGACCCCGCGCGTCCAGCTTGACGACCTGCTGGGCGGCGTCGGCGTGTCGCTGGACGACGGAATCGTGATTCACAACGGATCGCTCTCGGCCACGATCAGCTTCTCGAGCGCGCAGACGATCGAAGACGTGCTGAACGCGATCAATCAGGCGGACGTCGGCGTGGTGGCGCGCATCAATCCGGACGACGACACGATCGAGGTTCTCAACCGCCTTTCCGGAACGGAGCTGCGGATCGAGGAGAACGGCGGCGGCGACGCCGCGGCGCTCGGCATCCGCTCGCTGGACGCCGACACGCCGCTGGCGGCGCTGAATGGCGGGTTGGGCGTGGATTCGGTCGATGGCGACGACTTCCGCATCACGACCGCGAGCGGCACGCAGATCGACATCGACATCGACGACCTCGACCTGGCGACCGCGAAGATGCAGGACGTTCTCGACCTGATCAACGCGGTCGGCGCCGGCGCGGTGACGGCGTCGCTCGGCTCGACCGGCAATGGAATCGTGATCGCCGACAACACGTCCGGCGCGGGCACGCTGTCGATCGTGAAGCTCAATCTGTCGCCGACGATCGACTCACTGGGGCTGAACGTGAGCGCGTCGGGCGGGCAGATTTCCGGCGCAGACGTGAACCCCGTGACGGTGAACAGTCCGTTCACGGCGCTGATCGAGCTCCGCGCGGCGCTGGAGCGCGACGATACGCGCGGCATCTCGCTGGCGGCCGAGCGGCTGGAAGGCGTGATGGATCGCATGCTGACGGTTCAGGGAGAGCTCGCGGCGAAGGCCAGCCGGATGCTGGAGCGCGCCGCGCGCGTGGACAGCGACGTGACCAGCGCGACGGTTCAGCTCAGCGACGTCCGCGACGCGGACATCGCCGACGCGGTGGTGAGGTTCCAGCAGGTGCAGACGGCGCTGCAGGCGAACCTCTCGGCCACGTCGCGCATTCTGAATCTCTCGATCCTGGATTATCTGCGCTAGGCGGCGCGAATCCAGGCGTGGGACGCGAGCGGATGAAGGCATCCGCTCCGAGGTTCGCGGCGGGACGGCTCGCCCCCGCGGACGATGGTTCGCCCGATGGAGGCGGGCGGGGCTGGGAAGGCCCTCCGAGCGTCGCGGCAATGGATGCATCGGCCGGAGTCGGCCGGGCTGCGCTGCGCGGTGACCCGATGGACGCACGAGCCAGGGAGCAACGGAGATGCTCATCGAGACGAATCGCTTCGGGCCGCTCGAGATCGACGAGTCGCGGATCATCCGGTTCCGCGAGGGTCTGCTCGGGTTTCCGCAGCACAAGGAGTTCGCGCTGGTGCAGACCACGCCGGATCCGGTTTTCCTGTGGCTTCAGTCGGTTCAGGATCCGCAACTGGCGTTCATCGTCTGCGATCCCGGCGAGTTCGTGTCGGACTATCGCGTCCCCATTCGCGACGAGGACGTCCGGCTGCTTGGGATGGGCGACGCGAACGACCACCAGCTGTTCGTGATCGTGAACCGCGTGAACGGCGACCTGACGGTGAATCTGCTCGGGCCGCTGGTCGTGGGGGTGCGATCGTTGCAGGGTCGGCAGTTTGTGCTGTCCGACCGTCGCTACAGCACGCGTCACGTTCTGGCGCCGGCGACGCCGGCACTGGGGCGCACGGCCTAAGCGATTCCAAGGACTGGAGTTGTGGACGAAAGGACGCATATAATGCTGCAAGCCTGTCCAACGGCGACGGTGCGAAGCGAGCACGGACGTTCAATCAGGACGACGCCGCGGCTCGAGCGCGCAGGCATTGCGCCCGATCGTCCGTGTGTTGAACCGTCGAATCCGTGCATCGGCATTGCCGAGGAAGGAGCCGCGGATGTTGGTGCTCTCCAGACAGCGCGACGAGTCGATCATCATCGGCGACAACGTGCAAATCACGATCGTCGACATCCGGGGCGACAAAGTTCGTCTCGGAATCGTCGCCCCGCCCGAAGTATCGGTGCACCGCAAGGAAGTCTACGACGCGATCCAGCGGGAGAATCAGAAGGCCGCGCAGGTCGGGACGGACGGCGTCGTCCCGGCGCCGCCGCCTCGCGCCGCCGCCAAACGGCGCTGACCGCGATCCGCATCGTCCGTTCTGCACCTGGTTTTGCGTTCCGAACCCACTCAGCCACGACCCGTTCAGGGAGGATGGCCAATGGCTCGTATTAACACGAACGTCGGGGCGGTTGTCGCCCAGCGTCATTTGTCCAGTTCCTACGGCGCGCTGAACAGCACGATTCAGCGCCTCTCGAGCGGACTGCGCATCACGCGCGGCGCCGACGACCCCTCCGGTCTGATCAGTTCCGAGCGGCTGCGCGCCGAAGTCAGCGCGACCAGCCAGGCGATCACCAACACGCAGCGCGCCAGCAACATCATCGCGACCACGGAAGGCGCGCTCGATGAGATCGCGCGGCTGCTGACCGACATCCAGGACCTGATCGTCGAGGGCGCCAACACCGGCGCGCTGTCCGACGACGAAATCCGCGCCAACCAGCTCCAGATCGATTCCGCGATCGAGAGCATCACGCGCATCGCCAACAGCACCAGCTTCGCCGGGCGACAACTGCTCAACGGCTCGCTGGATTACATCACCAGCGGCGTGGACAACGCGCAGATCGACGCGCTGAACATCTACGGCGCGCAGTTCGGCACGCGCAGCTACGTGCCGGTCAGCATCGACGTCACCACGTCCGCGCAGCCGGCGATCCTGCTCTATCCGTACGGCTCCGTCACCAGCACCGTCTCGATCGAGATCCAGGGCAACACCGGCGTGACCACGCTCCAGTTCGTCTCCGGAACGCCCGCCTCCGCGATGGTGGCCGCCATCAACGCCGTCAGCGACGCGACCGGCATCGTCGCCACGCTCTCCAGCAGCGCGACCTCCGGATTCTCGCTGCAGAGCCAGAGCCTGGGCAGCAATCAGTTCGTCTCTGTCCGGACGCTCCCCGGAAGCGCCGCTTTCGACACCACCGACGCCGCCGGGCAGCCGTTCTCGCGCGACGAAGGCCGCGACGCCGTCGCGCTCATCAACGGCGCGCTGGCGCTGGGCGACGGCAATTCGCTCTCGATCAAGACCGCGATGCTCGACATGCGCGTCGTGCTCGACGACACGTTCGGCACCGGCGTCACCGAGTTCGCCATCACGCAGGGCGGAGCGCTCTTCCAGGTCGGGCCCGAGGTGAACACCAACCTCCAGGTCAGCCTGGGCGTGCAGTCGGTCGCCGCGTCCCGCCTGGGCAACGGCGTGGTGGGCTTCCTGTCGCAGATTCAGTCCGGCGGACCGTACTCGCTCGTCGCCGGGCAGGCCGGGCAGGCCCAGGAGATCGTGAACGAGGCCATCGGGCAGGTCTCGGTGCTGCGCGGTCGGCTCGGCGCGTTCGAGAAGAACACGCTCGACACGAACGTGAATCAGCTCAGCATCACCATGGAGAATCTGCTGGCCGCCGAATCGGTCATCCGCGACGCGGATTTCGCGTATGAAACGTCGCAACTGACCCGCGCGCAGATTCTCGTGAACGCCGGAACGTCGGTGCTGGGCCTGGCCCAGCAGACGCCGCAGACGGTGCTGCAGCTCCTGCAATAGCCGCGACGGGCCACGCCGCCCGCCGGATTATCGAACCCGCCTCGCCGGAGCGCCCGCGAAAAACAAGCGGCGCATCCGGCGAGGCGTTCTCTTATCCCACCCGACGCCGGGGCTAATCAAGTGCGCGCCCGCGCGGGTCGATGCGTCTGGCGTTCCGAGCCAGCGTCGAACGCGGCAAGCGGTCGACGGCGCCTGAGGAGGCCAACGCAGCGGTCCGCGAATCGGCCGCGAGCTGGTCATCGGAACTCAACAGCCGCCCACGGAGGCACACTGCGATGAGTCGCATCAACACCAACATCGAGTCGATGATCGCCACTCGCGTTCTGGGCCACCAGAACAAGGCGCTCAGCCAGTCCCTTCAGCGGCTGAGCACCGGCCTGAGAATCAACAACGGCAAGGACGACCCGGCCGGCCTCATCGCGTCCGAGGCGCTGCGCTCGGAGCGAATCGCAATCGGGTCGGCGCTGGTCAACATCTCCCGCGCGAACAACGTCATCGGCACCGCCGAAGGCGCGCTCGACGAGATCAACAAGCTCCTCACCGAGCTGGAAGACCTCGTCGATCGCAGCGCCAACGAAGCCGGCATCAGCGAGGACGAGCGCGCCGCGAACCAGCTCCAGATCGACGCTATCCTCGACTCCGTCAACCGAATCGCGTCCTCGACCGAGTTCCAGGGCCGCAAGCTCCTCAGCGGCGAACTCGACTACACCGTCAGCGGCGCGAACAGCGCCAACTTCACCGACGTGAACATCAACGCCGCCCGCATCACCAACGGCGGCGATCGCGCCGTGGTCATCGAAGTCACCCAGTCCGCCCAGGTGGGCCAGCTCGCCTACTCCGGCTCCGCGACCGGCGCCGGCGTCACCAGCATCGAAGTGACCGGAAACCGCGGCACCGAAACGCTCAGCTTCGCGTCCGGAACCGCCGTGTCCGCCATCGCGGCGGCCGTCAACCAGGCCAAGGGCGTCACCGGCGTCTCCGCCACGGTGACCGGCGGCGGCAGCGGCCTCGAGTTCTATTCCACCGGCTACGGATCGAGCCAGTTTGTCAGCGTCCAGGCGCTTCAGGGCACCTTCACCGTCACGGGAGGCGACTCCGGCGACACCGACTTCGGCCAGGACGCCGGCGTCTCGGTCAACGGCGTCACCGCGAGCGTGGACGGACTGCGCGTCACCGCCCAGACCAGCACGCTGGGCTTGTCGCTCAACCTCACGGCCGCGTTCGGGACGACGCTCGGCTCCGACACGTTCCACATCACCGGCGGCGGCGCCGATTTCATGATCTCGCCGACGGTCGGATTCAACGGTCTGGCGAGCATCGGTATCCAGTCGGTCGGCTCCGGCAGCCTGGGCACCAGCGACTTCGGCTTCCTGTCCAGCCTGCGCAGCGGCGGAACGAACGCGCTGAATTCCGGAAACTACTCCACCGCGCAGGAAATCATCCGGGAATCGCAGACGCAGGTCTCGCGACTCCGCGGACGGCTGGGCGCGTTCCAGCGGAACACGCTCGAAACGACCGCGAACGCGCTCAACATTACGCTCGAGAACACGACCGCCGCCGAAAGCACGATCCGCGACACGGACTTCGCGCTGGAAACCAGCGCCCTGACCCGCGCTCAGATCCTGGTTCAGGCGGCCACGTCGATGCTGCAACTCGCGAATTCGACGCCGCAATCCACGCTGGCGCTGCTCCAGTAGCACGCTCGCGCCCAGGCGACTCGAGTGCACACTGCCGACGGGCGGCTCGTATCCAGCGGGCCGCCCGTCGGCTGTTTCCGGAACCGCGCCGCCCGCTCCGGCCGCGCGTGCCGGCTTGCCGCCCGCTCCGCTACACTCCGCGTGGCGACGCCAGGTCCGAAACCCGGCGCGCCGCCGGGGTTCGACAGCGTGAAGATCGCGCTCGCGCAACTCAATCCAACCGTCGGAGACCTTCGCGCCAACTCCGCCGCCGTCCTCGCGGCGATCGACAGCGCCCGCGCGCAGGGAGCCGAGCTCGCCGTTTTCGCCGAACAGACGCTGCTCGGCTATTCCGCCAAGGATCTGCTCCTGCGCGACGAGATCATCGCCGCCAACCTCGACGCGCTTCGGCGCGTCGCCGCGCGATGCGAAGGCATTGCGGCCATCGTCGGCTATGCCGAGCCGAACGAATCCGGAACCGGCCGACCGCTGTTTAATTCCGCGGCGCTGCTGTCCGGCGGACGCGTGGTCGCAAACTGGCGCAAGCAGCTCCTTCCGACCTACGACGTGTTCGACGAGGCGCGCTACTTCGAGCCGGCCGGTCCGCAGCCCGTTGCGCAGTGGCACGGGCAGCGCCTGGCTGTGACGATCTGCGAAGACCTGCTCGCGCAAGCCCTTCATGGCCGAAGTCTCTATCGCTGCGACCCGATCGACTCGATCGCAGCCGACCGGCCGGACGTGCTGGTGAACATCGCCGCATCGCCGTTCGTGCTCGGAAAGCACGCCTGGCGGACGGGACGCATGGCCGAGGCCGCGGGCCGTGCGCGTTGCCTCACGGTCTGCGTGAATCAGGTCGGCGGCAACGACGATGTGCTGTTTGACGGGGCAAGCCTGGCCATCGACGGCGACGCACGCGTCGTCGGGCAGGCCCGCGCGTTCGCGGAAGACTTGCTGCTGATCGACACCCACGCGCCGGACGGCTCGCGCCGCGAGGCAACCCTGACCGGCCCGGCCGAGCTCCATGCCGCGCTGGTCATGGGTCTGCGCGACTACGTTCGAAAGTGCGGCTTTTCGCGCGTCCTGGTCGGGTTGTCCGGCGGAATCGACTCGAGCGTGGTCGCGGCGCTGGCAGTCGATGCCCTCGGGGCGCAGGCGGTGCACGGCGTCGCGCTTCCCAGCCGGTACAGCAGCGACCACAGCCTGGAGGACGCGCGCGAGTTGGCCGCTCGTCTCGCCGTGCAGCTCTCGGTCGTGCCGATCGAGCCGGCGCACGCCGCGCTGGGCGGCATGCTCGCGGAGGAGCTGGGCGGAGCGCCGAGCGGGCTGACCGACGAGAATCTCCAGGCGCGCATTCGCGGCACGGCGCTCATGGCGCTTTCGAATCACACCGGCGCGATGCTTCTGACAACCGGAAACAAGAGCGAGATGGCCGCGGGGTACTGCACGCTCTACGGCGACATGTGCGGCGGGCTCGCGGTCCTCAGCGATGTCCCGAAGACGATGATCTACGCCCTGGCGCGATGGATGAACCAGCGCGGCGGCGTCGAGATCATTCCGGAGCGCTGCCTGACCAAGCCGCCCTCGGCCGAGCTGCGCCCGAACCAGACCGACCAGGACACGCTGCCCCCGTACGAATCGCTGGACGCCGTGCTCGAACGCTACGAAGAGCGCTGGGAGAGTCCGGACCGGATCGTCGCCGCCGGATTCGAACCGCACGTGGTTCGCGACACCGTCGCGCGGCTGGCTGCGAGCGAATACAAGCGGCAGCAGGCGGCGATCGGCCTGAAGGTCACCGCGCGGGCGTTTGGATTCGGCCGGCGGATGCCGGTCGCGGCGCGCGTGACGATGCCGGAGCTGATGCCGCGCGCGGCGCGCTAGACGCCGCGGTCCGCAGAGATCGGGCGCGTGCAGACGAGGCGCCGCAGCGCACTTCGCGTTGCGAATGGTAGACTATTCCCTGCAACGGGCGACGGTGCGGAGCGCCCGTCCCGCGACGACGAGCGACCGCGGAGGTTCGCGACGTGTCGAACAGTTCGATTTGCTCCGTCTGCGGGTCGAGCGTCGACGCCGACGGTCTCGATGACGGCGTCTGTCCGTCCTGCCAGACCGTCGAGGCGCCCTCCGAGAGCGCGTCGCCGCGTGACGGCCGGACGCCCGCGCCGAAGATTCCCGGCTATCGCATCGTCCGGCGGCTCGGCGGCGGCGGGCAGGGGCAGGTCTGGCAGGCGATCGACCGACAGACGCGCGCCAAGGTGGCGATCAAGATCCTGCGCGAAGACCGGCTGGGCGATCCGCGCGCCCGGGCCCGCTTCGAGCAGGAATACGAAACGCTGGCGCAGCTCGAGCATCCTTTCATTCCGCGCGTGCTGGCGCGCGGCGAGCTCGGCGGCGGCGAGCTGTGGCACGCGGTCGAATACGTCTCGGGCAAGCCGCTGAACGAGTACGTGCACGAATTGGAGCGCGCCAGCCTTTCGGCCGGCGTCGGTCGCAGCGGCGCGCTGCCGCTCGAGACCGTCTTGCCGCTGTTTGTGCGGGTCTGCGACGCGCTGCAGAGCGCCCACGCCGTCGGCGTGATTCATCGCGACATCAAGCCCACCAACGTGCTGGTCGATTCGCAGGGCGATCCGCACGTGGTCGATTTCGGGCTGGCCCGCGCCGCGATCGGCGGACACGCCACGGCCGTGACGCTGACGCAGGAGTTTCTAGGCTCGCCCGCCTGGGCATCGCCCGAGCAGGTCGAGGCGCGCCCGGCGCTGATCGACGTGCGCACGGACGTCTACGCCATCGGCCTGATGCTCTATGTCAGCCTGGCCGGCCGGTTTCCCTACGAGGTGGATGGTCCGCTTCCCGAGGTGTTCGACCAGATTCGCTTCGCGCCGCGGGCCCGCGCCAGCTCCTTCTCGACGCAGATCAACGCCGACCTCGATGCCATCCTGCTCAAGGCGCTGGCGCGGGATCGCAGCGAGCGCTACGCGTCCGCCGCGGAGCTCGCCGAAGACCTGCGGCGATTCCTCGATGGACGCCCTGTCCGGGCTCGCGGCGACAGCGGCTGGTATCGCGCTGTGAAGTTCCTCCAGCGGAACCGGGCCGGGGTGGCCGTCGCCGCCGTCGTGTTCATCCTGCTCATCGCGTTGACCGTCAGCCTGAGCGTGATGTACACCGTCCAGGCCGACGCGCTGGCGCGCGTCACCGACGAGCAGCGCCGCACGCAGCGGCAGCGCGAGCTGGCCGAACGACAGGGGCAGCGCCTCGAACAAACCCTGCAATTCATGGAAGACACGCTCGCGTCGATCGATCCCCAGGTCGCGCTCGGACGCGACGTGACGCTGCGCGAGACGTTCGAAGACGCCGCGGTCAAGCTCGATTCGAGCGGTCCGCTCGATCCCTTGGTGGCCGCGCGCCTGCACAAAGTGCTCGGCCGGACTTTTCTGGCGCTCGGCGAGCCGGAAAGCGCCGAGCGGCACGACCGCATCGCGCTGCAAGCCGCGTCCGGAGTCGAAGGCGAAGACGCGGAGCTGACGCTCGAACTGATGGATCAGCTTGGGACATCGTTGGTGCAACTTGCGCGCTACGAGGAGGCCTCCGTCCTGCTTCGCGACGTGCTCGACGTGCGGCGGCAGCAATTCGCGGCCGATCCATCTGCGCGCGAAGCGCTTCGGGCAGCGCTGAACAACCTCGGCTATTGCCGCTTCCGCGCCAAAGATATGTCCTCGGCCGAAGCGCTGCTCAGCGAGGCGCTCGCGCTCTATCGGGAAGCCGCGCCGGCCGGGGCGCTGCCCGCGTCGCAGATCATGACGAACCTGGCGGAGCTCTATGAGGCCACCCCGCGCTATGCCGCCGCGGAGCCGCTGCTTCGCGAGTCTCTGGACATCAAGCGGGCCGGATTGCCCGCAAACCACCCGGACCTGGCGCGCTCGGTTCATAATCTAGGCACGTTTCTCGCGAACACGCTCCGGTTGGACGAGGCCCAGCCGCTGCTGGAGGAGGCCGAGCGCGTGCGACGCGAGGTGCTCGGACCGCGACATCCGGAATACGCCGCGACGCTGAACGTGCTCGGCACGCTGCACTTTCGCCGCGGAGACTTCCGCAAGGCGGAGGAATTCCTCGCCCCGGCGTTCGACATCCGGCGAGACAAGTTCGACCCCTTGCACCCTGATCGCGCCCAGACCGCCAACAACCTCGGCGCAGCCCTCCAGAAGCAGGGCCGGCTCGTCGAAGCTGAGCCGCTGGTCCTGGAAGCGCTCGACGCGTTCCGCGAGATTCACGGCCCGGACAGCGTTCAGGTCGCCGTCGCGATGAACTCGCTCGCCGACATTTGCATGCAGTCCGGTCAAGTCTCGCTGGCGATGGAGTTGTACGACGGCTCGCTCGATCGGCTGCTGACGCTCTCCAAGGGCAGCGTGAACGCATACCTGCTCACGTCGTTCGTCAATCGCAGCCGGTGCTCGCTCGAGCTGAACCGCGCCTCGGACGCGCTCGTCGAGGCGGAGGCCGCGGCGCGCGTCTGGGAAGAGATGAAGCGGCCGGCCGAGTTCGCGGCGCGCGTGAGCGCGCCGCTGGCGACCGCGCTGCTGCGCGTCGGGCGCGACGCGGAGGCCGAGCACCTGTACCGGAGCCTGCTGGACGCGTTGCCGCCGGGCAGCGAAGCCGATCAGGTGCGCGAAATGCTCGCCGCGCTGTACGACGTGCGAAGGGACTTCGACCGCGCTCGGCAGGCGCGCTCCGCCGCGCAATAGCTGGGCGTTCGCGTCGGTGCGCCTCATCCTCTCGCGGAGATTCTCGCTACACTCTCCAGCGCCTCCCGGCGCGTGCCGAATGGGCGACTGCTCCGACCTCGACGTGGAACGCCATGCATCCCGAATCTGCTTCGCGCCGTCACCTGAACCCGTCGCTGATCACGCTGCTCTGCCTGCCGGCGATCGCGTCGCTCTGCGGCTGTCAGTCCGGCAGCGTAGCGGTCACGGGCTGGCTGGTCGGCGACACGCGCGAGATTCGACCGGACAGCGCGCCGCTTCTTGAAAGCGAGATGTATTCCGCGGCTCGCGGACGGATCGAACTCGCCGCGGCCGTGCGCGAGACCATCGCGTTTCAACTCGCGCTGCGCAGCCCGACGCCGCCGGCTGGCCCGTTCGACGTCTCGGTCTCCGACCTGACCGGCGCCGGCGGAACCATCGCCGCGTCCGCCTGTGTCCGCCTGTATCGCGCGCACGCCGTCCGCGCAGAGTCGCTTCGTGCGTGGCATACACGCTTCGCCGGCCGCACGTCGCCTCCGCCGCAGCTCTACGACGTGCTCGCGCCGTGGGATGCGCCGCGCGCCGGCGGCCCCATCCGCCTGCCCGATGGCGACACGCGCGTCGTCTGGATCGACCTGCACGTGCCGCTCTCGGCCGAGCCGGGCGAGTATCGCGGCACGCTGACCGTCTCGCCGCCCTCGGCGTCCGCTCCGCCCGTGTTCCAGGCCGAGATCGTGCTCACGGTTCTTCCGGTCGCGCTGCCGGCCGACCGCGCGCTGCCGATCCTGTGCCTGGTTGATCCGCGCGACTGGCTGGGCGCGTCGCTGCGGACGCCTGGTGCCGTTCCGGAAGAGCTGCGCATTCTGCCGGACGAGGCGTCGCACGACTCGACGCGTCGTCGCGTCGATCTGGCGATGCGCCTGCTGCACGACCACCGGGCGACGCCGGCGCTGTGGGGCAGCTTCCCGAAATACCGCCTGGTCGAGGAACGCACCGCGGAGATCGAATGGGGGCCGTACGACGCGCTCGTTGGCGCCTGGTTCGACGGCACGGCGTTCGACGATCGCGTCGCGCCGCCGGTGATCGTCGCGCCCGTCTCCGCGCAGCACCCGGACGCGGACCGCAACGGCGGCTTCGGCTCGCCGTCCTATGCGCGCGTGCTGGCCGCGTACCTCGCCGCCTGCCGCGAGCACTTCGAGCAGCGCGGCTGGCTGAGTCGCGCGGTCATCCGGCCGCTGCCGCCCGCGCCGCTGAGCGCCGAGCTTCTGTCGCGGGTGCGCCGGCTCGCCGGCATCGCCGCGCAGAGCGAAACCGGTTTCCCTGTCGCTGCGCACGTGCCGCTCGGCTCGATGCGGCCGCTCGGTTGGTCCGGCGCGCCGGCCGACGAACCGCCGCGCGTGGACATCGCGATCGTGGCGGCGCGCTGGGCCGATGCCGAGCTTCTCGCTCGCCGCGCGGCGCTCGGCGGCAGCGCTTGGTTCATGCCCGATCGTCCGCCGTACAGCGGCTCGCTGTCGCTCGCGAGCGACGTGGTCGATGCGCGTTGCCTGGCGTGGATGGCGTTTCGCTACGGGTGGCAGGGCGTCTGGATCGAGCGGTCATCCGGCGGCGCGGGCGAAGACGAGCCGCTGCTCTACGACGGCGGCGCGTTCGGCTCGGGCGACGAGCCGCTGGCTTCGGCACGGCTGAAGCGCCTGCGGCGCGGCGCTCAGGACTACGAGCTGCTGCGACTCGCCGCTCAGAACGGAATGCCGCTGCTGGCGCAGCGCACGTCCTCGCAACTCGTCCGCTGGGCTTTCTCGGACGCGTGCGCCGAGAACCTCCTGCGCACGCGAGATTGCGGCTGGTCGCGCGATCCGGCGGCGTATGAGCTCGCGCGCAAGGTTCTGCTGTATGAGCTTGCCGGTCGCATCGGCGGCGGACCGCCGTCCGACGAGCCGGGGCGGATGCTCGCCGATTGGGGACGCCTCATGGCATCGGCCGCTCCGGCCCGAGCCGAGGCGGTCGGGTCGCGGCTTCGTTACGGCGATGGCGGCGTTACGGCGCAGGCGTTCGTCGCGGTGAACAACGACACCGACGAGGCGATCACCGGCACGTGGACGCTGCCCGCGCCGCCGGTCGGCTGGCAACTGACGGAGTCGCCCGGCGTCACCGTCGCGCCGCAGTCGCGCAGCTCGGTCGCGCTCGAGTTCGCGGTGCAGACTCTGGAATACAACGCCGATGGCGTCTACACGTTCCCGCTGCGTTTCGAGTCGGCGACGGTCGGCAGTCTCGACGTCGAAGGGCGGCTGGCGGTGGCGGCATGCCCGCGGGTGGATTCGCCTCCGCGCATCGACGGACGCATCGACGACTGGGTCATCGGTCTGAACAATGTGGCCGCCGACTTCCGATTAGCTCGCGGCGACGGCGCGCCGGTCGGTTCGTTCCGCCCGCAATGCGCGACGCGCGCGTTCTTCTGCTCAGACGCCGACCACGTTTACGTCGCCATCCGCTGTGAGCATCCGCCAGCCGAGCGTCCGCTCGCGCGGTCGGATAACGTGATTCCGCTGGACGAAGACGGCCCGTGGGAGCAGGACGTGATCGAGTTGCTCCTGTGTCCGCGCGGCGCGACCGAATCGCAGGCCGAGGACATCTTCGTCCTTTCGGTGAAGCCGAACGGCGTGACGCGCGCGGTGCGCGGTCCGCTGACCGATCCGCCGATGAACGTGACGCGCCTATGGGCGCCCGCGGCGCAGGTCGCGGTCGGCCGCGAGCGCGACGCCTGGGTGGTCGAGCTGGCGCTGCCCATCGCCTCGCTCGACGCCGTCGGTTCGGGCGCGTCGGCGTGGGGCGTGAACGTGACGCGACTGGACGCACGGCGCGGCGAGTACTCGTCGTGGTCCGGCGCGCGAGGATACACCTATGCTCCCGAGCTGCTCGGAAACCTGCTGTTCGGGTCGCCGTAGCGCGCCGAGCGGTCGTGCATTCCACGCTGCCTATCCGAACGCGGGTCGCAATGCTACATTCTTCGCTCCGGGCGCAGGCTCGGCATCGGTCCGGGAGGTGAATCGTGGTCGTCGGTGAACTAACGGAACAAGTCGATCTGGTCGTGATCGGGGGCGGTCCCGGCGGGTACGTGGCCGCGTTCAAAGCGGCCGATCTGGGCATCCAAACGGTCGTGGTGGACGAGTCGCCGCTGCTGGGCGGGGTCTGCCTCCGCGAAGGATGCATCCCGTCCAAGGCGTTGCTTCATCTGGCGCACCTGGTCGACGAAGCGCGACACGTACGCGACTTCGGGCTGCTGTTCGAGCCGCCAAAGATCGAGATCGAGCGCGTTCGAAACTGGAAGAACAGCGTCGTGGATCGCCTGTGCGGCGGCGTGAAGACGCTGGCCGGCAAGCGGCAGGTCAGCGTGATGCAGGGGCGCGCGTCGTTCGAGGATTCGCGAACGATTCGCGTGGACGGCCCGTCCTCCGGCCGCCTGCGATTCAAGAACGCCATTGTGGCCACCGGCTCGCGACCGAGAACTCTGCCCGAGTCGGTCGCCCCGCGCGACTGCTACATGGACTCTACGCAGGCGCTCGAGCTCGCCGAAATCCCGCCGACCCTGCTGGTCGTCGGGGGCGGATACATTGGTCTGGAGCTCGGACAGGTCTACGCGGCGCTTGGCAGCAAAGTCACCGTGATCGAAGCGCTCGACCGCATCGTGCCGGCCGCCGACGAGGACCTCGCCCGCCCGCTGGTCGCCCGGCTCAAGAAGCAATTCGAGGAAATCCTGACCTCGGCGAAGCTGGAATCGGCGCGCCGCGTCGATGGCGGCGTCGAAGTGCGCTGGAGCACGTCCGCCGGGCAGCAGACGCGGAAATTCGGCGCCGTGCTCGTCTCCATCGGTCGCCGCGCAAACTCCGACGGCATCGGCCTCGAAAACGTGAAAGTCGTCGTGAACGATCGCGGCTTCATCCAGGTAGACG
Organism: uncultured Planctomycetales bacterium; assembly: GCA_964553225.1. Classification (GTDB taxonomy): domain Bacteria; phylum Planctomycetota; class Phycisphaerae; order UBA1845; family Fen-1342; genus JABRWC01. The sequence goes on along the minus strand of CAZKJT010000011.1, from coordinate 59,243 downwards.
AGCAAATGCGCACCTCCGACAAGCGCATCTTCGCGATCGGCGACGTCATCGGCGATCCGATGCTCGCGCACAAGGCGTCCCACGAAGGGATCGTCGCGGCCGAGGTCATCGCCGGGAAGCCGTCGCGGTTCGACGCCCGCGCCATCCCGGCCGTCGTGTACACCAGCCCCGAGCTGGCCTGGGCGGGTCTGACGGAAGCCGACGTGCGAGAGCGAAAGATCGATGCCGTCATCGGCAAGTTCCCGTGGGGTGCGTCCGGCCGCGCGATCGCCATGGGCCGACCGGAAGGACTCACAAAGATCATCGCCGACAAGCAGACCCAGCGCGTTCTGGGCGTCGGCATCGTCGGCGAGGGCGCCGGCGATCTGATCGCCGAGGCGGTCCTCGCGATCGAAATGGGCGCCGAAGCCGACGATCTCGCCATGACGATTCACCCGCACCCCAACACCTCCGAGACCATCATGGAGGCCGCCGAAAGCGTGTTCGGCGCGGCGATACACGTCGCGCGATAGCGTTCGGGGCGCCATCCGGAGCCGGCCGCGCGGCGCAAGGGGTTGTCACATGTCCGCATCGAAGCGCGCATCGGGTTGCCCGCGCCGCGCGACCTCGCTCGCCGCGTTCCTCGCGGCGTTATCGACGTTGGGCGGGGCCTGCTCGCTCCCGCGCTGGGGGCAACCCGCTTCCGAGGCGACGTCTACGCCGGCGGATGATCGATTCCGCCGGGCTTACGCCGATCTTTCATCCGGCAGGTTCACCGTCATCGCCGATTTCAACTCCGCCGATCAGCTCGCGCGCGTCGCAGTCGAGCCGGCGGCAGATCCGGCCGATCCGCCCGGCATCACCGGCGAGCGCAGCCGTAGCGAGACCGGTTCCGCCGCCCTGCGGGTGAAGCTGACGCCTGGAGCAACTGTCGGATTTCGCTCGGACGCTGCCGGCTCAACGCTCCCGCGCGACTGGCGCCCTTACAGCATCCTCCTGACGAGCGTCTACGCGAGCGAGCGCGAGCTGCCGCTCGTCGTCGAGCTTGATGGATCGTCCGGGCGCGCGTGGTCGCGCCTTCTGCGCGTTCGACCCGGTTGGAATCTGCTGCGCGTGGATGTTCACGCTGCGCTGGCCGAGCTGGACTCGCCCGAAATCCGATCGTTTCGGTTCCGACTGCCGGACGATCAGCCCCAGACCGTGCTGTTCTTCGACGACGTGATTCTCGCCGACAACACGCGCTTCCGGCTGGGCGAGGACGCGGGCGAAGGCCGGCTCTTTGCCAAGGAGCAGGGCCGGCGCATTGTCGTCGGAGCGCGCGGCGCATTCGAAGCGACGTTCGAAAACGGCGTGCTGAGCGGCTGGTCCGTCGGCGCCGGTCCGAACCTGGCTGCGCCGTCCGGCCTCGGCCCGTGGGTGGCGCCGCTGGATCCCGACTGGTGGTCGCGCGACGAGCCGCCTGCGATCGACGATCCGTCGCTGTTCGCGGACTGGGGCGCGTCCGCGTCGACGTTCCAGGAAGTGGTCGAGGCGTCTCCGTTCCGCGTTGTCGTCCGGGGAGTGTGGCGATTCGGCGCCGCTCCTCCCGGCGGCGTCGAGCAGGAGTCCGCGCCGCGTCACGACTGGCAATACGTCATTTACGCCAGCGGCGATGTCTACGTGCGCCTGTCATCCTCGACGGCCGGACGCGGGTGGGCAGCCTCTCGTGTCGGTTGTGCGGTACTGCTCGACGCGCGGCGTGGATTCCGCCGCGCTCCGTCCCAGCGAGGCTACGGCGAGCTGGATCCGGTTCGGTTCGCCCTCTGGACACAGTCCGGCGACGCTCCCGATCTGCTCTGGACGCCGCACGCGCCGGAAGACTGCGCACGCCAGCTCGAGCTGGAATCGGACGACGGGACGGTTCTGGCGATGATCTGCGGCGACGAGGCGGCGGCCGACACGGTCGAGAGCGCGCACCGCCTGACGCTGGCGTCCGGCGCGCTGGACTGGGCTTCCGCGGAAGCGGCGTCGGCCGATTATCAGCACCCGGCGGGCGTTCGCGTCGAACTGGGCGAGTTGCGGACGAATCAGCCGGGCGACCTGAACGGCGACGGGTTCAACGAGTCGGAAGGGCTGTATGAAGTGGCGCTGGACGGCGATTCGCTGCGTATGACGCTGTCCGCGGGGCGGTGGACGCGGCACGAGCCGATGGTTCGCGTGCACGGCACGACCGGGCGGGCATGCTGGGCCTATTCAGACGGGCGGATTCTCCGGGGGCTGGGTCGGGACCGAAGCGGGGCGCTGCTTGTGCGGATTCCGCGTCTGGTCGCGGATGAGGTGCGCCTGGAAGTGATCGGGCGCGCGCCGTAGTCGCCGTGGCTCGCTGCCAGCTTGACTCGCCACTGCGCGGATTCTAGCATCAAATTCGTTCTGTGATTGCGCGACTGGAGCGTTCGTATGGGCGGACTGTGTGAGCGCTGCAAGAAGGCGCAAGCGACGTATCACCTGACGGAAATCGACACGGACGGGGAGCGCTCGCAGCGGCATCTGTGTGAGCGCTGCGCGCTGGAGGAGGGGCTTGTCCAGGTTCACAAGCCCGTCGCGGCAACCGAGTTTCTCGAACAATTCGTCAGCGGCGCGAAATCATCGGCGCGCGGCGATCTGGTCTGCCCCGATTGCGGAATCAGCTACGTCGAGTTTCGCAACCAGGGGCAGTTGGGTTGCCCGCGGGATTACGACGTGTTCAAGGAAGTGCTGCACCCGCTGATCCAACGGGAGCACAACGGCGGCACGCACCACGTCGGAAAGAGCCCGCGCGACGTCGCCGCCGGGCGCGAGACGGAGCAGGAAATCCGCAAGTTGAAGCGCCAACTGGACGAGGCCGTCGCGGCCGAGGACTACGAGCGCGCCGCCCGTCTTCGCGATCGCTTGCGCGAGCTGGAGCGTGCATGAGCGACGTCGTCGGAAACCTCGCCCGGCAAAGCGGTGAGTGGCTGCGCGGCAACGGCCCGCAGCACGAGATCGTCATCTCCACGCGGATTCGCCTGGCGCGAAACGTGCGCGGACAGCCCTTCCTGTCGCGGGCGGACGCGGACGTTCGCCGCGAGATCGCGGACTCGATTCAGGACGCGGTGCGGCGCGCGCCGGAACTCAAAGACCTTCAATCGCTCGACGTGGACGGAATGGACGACCTGGACCGCAAGGTGCTGGTCGAGCGGCACCTCATCAGCCGTCAGCACGCCGAGGGCGCCGGCGCTCGGCGCGTGCTCTTCGACACGGCGCAAGTCTGCTCGCTGATGGTCAACGAGGAGGACCATCTGCGCATCCAGGTCATGCGCAGCGGGCTACAGCTTGACGACGCATGGCGGCAGATCAACGGCGTCGACGACGCGCTCGACAAACGCATCGACTACGCCTTCCACACGCAGTATGGCTACCTCACCGCCTGCCCGACGAACGTTGGCACCGGAATCCGCGTCTCAGTTATGCTGCACCTGCCGGCCCTGCGGCTGACGAACGAGCTGGAGAAAGTCGGCGCGGCCGCGAAGGAGATGAAACTCGCCATCCGCGGCCTCTACGGCGAGGGCACCGACGCGCTGGGCGACTTCTTCCAGGTGTCGAACCAGATCACGCTCGGGCGCAGTGAGACCGAAATCATCGACGACTTTCGCGGCGAGATCATTCCCAAGATCGTCGAGTACGAGCAGGCGGCGCGCGACGCCCTGATCGAGCACCGGGCGCACGCGCTCGACGACAAGATCTTCCGCGCCATGGCGCAGTTGCAGAGCGCTCGGCTCATCAGCTCCAACGAAGCGCTGCAATGCCTGTCGCACGTGCGGATGGGCCTGCACACCGGACGCCTCGCCGCCGTCGATCTTCACACGGTCAACGAACTGTTCATCCAGACCCAGCCCGCGCACCTTCAGAAGCTCTCCGGCGAGCGTTTGAACGGCGAACAACGCAGCATCGCCAGGGCAAAGCTGATCCGCGCCCGGCTCAGCCGCAACTAGAGCGGACTCAGGTCTGGCACGGCGTCCGCGCCGAGCCGCGCGCATCGGCGAGCGGGCCTTTTTCCGCAGGTCACACCCAGCCGCTCTGCTGAGACCGAACCAGCCGAATCGAAGCGGCGGTCCGCCACAATCCGCACGTTCCGTCATAAGATCAGACGTTGGCCCGGCCGTCGGCGGCGATGCGCGCCGCCGTCGGTCGAAGAAGAGTCGGTGAAATCGATCCACGCACCACATGGGAGAGGCTCCGTGCCCCAGCTCACCATCGGTCTCGGCGTCCTACTGGTTCTGCTCGGCGTCGGTGCATACTTCGGCTCCGGCGCGGCAAGCGTCACCGCGCTGATTCCAGCCTTCTTCGGCGCGCCGCTCGCGGCTCTCGGGATGATCGCGCTGCGCCCCGCCGCGCGCAAGCACGCGATGCACGTCGCGGCGGCGCTTGCGCTGCTCGGCTTTCTCGGCGCGGGACGCGGACTCGCCAAGCTGCCGGCGCTGATCAGCGGCGGCAGCGTCGAGCGCCCCGCCGCCGTCGCGGTGCAATCGGCGATGGCGCTGCTGTGCCTGCTGTTCGTCGCGCTGTGCGTCAAGTCATTCATCGAGGCGCGCCGTCGAATGACGGCGGGGGCCAATGCGTGACAAACGCTGGAGTGCGCTCGCAGCCGGCTCATTCACGCGGCGTCGCGCCGCGGGTCGCCGGCGCTTGCGCGCTGGCGCTGCTCGCCCTGTGCGCCCAGGCCGCGGCCGACGTGCTGGAACTCGCCAACGGGTCTCGTTTCGACGGCACGCTGATCGAGCAGACCCCCGACGCGATTCTCTTCGAAGTCGTGCTCGGGGGCGGGGGCGCGCCCGTGCAGACCTGGTTCCCACGCTCGCGCGTCGCACGCGTGCGGGTCGGACGCAGCCTCGAACAGCGCGCCCCCGCGCCCGCGCCGGTCGAGATCGACGAATCCTCTCGCAAGCGCCAGATGATCCGCGAAGCGATCGAGCTGATCGCCGATGGCGCTTCCCGCGCGGCGCTGCGCGCTCTGCAACGCGTGTTGACCGATTCCACTCCGGAACAACTTGCGGCGCTGGAGCCGTTTGCGATCGAGCAGACCGGCTCGCCGCTGATCGAGCTCATCGCCGATCTGCGGATGAAGACCGCGCTCGATGTGGACGAGGGACGCGGCTTCCGGCTCGACTACGTCTCACGATATGAATCGGGCGCGGTCGCGCGGCGGCTACGCGAGCTGGGCGACGCGCTCGTGAACAGCGTGCATCGCGGTCGAACGCTGGAGAGCTGGAGCTGGAGTCCGGAGGAATACGGCGCTCTCGCGGGCGATTCGGTCGATTTTGTGCGAGATGCGCGGCGTGCCGCGGCCATCCTGGCTGCACGGTTGAAGTACGACGAAACGGTGCGTTCGGACCGCGCGGTGGGGCGGGCCATTTCGGCGCAGCGGGCGCGGCTCGCGCGTCTGTCAGCGCGGATCGCCGCATTGCCGGGATTCACCGGGCTGGGCGCGGGTTTTCCCGCGGACGACCCGACCGCCACCGAGGCCGAGCGCATTCGACACGAAGCGGCCGAAGCCAGGGCGGAGGAGCCGCCGCTCGAATCGGACGTTCCGGAGGAGTGGGCGGCAAGCCAGCCGACGGAACCCCCTGCGGACGAAGCGCCATAGGCGACGTTCGAGTGTCGGGCCGCGTTGCCGCCGCACCGAGCGTGCCGTGAAGTCGGCGCGCACAGACGCACGACACGGTGACGTCGCGATGCTGCGGTGACACGAGCGCGGCTTCCGTGTCGAATCGGCGCCCCAGCCGAGCCGCGCGTGTGAGCGAGCGGTCCGGCTCCGCCGTTCAATCGCATCGGCATTCCGGGAACCGTCCTAATCGTCGATCGAGACGGCGATTTCAGGAACCGGCGCTCCCCCCGGCGCTTCGACGTGCACGCCAAACGCCCACCGCTGCGAGATCTGCTCGATTCGCACCAGCAGCGTGTTCGCGCCTTCTCGAAGCGGGACCGAGATCACGTCCTGCCGAGACGAGTACGGCCTTTGCACCAGGTTGCGGTGGAATTCCTGTCCGTTGATCCATACGACGCAGCCATCGTCGCTCCCGATCGCAAGCTGCACGGTCATGGCGCGAGGCGCGACCAGCCGCGTAAACGCGTAGGCGACGCAGCTCTCGCAGTTCTTTCCGAGCTCTTCGCGCAGGTCCACGACGAACTCGGCCGTGGGACTCCCGCCGCGGCGCGGGTCGCGGACGACGCGTTTCCAAGCGGCGTCGAAGCCTTCCCAGGTCTGGCCGGGATCGACGGATTGCAGCGTTGTGAATTCGGGATTCAATCGTCCGGCGTCTTCGCGCGGAAAAGGCCCGGCAATCCACCACCCGTTGATCGACGGGAACACGACGCGCTGCACCGGCAGCTCGATCGTCGCGGTGTCGAGCGCGATCCGCACGCTTGCCGAGAGCGTGAACGTCTGCGGCAACGACGGGATTTCCATGAGCCGCTGCGACAGCAAGATCGTCCCGTCATCCGTGAGCGGGTCGGTCTCGATTGGTCCGGCCGGAGGCGAGCCGGGACCGTTGCTCAGGATCGCCTCGACGCGAGCCGCCGCTCCGACGGGCGGGCGTCCGACGCCGCACTCGAAACGTACCGCCAGAGACTCGGGCGCTTCCGAGGTCACAAGCACGCGCAGGTCAGCGTACACATTCAGAAGTCGAGCCAAGGCCTTCAGGCGTGCCGGATCGGTCGGATCGAGCGCTGCGAGCTCCCGCGCCACGTCGATCGGTGCCGGCATTGTCGTGCCCGATGCTTCGCTCGGAGCCGTCCATGCGCTCAGCAGACGCGCGGCGAGACCGCTCGACGCGGGCGCGGACTCAGACGCGGATGTGGCGGCGATTTCCGCGAGCACCGTCAGCTCGCCCCGCAGCCCGTGCGCCAGACGTTGCGCGATGCCCGCGTCGCCGGGCAAGTCGACCTGCACCGAGCACGGGCGATCGGTGAGGATCGGACCGATGCGAATCGTCGCGGTCGCACAGCCGGCGTCGTATTGCCAACTGCCTGCATCCCGCGTGTCGCTCGGCGCGAGTTCGCGGCCGTCGAGCGTCACGCGGCTCGGCCGGGCGACGTCGCGCAGCTCGAACTGGTAGCTGCGCTGCGCGAGTCGCCCGTCGAAGTCGCCCTCGATCGCTGCGATGTCGATGCGGCAGCCGTCGGCGGATGACGTGGTTCGGATCGGCGTCCAGGCGCAGCGGTCGTCCCGGTACGCATCCGTCAGTCCGTCGTCTTCGTAGAGCCGCAACTGGTGTGTCGCGTCGCCGGAGCTCGGGAAGACACGCAGGATGAGCGGATCGAGCGGCTTTTCGCCTGTGCTCTTCATCGGCGGCGCGAGCGGAATGGCGACGCCGTCGCGGGCGAACAGCGGATACTCGTCCAGCGGGCATGCGATGTGGACGTTCCGCGGCCCTTCGAGCAGTTCGCCGGTGAACCAGTTTCGCCAGCGCCCCGGCGGCAACCAGACTCGGGCGGACGCGGTGCGGCTGGCGGCGTGCATGGGACGCGTGATGGGGGCGACGAGCAAGTCGTCGCCGAGCATGTACTGTTCGCTGAATCCGGGCTGCACGCGCGGGTCGAGACGCCGCGCGGGCGCGTACGCATTCGCGCTGGACGGGTCGAAGTCCACTTGCCCGCGAACGCCGTAGGCCGGATCGAGCTTCGGCCAGTGCAGGTACATCGGACGGCACAGCGGCAGGGCGGTGTCGAACGTCTTGCGCGACATCGTGTAAAGGTATGGCGTCAACTGGTAGCGCAGCAGCCACGCCTTGCGGCTGACAGCGAAGTGCTCGGGCGGCAGCGCCCAGATGCGCCGCTCCGCGTCGGGATGCCGGGTCGCGTGCACGCGGAACACGGGGCTGAGCGCGCCCCATTGCAGCCAGCGGGTCTGCAATTCCGGCTCTGCCGGTCCAGGTTGATGCCCGCCCAGGTCGTGACTCCAGTAGGCGTAGCCGACGTTGCCGGCGGTCGCCGTGAAATGCGGCTGCCACGCCAGCGAATCCCAGTCGCTGAACGTGTCTCCGGAGAATCCGATCGGGTAGCGATGATTTCCGATGCCGCCCCAGCGGCTGAAGATCAGCGGGCGACTGGGCTTGACGCCCGGGCGTTTCTGCCAGTCCCGCCAGTGCAGATGGTTGAGCCAGAAGAGCGGGTCGAGTCCTGGGATCTGCGTCGATTCGCCCTGTTGCCAGTCGATCCACCAGAAATCGACGCCCTGGCGCTCGAGGGGATGGTGCAGGACCGTGAAGTATGCGTCCATGTAGCGCGGGTCGGCCGGGTCGAACGGCACGCGGGTGGTCGTCTCGGGGTCCAGATCCATCGCGTCGCACATCGTTTCGAACGCGGCTTCATGCCGCCCGACGCCGTCGTGCGGGTGAAGATTCAGCGGGATCTTCAGCCCCTCTTCCGTGGCCCAGGCTAGAAACCGCTCCGGCATGGGAAAGTAGCGCGGGTTCCAGGTATATCCCGTCCAGCCGTCGAGATGCCAATCCATGTCCACGACGAGCACGTCGAGCGGTACGTCGTGCTGCCGGAACTCGCCGACCAGCGCGACCAGGTCCTGGTCGCGGTACGGCCAGTAGCGCGACCACCACGCGCCGAAGACGTATCGGGGCGGCAGGGGGATCGGGCCGGCGATTTTCGTGAAGTCGAGCAGCGCCTGCGGAAAGTCGTCGCCGTAGGCGAAGAAATACCAATCGATGGCGTCAGGATCGCGTCGGACGGCGGCCCAGTCGGGCGGCGAGTCATTCGAACCGCTCAGCAGCAGCCGGGTCGAATCGTCCAGCAGCTTCCAGCCGTTTCGCGAGAGCAGGCCGCGCTCCAGCGGCGACGCGCCGGAGTAGCCGTCGAGCGTTCGCCACGTTCCGCCGAGATTTCGGTCGTCGCCCGCGCCCGGTGTCCAGACGGTCGGATCGGGTCCGCCAAACTCGATGGCGAGGTTTTCCGCGTCAAATTTCCCGGCGTCCTCGATATAGCGCAGGGTCAAGGCGTGTGTGCGGAGTTCGACGCGGCCCAGTCGCCTCCGCACGTCGAAATCGGGCACGGGCAAGCGGCGCTGGACGATCGCGAGCGATGCGCGGTCTTCAAAGTCGGCCTGCGGCGACCATTCGAGGCGGATCAGGCGCGGCGTCAGCACGGTGAAACGAGCTTGGCCGGCGACGACGGTGGCGCTCGGATCGGCGATCGGATCGAACGGCGGAACGGAAGCCATGGCGTGAACTCCGAGCATCGCCGCGAAGCCGGCGAACGAGCATAAGGCGGCTGATTTCATGAGATTCCAAGGCCTCGTGCGGTGCCTCGACACCGCCCGTCGGGACGGCACGAATCCGGGGCGCGCAGCGTAGAGCAAGGCCCTGGGCCCGGCAATTGTCGTGGGAGCAGCCCGACCGAGGCCGCAAGTTCGCGACGAGCGCGGAATGCGTGCGGATGGCAGCGGGCACGGTGGACAAACCGGGACCACAACGGCACACTGGGAAAGTTCGTCCCGAACTCCTCGGGGACAACCATGAAGCTCGCAGCGGCGCCCGCGATGATCGACCCGCCCATGCTGCCGCAGAAGCCGGTCGTCTTGCTCGGACGCAGCCGAGCCGTTCAGCACGTCCTGGAGCTGAGCCGCCGCGTCGCGCCGACGCGCTCCTCCGTCCTCATCACCGGCGAGACCGGCGTCGGCAAGGAGCTGGTGGCTCGCTACGTGCATCGCCACAGCCCGCGGCGCGACAAGCCGATGGTCGTGTTCAATTGCCACAACGTCCCGGACACGCTGCTGGAGAGCGAACTGTTCGGCTATGAGCGCGGCGCGTTCACCGGCGCCATTCAGAGCCGCAGCGGCCTGTTCGAACGCGCCAACGGCTCGACGCTGTTGCTCGACGAGGTCGGCGACGTGCCGCGTCCGGCGCAGGCCAAGCTCCTGCGCCTGCTCCAGGAGAAGCGGTACTCGCGCCTGGGCGGCACGGCGGTGTTCGAGACGGACGTTCGGATCATCGCGACTACGCGGTACGACCTGCGCAGCCTGGTTCAGCACGGCCGATTCCGCGAGGACCTGCTCTACCGCGTGAACGTGTTTCCGATTCACGTTCCGCCGCTGCGGGATCGGCGCGAGGACATCCCGGCGCTGGCGGTGCACTTTCTGGAGATGGCGGCGCGTCACAACCGGAGCCGGCAATCGGGCATTAGCGACCAGGCGATGGCGCTGCTGGTGAGCTATCACTGGCCGGGCAACGCGCGGCAGCTTCAATCGGTGATCGAGCGGGCGCTGCTGCTTTCGGCCGGAAAGCAGGTCACCGAGCGGGATCTGCCGTGCGAGGTGGTGGGCGAGCTGGTGCCGCCGTGCGACGGCGAGACGGCGTCGAGCCTGACGTATGTGCAGCGGCTGATGGTGGCCCGGGCGCTGCACGAGACCTCGTGGAATTTCGCCCGAGCGTCGGAGCGGCTGGGCGTCTCGATTCACGTCCTGCGGCAGCTTGTCGCCGCGCTGAACATCCGGCGCTCGGACTGAACGCGGCACGGGTTTGCCGGGCGGACGGCTTGCATTTTGCGTGCGCAGTCGCAGAATGAGCCGACACGCTCATGCGTCCAAGGTCATGGACGGCCTTCACGCTGTGGAAGGAGCCGCGCATGCATCCGCTTTTCCGCCCACGTCTCGGTTGCCTGCTGATGCCGCTCGCGCTTCTCGTCGGCTGCGAAGCGCCGTTGAACGAGGAACCGTGGGTGCCGCCGCGGATGGACCGCGCGGCCGAGGAAGTGGCGCCCGGCCCGGAGGCCGACTACGGGCGTCCGCTAGCGGCGGGGCAATTGGCGCTGCGAAAGATTCCGCCGGAGCAGTACCCGGATTTCTCGCCCGGCTTTGCCGATCTGGCGGGGCTCGAGAGGGCCATTCGCTACAGCCAGGAATACCTGCGCAAGCCGTCGAGCCAGCGCTACTTCCCGTACGGAGAGATCACGCACCGGCAGGCGGTCGATTCGCTGGAAGCGTTTCTGTCGCTGATTCGCAGCGGTCGCTCGCCGCAGGAGCTCGATGCGGCACTGCGACAGGACTTCGAGGTGTACCAGTCGATCGGATGGGATGATCGCGGAACCGTACTCTTCACCGGTTATTACACGCCGATTTTCGACGGGCGAATGCAGCGCGAGGAAGGGTTCGATTACCCGCTGCATGCAATGCCGCCCGATCTGGTCAAGACGGCGGAAGGCGTGACGCGCGGGCGTAAGACGGCCGACGGCTCGATCGTGCCGTATTACACGCGTCGCGAGATTGTCGAGCAGAACAAGATGCGCGGGCTGGAGATCGTCTGGCTCCGCGACCCGTTCGAGGCCTATATCGCCACGATTCAGGGATCGGTGAAGGTCCGCCTCGGGGGCGGCGATCTGTACGAACTGGGTTACGCCGCCAACAACGGCTACGACTACAAGTCGGTCGGGCAGCAGCTTGTCGCGGATGGCGTACTCAGTCGCAACGAGCTGTCGCTTCAGCGCCTGCGACGCTTTTTCGCGGAGAATCCGGAGAAGGTGAACGAGTACTGCAACCAGAACGACCGCTACGTATTCTTCCAGCCGGAGCGAGGCGGTCCGTTCGGCAGCATCAACGTTCCGGTGACGCCGTATCGCACGCTGGCGACGGACAAGGAGGTGTTTCCGCGCGCGTGCATGGCATTCTTCGAAACGACCATGCCGTCGTCACGATCTCCGACGCCCGCCGCCTACGCCGGGTTCGCGCTCGATCAGGACACGGGCGGTGCGATTCGCGCGGCGGGGCGCTCAGACGTCTATTTCGGCGTCGGACCCGAGGCCGAGGCGCTTGCCGGCGCAACGCTCTCGGAAGGGCGGCTGTACTACGTTTTTCTCCGGGCCGGTGGGCAAGCTCGGGCGGACACCGACCCTGCGGACGCGGTCGACGCGGGCCGCGTTTCGCTTGGAGAAGCGAAAGAATCGCCGGTGACGGTTCCGTGGTAGCGTTGTGGTCCGAGGAATTTTCGGAGAATCAGCGAAGAAACGACTATCGGACGTTCTCAGTGTAACTTCATCATTTAAGGCTGTTTGCGGACGTGACGATAAATCGTCATGCCGCCATTCGCAGCCGCGGCGGACATCGATTTGACGGAATGGCGTCGATCGACAATACTCATAACGACTGCCGCAGCGCGACCTTAGCGTCGCACACCCGGTTCGGTGGCCGCGCGATGCCGCCGAACGCCCGCCAGGAGGAACGCAGGGACCGTTTGCCCCCGGCTCACGGCACCCGCGGGAAGGACACCCGATGCAGCGATACTCTACGAACGCCTTCGCCGCGCTGGCCGCGCAGCTCTGCCGTGGTCCGGAGCGCTTGCGACTGCGCCAGCTTCACAACATCGACTTTCTACTTTCGGTCGTCGAGTCGGGACGTTCGTATCCGTACGACTTCGTTTGCCACGGTCTGACGGGATATCGCCCGCGCCCGGATTCGAACGGCAGTTCGTCCGAGCCGCGATTGCTCGAGGGCGACGCACTGCGGGCAGACCTGGTCGCCCTTGCGGAAGAGTTGAGCGGCACGGCCGAGATTCCGCTCGATGCGGTTCCCGAGCGGCTGCACACGGTTCACGCGCTGGCGGAGCGGTTTGACGTCAGCACGAAGACGATTTTTCGGTGGCATCGTCGCGGGCTGGTCGGCTGGCGCATTCGCGCGTCCGATCGGCGTGCCAGGCTGATGTTCCCCGAGCACAGCGTCCGGCGATTCGTCGCGGAGAATTCGGAGCTTGTCGCGCGGGGCGCGTCGTTCTCGCAACTCTCGACCGACGAGCGCGACGCGCTGCTCGTCGCCGCCCGCGAGCTGCTCGATTCCGGGAAGTTCAGCACGGTGAATTCGGTCGCGCGCGAGCTGTCGTCGCGGACCGGGCGCGCGGTCGAGACGATCCGGCTGCTCTTCAAACAGCATGACGCGGCCCGTCCCGGGCAGGGGCTATTCAATCGCGCCCGCGTGGAGATCGCGTCGGATTCGCAGAGCGTGCAGATCTGGGAGGCTTATCGCGAAGGGGCTGCGATCGCGTCGCTGGCGAAGCGGTTTGACCGCCCGATCGCCGATGTGTACGGCGTCGTCGCGCGGATGCGCGCCCGGGACCTCCTGTCTCGCCCGGTCGAGTACATTGCGTCCGATGAGTATTCTTTGCCGGGCGCGCGCGAGGCGATCCTCGCCAATCCGCTCCTGAGCGTCGAAGGCGAACGAACGCCGGAAAAGCGCATTCCGCGCGATTTGCCGCCGTACATGCAGCAGCTCTTCCGCACGCCGCTGCTCTCGCGCGAGGGCGAGCGTGCACTGTTCTGCAAGCTGAATTATCTGAAGTTCGAAGCGGCGAACGCGCTGAAGCGGATCGACCCGGACAGCGCGTCGGCGGTCGAGCTGGACGCGATCGAGCAGTTGCTCGACGAAGCCGCGGACACCAAGAAACGCCTCGTTCAGGCGAACCTGCGGCTGGTCGTGAGCATCGCCAAGCGCCATCTGCGTCCGACGCAGGATTTCTTCGAGCTGATCAGCGACGGCAACGTCTCGTTGATGCGCGCGGTGGACAAGTTCGACTTCACGCGCGGGTTCAAGTTCAGCACGTACGCGTCGTGGGCGATCATGAAGAACTTCGCCCGCACCATCCCCGAGCAGCAGCATCACCGCGAGCGGTACCAAACAGGACACGACGAGCTGCTCGAGAACCGCTGCGAGCTTGCGCCCGGCGCCGCCGACAACGATTATTACCCGGCCGTGCGCGGCGCCATCGAGCGCATGCTCGGGGCGCTGGACGAGCGTGAGAGCGAAATCCTTCGCCAGCGCTTCGGCCTGGCGGGCGGCGAGGGCGCGCAGACGCTCGAGCAGGTCGGTCGGAACTTCGGCGTGTCGAAAGAGCGGGTGCGGCAGCTTGAATCCCGCGCGATCGCCAAGCTCCGCAGCTCGTTCGAGAGCGACGTTCTCGGCCTGCTCGGGTCCTAGTCCGCAGGTCGCGTCCGGCGATCGGACCCGGTCCCCCTGCGAACCGATCGAATCTCCGCTTTGCATGACACGGCCGGGACGGTCGCGACACGCGATTCTTCTGCGAATCGACGCGGTCGAGTATGATTCGTCCCGTCGCCCAGGCATCGGGTAGCGGGACGCGCGGCGCCGCCCGAACCCGTCGGTCTACGCGATCCTGAAGCACTCCCGAATGTGCGGAATCTTCGGCATTATTGTTCGCCCCCCGACGCGGATCGCGGTCGATGCGCTGCGTCGCAGCGTTCGCGACTTGTTTCTGCTCTCCGAATCGCGCGGCAAGGAAGCGGCCGGGCTGGCCATTCTCCTGCCGGACACGATTCGGGTGCTCAAGCGGCCGCAACCGGCGTCCGAATTCATTCGCACGCGTGCGTACGAGCGCGTATTCGGCGATGCGTTGCGGGCCGCGGCGAGCGCGTCCGGCGAGCTGGCTTTGCCGCTGGCCGTGATCGGGCACTCGCGGCTGGTGACCACCGGCGACGAGGAACTGCACGAGAACAACCAGCCGGTCATCACGCGGCACTCGGTCGGCGTTCATAACGGAATCATCTGCAACCATGAGCGCATCTGGCAGACGCACATCGCCGAGCCGCGTCAGGCCGAAGTGGACACCGAAGCGCTGCTGCGGCTGATCGAGCTGCACATGGAGCGCGGCGCGTCGATGATCGCGGCCGCTCGGCAAGCGTTCTCGGCCGTGAAGGGCACGGCGTCGATCGCGGCGCTTTCCGCGGCGCGCGACGCGGTGCTGCTGGCGACCAACAACGGCTCGCTGTACGTGATATGCGACGAAGCGGCCGGCGCGATCCTGTTCGCATCCGAGCGCGTCATCCTGGAGCAACTGCTGCGCAAGTCGGCGCTGCGCGGGCGGCTGAGCGCGAGCAGCATCCGTCACTTTCAGGCGGGCGACGGCCTGCTCGTGCGACCGAGCGACCTGAGCTCATATCCGTTTTCTCTGCGCGGCGAGATGAACGGCGCGAGCGACGCGCCGTCGTTGGAGCGCCCGCGGCGAATCGACGATCACCGCCCGCAGAGGCCCGCGAACGGTCGGACGCGTGTCGGCGGACCGGGCGCGCGCGCGGGCGATGCCTCTCGGATCGAAAAGCTGGTGGACGAGGGCATGCGGCTCGTTCCGGAGCTGCGGCGGTGCACGCGCTGCATCCTGCCGGAGACGATGCCGTTCATCGAGTATGACGCTGGGGGCGTGTGCAATTTTTGCCGCTGGTTCGAGCCGATCCGGCCGGCGGGGCACGCCGCGCTGCTCGAGGCGGTGGCGCCGTACCGACGCGCGGGCAGTGGGGCGGAGTGCCTGCTGGCGCTTTCGGGCGGTCGTGACAGCACGTACGCGTTGCACTACGTGTGCCGGGAACTGGGCATGCGCCCGGTGACCTATACTTACGACTGGGGAATGGTGACGGACCTGGCGCGTCGCAACCAGGCGCGCATCTGCGGGCAGCTCGGCATCGAGCACATTCTCGTCTCGGCGGACATCCGGCGCAAGCGCGAGAACATCCGCAAGAACGTGTCGGCTTGGCTGCGCCGTCCGGACCTGGGGACTGTGCCGCTGTTCATGGCCGGCGACAAGCAGTTTTTCTATCACGCGAACCGGCTGGGCAAGCAGCTGGGACTGGACCTGCTGGTGTTCAGCATGAACCCGCTGGAGCGGACGGACTTCAAGACCGGTTTCTGCGGGATCGCGCGGGGCGGCAGCGCCGGGCGGTTCTACGGGCTGGGCGCGTGGGATCGGCTGCGCCTGGGTTTCTACTACGCGCGGCAATTCGCACGGAACCCGGCGTATCTCAATTCGAGCCTGTGGGACACGCTGGGCGCGTTCGGCTCGTACTACTTCATTCCGCAGCGCTATCTCCAGTTCTATCACTACGTCGCCTGGGACGAGCCCACCATCGAGCGCACGCTGATCGACGAGTATGAATGGGAAGTGGCGCCGGACACGCGCAGCACGTGGCGCATCGGCGACGGGACGGCCGCGTTTTACAACTACATCTACACGGTCGGCGCGGGCTTCTGCGAGAACGATACGTTCCGCAGCAATCAGATTCGGCAGGGGCTGCTCGATCGCGACACGGCGCTCGAGCGCGTGCGCGTGGAGAATCGCCCGCGCATCGAGTCGCTCCGCTGGTACTGCGACACGATCGGCGTCGATTGCGCGGAGGCGCTGCGTGTGATCAACGGGATGCCGAAGCGCTATCCGGCATGACTCCGGTTTTGGCGGAACGGCGCTATTCCCCGCCCGGGGTGGGGGCGTCCAGCGTCTTGAGGTAATAGCCCGACAGCCCCTGCTCGTCGCGGAGGCGGGCATAGGGCGTGACCGGGCGCCGGAGACAGCCGTTCAGCAACGGCTCGACCACAGCCCGCACCTGACGCTGCTGCTGCGTGATGGGCAGCGTCGCGTCGATCACGTGCAGGCCGAATTCGGGCACCATCGCTTCGTATTGATCGAGAATGCCTCGCTGGAACAGCCGAAAGCTCTCGTACGGGTCGTCGCTGAGCCCGAGGTCCATGCCGGCCTCGTACCACTTCAATTCGGGCCGCCCGGTGAGGATTCGCTTGAGCGCCTCGTCGAGCGGCACACGAAAATAGAACGCGACCGACGGCCGCGGCGCGAAGCGGTAGACGCGCCGGACGTAGACGGGGTCGATTCCGCGGGCCACGTCGCGCGCGAAGGCGGTGAAAATGTAGCGATCGGTCAGCACGACCGCGCCGGCGCGAAGCGGCGGGAGGATCGTTCGATCCAGGCGGTCTGCGAAGTCGGCCGCATGGATGAGCGAGAACGTCATCGGACTGAGCAGGCGCTGATCCTTGCCCATCTTGGTGGTCGAGCGGACCACCGGCGACGAATTCCACTCGCTGAACACGGCGCAATAGCCGAGCGAGATGATCCACTTGCGCAGCAGGTCGAGCTGCGTGCTCTTGCCGGAGCCGTCTATGCCTTCGACGATGATCAGGCGGCCGGGCAGGTCGCCGTAATTGGTGTATCGATCCGGACTGCTCATGCGTGATTCCAGCCTTTGTGGTTGGTGCTGGGAGTGGACCAGACCAGCGCCGCCTTCGATCGAAACGCGGCTTCGAACAGGTCGGACTTTCGCGCCGCGTACTTCAACCCGTCGATCGGCTCGCGCGGGCAGCACGCCTCGAATCGCACGCAGCCGTCCTCCGCGCGCACCACGACGTCCGTGACCGACTGTCGATGGTCGCGATCGAGTCCGTCGGCGATGCGCAGCACGCCGGCCAGGTGGGCCACGAGCCGCTGATCGTCGTCGCCCAGCATGCGAAAGCCCGGGTGCGACGCGTGCGGAAGCGAGCGACGGTGGTAGCGGGCGATGTTGGCGATCAGCTCGATTTCGCGCCGCGTCCACTCGGGCAGGCGCGCGTGCTCGATCATGTCGTAGCTGTGTTTGTGATGACGGCGGATGCCCAGCAGCATGCCTACATCGTGCAGGATCGCGGCGGCGCGAAGCAGGTCGCGGTGCTCCGCAGCGGCCCAATGGCCCGCGGCGTCGGGCAGTTGCTCGGCGAGTTGATCGAAGATGCGCACGGCAAGGCGAGCGACGTGCTCGCTGTGATCGCGGTCGTAGCGGCTGCGCCGCGCGAAGGCGCGGACGGCCCGCAGCGCGGAGCGCGCCGCACCCGCCCGGCGCGGACTATGCCCGCCGAGCTCGTCCACCATTTCGGCCAGCAGACCGTCGCGAATGCCGCCGTCGTGCACGCGCAGCCGCTCGACCGACATCGCATCCATCAAGCGTTCCACCACGCACAGCCCGGCTACGATGATCTCCGCCCGCCGCGCGCTGAGGCCAGGAACGCGGCGGCGCTGCGCCAGAGGGAGCCGGCGCAACAGCTCCAACACCTCGCCTACCTGTGACCGGGTCAGCTCGCAGCCGCGAACGGCGAACGGAAAGCGTCCGTCGGCGCCGTCCAGCGGACCGCGCCGCAGCGAGACGCGAGCAAGCGTCGTGAAGGTGCCGCCGGTGCCGATGAGCAGATCGGCGCGCGGGCGGTGGGGCAGCGATTCGGCGATGGCGCGATCGACGGCTCGCCGCATCTCGCCATAGCGATACTCGCCGCGGCCGTTGTGGCTGCCGTACACCTCGGTCAGCCGCACCGCGCCCAGCGCGAGAGTGTGCATCGAATCGATCAGTCCGCCGGTGCTGAATACCAGCTCGGCGCTGCCTCCGCCCAGATCCACGGTCGCGAACTGGCGGTCGCTCAGGTCGAACGCGCTGACGACGCTCGAGAACGCCAGGCGTGCTTCGTGCTCGGCGTCGATCACCACGACACGCACATTGGCCCGCGCTTCGGCGAGACGGACAAAGTCCCGGCCATTGCCGGCTTCGCGAACCGCCGACGTGGCGACCGCCCGGAGGCGCTCGACGTGGTAGCTCTCGGCGATGGAGCGCATACGCTCCAAGGCGCGCATCGAGCTCTCGATCGCGTCGTCGCTGAGGCGTCCGCTCGAGTAGAGCCCTTCGCCCAGGCGGGTCGTCTCCTTCACGTCGTCGATGATGCGGAACGCGCGCACCGAGTCGGTCTCCGCGACGACCATGCGGATGCTGTTCGTTCCGACGTCGATCGCGGCCACGCGGCGATGCGGCGCGACGGTGGCGACGGTGGCGGCGGCGGATGCCGGGGTTTCGTCGGACTTGCGTTGCGGGGCGCGCGGGTCGCCGCAGTGCGTCTTGACCAGGTCGACCAGGTCGCCGAACACCTGGCGGGATTCGGCGGCCGCCCACCACTCGAGAAAGCTCGTCCGGGCGCGCTCCAGTCGCGCGGCGAACGAGTCGGCCGCAGCGCGCAGACCGGGAACCTCGGCCGCCGCATCGCCGTTCGATTGCGATTTGTCCGCATCATCCGCGAAGCGGGCGAGGCGCTCGGACAGTTCGGCGAGGTCGTTGATTTCGCCCAGCCGATCCTGAAATTCCTCGAGCCGAGGGTACGTCTCAGTGCGGAACTCTCGCGGAAAACACCCGGCGAACACTTCCAGCGCGTAACGCAACCGCTTGCCATCGATCCGAAGCGCATGGATTCGGTCGATCGGGCCCAGCTCCGCGACGGGCGTCAGCCGGACCGCATCAATCAGCGGCGGCAGGCTCGCGAAAGCAGCGTCGGAAAGCGTGTATGCACCGCGCTCGCCGGGCGGGGCGGCCGTCTCCGCGGCCTTTCGCACCGGCGGATCGTCGAGCACGCGCGTGACGCGCGCGCGAAGCCGGGCGAGGCGGTCGCGACGGCCGGCGACCTGGCAGACCGCTTCTGCGGCGGCTCGGCGACTCCGCTCGATCGCGGCCAGCGCGAAGCGGCGCGCGAGCGGGTCGGGGATCGCGTCCTCGGCCGCAAGGACGTGCGCATGCACGTCGTCGCGCCGCGCATCGGCGGCGGCTCGGCGCACGGCGCGCATCGTGTCCCGGAGACGACGGCGGAGTTTACGCGTCAGCAAGTGCCCAAACAGCCGTTCGCACGCCGCGACCCGCCGCGTGGCGACGCGCAATTGATGCACGTGTTCCGGGTCTTCCGCGGCCGCGGCGAGCGGGAGCAGCTCTTCAACGGCGAGCAGACGGCGCTTCAGGGCACGGCGCGCCGCGAAGGCGAGCGGCGTGTCGCCGTAGATCTGCGGCAGCCATTTACTGCGCGTCACTGCGCTCATGCGTGCTGGCCTTTGATGCCGGCTACGAGGCGGAGTACGCGTTCCTTGATGTCCGTGAACACGTCGGCGATGTCGCGGTTGGCGTCGATCATCTGGAATCCGTACAAGCTTGCCAGCTCGTCGAAGACCGCCAGCAGTCGAGATTGATATCGGGAAAACGAGCCGAACAGGTCGGTCTCTTCCTGGAAGTCCATGCCGGATTCCCAGTAGTCGAACGCGCCGCGCGCCACCACGCGCGGAATCAGGTTTCGCACATCGACCTTGAGGTAGAGCACTCCGTGCGGCTGGGGGGCGAAGCGATAAAGATCCTGGAGCCACGGACCGGGCAGTCCGCGGACCATGGACCGCGCGATGATGGAATAGAAGTAGCGGTCGGTGAGCACCACGAACCCGGCCCGAAGCGCGGGCAGGATCGCGTTTTCGAGCCGATCCGCGAAGTCGGTCGCGTAGAACAGGTCCAGCGTGCGCTGGCCGGCCGTCGTTCCGAGCTTGGCCTTCCGCAGACCTTCGCCAGCCAGCCGTCCGTGCGTCAGGCCGGTATGCATGACGCCGAAGCCTTCGGTTTCGAGCCACTCGCGCAGCAGGGCGATGTGCGTGGAGCGTCCGACGCCGTCGGTGCCTTCCAGCACGACCAAGCGGCCGGGATAGGCCGAAATGTCGATCGGTCCCGCCCCGGTCACGCGAATCGAGTCGCTGCCGATCAGCCCGCGGATTCCGGGCTCGTCGCCGCCGGAAGAGACATCGTACACGGCCGCCATACCCCAACCCTCGTGCGATGCGCGGCGTCGGCTTGAGCGCCAGCCCGCTTGCGACATTGTATGATGCCGAGCCGAACGTCGCGACGGGGCGCGTGTCGCGCCCCCGGTGTCGGGGCGCCGCGCCGACTCGCGGCTGCGTAGGCCGGGACCGATGCATGGGCCAGTTTACCGGTCTGATCGGCGTCGTCGTTCTCACCCTGATCGCGCTGGCGCTGTCGGTCGATCGTCGGCGAATCCGGCCGCGCGAAGTGCTGGTCGGCATCGGGCTTCAGTTCGCGCTGGCGTGGCTGATGCTCCGGTTCGGTCCGGTTGCCGGGGCTTTTGATGCGATCGCGGCGTTGTTCAACCGCGTCATCTCCTTCGCAACGCCTGGCGCGCAGTTCGTGTTCGGAAGCCTGGCGGAATCGCGCGAGCCGTGGGGGTTTCTGTTCGCGTTCCAGGTTCTGCCGATCATCATCTTCTTCGCCGCGCTGATGGCGGTGCTGTATCACTTCGGGATCATGCAGCTCGTCATCGCCGCTCTGGCGTGGGTGCTGCGGCGATCGATCGGCGTGACCGGCGCCGAGGCGATGGCGATGTCCGCCAACGTCTTCGTCGGTCAGACCGAGGCGCCGCTTTGCGTGCGGCCGTTCATCCCGAACATGACGCGCTCGCAACTGATGTGCCTGATGACCGGCGGGTTCTCGACGATCGCCGGAAGCGTGCTGGCGGCGTACGTGGGCATCCTGGGCGGGGACGATCCGGCGGCGCGCATCCAGTTCGCCAAGCACCTCATGATCGCGAGCGTGATGTCTGCGCCGGCGGCGCTGGCGATCTCCAAAGTCATGATGCCGGAGACCGAGACCCCGCCGGACGAGACGCTCGGCGGAATGCACATCGAGCGTACGACCCGCAACGTGTTCGACGCAGCCGCCGCCGGGGCGAGCGATGGACTTCGGCTGGCGGTGAACGTGGGGGCGATGTTGCTGGCGTTCGTGGCGCTTCTGGCGATGGTGAATTATCCGCTCGAAGCGATCAGCCAGCTCGATATCGTGCGCGCGTGGCGTGAAGCGCGCGGCATTCCGCCGCTGAGCCTTCAGAATCTGCTGGGCTGGCTGCTCATGCCGGTGGCGTGGACGATGGGGGTCGCTTGGGGCGATTGCGCGACGTTCGGCGCGCTGCTGGGCGAGAAGCTGATCGCGACCGAGTTCATCGCGTATCTCTCGCTGGCCGACCACATGCGCGACGGCAAGGAGATCGGCGAGCGCTCGGCCGTGATTGCGACGTACGCCCTGTGCGGTTTCGCGAACCTGCCGTCGATCGCGATCCAGATCGGCGGGCTGACCGCGCTGGCGCCGAACCGCCGGTCCGATTTTGCGTCGCTGGGGCTGCGTGCCATGATCGGCGGCGCGCTGGCGTCGTGGATGACGGCGACGATCGCCGGGGTGTTTCTGCCGGCGTGAGGCTCGTCGATCGGACGAGCGAGGCCGCCGCCGAAGCTGGCGCTACCCGAGCGCCAAGTTCGAGATCACCACCAGGGCGATGCCGATCGCGACGCCCAGTACGACGAAGTCCCACGTCATGGCGAGCGGAAGGATCGCCAACCCGACTCCGACCAGCCCGACGATGCAGGCGATTGCGCCGAGCCGACCGCCGCTCTGCTTCCGGGCGGCGCGTTCGTCGATGTTCACGCGCCGTCGTCCCGCTGATGCGCGATCCGAATCGCTTCGCCGAGATCGATCGATTCTTCGTAGATCGCGCGGCCGATCACGATGCCGGCCAGGTTGAGCTGCGCCAGACGGCGAACGTCCTCGAGGTCGGTCACTCCGCCGCACGCGACGACCGGCGCTGACGTCGCGTCGGCCACAGCCCGGATCGACTCGATGTTCGGCCCGAGCAGCATTCCGTCGCGGCCGATGTCGGTGTAGCAGATGCCCGAAATCGGCCAGTTGCTGACGCCGCGCGCGACGTCGAGCACGCTGCGATGCGTGTCTTCCTGCCAGCCGCGAATGGAGACCTTGCCGAGCTTGGCGTCGAGACCGAGCACGACGCGGTCCATGTACTGCGGCGTGTGCACGAGCTTGCGGAACCACTCCCAGTCTTCCAGGGCGCGCGTGCCGACGATGACCCGCGCGGCGCCGGCTTCGAGCGCTGCCTGGACAGCGGTGTCGTCGCGGATGCCGCCGCCGAACTCGATTTTGGCGCCGGTCTGCGCGATGTCGCGCAGCGCCACGAGATTCGCGACTCGGCCGGTCCGCGCGCCGTCCAGATCGACGACGTGCAGGCAGTTCGCCCCGGCCTCGCGAAAACGCTGCGCCACTTCCACCGGGTCGCGCTCGTACTGAATGACGCGGTCGTAGCGGCCCTGGACAAGCCGGACGCACTTTCCGTTCAACAGGTCGATCGCAGGTATGACGTCCATCTGCGTGGTCCCCCGAAAGCGGTCGTCCGCGATCTTCGGCATATCGCGAGATCGCTAGGGCGACCGCGTCGCGCGGGAAACGGCCCGCGCCCGCAAGCAAACCGGGCATGCCCGCGCCGGCGGCGGCGCGAGCATGCCACGTATGTTGATCGCTGCCCGATCCCGCGTGACCTACGCCGAGGCCGGGCGGCGAAGCGCCGTTCGGTTCGTCATCCGCCCGAGCCGGTCAGCGCCGCATCCGGACGCGAGACCGCCACGATCTGCACGCGGCGGTTCCGCGCCTTGTTCTGCTTGGTGTCATTGGGCGCGAGCGGGTGGTACTCGCCCTGGCCGGCGGCGACGACGCGGGCCGGATCCAACCCCATCTTGGTAAGTTCGCGGGCGACGGTCGCGCCACGTCCGAGGCTCAGTTCGAGATTGTCCTTCCACTTGGACATCTTGATCGGATCGCTGTCGGTATGCCCGATGACCCAGATCTCGCGCCCGGCGAAGTTGGCGTTGATGTCGGACACGACGCCGCTCAGCGAGCCGCGACCGGCGCTCTTCAGATCGGCCTTGCCCGAGTCGAAGAGGATCTCGGCCTGAATGTCGATCCAGGCGACTTCGCTGGTTCCCTGCCATCCGGCGGGAAGCTGCGACGTCACGGCCGGCTGCGCCGCCGCCTCGCGCCGCGCCTGATCGAGCATGTCCTGGAGCTGCAGCGCGCGACGCCGGGCGTTATCGAGCTCGCTGGACATCGCCGCCAGGCGCGATTCGAGGCTGGCCTTCTCGCTGCGACAGGCCTCGAGCTCTTCCTGGAGAGCCTGAATCTGCATGTCTTTCGCATCGGTGCAGCCGCTGGCCAGCAGCAGCGACACCGCGCCGACGAATCCGATCATCCACCCGCACCGCGTTCTCATCCGCGCACTCCTTCACCTGATAGGACGCAGACCATGACACCGAAGATTGCCGCGCCGCAGATCGCGGTCTTCCCTGACTGCGACTCGGCTCGAAGCATAGAAGCGCGCTGCGCAGCTTGCAAGCCGGACGCCATGCGGTTGACGGCGCAACGCCGGACGGATAGCTTCGAGTGTGCGGGGTTGCGGGTCGCCGACGGCGGCCCGTGGCGCTCGCGATACAGGGTGACGCCATGCCGCTCCGCCGTCTGGTCGCGATCACGCTCTGGATGCTGCCGGGACTCGCTCGCGCCGAACAGGACTTCCTGCCCGGCGAGGCCCTGACGCCCGCCGGACTCGCCAAGTTCTGGCAGCTCCGCTTGCCGCTCGATCTCGGGCAGACGCTCACCGACCTGCACCGCGTCGACGATCAGTTGTTTGCCGTCACCGCCGACGGGTACGCGTTCGCGATCGACGCCGCCACCGGCACGCTGCGATGGATGCAACAGGTCACCCGCGGCGGCTACCGACTGCATTCCCCGGCCCGCGCCGGCGATCGCGCCGTATTCGTCACGCCGGCCACCGTCATCGAATACGACTGGTACTACGGCACGCCGATCCGCCGCTTCGAGCTCCGATTTCCGGCCGCGTCCCCGCCCGCCAGCGATGGCCAACTTCTCTTCCTCGGCGGGGTGAACCAGCGTCTATACGCGTTCCCAATCGGAGCTGACTTCGAACGATGGAAGGTCGTCACCGGCGGGCCGATCGTGTCGCGACCAACCCTGTTCAGCGGAACGCTCTGCTTTGCGAGTGATTCAGGCCAGGTGTTCGCGTGCCGGCCGTCCGACAAGTCGCACGTATGGGTGCAGCGCCCGGGCGGGGCAGTTACGGCCGATCTCGTCGCAGATGAGAACGGCGTATACGTCGCCAGCCGGGACAATTCGCTTTATTTGCTGGATCCGGTCTCCGGCGGAACGCGCTGGCGCGCCCGACTGTCCGGATCGCTGACTTCGCCGCCGGCCGTCACGCCGACCGTCGCGTATCAATACTGTCGCGATGACGGGCTGGTCGCGATCACGACCGCGCCGATTCCCGAGAACGACCGCATCCTCTGGAAGCTTCCGGACGGACTGGCTCTGCTCACCGTCAGCGACAAGCTAGCGTATGTGCTGACGCGCGGGCAGGAAATCGTCGCCGTTCAGATCGACGGCGGGGCCGTGGCGCACCGCGTGCCCGCGTTCGGCTTCACGCTCCCGACGGCCGCCACCGCTGAAAAGGCGTTTTTCATCGCTTCTCCGGATGGCCGGGTATTCTGCGCTCGCGACGAGCAGACGCCGCTGGTGACGCGCGAGCAGATTCTCGCGGCGCTGCGGATCGGAACGAAAGCCGCCGAGGCGCCGCCCGCGCCTCAGGAGCCTGCGGCGGAGGATGCCGACGGGGCGACGCCGGGCGAATCGAGCAGCGACGCGCTCAGCAGCAGCGACTCCGGACCGCCGGTCGGGGGGAAGTCGAAAGTCTCGAAGCAGTACGGCGGCGGCGGCTGATCGGCCGGCCGGGGACGACATGCCTTCTGCGACGCGCATCCGTCGCGCCCTCATCAGCGTCTACGACAAGACGGGGATCGTCGAGTTCGCGCGTGCGCTGCGCGACGAATTCGGCGTCGAGATTCTCTCCACCGGCGGCACCGCGAAGGCGCTGACGGACGCCGGCATTCCGGTCACGCTGGTCGAGAGTATCACCGGATTCGGCGAGATGCTCGACGGGCGCGTCAAGACGCTGCATCCCAGGATCCACGCTGCGATTCTGGCTGACCGGGACAACCCCGAGCACATGCGGCAGCTCGCCGAGGCGGGGATCGAGCCGATCGACCTGGTGGTGGTAAACCTCTACCCGTTCGAAGAGACCGTCGCGGATCCGAACTGCACGTTCGAGCAGGCGATCGAGATGATCGACATCGGCGGGGTGGCGCTGCTGCGCGCGGCGGCGAAGAATCACAGACACGTCGCAGTACTGTCATCCGTCGCCGGACTCGCGCACGCACTCCACTCACTCCGCACGGACGGCGGGGAGAGCCTCCGTCGCGAGCCGGGAACGTGGGAAGCTGTCCATTTCGACCTGGGAGTCAGCGCGCTAGCGGCATTCCTGAAAACTTCGGCTTACGACGATGCGATCGCAAGCTGGCTTTCTGAGCAAGCGAGGCAGGGGCCGACGCCTGCGTTTCGGACGGTCTATGCTCGCAAGATCGAAGACCTTCGTTATGGGGAGAATCCGCACCAGGCTGCGGAAGCGCTGAATTTCGTTGCGACGAATGCCCCCGACGCCGACTTGACGATCGCGGATTCAGCGTGGGCGGACACGCAACCTCCGCTGTCTTTCAACAACTACCTCGACGCCGACGCGGCGCTCGGTCTTTGCGCCGAGCTGACGCGCGCGGGACCGCGGCTCGCCGGACCGCCCACGCAGTCAGGCGCGGCTCGAACAGCAATGTCCCACGAGCCGCCTTCAGGGCCGCAAGCTGACCAGGCCGCCGGATCTGAAGTGTGGGACCGGCCTCGGGCCGGTCTTCCTGCCGCTCGGCGAACGACCTCCGCTTCGCGCCGCGCGCCGATCCGCGACGAGACGGACTTTCGCCGGCACCTGCCCCACATTCAGCGCCCGGGCGCAAGCTACTTCATCACATTCCGCATCGCCGAAGGCTCGCTGACGCCCGCGGAACGCGACATCGTGATGGAATGCTGCCTGCACCTGGACGGCAAGCCGTTCTGCCTTCACGCGGCGGTCTGCATGCCGGATCACGTGCACGTGCTGGTGACGCCGCTGGAATCGGCCCCAGGGCAGTGGCGCTCGCTGACGGAGATTCTGCACGCGCTCAAAGGCAACATCGGCCGACGGGTGGCGGAACATCGCGGTCGGCCGGGTCCGGTGCTTCAGGACGAGTCGTTCGATCACATCGTGCGGAACCGGCAGGACCTGTTCGAGACACTTGAATACATCGAGACGAATCCGGTGCGGGCGCGGCTCGGCGCGGAAGGTGAGTATCCCTGGCTCGTCATCGAGGCGGCGCCGGAATGGGACCCGTCCACGCGCGCAGCGGGGGTCGATCCACAGCATGAGTTGCAGGCCGGTCGCGGGGCGCAGCGGCCTTGGCATTCGAAACTGAGGCCGGCGGTTCGGGAGACACAACGTGGCGAGTCGGCCCCGCAGCATGTGCCCGAAGCCGGCGGTTCGGGGGGAAAAGACCGGCCGTTGGCCAGTCCCACACCGGCGGGCGGGCTGGCCGTGTGCTGCTTCATCAAGCACACGAATGCCTGCGGAGTCGGGGTGGCGACAGCGGCAGACGATTCGGGCGAGGCGCGCCGCGCAGCGCAGCTTCAGGCCTACGAGCGGGCCTATCTGGGCGACCCAAACGCGGCGATGGGCGGCATCCTGGCGTGCAACTTCGATGTGGACGCGGTGTTCGCGGCCGCGGTGATGCAGACCTATGACCAACTCGGCAAGCCGCTCAAGGAGTCCGGCGCGGCGGGCGCTCCGGGCGGTTTCTTCGTCGAGGTGTGGATCGCACCGTCGTTCACGGAAGACGCGGTCGCGGTCGTCCGCGGGACATATGACGCCCGCGGCGCGCACGAGCCGCTATCCGAGCCGCCGCCGCGGAAAAAGTGGGGTGAGCAGGTGCGGCTGCTAGCGGTTGAGGGCCTGAGCGCCGCGCCGGCTTCGAGCGCGCTGCAATACCGCAGCATCGCGGGCGGCCTTCTGGCACAGACGCCGGACCTGGCCGGGCTGAACGAGGAACAGTGGCGCGTAGTCACGAAGCGCGCTCCGGACGAGCGTGAGACGGCGGACCTGCGCCTGGCATGGCTGATCTGCAAGCACACGAAGAGCAACGCAATCAGCCTGGTGCGCGACGGGATGCTGATCGGCAATGGCGCGGGGCAGATGAGCCGCGTGATGAGCTGCCGCGTGGCGGTGTGGATGGCCCGGGAGAACGGCCACCTCCCTTTCGTGGGGGACCGGTCTCCGCCCGGTCTTTCCCCCTCGTCCCCGGGGGACCGGTCTCCGACCGGTCTTTCCGGCGAGCGGTCGTGGCGAAGACACCTACCTCACATCGAGCGCCCCGAGTCCACTTATTTCGTGACGTTCCGGGTTCGCACCGGGAAACTCGCGCCTCAAGAGCGCGACGTGGTGCTGAGCGCGTGCCGGTTCTGGCACGGCAGCAAGATGACGTTGCACGCGGCTTGCGTGATGCCCGATCACGTTCATCTGCTACTCACGCCGTTCGAAGCGCGCGCGGAGCGATGGGCGCCGCTCGCAGAGCTGCTGAAAAGCATCAAGGGGTTCTCGTCGTCGCAGATTAATCGAATGCGCGCGACATCCGGACCATTCTGGATGGATGAGAACTTTGACCGAATCCTGCGCGATGCGCACGACTTCGCCGAAAAATGGGACTACATGTGGCACAATCCGGTCACCGCAGGGCTGGTCGGCAGGCCGGAAGAGTACCCATGGTTCTGGAGCAGCCAGATTGGCTTCGGAGAGTTGGCGGAGGTGGAAGACCGGCCGGAGATCCGTGCTCAGGGGAAGGAGAAGAAAGACCGGTCAGAGACCGGTCCCCCACGGAGCGGTGCGGAAGACCGGTCAGAGACCGGTCCCCCACGGAGCGGTGCGGAAGACCGGTCAGAGAC
>CAZKJT010000011.1:0-30796 GCA_964553225.1 uncultured Planctomycetales bacterium | reverse complement strand
CCGTCCCCCACGGAGCGGTGCGGAAGACCGGTCAGAGACCGGTCCCCCGGGGAGGGGCGGAGGCGGCGCCGTGGCCGCATCCGACGCGTTCTTTCCGTTCCGGGACGGGCCCGACCTGCTGATTGACGCGGGCGTTACGGCGATCATTCAACCGGGCGGAAGCAAGCGCGACGCCGAGGTCATCGCGGCCTGCGACGAGCGCGGCGTCGCGATGATCTTCACCGGCACACGACATTTCCGGCACTGAGCGCGCGGCGGGCTGTGCGACGGACGGCACGACGAAGCGCGCGGCGGCGACTTGGGCGGAGCGTCGCAACCTAGAACGAGGTTCGCACCAGGAGCAATCCATGCCGCTTCACGATCTCCGTGCGCAGGCGACCCGTCGCACGCGCGACCAACTGCTGCGACACATGCAGGCGTTCGAACTCGACCTGAAATTCAGCGCCGGCATCTGGTTCTTTTCGCCGGCTGCCAGCCGCTTTCACGCGCGCTATCAGCCCGAACGCAGCATCGAGCAGCGGCTGGAAATCGCCGCGTCGCTGCTCGACTATGGACTCCGCGGCCTCGAAGCGCACTATCCCAACGAGGTCAACGAGCAGAACGTCGATCTGTGGAAACGCTTTACCGCGCAGACCGGCATTCGCCTGATCACCGTCATCCCGCTGCTGTTCTGGGATGAACAGTTCGAATTCGGATCGCTCTCGAATCCGCTTGAAGCGCCGCGGCGGGCGGCCATCGAACGCACCCAGGCCGCGCTCGCTCTGAACCGCGCGCTCGACACCGACTTCGCCGTAGTGTGGCCGGGCATCGACGGCTACGAGAACCCCTTCGGCTTGAACTTTCCGGCGATGCGCGACCGCTTCGCGGACGGGTTGGCCGAAGCGATGGACGCCGTGCCCGGCGTGCGGATCGCGTTCGAGCCCAAGCCGTACGAACCGCGCGGCCGCATCCTGTTCGGCACCACGCCGGAAGGGCTGCTGCTCGGGCACGATGTGGAGCGGCGGCTGCGCGGCGACGAGAACCGCAAGCTGCTCGGCGACGGGCACGCGCTGTGCTGCATGAACCCGGAAGTCGGGCACGTGCTGATGGGGTTCGAAGACCTGGCCTACGCGTTCAGTTGGCCGCTGAGCGAAGGGCGGCTCGCGCATTCGCACTGGAACAGTCAGCCGCTGGGCAATTATGACCAGGATCTCACGGTCGGCGCGGTGTCGCCGGAGCAGCTCGACGCGCTGCTGTACACGCTGAAGATGCACGGGTATCGGGGCTGGTTTGGCATCGACATCAACCCCGAGCGCATGCCGGTCGAGACGGCGCTGCGGATCAGCATGGACGCGATCCGCGCCGCGAATGACCGAGTGAACGCCGTCGATCATGAAGCCGTCATGGACTGCCACGCGGCGCCGAACGCGGCGCGCGGATGGCTGGAGGCGTATCTGGTTCGCGCGCGAGCGCGGCGCGCCGACCTGCTCCCGCCGCTGCCTCGGCCGCCGCGCTGCTGAACGGAGCGCGCGAAAGATTTTCGCTCGGCGCGTCGATTGCGTCTGGAAATTCGAATTGCGGCGAGTTAGATTAAATCACGTTGCGACGAGCGCAACAGAGCGCACAACGGCGATCCGCCCGGCGGATCGCCTTCGAGATGGAAGGTTCTACCCGCGCCACGGCTAGACCTTCCATCTTTGTTTTCCGCCGCCGCGAGATTCACCGCCCGTCCCGCGCGACGAGCCAACGCGCGATTGTCCCGGACTTTTCCCGCACCTAGAATCGAGTAAATCGGAAGTCGTTGGCGCGAGCGCGCCGCAAGCCCGGCAGGATCGGCTGCGTGAACAGGTTGATCGGCTTCATGACGTTCGCCGCGATGCTGGCCGCCAACGCGGCGCTGCTCGTGCGCGATATCGCGCCGCAGTGGTGGCTCGGCCAGCCGCCGCCGCCGCCGCACCAGGAGCTGATCCCCGGACAGGAGTTCGCCAGCCAGACCGGAATCTTCAACGGCGAGGGACGGCGAGTCGGCACCTCCTGGACGGTCCGCAATCGCACGCCCGACCTGCTCACCATCCGCACGACGACGATTCTCCTGCTCGACGCGCTCGCGATCGCCACAGACGTCAGTCGGATCCGGGTGGACACCGAACTGACGTTCGTCTCCGCCTCCCAGCTCGATTCCCTGTCGGTCCGCGTTCGCGGACTGGGCATTCCGCTCAAGCTCAACGGCGAGTTCGTTCCCCCCAGCGACCTGCCGTGCGAATGGCAAATCGCCGACCGCCGCGGGTCGTTCGTGCTCCCCGCGAGCGCCACGCGCGCGCTCGGCGACGCCGTTCATCCGTTCCAGAGCATGCAGGGACTCACCGTCGGGCAGAGCTGGACCGTCGAAATGATGAACCCGCTCGCCGCGGCGACTTCGCAGACCGGTCTCGAGTCGATCACCGTCTCGCAAGTCGCGCGTGTGACCCGCGAGGAGTTCATCGAACATGACGGGTTGGGAGTCCGCGCGAAAGTGGTCGAGATGGACGGCGCCCGGGCATGGGTCGCGCCCACCGGGCGCGTTCTGCGCCAGGAAGTCGACGCGCCGCTCGTCGGACGGATCGTGCTGCTGGATGAACCCTACGACGACGACGCCCGGCGGCGCTTCCTCCAGGCGACCGCGGCCGATCCCTGATGCGTGCGGCGCATGAACCCGCTACGCTGCAAGGACGACGCAGTCGAGGCGAACACCGAATGCAAGACGCGACACCGCAGGTTGAGCTTCGCCAGGTGACCAAGCGCTTCGGTGACCGCTTCGCGGTGGACGCCATCGACCTGACGCTTCGGCCCGGACAGGTGTTCGCATTTCTCGGCCCGAACGGCGCCGGCAAGACCACCACCATGAAAATGACCACCGGCCTGCTCCGTCCCGACAGCGGCGAGATTCGCGTCTGCGGCCAGGACATGGTCCGCAACGGGCGGGCCGCCAAGCGCCTGATCGCCTACGTTCCGGACCAGCCGTTCCTCTACGACAAGCTCACCGGGCGCGAGTTCATTCACTTCGCCCGCGATGTGTACGGCGTGCCGCGCGAGGTCGCGGCCGGCCGGCTGGCGGCGCTCACCGACCGGCTCGACATGGGCGACTTCCTCGACCAGCTCACCGAGACCTACAGTCACGGCATGAAGCAGAAAGTCGCGCTGGCCGCGGCGCTGGTGCACGCGCCGCGCCTGCTGGTCGTGGACGAGCCGAACGTCGGACTCGATCCGCGCACGACCCGCGTGCTCAAGAACATCTTTCGCGAGATCGCCGACGGCGGCGGCACCGTCTTCATGAGCACGCACACGCTGGACATCGCCGAGGAAGTGGCGGACACGATCGGCATCATCCACGGCGGCCGACTGATCGCCTGCGGCACGCTCGACGAGCTCCGCGCGATGTCCGCCTCCAAGAGCCGGCTGGAAGACGTGTTCCTGGAATTGACCGAGGCGCGCGTCGAAGCGCCGACCACTCGGCTTGGTGGCGAGGAGCGCGCGGGTGTCTGACCCGTCCGCCTCCAGTCGGGCCGCGCCGGTCTTCAGCGCGCTGGCGCGCTGGCGGCTCGTTCAGCTTCGCAACGTGACCGACCAGCAGCTTCGCGACCGGCCGCTGCGGACGCTCGCCGTCTGCGGATTGCTCGCGTTCATCTGGGTCGCGCTCTACTTCATTCTGGATCTCTTTCTCCGACAAGTGCGCGGCTGGGGACTGGTGGGCCTGGTGGCCGACCGGCACCTGTTCGTGCACTTCTTTCTGGTGCTGGCCGTGATGCTGGCGTTCTCGAACGGAATCCTCACGTACAGCACGCTCTTCGGGCGGACGGAGGCGGCGCACCTGCTGAGCACGCCGCTGCACGCGCGCGAGGTAGTCTGCGTGAAGTGGCTCGAGGGCATCGCCCTGTCGAGCTGGTCGTTCCTGCTGCTGGGCATCCCGCTCATGATGGCGATCGCCTCGAACGGGGCCGTCGGCTGGACGTTCTATCCGCTGTTCCTGCTCCATTTCATCGCATTCGTCATCATGCCCGCCTGCGTGGGGCTGCTCGCGGCCTGGGCCATCGCGATGTGGTCGCCGCGCCGCCCGGTGCCGCTGGCGATCGGCCTCGGCATCGTGCTGCTGCTGGTCGCGCTCTATTGGCTCACGGGCCTGGCCCGCGACGTCGGCCAGTCGGACGAATGGATGCGCGGCATGTTCAAGCGCATCGGAGTCGCCAAGCAGCCGCTCCTGCCCAGCACCTGGACGGCCACGGGCATCAGCGCGGCCGTCGGGCGGGACCTTGCCACCAGCCTGTTCTACCTTTTGATCGTCGCGGCGAACGCGGCCTTTCTCTCGTGGGTCACCATAAACGTGCTCGGCCGGTGGTGGCCGGACGCGTACAGCCGCGCGCAGCACGGGCGGATCATCTCGCGCATCCGCTACGGCGCCGCGACCACCGCGTTGTGCTGGGGACTGTTCTTCTACCTGCCGCGGCGTCTTCGGCAGGTGATGTTGAAGGATCTGCGCGGATTCGCGCGCGACGCCAAGCAGTGGAGCCAGATGCTCATCATGCTCGGGCTGCTGGTGGTCTATGTGATGAACCTGACGCGCCTGCCGCTCGATTTGTCCAGCCCGAACACCAAGGGACTGGTCGCGTTCCTGAACCTCGCCACGATCAGCCTCATTCTGGCCACGTTCACCAGTCGCTTTATCTACCCGCTGCTCTCGCTGGAGAGCCAGCAGCTCTGGCTGCTCGAGATGCTGCCCGTCCGGCGCACGACGATGCTCCACGTGAAGTTCATCTTCGCGCTGACGATCACCGCGCTGTCCGCCGGCGGCGTCATGTGGCTCGCGGTCCGCGTGCTCGACCTGCCCCCGGCGTGGGCGTTTGTGAAGATGGTGGTGTGCTTCGCCATCTGCATCGGGCTTTCGGGGCTGTCGATCGGCCTGGGAGCGCGTTTTCCCGTGCTGGGAGACCGAAATCCCGCGCGGATCGCGTCCGGCTTCGGCGGAACGCTGAATCTGGTCGCGAGCATGGTCTTCGTCGCGATCGAAATCGCCGGACTCGCCTACCTGCCCATGAACGACGATCGCCTTCAGTTCAGCCCGCGTGCCGACCTTACCGCGCAGACCTGGCTCGTGCTCGGCGGGATGATGGCGCTCGCGCTCGCCGTCGCCGGATTGGCCCTGTCCGTGGGCGGACGCCATTTCGAGCGATTGGAGTGCTGAGCCGCGTCCCGTGATTCGCCGCACGCCGCGCTTTCGCAACGCCTCGACGCCGCGCGGGTATCATTTTGACGGGGATCGGCGATTCCGCCCGTCGCCCCTATCGAAGCGTCAACGTCTTTCCGCTCCGGGCGCGGCCCGGGGCGCAGCCGCTCGGGGACAGCGTTCGACGGGAGCAACGATCGCAGCCGCGCTCGCTCGTCACCGTCGGATGCATGGGTACGGATCGGAGTGCGATCGCGCCACACCGCGTGCGAGGGTGGTTGCGGTATGCTCGAATCCAAGCACCGCGAAACGATCTATCACCAGCTCTGCATGGAGATCATGCGGGCCGCCCGCGACCTCCCCAGCCTGTCCGCGGCCGCGTCGCGCGCGCTCAATCGACCGGAGGTCGTGTCGGATCCGACGCTCAGTGCGATGGTCCGCTCGTTCGTCACGCAGTCCGAGGCTCGCCTGCGCGTCGACGAGGGCGACGCCTCCGAACGCACGTCGGATTCCCACGCCGCGTCCCCGTTCACGCCGGCCCCCAGCGACGTCGCCGCCGGGGAACGCGCGCGATCGCTCTACAACCGGCTGCGCCTGAGGCTGGAAGAGCACCTGGCGCAGTACAACGAGACCGGCGCGGCCGATGTCCTCGTCAGCCTGTGGGATCTGCATGAGCGCCATCCGGCGCACGTCGCCCGCGCGACGGTCGAGCGGTGCCAGGAGCAGGTGCGGAGGCTCGGAGAGCGCCGGGAGGCCTTTCGCACGCACCTCGGCGAGTTGCTGACGCGCGTGCGCGACGCCGTGGCCGCCGGCGACGAGCGGACAGCGGGTTGGCTGATCCGCCGCCTGGACGCCATCCACACGCTCCTGCCGCAGGTGCTTTCGGCCGAGCAACTGGAGCAGGTCCGCCAGCAGGCGCTGAGAGACGGGCGAAAGCAAGAGTCGCGCGAAGCGCTGGCGCAGCTTCGGGACCGCGAAAAATCCGTGGCCGCGGAGATCCAGCGACTGGGAGCGATGGTGCATCGCTGCCGGCGTCTGTGCGAGGCGCGCGCCGAGCATCCGGAAATCTCGGAGACGGCTCGGACGGAACTAAACGGCGCG
Source organism: uncultured Planctomycetales bacterium (assembly GCA_964553225.1). GTDB lineage: Bacteria > Planctomycetota > Phycisphaerae > UBA1845 > Fen-1342 > JABRWC01. Next base: position 24,519 of record CAZKJT010000011.1, on the reverse strand, counting down.
ATTCGCGCGCTGCGCGAACACGGGCGCGAGTGGCTGGCCACGCTCATGCTCGAGCTGGACGCTCTCCTGGACGACCTGCGCGACGCCGACGGCAAAGCGCACGCGCAGGTCGACCGCTTCGTGCAGAGCGTGCGGCAGGCCCTGGTGAGCTTGCGCGAGCAGGTGCGCGAGCTTCAACGCGGCGGCTCCGGCTCGGGCGGCGCGCCGGTTTGAGGGCGGCTTCGCCGAATCAACGCCTCCAGGCGCGTTCTCGGCAGGATGATCTGCACGAACGCGCCCTCCGCGACGAGCCGCCCGTCGCTGTGCGCGCGTGTTGCGCACGTCAGCCGCTGTCGCGAGCACTCCGATGCTTCCGCGACGATCTCGACGCGACAACCAACCGGCGCGGGCGACCGGTGGTCCACCCGGATGTGCGCGCCGACCGCCTCCTCGTCGAACTCCAGAAACGGCTCGAGCAGCAACCGGCCCGCGACCTCCATGTGATGCACGACGTACCAGGTCGCCAGCACCGGGTGCACCAGCACTCCGTGAAAATGCGGGCACATCGCGGCCGTCACCGTGACGGAGACGCTCGCCGACATGCCGACCGTCAGTCCGGGCTTCATGCTGGTCTTGACCCTGCCAAGTGGAGGCGGATGCTCCGTCGCACCGCTCGAACGTCCCCGCATGATACTCGCGCGTGCGGGCGGCACCGCGCCGCGCGGGTTGAGCCGGTCGAATGGGCGCGTACAATCGGCGGCTCGAAGACCTCACCGCGAATCGAGCCGCACGCGGAGACAGACGATGGCTGCACGGAAGCACCGTCCCGTTCTGTACGAAATCGCCAAGTTCGGAAAACGCGCGCCGGCGCTTCGGCCGACCTCGCCGCAGAGTCCGGCGCGGAGCGAAGAGCCTTCAGAAGAGAAACCGCGTGACGACGCCCCGCCGCGTCCGCCAGCGGTCCAGTTGCCTCATGCGACCCCGCCCCGTCCCGCGGCCGCGACGACAAAGCCGTCCGAGCACATGGACGAGCCGGCCACGCCAAGCGCAAACGCCGCAAGCTCCTCCGACCTCGAATCCGTCGGAATCGCACAAGCCGCCGAGACGCTGCCGTTCGCGGCCATGCGCGTCACGCTCGCCGGCCCGTGGCTCGCGGTCGCAGTCGCGGCGACTCTGCTGGCGCTGCTTGTCGCGTTCGAGGCCGGGCGGCGTGTCGGGTCGTCCTCCGCGCAGCCGAGCGGCGCGCCGCTCGACGTCGTCACTCCGCCGGCCACCCGGGATCCCGGGCCCGAATCGGATGCCGCCCGCCCGCAGCGCGAGAACCCGGCGCCGGCCGCCAAACCCGCGGAAACCGCCAGTCCGGTTCAGACGCCGCAAGCGGAACCGGCCGCGAACGCACCGTGGAAGCCGCCGCCCGCCCAGCTTCGATCGGGCTACCACTACGTCGTCGTACAGCATTTCCCTCGGAGCGCGGCCGTCGAGGCCGATCGCGCCGCGGAATTCCTGAGCCGTGCCGGGCTGAAAGTGGCCATTACGCGCGGCGACGATACGCGCCTGCTGATCGACGATCCCCACCTGATCGACCAGGACGACAAGCGCGCCGCGAACGCCGAGCGAACCCGCTCGGAAACGCTCCGGGCGACCGTTCGCAAGCTCGGCAAGGAATACTTCTCGGTCGAACGGAAGTACGATTTCGGCGACGCCTACCTCCTCAAAGCGCCGTGACGCCGGGGAGGGATCGAGCGAACGCGGACCCGTCCGGATTACGCCGCATGAGGTCGAGATGACAAGACTCGAGCAGTTGCAGAAACTCGTCGCGATTTCTCCGGACGATCCGCTCACGCATTACGCCGTCGGCCTTGAGTTCATCGAACTCAAACGCTGGGAAGACGCGGTCGCCGCGTTTCGCGCGGCCATTCGCGTCGATCCTCACTATTCGGTCGCGTTCTATCATCTCGGTCGCGCGCAGATCGGCGCTGCCGACACCGCCGGCGCCGCCGAGACCCTTCGCTCCGGCGTGGACGTTGCGCGGGCGAAGGGCGACTGGAAGACGGAGGCCGAGATGCGCGACCTGCTGGACACGCTCGGATGACGCCGCTGCGCATCGCGGTTCTCGGCTGTTGCGGTCGCATGGGCCGAGCGATTCTGCGCGTCGCATCCGCTGAGAAAGACCTGCGAATTGTCGCGGCCGTAACCGTCGCGACCGACGACGCGCTCGGGCGGGACGCCGGCGCGGTGGCCGCGATCGAACGACTGGACGTTCCGATCGGAGTCGCGCTCGACGCCCCGTGCGACGTGGCGATTGAATTCACCTCGACCGCCGGCACGCGCCAGTGGGCTGCGCACTGCGCCGAGCGCGGAGTGCCGCTCGTCAGCGGAACCACCGGGCTGAGCGACGCGGACAGCGCAGTGCTCGACGCGGCCGCGACGCGTATTCCGATCCTCTGGTCGGCGAATATGAGCGTGGGGGTGATGGTCCTGGCCGAAGCGGTGAGACGCGCTGCCGAGATTCTCGGCGCGGGGTGGGACGCTGAAGTCGTGGAGACCCACCATCGCCGAAAGGCCGACGCGCCCAGCGGAACAGCGAAGCTGCTTGTGGGGGAGATCGCGGACGGCCGCGGCAGGAACGCGCCGTCTCGCGTGATCTTCGGGCGCGCGGGCGCATGCGGCGCGCGACCCGATGACGAGATTGGGGTTCATGCCGTCCGGCAGGGGGGCGTCGTCGGCGATCACGATGTCCGCTTCGCGTCCGAAATGGAGGTGCTCACGTTCTCACATCGCGCGCTGTCGCGAGACGTCTTCGCGGCCGGAGCGCTGCGCGCGGCGCGCTGGATTCACGGCCGGGCGCCCGGGCGTTACACCCTGCGCGATGTTCTCGCCCGCTAGAGCATCTCACCCTTATTTGTAGCGGTATCCGAGATGGCGGATGTAGTTTGCGCACGCGGTCGGCGTGAAGCGGTCGACACACTCGCCGATCCGGGTCCGGCGCGCTGGCAGGGTTCGCGCGCCGGCGCGGCACTCGCCGGTTGAAAACCGGCGACACAGCCCGGCACGCCATTTGCTAGTTGGAAACCAGCGACAAAGCCCGCGGATCCGGCGCCTGCAATCGCTGCATCCTTGGACGGTCGAGAGAACGAGGCGGTCTTGAGCGCCTAAACGCCCAGCCAGCGAACCGCGGACAGAACCATCGCCAGCGTGAGAACGCCGACGGCGGCCATCCGAGCGGCGATCCGCTGTGGAGCGCTTCCCTGGCGGGTCTTCGGCGGAACGTCCGCCTGCAACACGCTGCGGCCGCCGAATTGCGTCTCGGCAATGAGGAGGTGCACGTGGAACTCGCTGAGGCCGAGCGAGCGACCCTCCTCCAGAAGCGCGTGGCGGCGTGAGCTTCGGATGAGTCCGCCTTCGATCGACGCCGCGATCTGATCGCGAAGCTGCTGAAGGGCATCGGCGCGGCCGATTGTGCGGGCGCTCCGGCGTCTGCGCGTCTCGGGGTCGCGGAGCATCCGCTCGGCGAGATAGAGATCATCCAGTTCGATCCGTGCGGCGCGGGCGGTCATCGGCTCGTGCAGAAGCGCGAGCAGCTCCGCGCGGCGACGGCGGAATCGCGACGCGATCTCACCGGGGCCGGCGTCGGCCGCATCGAGGCCGAGGATTTCGAACGGATCGAAGGACATCCCGATGTCCATAGCGTCGCGTCGCCGGCTTCGAGGAATCTTCGCTCGGCCGGCAGGGCGCGCAGGCAGAAAGCACCATTATCACGAATCTGTAGCGTGGATGCTGCGCGTTTCTCCATTAGAAACGCGGCAAGCGGGCCGATTCGGCATGCGTCCGAGAATCGGGGCGTTCGCGTCCGTGCAAGCCGGCGCGATCAGGGCCGCTCTGTCGGGCGCGAGAGCGTCGGCGGGCGCGCGTCGGCGGCATTTGCGCCCGGCTCGGCGGCTGTCGTCAGCGCCCGCCACCACGGAGGGCGATCCAATTTCAACGGATACTCCGGGCGCGGCACACGCAGTTGAGCGATCCACTCGGCGATGTCCTGGTATCGCCGATCGCGCGGTCCGCGCAGCAACGGTCGGAAGCGCTCGCGTTTCACTTCGGGATGCGGGTGGGGCTGGTCGGCGACGGCGGGCGAGAGGTATTGCAGCAGCGCGCTTTGCTCGGGCACGGCGCGGTCGATCATCGGTCCGATCGGCGTCTGCATCTCGTTGAGGAGCACGAACGCAGTGTACGCGACGCGTTCGTTGCTGAGGCTGCCGGGCGGAAGACGAAACACGCGGGCCGCCTCGCCGGCGTGACATCCGCTCGGACCGCAGCCGCGCGAGATGAGCGGCAGTACGTTGCGCCGGAACGTCGCCAGCGCAGGCGCGTCGCCGCGAACTTCGATGCGATCGGCGAACTCGAGCTCGGTTTCGCGAAGGATGATCTGAAGCCGCTCGTGCGCCTTGCCGCGTTCGAGTACTCGAAGGACGGCCGGATCGGCATCGGGCCTGGCTTTCAGCCGTTCGAGCACCAATTCGTCCACGTCCTTCTGGCCGCGCCGACGGTTGAACCGGACAGAGACTTCCGGCGCCGGGCCATCCGGGTCGATCTCCGCGAGACGGAGCAGATTGACGTCACCGGGATCGAGCAAGCGCGGCGCTTCCAGGCAGTCCGGGGGCGCCGGGTCGCGCGGATCCTGTGTCGCCGGATCGCGTGGTTCGGCTGCGCGCGGGCGGTTGCCGGACGGTTCGCGAACAGCAGGCGACGATGCCGACGGCGGCGGCTCTCCGGTGAGCCGGGCGCGAAGCGCGAGGGCCGCCGCGTGCCGTGCATCGGCGCGCAGAACGGCGTTGCACAGGCTCTCGGCCCAGTCGCGACGTTCGTTGTGCCAGGCCCACTCGCCGAGCGCGATGCGCGTATCGAGGTCGTCGTCGGCAATGACAAACGCGCGGCGGCGGAACTCGGCTTCGAGGTCGGCCGGCGGGGTGTCCCAGCGGATATCCTGAACCGAAGTGCGCTTGATAATCGCCTGGCCGGCGCTGTTGCTCAGGACGAGATGCGCGTCGGCGAGCTCCACGTCGCCGCGCATCTCGAGACCGTCCCGCAGCACGACGGTTGCGCGGTCCGCCCAGGCAGGCGAGCCCAACGCCACTGCCGCGAGCAGGGCGAGCGCGCTGCGGAGCATGCGCTCGCGCAGCGACAGGCGGCACCGTGGAAATAGAGTCGGGCAGCGCACATTACACCTTGCGGTGCGCCGTTCGGGCGACCTCGACTCCGGCGACCTTCTCGATCGTGTAGTCGCCGAAGAGGCTGGGAGCTTCGACCTGGAGAACACGCAGAACCTGTATCGCGAGGGCGCAGATTTCGGTCTCGGCGTGTTCGTTGGCGCGCAGCTCGATGAAGTGACGCCAGGCACGGGCGTTGCCGGTCACGAAGATGCGCGTTTCGGTCGCATTGGGCAGCACGCTGCGGGCGGCCTGCCGCGCGAGCTTTCGGCGAAGCGTGGCCGACGGCTCGTCGGCGAAGGTTCGGGCCAGCCCGTCGACCAGTCTTCGATACGCGTCGAGCGACTGTCGGACGGATTCTTCCCAGACGGTGTGCAGTTCCGGGTTGTCGGCGATGCACGGCGGCTCGACGAAGTCGGTCTCGCTCTCGTCCACGTAGCGCTGAGACAGTTGCGAGTATCCGAACCCGGCGCGGTGACGGATCAGCTCGTGCGTCAGCGACCTCGACACGCCGGTGAAGACGAAGTTCCACACGGCGTGCTCGAGCACCGAGCCGTGCTGCATCTCGATGATGTTGTGCAGATAGTCGTGGTTGGTCTTCCGGCCTTTGCCGAAAGACATGTAGCAGATCCGGCCGGCCGCCTCGCAGAGCGCCTCGGCGCCGACTTCGGTGTCGGTTTCCCAGGAGACCTGGTGGTCACCAAGAAACCGCTCCAGCTCGGCGGCGTCGATCGTCTGACGCCCGACCAGATAGACGCCGGGCTCGCGAAGAATTCTCAAGTCGTGCCTCCCGAATGCGAGCGACGATGATACCGCGCCATGCCGGACTGCGGACCGTCGCAAGCCGGCCGTCGACGCAGCCCTTGCCAACCGAACGCGCCGCAAATACAAACATCCCGATATGAGGAGCGCCCTGCGAGCGATACGGACAGCGGCCGCGTGCCTGTGCACGCTGGGGGCCGCGCTGCCGTCGCCTGCGCAGGTCGCCGTTCCGCTGCGCTACCGCTTCACGCCCGGGGAAGAGCTGGTGTACGAACGGCGCACGCGCGAGCTGAACCGCGCGGGCGAGGTGGCGACCCGCGCGACCGACCAGTTGCGCATCCGCTGCCTTCGCGTGCAGGAAGGCGTCGCCGAGCTGCTGATCGACTGGACCCGCGCGGCGGGTCCGGACATCGGCGGTCCGCGCGGCATCGTCGTCAAGTCCGATGATCGCGGCCGGTTGACGTTCGCGCCGGATTACGCGCCGCGCGTCGGCGAGATCGAGCCGATATTCGACATCCTGCCGACGCTGCGGCCGGCGATGCACTTCGAGCCGACGTGGACGAGCGAGCCCGATCCGTTCGGGCAGAGATGGACGTATCGCGAGCGAACGGAGCTGGAATCGGACGGCACGCGCGCGGTCGAATTCTCGCTGCTGGGGCCGGCCGAGCTGGCGCTGACGGGCGGCCAGGCGACCGCCGGTGCGGTGTGGTTCGACCCTGCGGCGCTGCGGGTCGTTCGGGCGGAGGGGCATCGAGCGACTCCGGGAGGTGGAAGCGAGCAGCTTCTCTGGCGCCTGCATGAGCGGCGCGAGCTTCCCGCGACGTGGTGCTCCGATCGTGTTCGGGAGATCGATGGCTACGCGCGCATTCTCCGCGCCGAGGATCAGCTCATTGAACGACTCACGCGGCAGCCCGAGTCGGCCTCGACCACGCTGAACCGCCTGACACGCATCTGGTCGGAATACCTGTTTCAGAATTCGCTGCGCGACGAATCCCCGTTCTATCATCTCGCTGCGGCACGACAGCAGCGCGTTGTCGCCGAATTGCCGCGGCTGCGCGGCCGCGCACGGCTGGCGGCGTCGTGGATCGAAGCAAGAGCGGCCGAATGGTCGCTTCTGGATGCGGACGGCAACGAGGTGATCAGCGAGCAGCAGCGCCCGGGCGGCTGTGTGGAGGCGTTCTGGAGCGTGGAATCGCCCGAATCGTTGCGGTTGCTGCTGCAGATCCGGCAGGCGCGTCCGGAGGTTCGCTCGACGGCGAAGTGGGTCTTCGTGAACGTGGACAGCGACGTGGTCAGCGCGCAGCGGGTCTCGCGCGAGCTGCTGGATGGGTTTGTGAGCGTGTTCTCCGGTCCGCCGCTGGGCGGCGAGGCGCTGCGCGAGCTTCCGATCGTGCGCGTGCTCGACGGGGACGGCGTCATTCAGCGAATTCACTTCGGCTGGCGGCCCGATTTCATCGCGTGGTGCGCTCAGCCGGCGGAAGTGCGCCCGTGACGAACGATTCGACGCGGCGACGCGATCTGCCTGGTTTCTTATCGTTCCGAGCGGCGGCGGTGTGCTTCGCGTATGCGTTCGTTTGCTCGGGCTGCGCGCCGCGCGCGGCGTCCTCCGTTGCGACGGCGCAGCCGGCGAGTTCGCCGGCGCGCGCCACGGCGTCGCCGGTCCGGTCGGAGGCGATCCCGGACCCGACGCTCGACCCGCTGGGGTTCCTGGCGCGATCGTTGGCGGCGTGCGCGCCGCTGCGGCAATACGAAGTGACGCTGACGCGGCAGGAGCGTCGCGGACTGGGCCCGTTTGTGCGCCTCCAGCCGCCGGAGGAAATTCGCTGCCGGTTTCGACGCGAGCCGTTCAGCGTGTACTTCGAATGGACCGATCCGAACGTCAAGTACGGCGTTTCGACGTACGTCGCCGGGCAACAGAATGACAAAGTGCGGTTCACACCGCGCGTATGGTTGTTCGGGTTGAAGCCGGACGTCGTGCGGGTCAGCCTGAACACGCCGGTGATCTGGGGCGAAGCACGGCACCCGGTGTCAGAATTCGGTTTGGAAAAGCTGATGCAGCAGACGTTCGGGCACCTGGAGCGCGCCGCGGGCGCCGCGACCGTAACGTATCGCGGGCTCGAGCCGCGGCCGGGAGCGCGGTCCACTCCGGCGCATCACTTCCGAATCGTCTACCCGCAGTCGCAGCATCCATCGCCGGTTCAGGAACTGTGGATCGATCCGGAGTCGTTGCTGCCGGTCGGCACGGAGTCGCGCTTCCTGGATGGGTCACTGGACGCGTCGTACCACTATGCCGACCTGAGGTCCGACGTGACGCTGACGGACGAGGATTTCCTGCTGCCGAATGAGCGCGAGGCGTTCGACGAAGCGGACGCCGGCGAGCCGAACGAATCGTCCGCTTCGGTCGGCGGGCAGGTCACGCCGTGAGCAACCGTCCGCACACCGGGCGGGCCGAGCGGCACACCAGCACGAGCGAGGACAGGCGGCTTCGAACCGCGCCGGCGGGTTCGGAGCCTTCGATCACGGATCGGAGCTCGCGAACAGACTGCGCAATGGCGTCAAAACCGGCCTCGATGCCGTGCGCCTCGAGCTCGTCCAGCGCCTGGCGCGCGTCGTCGACGTGATTGGCGACGAGCGCCTGCTGGAGCATTCGCAATCGAGACGGAATGCTCTCCACGAACAAGTCGATCATGGGCACCATCGCGGGCGTTCCGCACAGCCTGCTCACCATCGGTTCGGTCCGCGCTGCGCCCAACAGCGGCGCCGAGGCCTCTGTCGTGAGAGGCCGAACCAGCACTGCGTCGATGCCGGCCGCGTCTGCGGCCGCAGCGTCGATGGGGCGATTGCGATCGGTCACGGCGAAGATCGGCAGGGCGACGCCCTGCATGCGCAACTCCCGGCTGAGCGCGAGCACGTCATCCACGCCGATCGCGGTATCGCAGAGGGCGAGATCGAAGTCGCGCTCGGTCGCGAGGCTCTGGGTCTTCTGCGCGTCTTCCGCTCTTTCGATCCGGACGCGGCGGTCGCCGAACATCGCGGCGACCGTGCGCTGCACGGTCGGGTCGGATGAGGCGAGCAGCAGCTCGGTGGTCACGGCGTCGCGGTGAAAGACGGCCACGTCGATCGGCCGGTTGAATTTCACGCCGACCTCGTAGAGGTTCGCGGCGCCCTCGATGTAGCGGGTGCGGATGACTTTTCCGTCCTGGCGACTGATCTGGTTATGCAGGGTCACGAGGTGCACGCGGCAGGGCGTTCCGGGGTACACGTATTGTCCGAGCAGGAACGCGATTCCGCCGGTGGAGATGTTCCGCGTGGGAATGGCGAACCGTCGCCACGCCTGCCGGTCGAGTGACAATTCGATGACGAGATCGTCGGCGCGATAGGAGAAGCGCGTGGCGCGGCGCTTGTCCGCGGCGCGATTCGCCTCGTCCTGGGCGTCCAGCAGGTTCAGGAATCGGTTCACCTGTGCCGGGTCGGCCCGCAGGTGTTCCGTCTTGTTGGATGAGTTTCGCATATCGTCAGCGAGCGACTCTCAAGGTGCGCGCACGAGAATTGCTGGTGCGCGGGCAGAGTCGGGGCCTTGCCCGTCCCGAGCGCCGCCGCCGCATCCCCCTCGGCGACCCGGCATTCGGCCGCCGCGCGTGTGCGCGGATAGCCGACTCCCGTCGTGCCATAGCATCGGATCAACTGCGGCCGAACCTTGTCTGCGGGGAACGAGGCGGATGCGGGACGGGTGTTATCGGCCTATCCATCGGAACGGGACGCGGCGGACGCCCGACCTCTCGGGTTAGTTGCCGCCGCGGCGAAAGTCCGGAGTCCAGGCGACGTCGCGCGCATCGCCGGTCCAAAGCGAATTGTCACCCTCGAAGGTGTACCGTCCGTCTGCGTCGACGACGTAGCCGACGCTCCTGGGAGTGCGCGATTCGACGTGACCATCGACCCAAAGCGTGCTGGCGAACTCGCGGTGGCGCGGATCGAGCGACGTGCGATGCGCCTCCTCAAGGCCGGCCATCTCGCCGTTGACCGGGTCGACGCGCGGCGGGTCGAGGTTGAAACCCTCGTTTCCAAAGCGGTCGGCGTCGCGCGCGTTGTTCTCATAGTCGCGGCGCTCGGCGGGCCTGTAGGACGCGGCAGTTCCCATGCAGTCGCCTGCGGCGATGGTGCGCGCGGGATAGGCCAGCGAATCGAGTGAGACCGGCCAGTTCTTGAACGATGTGATATCCGACTCGTCCGCGAGGCGCGAGTTCCCGAGGAACTGGTAGTTGTAGCCGTAGGACGAGTTTCGTTCGTCGGTCCAGTCGGGAACCTCGGTGCAGACGTAGATGGGGCTGGCGTAGTTCTGCTGGTCGCCGGGCTCTCCGAAGCGATCCACTCCGGTCCGGCACGCCATGGGGTCTTCGAAGCACGGGATGCCAACCTGGAGACTCATCATCGCGAGGAAGTTCGGCCGGTACTTCAGGCGGCCGTCGAAGCTGGTCTGCCAGTTGCAATCGTCGATTTTGGGCATTCGGCCGGGAACCATGAAGCCCTTTTCTTCGGTGGCGTAGATCACGAGGCCCTGCCCGAGCGAGCGGAGCTGCGCCGTGCACTTGGTGGAACGGGCCTGGGCCCGCGCCGAGGAGAGGCTCGGCAGAATGATGCTGATGAGCAGCGCGATAATCGCAACCACCACCAGCAGTTCGATCAGCGTGAACGCGGGTCGAACACGTCGAAGCATGCGCGGACTCCGGAGGCAGAGCGCTCGCCGACTGAAGACTCGAACTCCCTGTCCCATCGTAGCGGGATTCCGGCCCGGAATTCAATTCCGAGGCGAGCCGGCTGAGCTCAATCGCCGAGGCAGGTTCCGACGGCGTGTGCCATGCCGATCAGCGGATCGTCGAGTTCGACCGTGCGCTGGCGGTTCGCGACCGCTTCGATCGGCGCCACGCCGATCTCGCCCTTTTGCATTACCACCAGCTTGTTGAATTCCCGCAGCGCCACGAGCTGAATCGCCTTGTGCCCGAACGCGGTCGCGAGCACGCGGTCGAACGCGCACGGCGTGCCGCCGCGCTGCACATGTCCGAGAATCGTAGCGCGCGTCTCCAGGTGCGTCCGAGCGGCGATTTCCTCGGCCAGGACGGTCGCGACCCCGCCCAAACGGATCGGATCGGGACTGTCGTGCACGACCTTGTTGACGACCTGCTTGCCGCCCTTGGGTCGCGCGCCCTCAGACACGGCGATGAGCGTGAAGCGCTTGCCCTTCTTGTTGCGATCGAGGCAGCACTCGCAGACGTGATCGAGATCGAACGGAATTTCGGGAATGAGAATCACGTCCGAGCCGGACGCGATGCCCGAGTGCAGCGTGAGCCAGCCGGCGTTGCGTCCCATCAGCTCGACCAGCATGACCCGGTGATGACTGGACGCAGTCGTGTGAATCTTGTCCAGGCAGTCGGTGGCGGTCTGGACCGCCGTTGTGAAGCCGAACGTGACGTCGGTGTGCATCAGGTCGTTGTCGATCGTCTTCGGCACGCCGATGCACGGGATCCCCGCGCGGATGAGGTTCAATGCGCCGGACATCGTGCCATCGCCGCCGATGCAAACGACGACGTCGATCTCACGCTCGCGCACGTGTTCGATGCAGCGGGCGGTTACGTCTTCGAACAGCGGCTTGCCGTCCGCGTCGCGACCGACGACGAACCGCGACGGGTCGGCTTTGTTGCTGGTGCCCAGAATCGTGCCGCCGACCGTCAGGATGTTCGAGACGTCGTCGTTGTGCAGCACACGCATGCGATTTCGGATCAACCCGAGGAATCCATCCTCGATGCCCAGCACCTCGATGCCCAGGATGTTGATCGCCGCTTTCGCTACCACGCGAATGACGGCGTTCAGTCCCGGGCAGTCGCCGCCGCCAGTGAGAATTCCGATGCGATGAAGCTTGGAACCGTTCGACGCCATGCACGGACTCCATTCGGCCGCAATCCGACCCGCGCCACGGCGCGCTGCGCGTGGATAGCGCCGAGGGCCGCACTCAGGAGATGGGCTGAACCGCGAGCGACCGCGGCCGCAAACGCGAATTGTACCGTGCCGGGCCGTGGCGCGCAGGCGGCGTCGAAGCCGGTCAGCGACATTCCCAATTCGCCCAGCGCACCGGTACCATCCGGCATGGTCGAATCACCACGTGAGCCCAACACGCCGTCTCCGCCGGCTAAAGCCGCCGCCGGTCCGGAGACGCTGGACGCGGTCGCGACGCTCCGCAAGCTGGGGCCGGCCGGTCCGCTCGCGGTCGTTGCGGCCACGATGCCGGCGTTGGGTGGTTTTGTCCTGCTGGCGACGCTGAACCCGGTGGGGGAGTGGCTTCGCGGGCACGAGGGCGTCGGGTGGTTCCTATACGTGGGGGGCTTTTCGCTGGCGGCGGGGCTGGCGTTGCTTCCTACCTATGCGCAGGCTGTGCTGGGTGGCTGGGCCTTCGGATTCGCGCTCGGCTTTCCGGCGGCGCTTCTCGGATTCGTGGGCGGCTCGACGATTGGATACGTCGTGGCGCGATGGGCGTCCGGCGACCGCGTGGTCGCGATCATCGCGGAGCACCCGCGCTGGAAGGCGGTTTACGACGAGCTGTTGCAGAGCGGCCCTTGGAAAACGTTGCTTCTCGTGACGCTGGTGCGCCTGCCGCCCAATTCGCCGTTCGCCATGGTAAACCTGCTGCTCAGCGCGACGCGCGTGCCGTTCGCGCTCTACGCGCTCGGGACGCTGATCGGCATGGCGCCGCGCACCGCAGTGGCGGTGTTCGCGGCGTCGCGCCTGAAAGCGCTCACGTTCGCCGAGATCCAGCAGCCGTGGCTGTGGGTGGCGGGGCTGGTGGTCACCGTCGCTGTGCTCGTCGTCATCGGCGCGATGGCCAATCGCGCCCTCGCCCGTGTCACTCGCGCGTCGTCGCCCGGCGAATAGGCCGCCGCCGCGCCGCCGGGGGAGCAGGACGATGAACCCACTACCGCCTTCGAACCAGGCGCCGGATCAGTGCGACGCGCCGGCGCGGCTGCGGGAGCGGCTGGTCGGGAATCTCGCGGCGCTCTATCGGCGCGACGCGGCGCTCGCGGCCGAGCTCGACGCGTTGCCCGCTGCGCGGCTGCCGACGCTGGAACCGGCGAAGAGCGGCGAGTGGACGGCGCGGGTGGCGGCGGACGACGGCCCGGAAGTCTGGCTTCACAGCCGATACGAGCCGTCGGGCGAGGCCGAGCGCGCGGTCCACGCGCTGCCGGGCGATGAGAACGCGACCTACGTCATCGCGGGGATGGGTCTGGGCTACCTGCCGGCGGCGCTCGAGCGGCTGCGCAGCGAGCCGGTGCTGATCGTGGCGGAGAGCGATCCGGCGTTGCTGAAGGCGGCGCTGTGCGTTCACGATTTCTCAACGCCCATCCTGTCCGGGCGGATGATCTTTCTGCGGTCGGCCGAGAAGAGCGAGCTGCATGAGAAGCTCTCGCGGTGCAACGCCGACATGCTGCTCGGATTCCAATTGCTGGAGCCGCCGCATACGCGCCGCAAGGGGTTGGACTTCGCTCAGCGGATTCGCGCACAGGTCAGCGACTTTGTCGCCTATCAGCGCATGCAGATGCTCACGCTGCTGAAGACGTCGCAGAAGACGTTTCGCAACGTGGTGATGAACCTCCCGCACTACCTGGCGTCGGCCGATGTCAACGCGCTGAAGAGCCGCGCGGCCGGGATGCCGGCGATCGTGGTGGCGGCCGGACCGTCGCTCGCCAGGCATCTTCCGCTGCTGGCGGAACTGCGGGAGCGGGCGGTCGTCATCGCGGTGCAAACCGTGTACAAGCCGCTTCTGGCGTCCGGATGCAGGCCGCATTTCGTGACGAGCCTCGATTTTCACGACGTGTCGCTGGAGTTCTTCCGAGCGGCGTGCGCGGCGGGGCGCTGCGCGCTGGTGGCGGAGCCGAAGGCGTCGCCGCTGGTGCTGGACGCATTCGACGGGCAGCGCTTCGTGCTTCATCACGGCTACTTCGATCGCCTTCTTCGCGGTGCGGCGCCGCGCCGCGGCGGGCTTCCGGCCGGCACGACGGTGGCGCACCTGGCGTTCTACCTCGCGCAACACCTGGGTTGCGATCCGATTCTGCTGGTGGGGCAGGACCTGGCGTTCACGCAAGGGCTGTTCTATTTGCCGGGCAGCCCGATCGAAGACATCTGGGCGCCGGAGCTGAACCGCTTTCAGACCGTCGAGTCGAAACAGTGGGAACGCATCGTCCGCAATCGTCCGATCCTCAAGCGATCGGTCGATCTGCACGGCGCGGCGATCTACACCGACGACCTGCTGCTGACGTACTACGAGCAATTCCGCAAGGACTTCGCGGCCGCGCCGCAGCGCGTGGTTCAGTGCACGGAAGGGGGGCTGGCGCTGCCCGAGATCGAGGCGATGCCGCTGGCGGAAGCGGCGCGGCGTTTCTGCACGTGTCCGATCGACGCGAGCCGATTCTCGTCGAGCGCGTCCGAGATTTCGGAGGCCGAGAAAGAAGCCGTCGTCCGCGCGCTGGACGCGCGCATCGCCGAGCTGAATGAGCTGACGCGGATTTCCGAGCAGATGCTCGCGCTGCTTGCCGAGCTTGCGCAGCGCGTCGATCGCCCGGACGAATTCAATCGCCTGGTCGCGAAAGTGGACGCGCTGCGCGTTCGGATTCAGCGCTACGACGAGATGTACCGGCTGGTCGCGGACGTTTCGGCCGAAGGGCAGCTCCGTCGCCACAGCGCTGACCGGCGCATCGGCTCGCCCGAGCGCGAGACGGCGGAAGTCGCGCGCGCGCGGCTGGAGCGCGACCGTGACCACGTCGCGGCGTTTCTCGAAACCTGTCGTTTCATGCGCGAGGTCCTGCCCACGGCGCGCGAGCGCTTGCGGAGCTCGCCGGCATGAACATTCACGTCGCCGTCTTCGCTGATTTCGTCGAGAACGCCTGGGGCGACGCCAGCCGGCTGGACCGGATGCTCGGCTCGCGACGCGTAATCGATCACACGCTGCGGCGCGCGGCCGCGATCGCCGGCGTGCAGCGGAAATTGCTGGTGGTGCGGACGCGCGACCGCGAGGCGGGCGAGCAAGCGCTGCTTCGCGCGGATGCGACGCCCGGCTTCGAGCTGCTGGCGGTGGACAGCGGCGAACGTCCGCGGCGCGAGCTGCTGAGCGCGGGGCGGAAATGGAACGTCGACGCGTGGCGCGGGGGACTGACCGGCGCGACGTGGTTTGACGAATTTGTCGAGCCGCTGGCGGTCGCGCACGTCTTCAACGCCGGAAACGCGGACGCGGTCCTTTGTCTCGACGGGCACCAGGCCGCGCTCGATCCGAACATCGCGATGGAGATGATCGATCGCGCGCGGCGCGAGCCGGCGGCGGCGCGGTTCGTATTCACCCAGGCGCCGCCCGGCATCGCCGGCGTGTTAATGACGCGAGAATGCGTGCGCGAGCTGGTCGAGAACCGCTGGCCGGTGGGAATTCTGCTGACCTACCGCCCGGAGATGCCGGTCGGCGATCCGATCACGCGCGCCCCGTGCGTGCCGATCGCCGCGGAGGTGGCGCAGACTCGGGCGCGCCTCTCGGCCGATCAACTGCGCTCAGCGGATCTGCTGAGCTTGGCGTTCTCGGCGCGCGGCGAAGACGCGGACGCCGCGTCTGTGTGTGCGGCGCTTCGCGAGGCCGCGGCGACGCGCGCCGGCGATCTTCCGGTGGAGGTCGAGATCGAGCTGACGACCGATGATCCTCTACCCGAGACGACGCTGCGGCCGCGCGGCGGTCGCGCGGGGCATCGTCATCTTGAAGATCTGAGCGCGTTGTCGTGCGTCCTGAAAGAGCTGGCGGGCTATGACGATCGGCTCGTGTTCCTGGGCGGGCACGGCGACCCGCTCGCTCACCCGCGCGTGGCGGACGTGCTGCGGAACATCCGCGCCGCGGGCGTGTTCGGGCTGGGGCTCGCCACTCCGCTGCTGGACCTGCCGGACGAGGCGTTCGCCGCGCTCTTCGAGCAGCGCGTGGACGTGGTCGAGGTGCTGCTCGATTCGCATACGCCGCAGACCTATCGACGAGTGAACGGCGTAGACGGGTTCGAGCGGGCGCGGGCGAACGTGCAGCGCCTGCTGGACGCGCGCCGGGACCGGAAGCGGCCGCGTCCGCTGGTCGTTTGCCGCATCACGCGGTGCGCCGCGACGCTGGCGGAGATCGAGCCGTTCTTCGACGCGTGGACCTCCGGCGCGGCGGGCGCGGTGATCGCTGGATATGACGACTATTGCGGATTGCTCGAACCGGACGGTTTGATCGCGAGCGCGCCGCTGGTACGCGGGCCGTGCCGAAGGCTCGCGTCGCGGCTGCTGCTGCTGGCGGATGGGAACGTGCCGTGGTGCTCGCAGGATGCTCGTGGGCAGACGAGTCTCGGCGACTGGACGCGCGAATCGCTGCGCGACATCTGGTCGAGCGCCGCGCGGCGCGAACTGCTGGCCGACCACGCGGAGATGGCGCTGGACGGGCGTCCACTGTGCGTGCGCTGCTCGGCCTGGCATCGGCCGTAGCGCGGCTTCAAAGGCGGGCGGACGGAAGCCGGAGAAGACCGCTCCCTCGCGGTCGCGGCTCGGCTAGGCGCGCCGCTCGAAGGAGCACGCGGCGCGGATGGGAACGCGACTGAGGTCCGGACGACCGGCGATCCTGCGGCCGGGTTCAATGCTGCATGCTCAGGATTCGACCGAGGCGACGACCGCCGGTTCGGGCGTGGCCCGGCCGCGCGAGCGCTCGCGAATGGCAGCGATGAGCGAGAGCGCGGCAGGCACGACGACGAGGGTTCCGAGGGTGGCGACGCTCAGCCCGCCGAGCATGACGGCCGCGAGTCCGCGATAGAGCTCGCTGCCGGCGCCGGGCATAAGGGCGAGCGGCAACTGGCCGCAGATGGTTGTCAGGCTGGTCATGAGGACGGGTCTCAGGCGTGTCCGCGAGGCCTCGGCGACGGCGTCATGGAGCGGCATGCCGTGGATTCGCAGGTTCTGAAGCGATTGGTCCACCAGCAGAATGGCGTTGTTGACGACGATCCCGACCAGAATGATGAAGCCGAGGAAGGTCAGCACGTCGAGCTGCTGCACGGGCTGGTCGGTTGTGAGCAGCGTGGCGATTTGCGCGATGCGCAGCCCGAGGAACCCGCCGAGCATCGCCAGCGGCACGCTGAACATGATGACCAGCGGATAGATCCAGCTTTCGTAGAGCGCGGCGATCAGCAGATACGTGATGATGAGAGAGAGCACGAACCGGCTGCCGAGCAGGTTCACGAGCGATTGGAGCGTCCAGCCGCGCCACTCGCCGATCATGGTATTGCGCGCCGCGACAAGTTTGTCGGCGTTTCCGGTCAGGCTCAGCAGCACGTCCGGCGGGATCGCGCCGGCGCTCCGCAGACGCGGTTCGATCTCGCCGGTGATTTGGCGGATGACCTCCTCGAGCGCAGTCGCTTCGGGCGGGTTGATGGTCAGGGATACCGATCGCTGCCGCTCGGTGTGATTGATCTCCTCGAGCGCCGTGGTCTGGACCAGATCGACCGCAGCCGACAGCGGCACGACGTGCCCGGCGGGCGTATAGACCGGCACCTGCGCGATCCGCCCGGTCGGCTCGCCCTGCTGGCCCCGCACGTAAAGGCGCAGGTCGATGATGTTGCCTCCCTCGTCGCGGTAGTCGCCGACGTACGATCCGTCCACGCAGGCCTCGACGATCCGACCGACCTCGGTGGCGCGCAGGCCCAGGTCGCCGGCACGCTCCTGATTCACGAAGACCTGGAGCTCCGGCCGCCCGAGATTGAAATTGCGCGGCGAGGGCTGCGGGAATCCGAAGCGTTGCATGCATTCGACGAAGAGCGCGTCGGCGGCGCCGACGACGTGATTCAGGTTGTCGCCGCGCAGGACGACCTCGGCCGTGTTTCCGCCGCCGAACGAGAAGATCTGCGTCTGGAAGAAGACGGGAAATACGCCGGGAATCTGCTGGCCGGCGGCGCTGAGCAGCTTCACCAGCGGTTTGACGCGGGCCGCGTCCCGGCTGGACGCGCCCATGAAGCAGCCGCCGTTGAAGGAGACGAAGAAGAAGTTGTCGATCAGCGGCGGCGGGGCGAGCCACTCGCGTCGGCTGCGCTCGCGTTTCAGATATCCGTCGATGTCGAGAATCGACGCGGGCGGCCCGCTCAGTTCCGGTATGGCGCCGGCTTGCAGCATGCCGTTGACGAGCTCGGTCCAGCGCGCGTCGAGCGCCGCTTTCTCCGGCGAGCCGTCCTCGGCTTCCCAGTAGGGGCTGATGAATTCCTCGATGACGTAGGCCATGCGCTCGTACTCGTCGAGGCTGTAGCCCGGCGGCGTCAGCAGGAACCCGAAGACCAGGTTGCGGTTGCCGGCCGGCAGGTACGTCGTGTCGGGCACGAGCAGGGGGGTGAGGCCGAGCGAGCCGGCCGTCGCGCCGGCCACCGCCAGGATGCCGACGGCGCGGCGCCGGGCGAGCGCGCGATTCAACGCGGCGAGCGCGCGAGACATGGGCCCGTGGCCGGCGTGTCCGGCGAGGTCGCTGCTCGCGCGACGGCGGCCCAGCAGGCGCGCGGCGAGCGGCGGAATGACCGTGACGGACACCAGCAGCGACAGGCCGACGGCCGCAACCGTGGCGACGCTGATGTCGCGGAAGAGCTGGCCGGCCTCCTCCTCGATGAAAATGACAGGGATGAAGACAGCCATCGTCGTCAGCGTGCCCGCCAGCACCGCGCCCCAGACCTCGACCGTGCCGTCGTAGGCGGCCTGTGCGGCGGACTTGCCCATCTGGTAATGGCGGTAGATGTTCTCGAGAACCACGATCGCGTTATCGACCACCATGCCGACCGCAAACGCGATGCCGGCCAGCGAGATCACGTTCAGCGTACGACCCAGCGCGGCGACCAGCACAAACGTTCCGATCACCGAGACGGGGATCGCGAGCGCGACGATCAGCGTCGCGCGCCAGTTCCGCAGGAACAGCAGCAGCACCGCGATCGCCAGCGCGCCGCCGTACACGATGTTTTCGTTGACCATCGCGATCGACTGATCGATGTAGAGGGTCTCGTCGTAGACCTGCGTCATTTCAAGGCGCATCTGACGCGATTCGAGCACTTCGCGATTGACCCGTGCGATGGCGTCTCGAACGCCGTTCATCACCTCGATCACGTTCGTGCCGGTTTCGCGCCGCACGGGAAACGCCAGCACGAACTGCCCTCGGCTGCGCACCATCGACGTGGCTTCGGCGTAGCCCAGCTCGACTTCGGCGACATCGCGGACGTAGACCGGACCGGCGTCGGTGTACGCGACGACGGTGTCCAGGATCTCACGCGTGGATTCGTACTTGCCGACCGTTCGGATCGTGACGTCGCGCTTGCCCTGCGTACGCGTGC
The DNA here is from genome assembly GCA_964553225.1 of uncultured Planctomycetales bacterium. Lineage (GTDB taxonomy): Bacteria > Planctomycetota > Phycisphaerae > UBA1845 > Fen-1342 > JABRWC01. The sequence goes on along the minus strand of CAZKJT010000011.1, from coordinate 5,186 downwards.
CGGCCGAGATGTTCTCGTTCTGGCGCTGCAGCGCGCCGACGAACTGTTCGAACGTGAGCCGCCGCGCCGCAAGCTCGCCGGCGATGACGCGGACCTGCATTTCGCGTTCGAGCCCGCCGTAGACCGAGACCGACGCCACGCCCGGCACGCGGTCGAGATAGGGCTTGATGTAGTCCTCCGCAAAGTCGGCCAGCTTGCGGACTTCGCCGCTGGCGGAATCGCTCTCCGAGTAGAGAATCAGCCAGGCGATCGGGTTGTCGACCGACGAATCGGCCGCCTGGATGGTCGGCTCGTCCACGTCCGGCGGATATCCGGTCACCTGTCGGAGCTTGTCGGCTACGTCGCGAAGCGCCTCGGACTTGTCCACTCCGACCACAAATTCGAGCGTGATCGTGGCCTGGTTGTCCACGCTCGAGCTGGTCATCTTGGTGACGCCCTTCACGCTCTGGAGCTGCTCCTCCTGCCGTTCGACGATCTCGCGCTCGACCTCGGCCGGCGTCGCACCGCGCCAGAATGTGGTGACGGTGACGACCGGCACGTCCACGTTGGGCGTCAACTGAACCGGAATTGCGAACAGCGAGAGCAGGCCGAAAAGTACCAAGAGCAGCACGCCGACCGAAATCAGCACCGGCCGCGTGATGCTCAAGTGCGTCAAGTTCACCCGTCGTCTCCCTGCTCTTCGATACGTGTACCGCGCGCTGCGCTAGCGCCCGGAAACTTCGCCGGCGCTGGCGGCTGCCGGTGCGGACGCGGGCGCGCTGCTCGGCGACGCGCCGCCGATTGGCTGGGGCAGTACGGGCGACGGCCCGAACAGCCGCTCGTTGCCGCGCACCACAAGCAAAGCGCCCTCGGTCAGGCCGTCGGCTCGAACCTCGACGCGCGTTTCCCATTCCAGTCCGAGCGTCACGGGCATCGGCATCGCGATGTGCGCGCCGTCGGGCGTCGTCTGAACCACGAACACCTGCGGCACGCCGCCGCGGACGACCACGGCGTCTTTGCTGGCGACCAGTCGTGGCCCGTCAGCGCCTGCCGGCACGTGCGCCCAGGCGAACATTCCGGGCAAGATGTCATGTGACGCGTTCGAAACGTCAATCTCAACCGGGAACGTGCGGGCCGACTCCGCGACACGCGGAATGACGCGCGCGATCGCGCCCTCGATGACCCGGTTCAGCGCGTCGATCCGAACCGTCGCGGGCGCGCCGGACCGGGCGAACGCGGCCGCATGCTCGGGCACGTCGGCGCGAATCTTGACGGTCTCGGTGGAGACCATGTCACACACGGCGCCGCCGGCCGCAATCCACTCGCCTACTTCCGAGCGCTTCGCCACGACGAAGCCGTCGAACGGCGCGCGGACCTCGGTTTTTTTCAAGTCGCGCTCGAGTCGGGCGACGACGGCCTGCTGCGCCAGCGCGTCGGCGCGGGCCCGGGCGATCTCCTCGTGCCGCGGCCCGTTGACGGCCTCCTTCCAGGCGGCTTGAGACTGCGTGAAGCGGCGCTGCCCGGCGAGGTATTCCTGGTCGGTGTCGTTCTTCTCCTTGAGACTGGCCTGATTGCGGCCGTAAAGGTCGTCGACGCGGCGGCGCTCCATCTCCCATTTCTCGAGCATGGCCTGCGCTTCGTCCATCTGCGCGCGAAGCTGCTCGATCACCTCGACCCGAGTGCCGTTTTCGAGTTCCTGGACGTACGCCTGAAGCGACGCAAGCCGGCCGCGCGCTTCGTCGAGCGCCAGAGTCGCGAGCTGTGGATCAAGCCGACAGATGGCGTCGCCGACGCGCAGGAACGCGCCCTCGTCCGCGACCCATTCGGCGATCACGCCGGACACCTCGGCCGCGACGGTCGCCGAGCGCTGCGGCAGAACCGTGCCGACCAGTCGGATCGTCGCGGGGATGTCGCGCATCTCGACCCGGTCGACCAAAACGGGCGAGGGCGGTCCCTGGGCGAGGGCCGGCAGGACGACGGCGATCGCCGCCGCGAACGAGCACAGCGGGAATGCGACGCGTCGCGCCTCCGCGCGGTTTGGCGGATTCGAGTCAGGCCGGGTTGGGGCGGTTCTCGCTCCAAGGCGGCTGGCGTCCATCGCGTGTCCTCGCAGGCAGGCCATGCTCGCGCATGGATTGCAGGGTGGTAATCAACTCGTGAAGCTGGTCGGGGCTCAACTGGTCGATGCGGGGCTGAAGCGTCCGGTTAAGGCATTCCTGGATTTCGGCCCGGACGCGCACTCCGGCTTCGGTGAGCGCCAGGCGAACGCGGCGCCGGTCCACCGCGTCGATTTCGCGCTTCAGCAAACCGGCCGTTTCGAGCTGGCGGACGATCTGGCTGACCGTCGGGGCCGGCAGCAAGAGGCGCCACGCAAGGTCGGCCGGATGCGGATGCTGCTCGACCTGCACGAGAAGAAAGAAGGCCTTCGGGATAATCCGTTGCTGTTCGAAACAGGGGGACGCCTCTTCGATCATTCCGCGAAGAAGCGTCCACATGAGCGTCATGAGTTCCCAAGGCTTCACAGGAAAGAGAGTAGTGAGCGGGGCGGTCCTGTCAATCGTGAATAGTTTCGTGAATGAATGGACGACGAGGTGCGGTTCGAGCGGTACGAAACCGACCGCGGCCCGACGGAGTCGCGCAAGGGTTCTGTAAATTGCGATCTTGAAGATGCTTAAGGGCTTGAATCCGATCGAACTTGCCGATATGCTTTTCGCCACAGCTTGTCGGTGAGTCGGCCAGTCGATGGCACCTGCGGTCTCAGGTGTGGTCGTGGTGGCCTTGGCTTGTTCACCCGACGAGTGAGTGCCGGGCGATTCCTGCCGGAGTCGCCGACAACGCGTGCGGCGTCGCGGCGGGCGGAAGCCCGCGCCGGCGTCGGGCGAAGTTCCCCCGGCAGATTGCGACCAGCAGCCCCAGCCGCCCAGCGTCGATGCGGGCATGGGGGAGGTCTTCAGACGCAGCAGGGACTTTCCGCAGAGCGGAACGTAACACAGGATTCGACCACGCAACGAGCAGGACTCATGAGCGCGATTCAGAACATTCGCAACATCGGCATTTCGGCGCACATCGACTCGGGCAAGACAACGCTGAGCGAGCGAATCCTGTTCTACAGCGGACGAATTCACAAGATCGGGGAAGTGAAGGGCGCCGGCGACGGCGCCACGATGGACCACATGGAGCTCGAGAAAGAGCGCGGCATCACGATCACGTCGGCCGCGACGACGGTGGGCTGGTCCGACCACCAGATCAATCTGATCGACACGCCCGGACACGTCGATTTCACGGTCGAGGTGGAACGGTCGCTGCGCGTGCTCGATGGCGCGATCCTGGTGCTGTGCGGCGTGGGCGGCGTGCAGTCGCAGTCGTTGACGGTCGACCGGCAGATGAAGCGCTACAACGTCCCGCGAATCGCGTTCATCAACAAGCTCGACCGCGTCGGGGCCGACCCGGCCCGCGTCATCAACGAGATCGAGACGCGCCTGAACCTGGAGACCGTCGCTCTGCAACTGCCCATCGGCTTGGAGGACAAGCTCGAAGGCGTGATCGACCTGGTCGCGATGGACGCGATCTATTTCGACGGCCCGAAGGGCGAGAAGGTGCGCCGCGCGCCAATCCCGGACGCGATGAAGGACGAGGCCGAACGCGCCCGCAGCGGCATGCTCGACGCGCTGTCGCTCTATGACGACGAGTTGATGGAGCAGATCCTCGGCGAGCAGCCGGTGACCCTCGAACAGCTCAAGAAGGTCATCCGTCGGCTCACGATCGGCCGCGAAATCGTCCCGGTGATGATGGGCTCGGCGTTCAAGAACAAGGGCGTGCAGCCGCTGCTCGACGCCATCGTCGATTACCTGCCCTCGCCGCTCGACCGCATGTACTACGCCAAGGACAACGACAACGACGGCGCCGAGGTCGCCATGACGGCCGACCCGGACGCGCCGCTGGTCTGCATGGCCTTCAAACTGGTGGACGAGGCGTTCGGCCAGCTTACGTACACGCGCGTCTATCAGGGTCGCCTCCGCAAGGGCGAAACCATCCGCAACACGCGCGTTCGCCGCAGCATGCGCGTCGGCCGAATGGTCCGGATGCACGCCAACGACCGCGAGGACGTGGACGAAGCCTGCGCCGGCGATATCGTTTCGTTCGTGGGCGTCGATTGTGCCACGGGCGACACGTTCTGCGACGACGCCCTGAACTACTCGCTCGAAAGCATTCACGCCGCTGCGCCGGTGATTTCGCTGGCAATCAGCGTCGGCAAGGGCGGCGAACGCGACAAGCTGAGCAAGGCGCTGGCCCGCTTCGTCCGTGAAGACCCGACCTTCCACGTCCGGACCGATCAGGAGTCGAGCGAGACCATCATCAGCGGCGTCGGAGAGCTTCAGCTCGAAATCTACGTCGAGCGCATCAAGCGCGAGTACGGCGTCGAGGTGACGGTCGGCGCGCCGAAGGTCAACTACCGCGAGGCGCCGACCCAGCCGTCCAAGTTCGACTACAAACACAAGAAGCAGACCGGCGGGTCCGGCCAGTACGGCCATGTCGTCGGATCGCTCGAGCCGCTTCCCGACGATGCGACCGAGGAATACGTGTTCGAGAACAAGGTCTTCGGCGGACGCATTCCGACGGAGTACATCCCCTCGTGCGACAAGGGCTTCCAGCACGCCCGCATGGTCGGCCCGCTGGCCGGCTATCCCGTGGTGCGCGTGAAGATGATCCTCGAGGATGGCTCGTCGCACTCGGTCGACTCTTCGGATCTGGCGTTCCAGCTTGCGGCCCGCGAGGGCTTCAAGCAGGCGTACCTGGCCGCGAAGCCGGCGATCCTCGAGCCGATCATGAAGGTCGAGATCGAGGTGCCGACCGACTTCCAGGGCCCGGTCGTGGGAGATCTGAACTCGCGCCGCGGCATGATCCTCGGCACCGAAATGAAGTCGGACGGAACGGTCATCTCGGCCGAAGTGCCGCTCTCGCGCATGTTCGGCTATGCCACCGACCTGCGCTCCATGACGCAGGGCCGCGGCACGTTCAGCATGGAGTTCGCCTGCTACCGCCCGGCCCCGCGCGACGTGCAGGAAGAAGTGATCGCCAACGCGCGAAAGCTGAAGCAGGCCGCGCAGCGCTGACCGCGAGCGTGCGATCCGCCCGCGCTCCCCAATTCTTCGGGGGACCGGTCTCCGACCGGTCTTTCCTTCTTCCTTCTTGTCCGATGGGGGACC
>CAZKJT010000010.1:0-122189 GCA_964553225.1 uncultured Planctomycetales bacterium | reverse complement strand
GGGGGGGGGGGGGGGGGGGGGGGGGGGGGGGGGGGGGGGGGGGGGGGGCGAAGAGGCATCTGCCTTACGGGCAGGGTGTTGTACTTTTGAGTTATGACACGTTCTCGCGGCATGGGAGCAATCGGTATGATGTCTCGGGCGCATTCGCGCACCGGTCGAACCGCTTCATCGGCATTCGTCATGTGCGTGGGATGCCGCGCGGTGGCGGATCTCAGGAGCATCCAACATGTCCGGACCTGTCGGCGATCGTGTCGAAGCGCAATGCACTTCGTGTCACGCCAGGCTTCGCGTGCCGGTTGCCGTGGTCGGAAAGAAGGCACGCTGCCCGAAGTGCGGCGTCACGTTCGTCGTGGACTCCGCTTCGCCAGCCGGTGTGGAAGCCGCCGCCCCTGCTCCGCAGCCCGCGAGCGCGGACGTGACGCGATTCCCGTGCAGTCAGTGCCAGACCACGCTGAAGTCGCCCTCCTCGACCGCCGGAAAGAAAGTGCGCTGCAAGGCATGCGGCGCGGTGACGGTCGTGCCGGGCGCCAGGGTGCCGAGTGACGCAGCCGGCGCGGATGGCGAGGACCTGTTCGCAGGGCTGGGCGCCGGGACAGCCGCGAGCGCGCCGGCGCCCGCGGCGTTTCGGCCCTGCGTGGCGTGCGGGGCGGCGGCGCCGACCGCCTCCGCCAAGTGTCCGACTTGCGGGGCGGACCCTATCACCGGGCAAGGCGCTCGAGGTTCGGGGGCTACGATGGCCGGCGCGGCCGCGGGTGCGCTGGGCGGAGTGGGATCGCTGCTGGGCGGAACCTTCGTGGCGGGGTTTGCGGCGAGCGCGGTCTGCGCGGTGGTCGGCGCCGGAGTGTGGTTCGGGATTGCGTACGCGACGAACTATGAGATCGGCTGGATCGCCTGGGGGGTCGGGTTGATTGTCGGCGCAGGGATGTACGCGGGCAATCGCCAGGCGGATTCGACGGCCGGCGTGGTGGCGGCGCTGCTGGCGGTGGCGTCGATCGTGGGGGCGAAAGTCCTGCTGTTCTACGTGGTCTTTCAACCGTACTTCGAGGTCACGAATTCGGTGCACGATCGAACGGAGATGCTCGCATCCGTGCTGGCGAACGATCAGATGGAAGCGGCGGCCGTTCCGATCGATCCGAACGAGGACTGGGAGCGCTGGGAAGCTGAGTTCGATCGCGTGCTGATCGAATCGCGCACGCGTGTGGAAGCCATGTCTGCGGAAGAGCGTGAGACGCGGATGCGACAGCACCGTCGCGACGTGCTGGTCGAACAGAAGGCCGACGAGTACTTCAGGTATCCGGATCTTCCGGACAGTTCTCCGGAAGAGCTGGTGAAGCAGGCGCGCAAAGATGCGCGCGAAGCGGCTCGCAAGCAGGCCGAGCGCGAGTACGCGTCGATGTCGGACGAGGAAATCGCGCACGAGTTCGACGAGCGCCTGGCGGAATTGGTCCAGGACATCCAGGGCGCGCAGTTCTGGGCCTTCTTCACGTTCAGTTTTGCGCCGGCCGACTTGATCTTCTTCGCGCTGGCGATTGCGACGGCCTACCGCATCGGCGGATTCGGCTTCGGAACGTCTTAGCGTCGTGCCTCGGATTCGCTGCGAGATTCAGAGCCGCGACCGTGAGGGAGCGGGGGGCGGCCCGCTACGCTGCCGTTCCCCGCTCCTTGACGGTCGCGGCTCGGTTTCGGAGGCGCGACTGTGACGATGCAGGGGCTGGCTGCAACGCTGCCGTGTCCCGTTCCCCGCTCCTTGACGGTCGCGGCTCGGTTTCCGATACGCAGCGTGTTCGATGAGGCACGACCCTAGTTCGGCTGCGCCGCCGGCTCGCGCGCCGCTGACGCGCCTTCGTCCGCGCCGGGTACACCGTTCGTCCCGCGCGACAGCAGCGTGTAGAGCACCGGTAGCACCAGCAGCGTCAGCAGCGTCGACGTCAAGACGCAGCCGATCACGACCGTCGCCAGCGGGCGCTGAACCTCGGCGCCGACGCCCGTGTTGAACGCCATCGGCACGAATCCGAGGCCGGCCACCAGCCCGGTCATCAGCACCGGGCGCAGCCGCGTCATCGCCGCTTCGCGGATGGCGGCCAGCGGCGGCATTCCCGCGGCCAGCAGGTCGCGCAGGAACGAGACGAACACCATGTCGCCCAGCACGGACACGCCGGACATCGCCACGAAGCCCACGCCGGCCGAAATGCTGAACGGCAGGTCGCGCAGATGCAGCGCGACCACGCCGCCGACGGCCGCCAGCGGCAGCGTCATGAAGATCCGCAGCACGTCGGTCATACGGCGATACGTGAGATACAGCAGCGTGAAGATCAGCGCGAGGGCGGCCGGCACCACGATCATGAGCCGGTTCGCGCCCCGCTGAAGATGCTCGAACTGCCCGCCGTACATCACGTAATAGCCCGGCGGCAGCGTCACCTGCTCGGCGATGCGTCGCTGCGCCTCGGCCACCAGCCCGCCGATGTCGCGCCCGCGCGCGTTGCACTGCACGATGCCGCGGCGCTTGCTCCACTCGCGGTTGATCGTGGACGGTCCCTCGACGACGGTCAGGTCTGCCAGCCGCGCCAGCGGAATGCGCTGTCCGCTGGGCGTAGGCACGAGCAGGCGTCCGATCCGCTCCGGGTCGGACCGGTAGGCGTCCGGCAGCCGCACGGCGAGCGGAAACCGCACCTGCCCCTGTCGGATTTCGCCGACCTGCACGTTGCCGATCGTCGCCACGAAGTCGAGCACGTCGGCCGCCGGCACGCCAAACCGCGCCAACTGATCCTGCCGAACGGTGATCTCCAGCACCGGCTGGCCGGTCATCTGCTCGACCGTCACGTCGACGGCGCCGGGAATCTGCGACAGCAGCTGCTCCACCTGCCGGCAGACGGCCTCGATCTGCGCGAAGTCGTCGCCGAACACCTTCACGCCCAGATCGCTGCGGATGCCCGCGATCATCTCGTTCACGCGCAGCTCGATCGGCTGCATGAACAGCACGCGCATCGCCGGCATGCCGGCCAGCGCCGCCTGCATTGCGTCCACCAGCTCCGCCTGCGTCCGTCCGCGCTTCCACTGCGCGCGCGGCGTGAGCGTGAGGAATACGTCGGACAGCTCGACGCCCATCGGGTCGGTGGCGACTTCGGGGGTGCCGGTGCGCGACCAGATGTGCCGGATTTCGTCGGGGAACTCTCGAAGCAGCAGCTTCTCGATCTGCGTGCCGTAGCGGACCGATTCCTCGACCGACACGCCCGCCAGCCGCACCGTGTTGATGACGATGGCGTCTTCCGACAGGCGCGGGATGAACACCGTGCCCAGCCGCGTGGCGAGCACGCCGCCGGCGACCGCGGCCGCGAGCGTGGCGCTCAGCACCACAGCCCGGCGGCGCAGCACGAATTCGAGCACCGGCGCGTAGGCCCGCTTCGCCAGGCGGACCAGCCAGGGATCGCGTTCGCGCGGCCGGGCCGGCAGCATGAGGCTGGCCAGCGCCGGCACGAGCGTGAGCGACAGAATCAGCGAGCCGAGCAGCGCGAAGATGACGGTGAGCGCCATCGGCCGGAACATCTTCCCTTCGATGCCTTCGAGCGTGAGGATCGGCAGGTAGACGATGAGGATGATGAGTTCGCCGAAAAGCGTGGGCTTACGCACTTCGATTGCCGCGTCGCGCACCGTCTCGAGCTTGGATCGCCCGGGTGGCGCGTGTGCCAGGCGGCGCATGCAGTTCTCGACCTGAATGACGGAGCTGTCCACAATCAGGCCGAAGTCGATCGCGCCCAGACTCATGAGGCTTCCGGCGATGCCGGCCTGAAGCATGCAGTTGGCGGCGAACAGCATCGACAGCGGAATCGCGAGCGCGACGATCAATCCGGCGCGCAGGTTGCCGAGAAACGCGAACAGCACCGCGACGACCAGCAGCGCGCCTTCGAGCAGGTTGACCTGGACCGTGCTCAGCACGCGATCGACCAGCTCGGTGCGGTCGTAAACGGTGGTGAGCCGAACACCGTCGGGCAGCGTCGCGCGAACCTGCTCGACGCGGTCCTTCAGACGCTGCGTGACCTCGCGCGTGTTCTCTCCCATGAGCATGAAGCCGAGGCCCAGCACGGCTTCGCCCTGCCCGTCGTACGTGACGGCCGCGCGACGGATTTCGTGCCCCTCGACCGGCTGGCCGATGTCGCGGACGTAGACCGGCACGCCGTGGCGGGCGGCGATCACCACGTCGCCGATCTGCTCGAGCGATTCCAGCCGACCGACGCCCTGAACGAGCAGCACGCCACCGGCCCGCGTCAGCACGCCGCCGCCGACGTTGGCGTTGTTCCGGCGGAGAGCCTCGAACACGTCGAGCAGCGTCAGCCCGTGCTTGAGCAGCTTGTCGGGATCGACCAGCACCTGGTACTGGCGCTCCAGTCCGCCCCAGCTGTTCAGCTCGGCCACGCCGGACACGCTGCGAAGCTGCGGCTTGATGATCCAGTCCTGGATGGAACGCAGCTCTGTCAGCGAGTGCGCCTGGCTGGTCAGGACATAGTGAAAGACCTCGCCCAGCCCGGTCGCGACCGGGCCGAGCGCGGGGCGCGCCTGTGCCTCGGGAAACTCGACCGTCGCCAGACGCTCCGTGACAAGCTGGCGGGCGAGGTAGATGTCCGTGCCGTCCTCGAAAATCACCGTCACCTGAGACAGCCCGAATTTCGAGATGGAGCGAACCTGTTCGAGCCCGCGAAGTCCGCTGATCACCTGTTCGATCGCGAACGTGATCTGCTGCTCGACCTCGGTCGGACTGAGCGACGGAGCGACCGTATTGATCTGAACCTGAACGGGCGTCGTATCCGGGAACGCGTCGACCGGAAGGCGCGTCGCCGAGTAGATCCCCGCCACGGCGACCGCGAGCGCGACCCCGATGACGAACATCCGGTTGCTCAGCGAACCGGCGATCAGCGCGTTGAGCATCGACGCCTACCTCCCCGGATCGACTTCGCAGCAGCCGGCGCCGATGCTGCCCTTGAGAATCTCGGTCTTCAGCAGAAAGCTGCCGACCGTCACCACCTGCTCGCCGGACGCCAGCCCGCCGAGCACCTCGACGTACCCGCCGGCCTGCGCGCCGAGCCGCAGCTTGCGCGGCGCGAACACGTCGTCGGACTCCCGCACGAAGGCGACCTGGCAGCACCCGTCCGTCTGAACGGCCTCGATCGGCACGCTCAGCACTTCGTTGGAATCGTGCAGGATGATCCGCGCGCGTCCGAACATGTGGGCGCGCAGCAGACCGTCCGGATTCGACAGCTCCGCCCGAACCGGCACGAGCCGGCTGGTCGCGTCCACTTCGCTGCTGATCCAGTTGAGATTTCCCTGGAACGCGCGCCCCGGCAGTCCGTCCACGGTGAACAACGCCGCCTGCCCCACGCGCAGCGCGGGCAGATCGCGCTCCGCAGCGCTCGCCACCAGCCAGAGCGTGGTCGTGTCGGCGAGGACAAACAGCGTCTGCGCGCCGTCGATCGCCTCGCCCGGCGTGACCGACCGCTCGACGATCCGCCCCGCGGCCGGGCTGCGCAGCTCGTAGCGAGACAGCGCTTCGAGCGGTTCCGAATCGACGTCGGCGATCTGTTCGCCGCTCAGCCCCAGAATGTGCAGCCGGCGCTGCGCCGCCTCCAGCTCGCTGCGCGCGACGCGCAGACCGCGCTCCGCGGAGAGAAGATCGCGCTCGCTGGCGAACGCGACCTCCTCGCGAATCGCCAGGAACTCCGCCTCGGCCGCCGCCAGCTCCGCCCGCGCGGTCTGAAGCTCTTTCTCCGAACTGACGCGCTGCTCGAACAGCCGCTCGACGCGCACCGCTTCCGCCCGCGCGAGCTGAAACTCCGCGTGCGACCGCAGCAGCGTCGCCTTCGCCTCGCCCACGATCACGCCCTCCAGCCGCTGGTGAATCTCGGCCGGCGTGGCCGATATCGCCGCCTCCGCCAGCAGGCGCGTCGCGCCGTCGCTGGCGGTCTTCACGCGCTGATGTTCAGCCTCGGCCACCCGAACGTTCTGGAGCCGCTCGATGTAGGCGCTCTTCGCCTCGCCCAGCGTGGCGCTGTCGAGCACCGCCAGCAGGTCGCCGGCCTGCACCACGTCGCCCAGGCTCGCGCGGACCTCGCGCGCCACGCCCCCGACCATCGACGGCACGCGCGTCACCCGCGTCGCGTCGAACTCCAGTTCGGCCGGCACGTCGATCGCCGCCGAGAGTCGCCGCGGCTGAGCCGGCGTCGTTTCGATGCCGGCCTGCCGAACGATGCCCGCGTCCAGAAAGCGAATGATCGATGACTCAATCAGGCAAAGCGGATCGTTCTCGCCGCTGGCGAAGCGCCGACCGTCGCGCTCGATCGTCACAATCGGCGCGCGATCCGGCGCACCGGGCGCCGGAGCTTCCGGCCGCTGCCCCTCCCAAACCGCGCGCACCTGCGGGTTGCACAGCGTGCACTGCGTCTCCGGGACGCCGTGCTCGGCGCACCAGTCATTCCGCGACTTGAACTCCGCGATCAGCGACTTGTCGCAGCGCGTGCAGACTGCCTTGCGCACGCCGTGCTCGTAGCACCACGCCTCCGGCGCAGCGCGCGGCGCCCCGCTCGCATCACCCTCGTCGGAGTGCGCGTGACCGTGGCCGTCATCTTCGGCGTGCGCCCCGGCGGTAGCCGGATTCAGCGACGCCCAACGCGCCGCCACCTCCGGAGCGCATTGCGCGCACTGCGACCGCGGCAGGTCGTGCTGTTCGCACCAGTCCCCCGCCGCCTTGAACGTGGAAACCAGCGACAAGTCGCAGCGCGTGCACACCGATTCAGGCACGCCGTGCCCGCCGCACCATCCCTTGTCGAGCACCGGTTTCACCGGGCTGGTTTCCGGTCCCAGCGACGCGATTCCGGGCCCCGCGGACGCGCCGGACGGCGTCGATGCCGGCTGGCAACCGACGGCGAAGATCGCGGCCGCGAGCGCCGTCGCCGCCGCGCGGAGCCTGTGCTGATGCGATTTCATCTCGGACTCTCCCTGCGGTGACGGGGAAACGTCGTGCGTTCGCGTCACTACGCGGATTCACACGTTCCGCGGCGATCGGAGCGGCAGCGCTGGACCGCGCGGCCGCGCTCGCGGCTCCACGGAAGCGCCGCGTCATCGCCGAGCGTTCTCCGCGCCGCACGGGCGCGCGGAGCGAGCGTTCGAATGGTCGTTCGAAGTCAATGGAGCAGCGCGGAGCGGAAGTGCATCAGATCAGAAGCGGCAAAATACCGGCGGATGCAGGTTGGAATGGTGGCCAGGATGAGACGGACGCGGGACTCGCTCGTTCGGCGCACGCCGGGACCAGTTCCGAAGCCAGGCTCGACGGCGCGAACACCGCCAGGTGCGCGGCGAGCGTGTCGTCCCGCTGGTCCGGGCGAAGCTCAATGCGCAGGAACGGCGAGCACAGGCACGAGTTGTCCTCGCACGGATCGGCCGGCGATTGCGGCAAGTCGTGCGGACAGGTCGAACACGGAGCGGCCGGCTCGCCGGGGAGCGTGAGCGCGGGCTCGTTCGCCGCGGGCTCGACAAAGTGACACAGTGCCGGGCAGGCCAGCGTCAGGAAGAGCGCGACACAGGAGGCAATCCGAGCCATGAAACGATTATTGCAGGCCCCGCCGCGGCGGGCAAGGTGAATTGCGGATCGCGGCGCGTCGCGGCGGATCGACGTGCGCGCGTGGCGAGAGTCCTAGAATGCCAGGCGGACGTTGCGCGTGATTCGGACGGAGCGCGCCGGATCGTCCGGATCGGAGAGTTCGAACGTCAGCAGGGCCTGCGCGTTTTCGAGCAGCGGCGGGTCGGCGTCGAGGAAGATGAACCAGGATCGCAGCTCGAACACGCCGTCGTCGAGGAGCGTGAACTCGGTCGTGTTCGTCGCATTGGAAAGCTCGATGTTGCCGTCGGACAACGTGGCGAGCTGATCGACGACGATGTCAGTCGTTGTCGCGGAAGCGTCTCCGAAACCCGTGGCTCGCAGCGTCGCGAAAATGTGGCGTCCGCCCTGGAGTCCGGCGAACAGCGGCATGTCGCCGTTGTCTTCGATTTCGCGGTATTCGCCGGTGACTTCGTCGAAGAATCCCAGCTCGACGGATAACGGGTCGCCCGTATCGTTCGGATCGCCGCCGGGAGCGGGCATGCAACCGAAAGGCGCAAGCGCGCCCGCGGCGAAGAGCGCGATGAGACGGATCGGGCGTCGTTGCCGGAATTGCATGACGTGACTTCCTGAAATCGTGACGACGGGCGAATCTCGGGTCGAGAGACCCAGAATGAAGAAGTGTAGTTCTCGCAGCACGCCGCGTCCATTCGATTCGCCGCGACCGCGCGGCGAGAATCCCTTGCGTCGAAGAGCCTTCCGGCGATATTGTTCCCCGTGAGGGTGTTCGATCCCGCCTGCGTCCCGAGCATGTCCCGCAGGTGGGTTGCTCAGAATCAGGTCAGCGGAGAAATCGCTGAGACGACTTGCGCAGGGTGTGTGCCCGTTTCGCGCCGGAAGACTCAGCTCGCGCGCCGGTCCGTCAACGTACGGGGCGCTCGCGCCGTGGACTGTATCGCGTCTGATTCCGCATCACTCAGGGAGGTTCGCCATGAATGCCGTGCGTCGTGTTCGCGGGACCGGGCGGCTTCGCGGCCGGGCGGTACGCGGGTTCAAAATGGCCGCGTTGCTCGCGCCGGTGCTCAGCTCCGGATGCTTCCTCTTCGCGCCGCCCGATGGCACGGAGAAGGTGTATCAATGGAAGCTCGTCGCCGATACGCCCGGTGCAGCGCTGCTGTCCGTTCACGGCACGGCCGTGAACAACGTCTTCGCGGTCGGCGCGGATGACGGGACCGGTCCGATGGTCCTGCACTGGGACGGCGACACGTGGCAGCGCCTCGCGACCGGACAGCGCGGCGATCTCTGGTGGGTCTACGCGATCGACGATGCGGCATTCATGGCCGGCGCGAACGCCACGATCCTGCGCTATGCCGACGGAGCGTTCGAACGCTTCACGACACCCGGGCTGGGCAAGACGATTCTCTACGGCGTCTGGGGCTCGTCGGCGTCCGACGTGTACGCGGTCGGCTCCGAAGCCGGCCGGAACGGCTTTATCTGGCACTTCGACGGCGACGAATGGTCGGCGCTCGACCTGCCGAGCGACATACCGCTCGATGGGAACAACGACGTTTCGCCGTTCTTCAAGGTCTGGGGAACGTCCGCGGACGACGTCTGGGTCGTCGGCGATGACGGCATCATCCTCCGCGGCAACGCGGCCGATGGGTTCGACGTCGTGACGTCGCCGACGGACGTGCTTCTCTTCACCGTTCACGGCGTGGGCGACCGCGTGGTGGCCGTCGGCGGCAACACGAACGGCGTCGTGATCGACACGGCGGGCGGCATCACCGCCAAGTCCCCGTCCGGCGCGCCACTGCTCCAGGGCGTGTGCGTCACGAGCGAGGGCGTGGCCTGGGCGACCGGCGCACAGGGCAAAGTCTTCCGCGAAATCGATGGCGAATTCGTCGAAGAAGCGACCGAGATCGACCGTGACATTCAATCGCTGCACGCCGTCTGGATCGATCCCGAGGGAGGCGTCTGGACGGTCGGCGGCAACGTGCTCTCTCCGCCGCTGAAGGCGGGCGTGCTCCTCTTCGGGCACCCGGAGAACGCGCCGCCGTCCGAGATCATGCTGCCCGATCCGTCGGCGGTTCCGGTCACGGAGTGTCCCGAAGCAGGCATCGATCCGGAGCCGGAACGGTCGATCGCGCGCCGCTGGAACGAGCAGCTTCTGAACTCGGTGCGGCGCGACATACCCCGTCCCACCGTGCATGCCCGCAACCTGTTCCACGTCTCCGCGGCCCTGTGGGACGCGTGGGCCGCCTATGACGACGTCGCGGTCGGCTATCTCGTCCGCGAGAAGCTCGACGCCGACGACGTGGATGCGGCGCGGGAAGAGGCGATTTCGTATGCCGCATATCGCATCCTGACGCATCGCTACCAGGGCGCGATCGGCGGCGCGGTCTCGGCCGACTGCTACAACGAGTTCATGAAAGTGCTCGGCTACGATCCGGCCGTGACGACCACGGACGGCGACTCGCCGGCCGCGCTGGGCAACCGCATCGGCCAGGCGTACATCGACACGTTCGCCGACGACGGATCGAACGAAGCCGGGAACTACTCCGATCCGGGCGGCTTCGTGCCGCCGACGCCTCGCCTGACGGTGGACCTGCCCGGCTCGAACACGACGAACCCGGTCCTCTGGCAGCAAATCATCCTTGCGTCTGCGGTGACGCAGAACGGAATTCCGCAAGGCGCCGGCGTGCGCGAACCGATCGGTCCGCACTGGGGCGCTGTGACGCCGTTCGCGATGGTTCGTCCCGGTCCCGGCGAGACGTACTTCCCGAACGAGGGTCCGACGGAGCTCGATGCCGATCTGCTCGACGCGACGGTCGAGGTCATCCGCAAGTCCGCGGAACTGGATGCGGCCGACGGCGTGATGATGGACGTGTCGCCGGGCGCCTACGGAAACAACCCGCTCGGCACCAACGACGGCACAGGGCATGCGGTCAATCCGATCACCGGCGAGCCGTATGAACCGCAGATCGTGCCGCGCGGCGACTTCACGCGCATGCTGGCCGAGTTCTGGGCCGATGGTCCGGCTTCCGAGACGCCCCCTGGGCACTGGAACACCATCGCCAACGACGTCGCCGACACGCCAGGCTTCGAACGCCGCCTGTTCGGAATGGGCGAGGAACTGGACGAGTTGACGTGGGATGTGCACGTGTACTTCGCGCTGAACGGCGCCGTGCACGACGCCGCGATCGCGGCGTGGGAACTCAAGCAGGTCTACCAGACCGCGCGCCCCATCACGCTCATCCGCACGTTGGCCGCCTTCGGCCAGCGATCCGATCCCGCGCAGCCATCTTTCAACTCGCGCGGACTGCCGCTGGTGGACAATCTGATCGAGGTCATCACCGAAGAAAGCTCCGCGCCGGGCGAGCGACATGAGCACCTGGCACGCTATGTCGGTGAGATCGCGGTGCGCGGTTGGCGCGGCGAGCCGGGCGACCGCCGAAACGAGGTCGCCGGCGTCGGCTGGGTTCGCGCGCTGGACTGGATTCCCTATCAGCGCCGAACTTTCGTCACGCCCGCGTTCCCCGGCTTCGTGTCCGGGCACAGCACGTTCAGCCGCAGCGCCGCCGAAGTCATGACCGAACTGACCGGCAGCGCGTTCTTCCCCGGAGGGCTGGGCGGCTACGATATCCAGCCCGGCTGGCTCACCTTCGAGAAAGGCCCGAGCCAGGCGCTTCGCCTCGAGTTCGGAACGTACTACGACGCAGCAGATCAGGCCGGACAGTCCCGGCTCTGGGGCGGAATCCACGTTCGTCAGGATGACTTCAACGGCCGCATCATCGGCTCGCAGATCGGCATGCAGGCCGTCGAGCTGGCGCGGACGTACTACGACGGCACGGCCGACGACTGATCGCCGCTGCCGTGAAGCTGGAAGCGTCGAGCGTGCGCGGCGATGCGTGCGCTCGACGCTTTTTCTTGCTGTACGCGTGCGAATGCTGAATTGCGCTGCCGGTTTCATGCCAAGGGCGACCGGTCGCGGCCGAGTCGCCTGCTGCGGTCGCGCCGGGGGAGTCCCAGGCTGGGCCTCAGGGCAGCGCTCGGGCCCGGCCGCTCCGCTTCGAACGCGATGAGCGACCGACGGGCTCCGCGCGCGGCGGGATGGCAGGGGCGCCGGCGCGCCCGCATCCTGACGCGTACGATTTCTTGACGTTTCCATTCGGTCCGATAGACTCGTTCGGCTACGAGTTCTGCACACCGTGTCCCCGTAGCTCAATTGGATAGAGCGTTGGCCTCCGGAGCCAAAGGTTGCTGGTTCGAATCCAGCCGGGGACGGTTCCGAGCCGACCGGGAGCGCCGGGACCGCTCCCGGGGTAGGATGACATGCCGAACGATCGCCCCACACAACTCGTTCGCGACCTGAATGAGCTGACCGAACGGATGGAACGCGTCCTGGCGACGGAGCGCCGTGGAGAGCGCATCCGCCGCCGTCTCCGGCTCGAGCTGCTGGGCGTCCTGAACGGATCGAGCTCGTTCGACCTGCTGCCGGAGCTCGTGCCGCGCACGCAGGGGCTGGCGGAGCGCATTCAGCGACGTCTTTCTCAGGCGGGCAATCATCACCTGGCCCGCGCGATCTACGAAACTGCGTGCTACGACCAGCCGATCGATTCGGTCCTGGCCGCGCGTCGCGTGCACCGCAGCGAATGGGCGTTCGTGCAGCGTCTGGCGGGTTCGCTGAACGTCTCACCGGCCTTCGGTCAGGACCGCGTCGAGGAACCGCCGGCGTGGATGATCGACGTCGACGAGTCGCATCAGGATCTGCGCGTCTGGCTGCGCGAGCTGGCGCTTCAGGACATGCTGATGGCCGGACTCGAGACGTTCCTGGTGCCGGCCGGCTCGGGTCGGCCGCATACCGAGATCTACGGCATCGTGTTCGGCTCGTACCGCATCTCGCCTCCGCCGCGCCGCGGCGCGCGGCAGGCGACGCTGGCCGATCTCAACGTCGAGCGCGTCTGCATTCAGCTTCGCGCCGAGGGCACGCCTTCGGAAGTGCTGGCAGATATGCGCAGCGAGCGCACGCAGCTCGAAATGGGCGAGGAGCTGTTCCCCTACTGGCACCTGCTGGGCGACTTTCACACGCACACGTACCGAAGCCGGCAGGAACTGCTCGCGCGCCGCGGATGGCAATACAGCGATTATGACCAGAAGGTCAACATCGAATGGTGCGCGCGGCTGCGGCAGTCCGGGCATCGTCCGCGGGTCGCGCTGATTCTTGCGCTGGCCCGCGCGGAACGCACGATGCGCGGCTCGGACGAAGCCTGGCGCGGCCTGCCGCACGTGCTGCGCACGACGATCGGCAAGTGCCACTGCTTCATCTCGGCTTTCCGAATCCGGCCCGACGGGCGCTATTCGGCCGACAATGTGGCGCTCAAGTGCCCGACGCTGGCGGGGCGCTGACCGCCGCGGCCCGCAGATTGCCCGGCGCGGACCGCTGACGACCCGACGCGACCGCGTTAGCATGATCCGACATGGCGGACGTGCCCGTACAGCGACCGGCTCCGAATCAGGCGTTGGAAGCCGCCCAGCAAGCCCCGTCCGCCGCGCCGCGCGGCCCCGGTCGGGCCGCTCCTCCGCGGGAAGTCATCGACGTCTGGTCGCGCACCGAGCCGCGGTACCGCCGGCTGGCGATCGGCCTGCTGGTCCTGAACTTCGCGCTGTTTTGCGGGCTGTGCGTGTTCGCGTTCTGGCTGCGCGAGGCGCGCCTGTTCGACTTCAGCCTGGGCAGCTATGTCGCCCCGGCCCGCTTCTGGACCGGCGCTTCCCCCAGCCTGAACACCTACATCCTCGAGCCGATCAGCGTGCTGCGAACGCCGCTGCATGCGGTTGTGCTCGGGCTGCTGCTGGCCGCGATCACCTCCGTGCCGCTGTTGATCGCGATCCTCTACCGCTTTCCGTGCGTGATTCCGTTCCTGCTGGCCGTGCTCATATTCGCGCACATGCCGTGGATGTCTCTGACGCTCACGCTGAGCGCGGTTCTGGCTTCGGTGCGCCCGTTCCGCATGAAGTTTCGCTTCGGCGCGGCGCTGGTCGGGATGATTCCGGTGCTGCTCTATCTCTGGCTGGCGACACGCGGCGCGCCGGAGATGCTGGCGGCCGCCTCGCCGACGCAGAAGACGCTGCTCGCTGCGCCGTGGGTGCTTGCGATTCTGGCGGGCGTGAGCATGACCGGGCTGGTCCTGCTGATCGCGCGGCTGGTGAACTATCGACCCGGCGCGATCGCGCCGGTCGTGGGGGTCATGTTCGCGACGCCGATCGCGCTGTTTCACGCCGGCGTCGGCGTCGACGAACTGCAGTACCGCCTGCTGGAGCGCGACTTCGGCCCGCGTTCGCTGCGGTTCGAGCCGAGCCTGGACGTGGGGCCGAAGATTCACGACCTGGCGAAACGCGTGGTGCTGGACGAGTCGCTGTACGCGCGTCATCTGCCCGACTTCCTGGCGGCGCTGAGCGGACAGCCGGTCTCGAACCCGCGCATGATCTGGCATCTGCTCCAGATCGATTTTCTCGCGGATCGTGCCGACGCGTTCGAAGCGTGCAAGCACTTCATCGCCGATCACCTGGGCAGCCGCTATCGCGCGAACGCGCTCTTCCTCCAGGCGCGCGCGCTCGACACCCGGCTGGATGAGCGGACGCTCGACCGCCGGAACCCGCGCCGCGAGCTGTACAGCGATTTCCCGCACGTGCAGTCGGGTCCGGTGTGGTCGTCGCTGCTCGCCGAGCATCCCAGCTCGCCGCTCGCCGTCGAGGCCGGTTTCCGCCTGGCACAGCTCGCGCTGCGCCGCGGAGAGACGTCCGAATGCGTGGTCCTGCTGGAGCGCGTGCTGCAGCTCGGCGACCGACTGCGGCTGCGCGATCAGACGCCCCGTGCGCCGTCGTTCTGGGACATTCTCGAGCGCGAGGCGCCGGAAAGCTCGCTGGCCTTCGAGCCGGAGCCGTTTCTGCGCGACGCCGAACGCCTGCTGGACCTGATCGCTGCCAATCGCGACGACCCGCGCTTCGGCGACGAGCCGCTGCATGCGCTGGCCGCGCTCGATCCGCACCGTCCGCGCTATGCCGACGAACTTCTGCGCCTCGCCGATCGAATCCAGGGCGCGCGGCTCTACGACAACGTGCTTGTCCGCTGGGCGGTGGCGCATGATTCGTCGCAGCGCCGCCACGAACTGCTCGAACAGCTCAGCGCCTCGCTGCCGGACGGCGACGGCCGGTGCGAAGTCAATCTGCAACTTGCGAACCTGGAAGTGCAGACCACCGCCGGCGACGACCCGGTCCGCCGCGGCCGCGGCGTCGCCCGACTCGAGCGCGTCGCGGCCGACTGCGCCGCGGGATTCTGGGGCGGGCAGGCCCGGCGCATGCTCGAACGTCTTCAGCCGGCGTCGTCGCAGCGGATGATCCGCCCTTGAGACCGATCGTGCTCGCCATCACCGGCGCCAGCGGATCGCCCTATGGCCAGCGGCTGGCGCAGGCGCTGATCGGCTACGACCTTCACCTGCACCTCGTCATCACGGCGGCCGGGCGCGAGGTCATCGCGGATGAGCTCGGGCTTCGCCGCTTCACGCTGGACGCGTTCCTGCGGCGCGACGCGGCGAATGTGACGCTCTACTCGCCGCGGAACATCGGCGCGCGAATCGCCAGCGGGTCGTTCCTGACGGCCGGCATGGTCGTCTGTCCGTGCAGCAACCACACTCTGGCCGCGATCGCGTCCGGGCTGGGCGACAACCTGGTCACGCGCGCGGCGATGGTCACGCTCAAGGAGGCGCGCCGGCTGATCCTGGTGCCGCGCGAGACGCCGCTGAGCGCGATCGAAATCGAGAACATGCTCCGGCTGGCCCGTGCCGGCGCGATCATCTGCCCGGCCAGTCCGGGTTTCTACATGCGGCCGACCCGCGTCGAGGAGCTGGTGGACTTCATGGTGGGTCGCGTGCTGGATCTGCTCGACCTGCCGCACGCGCTGCGTACCCGCTGGGATCCGTCCGGACGTGCGCGCGCCGGCGAGAAGCCGCGCGACGAGTAGGCGTCCGCGGCCCGTCGCGCGCCGCCCGCGCCCTTCACACGAACAGAAACGTCAGTGCGGCGTAGAGCGGCAACAGCACCGCGGTCGAGTAGAGCATGTAGCCGAAGAAGCTGGGCATCTTCACGCCGGCCTGCTCGGCGAGGCTCTTGACCATGAAGTTCGGGCCGTTGCCGATGTAGGTGTTCGCCCCCATGAACACCGCGCCGCAACTGATCGCGATGAGGTGGTCGTCGCGCATGAAGTTGCCGTCCAGCAGGCGGATAATGCCATCGCCCGGCTGGTGCGTCAGGGCGTTGGCCGTTTCGAAGAAGACGACGTACGTCGGCGCGTTGTCCAGCACGCTGCTGAGCGCGCCGGTTGCCCAGAAGAACTGCCACGGCTCGCTCACGCCGAGCTGCGCGCCGCGGGCATGAAGAATCTCGATCGGAACCTGCATGGTGATGAAAATGCCGATGAAGACGGCGCCGACTTCGCCGATCGCGACGTAGTTGAACTGGTTTCGTCGCCGCAGCGCGCCCGGAGTCAGCAGCAGCGACAGAGCCGCCAGCGCCAGCTGCGCGCCCTCGCGAAGGTACGGAAACGCGTGCCAGCTCGTGCCGGGAAACGGCTTGGACGGGTCGAGCGTCGCGACCGCGAACACCACGCCTGCCAGCCAGAGCAGATTCAGCCGGCCGGAGATTCCGATCGGCACGATGTGCGCGCGGTCCGCGCGCAGCGAAGCGACCGTCTCGCGGCGGTACGCTGCGCTGTCCCACGCGTAGTAGATCGCCAGCAGCGAGATCATCATGATCGCCCACTGCGGCAACAGTCTCAGCGTCCAGAAGAAATCCACGCCGCGCAGGTAACCCAGGAACAGCGGCGGATCGCCGATCGGCAGCAGCAGCCCGCCGACGTTGCTGACGATGAAGATGAAGAACACCACCGTGTGAACGACGTGCCGCCGCTCGGCGTTCGTGCTCAGCAGCAGGCGAATCAGCATCATCGACGCGCCGGTCGTGCCGACCAGGCTCGCCGCCAGCCCGCCCACGCCCAGGATGGTGGTGTTCGTCAGCGGCGTCGCGCGGATGTCACCGGCAATGACGACGCCGCCCGCGATGACGTACAGCGAAAAGAGCAGCGCCATGAACGGGACGTACTCGTCCAGCACGGCGCTGCGCAGCACCGCCGCGACCGTGGCCGCGCCGGGCGCGCTGCGATCGACAGCGGCGGCCTGCGGCGTCTCGGCCGACGATTTCGACGGGGCCGTCGGTTGCGACGAACCGTGAACCGCGACGCCCTGCCCGCGCGCGGCGTAGTAGCCCAGCGCCGCCAGCGCCAGCAATCCGCTGACCAGGAGCTTGTTGGCGTTGTGCTCCCACCAGCGCCGCGTGGCGGGAATCAGCGGCAGCAACGCGATCGCCAGTAGCAGCGCGACGAACGGCCAGGTCCAGACGAGCGCCGGCACGAACGGCTGGACGCCGGACGTCGCGGCAGGCAGCATCGCAGAGATCTCCGTCGCGGCGGGTTACGGGGCCTCCAGGGACGAGCGGAGGTCAGACCGCCCGGACCGCGGCGTCCGCTCAGGCGAGACCGTTCTGAATCTCGATCACTTCGTACTCGAATTCGGTGCTGTCGAGCGTCACTTTGGCGCGCTCCCCGACCGCCAGCCCCATGAGCTTCTGGCTGAACGGCGCGCGGTAGTTGTAGATGTTCCGCTCCACGTCGCCGTCAAACGGGCCGAGGAACGTGAACACCACCTCCGCGCCCGTGCGGCAGTCGCGGAGCAACGCCCGGGAACCGACGCCGACGCGGTCGGTCGGCACATCGGCCGGGACGATCGGCTCGGACAGGGAAATCTCATGGTTCATCTGGGCCAGCCGCGCGCGGAGCAGGTCGCGCTCCTCCAGCGCGAATTTGTACTCGGAGTTCTCGCTCAGGTCGCCCATCGCGGCCGCCTCGCCGATGCGCTTGGCGTTTTCGCGCATGGTGACGTTCACCAGGTGATCGCGTTCGTTGATCTTGCGATCCAGTCCGGCGCGGGTGGTCCAGAACACGTCCGGATCGGACCAGGCCGGGACTTCCTTGCGATGCACCTTCCACATCGCCGGGTGCACGTCGCGCAGGATGTCCAGAAGCTTGGCGCGGGCCGTGTCGCCTAGTCCTTCCAGCCGATTGAGCTGCGTGCGCAGCGTCACCGCCCGATGCGCGTCCACCTGCTCCACGCAGCGCCGAACGGTGGCATAGTCCTGCAGCGCCAGCGCCGCGCGCATCCGCAGCCGGAACTGCTTCATCTTCGCCGCCGCCGGCGTCAGCGTGCGACCGAGCGCGCTCAGCGTTTCGATGATCGTCGCGAACATCTCGCGCTTCGGCGGCAGCTTCAGCGGCTCGCGCGTTTCCGGCGAGCGCCAGAGCCAGTACACCAGTTCGGGATGGTCCACCGGGTCGGCCACGGCGGTGTCCACGTGCGCCTGCACCGCCGCGGTCAGCCCGCCGTCGACCGCGATCGTCAGGATCTGATCGATCGCCGCGGACGGCGCGTCGGGTAGCGCTTCCGCCGCGAACGCGGCCGCGTCTTTGGGTCGCGCCGCAACCAGCGCGTTCAGCGCGATTTCCCAGAGCGAGGCGCTTGGCAGCGTCGCCAGCAGTTCGGCGGGGTCGGAGGCGTTCATCAGGCAGCCGTGGGCGAGATTGCGGGCGTCTTCCGGCGCGACCGGATGCACGGAGTGGATAAAGTCGGAAACCAGCGAACACGCCAGCGCTTCGCCCGGACGGCGGTCCGCGGCGGCGCGGGCCTTGCGCGTGACGAACTCGTGCATGCGCGTCAGCAGCGCCGCGTCCGGCTCCTCGCGGTGCTTTTTCTTTTCACGGACGTAGCTCTCGAGAGTGGCCAGCCAGTCGTGCGATTCGTTCTGCGCCTCGAACTGCTCCCAGGTTTCGTCCTCGAAGGTGCGCGCGTCCTGCGTGTACTTCAGAATCACCGGCGAGCGGCCTTCGATCTGCACGTGCGGGTCGCGCTTGAGCTGCGCGCGGACGCTCGACCACCACTTGCTCCAGGCGGCCGTCTCGACGAAGCGCGGCGTCAGCTCGTGCTTGAGCTGCTCCTGGTCGATCATGCCGCCGTGCAGCCGGATCAGGTCCACCACGACCCGGTCCGGCTCGGACTGAATCCGCGACTTCAGCCGATCCGGGTGAAGCTGCCGCTGCACACGGAAGTCGTTCGCATCCGCCAGCTCGTACTCCCGCGTAAGCTCAAGCGTAGTGACGTTGCGCGGCCGGCCCTCGGACCGCAGCGTGACGAGGCCGTGCTCGAGGTCGGGTTCGATCACCTCGACGCAGGTGCCTTCGCTGCGGCTGACCAGCGCGTCGCCCGGACGGAGCGCGAAGCACACGTCCAGCATGCGCAGCGCGTTGCGCGCCGGCCGCCCGGCCAGCAGCCCGGACGCTTCGATGAGCCTCTCGGCGCCGGGAGTGCGACCGTAGACCCGCCGATACAGGTCGGCCAACCGCGCGCGGAGCGTCACGTTGTCCGCGTCGGCCAGGAGCGCGATCCGACCGATGGCGAGAGCAGCCGCCGGCTGGCTCTCGACGTCGACGTTTTCGAGCACGAGTTCGCTCAGGCCGGCGATTTGCGAGGCGTCGGCTTTCTTCTGCAGCTCCTGGAACGGATCGACCAGTTGTCCGAGCTGCAGCGTGCCGGCTTCCAAACCGGCCAGGCAAGTCTTTTCAAACGCGGCCAGGTCGCCGCTTCGGACCATCTGCAACAATTCGCTGACCGGCATGAAGTCCTCACAGGCCGAGCGCCGCGACGCACGACTCGCCACGCTTCGACGTCGGGTCGCGGCGGGGAAAGAGAGCGGATTATACGCGATTCCGCCGCCGTGCCGAGCGGCGGAGGAGTCTTCTCGGGTGCGTGGTCCGAATTTCGCGTGGACGACGCTCCGGCAGGTCGCGCCGGCGTTCGAAAGCGCCGGGCGGCCGGCGCTGCAAGTCCTATAGGGCACGCTGCTTGGTCCGCCGAGGGCGGGCGGCGAACCCGACTTCGCGGTTCGACGCACGTTGGCGACTTTAGCCGCCTTGCGGCTGCGTCGCGGGGCTGCTGGTCGTGCCGCGCGCCTGCCGAATCGCGTCGATTAGGGTCTCTTTCGCGATGGGGTTCTTCAGTTGAGCCAGCACGCGACCGCGCGGATCAACCAGCACGACCGCAGGAATTCGGTCGATCTTCCAGGCGTCCGCGAGCGGCTTGTCCCAGTGGTAGCTGAGCGGAACGCAGTGCAGCGGAGCGGTCTCACGCCGCACGGCCGGGTCGCTGAGCACTTTTTCCTCGAACTGAGTGCACTCGACCGCGCTCCAGTCACGGAAATAGACCAGCGTGACCCTGCCAGCGGCCGCTGCGTCCGCCTGCACGCGATCGTAGGAATCGAAGCGCCAGTTGATGCCCGGCGTGCAGCCCCCGAACAGCGCGGCGAGCGCGCAGAGCGAGGCCGCGTGCGCGCGGCTCGCAGCGGCGCGACAGTGGCCGCGCCGCTGCGGAGCGCGGCATGGGTCGCTGGATGCGCCGCCGGCGTTCGTCGCCGGCGGCGATTGTGCAGCCCGCGATCTAATCAATCGGGATTACTTCTTGTACTTGACGGAGCAGCCGTAGGGCTTGGTCTCGGCCAGCGTAACGGGCTTTCCGGCGAGCAGCTCCTCGACCGCCTCTGCGACGTACACGCGGTCGCCCGGCTTGCCGAACGCGCCGTTGTCGATCGCGCCGGAGTACGCCAGCACACCCTTGTTGATCACAAACATGTGCGGCGTGGTCTTGGCGCCGTAGGCGCGCCCGACCTTGCCGTCGGTGTCCATGGCGATGGGATAGGGCAGGCTCTTACTGTCGCGGAAGGCCTTGTTCTTGTCAGCCGTCTGGTAGTGCGTGGAATCGACCGCGATCCAGACGATGCCCTTTTCGCCCAGTTTGCGCGATGTTTCGATCATCGTCGGCGTCGCCGCCTGACATGCCGGGCAGTCCTGATTCCACCACTCGAGAACGACGATCTTGTCCTTGAGTTCGGCCAGCTTATGCGTCTTGCCGTCGATGTCGGTGAGCTCGAAGTCCGGAGCGGGCGCGCCGATCGCCGGGCCGCCGGACGGGCCGGCGTTGCCGCCCTTGTCCGCCAGAGTCGGGGCGGCCAGCAGCGAGCACACAAAGGTCAGGGAAGCCAATCGAAGCTTGGTTGTCATGGAGGGTCCTCTACAGAGTAACCGGGATGTCTTTAATCCGGAGATGGTATGCAGCGGCAAGCGAACCGACAAGCGCGCCGGCGCGCGTGTGAGGATGCGGGCGTGCGTCAAGTCCCTGGGCATATTCCCGGGCAGACGCGCGCGCCGCGGGTCATCGACGCGAGCGATCCATCGTCGGCGGGCACGCCGCCCGGTTCTGGCCGGGCGGATCAACGCCTGGGACGCGATCGCACCCGGGATCCGTCGCCCCGGCGTGCGGCCCGCAAGCCAGCCCGGCCACTTCGAGCAGGAAGGGCCGACGCGCCGGGAACTACGGCAGCGAGAATGCCAGGTCGTCAAACTGCGTCACCGCGCCCGGCGGCGCCCAGAGCCCGACGCTGCCGGGCTCGGACAGCTCGGCGTCGGTGGCGCGGAGCACTTCGCGCCCGTCGACGAAGCCGGAGATTTCGTCGCCCACCATGCGAATCTGCACGATGTGCCAGCGATCGCGCGACCCGCGCGCTTCGGCCGTCGCGAGCTCGGTCGCGTCGCCGTCGCGCACGCGCAGCAGCGTGAACGCGCCGCGCTCCGTGTCGAGCAGGCAAGCGTAAAAGTTCCGCGCATCGCGGGCGCGCCAGATAAGCCCGCCGCCGCCTTCGCCGCGCGCGCTAACCGACCGCATCGCCACCGACGCGACAATGTCGCCGAACGGCGACGTGGTCGTCAGACCCGGTACCGGACCGTCCAGCCCGGCGCCGCCGGTGTGAACCAGCACGTTCGACCCCGAACGGGCCGCCGATTCCCGCTCGACGCGCCAAGGCGGCGTCTGCGCCGTGAAGCTCCATCCGATCGGCGGCTTGTTCAGCTCGTCTCGGTCGAAGTCCCGAATCACCCCGTACGCCACCGGACCGATCGCGCGCGGCGCCTCCGGCGCGACGCGTTCCGGCCGCTGTTCGATCGGCCGCTTCGAGCTCGCTTCGGGCGCCGGCTGCGGTGTCGGCTGCGGACGGCGCGCCGGCTCTCTCCGTGCCGGATCGGGCTCCGGCTCCGGCGCGGGGCGCACGTCTTCGTCGGCATCCACGACCGCCGGCTCGTCTTCACGCGGCGTCGCCGACGGCGACTGCGCGATCGGCGCAGGATACGCCGTCTCCTGGATTTCGATGGTGAGCTTCTCTCCACCGCGAATCATGCGGACGCGGGCGCGGATCTCGTCCTTGCGGCGCGAGATGTCGATGCGATGCGGCGTCGCGCCGGCAGCGTCGCGCGACGCGCGATCGATCAATTCGCACGCGAAGATCCCGGAAGCCCGCATCATGCTCGCCAGCGTCTTCTCGCCCGACCCGGCTTCAGACCGTTCTTCGCTGAGCACCCTTCCGGTGGCCGCGTCCACCACCAGCTCGTACAGCTCGCGCTCATCCACCATCTCGATTTCGTAGACCGGCTCGTCGTCCTCGCCGTCGGTCAGCTCGATGGAAGTCACAGTCGCGGCGCGCTGTCGCGAAGCCTCGCGGCAGGCCTCGGCCAGCGAGACCTTTGCGCCCGCGAGGAGCTCTTCCACTCCCGGTGCGGCCCAAGCCGCAGTCCCAACGAACAGCATCACGACCGAAACCACCACGGCCCGTTCCACACGCGCACGTCGAAGCATGGCGAAGTTCCTCGATGGATGGGGGTCTGCGCGCTGTCGATCGCGCGACGCGGACACGCCCCATCAGTCAGACACACGCCCGCGGCAGAGGTTGCGGCCGCCGGGCGACGCGAATTGTAACGCGGCACGTCGGGGTCCAGAGTCGCAAGTCCCCGGCGATCGTTCGCCGGGATGCGCGGGATTCCGGTCCGCTCACCGCGCGACGCGGGACGGACTGCACTCCCACGCCGCCCCCCCCATTCGCGGTCCCGCGATCCGCCGTCTCGGTCCACTACTCCAGCGGAATCGCGTACACGTCGGCGGTCGCGCGCAGTCCGCGTTCGGCGGGCGTCGCGCGCCGCAACACGTCGCGGATGTCGCGCAGCACGCGCGGGCTGGAGCGAAAATAGAAATGTCCGACGGCGCCCTTGTCGTGCGCGGTCGCGTCCACCACTTCGAACTTGGCGCGACTCTCGGACGCGAACTCTTCCGGCCACCATTGACCCAGGCGGCGATAGCGATGCAGCTTCTCCGATCCGAGCAGAGCCCAATCGGCGTTGGAGACGTAAATGGTCACGCGACGGCACGCGGCGGCAAGGGCGGGCGCGTAGTCGCGCGCGAAAATCTCCGCGTCCATATCGGCCGCGGCGAGCACGACCTGGTCCAATTCCGGGGCTGTCGGCGGTTCGCGGCGGCGGACCACTTCCCGCACGGCGCGGGCCACGGCGCGGCTGCCCATGCTGTGCGCCAGCACGTGGACGCGCTTCGCGCAGCCGCGCGCCGCAAGCCGCTCGATGAAGTCCACCAGCAGCGGCTCGGTCCACTCGACGTTGCCGGTATCGACCAGGTAGCCCCAGAACGTCGCCTGCGACGTCCAGCAGTACGCGATCACCGGCCCGTCGAACTCGACGTCGTGCGCCACCTGGGCCGCCTGCCGGCACGCCAGCTCGAACGTCGTGTAGTAGCCGTGAACGTAGATCAACACTTCGTCGTGCTCGGCCCGGGCGACCGCGTCGCACACGCCGTTCCAGTAGGCCGAGTCGCTGAGCGGGATTGACACGTCCAGCAGCATGACGTGATCCTCGGGCGACGCCCGCGGTGGCAGGATCGGCTGTTCGAAGCGCCCGCGTCCGTGCCGCGCCGGAATGCTCACCGCGGCGCTGCCGAGCTTCAGCCGGCTGGTGCGCTCGCGGCCGTAGCGCAGCGCCGGCTCCGACGCGCCGGTCTCGCGGCGGTCGGTCGCATACCAGACGTTGACGCGGGCGTGCCCATCTTTCATCTCGCCCAGCGCCGGTGTGACGCGCGGCGCATAGGCTTCGAAGCGATACGGACTGCCGCAGCCCGCGGCAGCCAGCGCGACGAAGAACAGCCCGATCGAATGCGCGTTTGACACGGGCTTGAAGGGCCGCGGCACGTCGCGATGCGTCATCTGCGCGTCTCCTCCCCACGGGGCAGCGCCGCCGCGTTCGGCAGCGCCCCAGCCGCGACGATCATCGCCGCCATCGCGAACCAATGCAGCCCGAAAGTCCGCAGCGCTTCGATCGGCCAGCCCAGCAGGCCCGCAATCCAGATGCAGATTCCTGCGCGCCCGACCAGCGCCGCGCGCCCGCTGGCGCCCAGCGACGCATGAACGAACAGCGCCAGCGCCGGCATCCCCCACGCGAGGTAGTACGTTCGAACCAGCGGCGACAGCGCCAGCATGGCGATCAAGTACACCGCAAGCTGCCGCCGCAGCGCGCCGGTCCGCGCCGCGTCGACCGGATCGTCCGCAGCGCCGGAATTCGGTCCGCGCGCGCTCGCGATCGTCCAGATCGCCAGCGCAATCGCCAATCCCGCCGCCAGCGCCCACGCCAAGAGGCGTCCGGCGGCTTCGTCGAGCGCGATCGGCTGCCAGCCCGTGCGATGCGGATGATCCGGCCGGGTGAGCCGGGCGATGATGGCGGCGATCGACTGGTTGCGATGATCGACGAAGTGCTCGCGCAGCGACGGCGAAGTCAGCCCCTGACCGATCGCGCCCTGCACGTTGTGCCGCCACCACTGCGCGTGCTCACGAACAAACTCCCGCGGCCCCAGCACCCCCAGTGACGGGATGCAGATGAGCGCCGCCGCGACGATCGCGCATGCCGCGGCGGCTCGCCACCGCCGCGACAGCACGAGCCATACTGCCAGCAGCCCCGGAAGCAACTTCACCGTCGCGGCCAGCGCCAGCCAGACGCCCGCGCGAACCTCGCGGCGCGACTCCAGCGCGGCGCCGCCCGCCAGTGCCATCGCCAGGACCGGCAGCGTGAGCTGATTGAACCGCGCCGCCTCGTACAGCATCGGCGCCGATAGTGCCGCCAGCGCGAGTAGTCGCGCAGCGCGCCAGGATTCGCGCGCGGGACGAGCGACGCCGTCCGCAGCGCTGTCTGCGCCGAGCCGGTCGCCGGGGTTCATCCACGCGTCCAATCGGCGAAGCACAAATCCCAGAGAAATCGTCTGAAGCGCCGCCCAGATACATGCCGCGCCGGCCGGTCCGGCCGCCCCGAGCGGCGACAGCAGGATCGACACCGACGGCAGGTAGAACGGAAGCTGGCGGACCGGCGAGCCGTCGACCGCCGTCGTCGGCGGCAGCCGCCTGTGTTGCCAGACGAAGCGCGCGTCGTCATGAAAATGGTGGAAGTCGAAGTCGTTCTTCAGAGCCTGCGTCAGCGAGACGACCGCGTATCCGCCGCACAGCGCCAGAATCACGGCCGTCGTCATGCCTCGAAGATGCGCCTCAGCCATCGGGCGCCCCGATGGCGCCGGCCGCACGCGCGTCGGCCGATCCGCGCGCCGGCGCGCGAGTCGCCCGCGGAGCGGCTTCGCGCAGCGCGCCGCGGCGCTCCGCCATGAGCAAGACGACGCCCGTCATCCCGAGTACAACGAGCGATGCGAGGAACACGCCGGCGCCCTCGACCACGTCCGTATCGAGCAGGCGCGTCAGCGCCGCGAACTGTGCGGCCGTGACGACGCCGATCGCCCCGACGCCGGCCCAGCGCCACCAGCGAACGTGCCAGTGGAAGTAGAGCATGGATTGAAAGACCACCACCGCCGGCGTCATCCAGATCAGGTGATAGCGCCGCAGCACCGGCATCATCCACAGCATCGCGAGCAGGTAGAGCGTCCACTCGATGCGAAGCTGCCATTCGGACAGCCCGGCTGCGGGGCGGCGCGTGAGCCAGAACAGCCCCAGCAGGCTCGCGGCCAGCAGGGCGTTCGTCAGCGTCGCGACGGTCTCCCTGGGGAGCTCCATCACGTTCACGTACGCGGCCGGCTTCTGCGTCTGGATGCGCGGGTCGTTGTCGAAGCGAAGCGCGTAGCTGGTCGGATGAAGCCATCGCGAGAGCACGGCGCCGAGACCCTGGTTTCGCCAGTCCATCTCGGTTTGGCTGGCGATCAGCCCGCGGTGCGAGCTGCGCGAGACCGCGCGCTCTGCCCACGATACGTACGCCTGCGTCGCCGTCGCAGGTCCCAAGACGATCATGTCCGACACCGGTCCGGCCAGTACGATCGTCAGCAACCCGACCGCGGCGGTGCGATTCGCTCTCTTGAGCACAAACCACGCCAGCAGCAGCGCCGGCGTGATCTTGATCAGCGCCGCCAGGCCGATCCAGAGTCCCGCGGCCGATTCATGCCCTTTTCGCCACGCCACAAAGCTGCCGACCATCAGCAGCAGCGCCAGGTTGTTGATCTGATTGAGCCGGAATTCCCAATGCCAGAACATCGAAAGCAGCAGCAGAGGCAACGTCAACGTGACGAACCAGTCGCGCGGCGGCAGCCCCGAGACATATCGCGCCAGCAACCCCATGGTGCCGAGCAGCGCGATCACGTTGCCGATCAGGCAGATTACGCCCGCGGCGCGCATCGGCAGCCAGCCCACCAGCGACATCAGACGCGACACGAACGGCAGGTACCAGTCGATCGTCCCGCGCCGCTCGAGCGAACCGTCTGCCAGCCGGTCGTAGCCGGGGTCGAGCGATCCCGTCTCGAACAGCCAGTGGCCGGCCTTGTAGAAATACTCAAAGTCCGGGCCGCGCTTGCGGATCGCCAGGTAGCCGAACACGCAAAGGTGTGCGAGCTGAATCGCCAGAACCGCCAGGCAGATCGCGCGCACGCTCCGCGACGCTCCCGGCGGACGAGCCGGCGCGCCGTTCGGCGTGGTCGTGAGTGTCGGATCGGGCCCCACGGGCGCGGATTCTAGCTCATCCGGCTTCACGGTTGGATCGCTTCGAGCGCCGCCGCGATCTCCGAAGCCTGCACGTTCACGACGCGTTGCGCCGCCCCGAACTGCGCGACCAGCACGAAGTGCACGGCGTCGCCCTCGGACTTCTTGTCCAACCGGCACGCTTCAATCACGTCGCCCGCCGCGACCACGCGGGGCAGGCGCGTCGGAAGGCCGAGCGCTGCCAGCACATCGGCCACGCGCCGCGCGTCGGCCGCGCGCATCGCCTGGCGGCCGACCGCGATGGCATTCTCCGCGATCATCCCGAGCGCGACGCATTCGCCGTGCCGTAGCTCGAAGCCCAGCACGTGCTCGAGCGCGTGTCCGATCGTGTGCCCATAGTTGAGGATCGCGCGGATTCCCGCCTCGCGCTCGTCGAGCGCTACCACGCCCGCCTTGATCCGGCAGTTTCGCGCGATCAGGCGTGCCAGGGTCTCCGGATGCCGTCCCGCGATTTGCCGCGCGCGGGACTCGTGCCACGCCAGAAAGCGCGGATCCCGAATGACCGCGTGCTTGACGCTTTCCGCCAGGCCGGCCGCGTGATCGCGATCCGGAAGCGTGGCCAGCAGGTCGGTGTCGATCACGACGGCCGACGGCTGGTGAAAGACGCCGATCAGGTTCTTTCCGGCGGGGTGGTTCACGCCGGTCTTGCCGCCCACCGAAGCGTCTACGGCGGCTTCCGTCGTGGTCGGCATCTGAACGAAGCGCATGCCGCGCATCCAGGTGCCGGCGACGAAGCCGGTCAGGTCCCCGATCATGCCGCCGCCCAGCGCGATGAGAACATCGCCCCGGAGCATGCGCGCGGCCGCCAGGTGGTCGTAAAGCGTCTCCGCCGCCCGAAGCGACTTGCTGCGCTCGCCGGCGGGGACGGCGACGACGGCGGCGTTCGGAACGTGCGCCGCGATTGCACTGCCATGCAGCGCGGCGACGGTCTCGTCCGTGATGATGAGCGAGCGATGCGCGCCGCGCAACCCGGACAAGATATCGGG
Source organism: uncultured Planctomycetales bacterium (assembly GCA_964553225.1). Lineage (GTDB taxonomy): Bacteria > Planctomycetota > Phycisphaerae > UBA1845 > Fen-1342 > JABRWC01. The sequence continues at coordinate 94,562 of CAZKJT010000010.1, read as the reverse complement.
TAGCTCCCGACGCGCCTGTGGTCCTATAATAGCCGTATAGCGCCCGCCCGGAACACGTACCGGGACGGCGGCGCGGCGCGGACCACTCGCTGGGGTTCGCGACCGGTTACGGCTCGCCGTATTCTGATTGTTTGTCATGAGTTAGAGGACGCTCCAGCGCACGAATTCCAAGCGGGGCCATGAACCGCGAGAGCGCATCGGCGTATTCCTATATAGCGTTCTCCAATGGAGTTGCGGACAGGCCGCACCCATGAGGACTGGAATCGCCCTAAGCTGCTCCATTGACCTGATTTATAATAACGGATATCTTATCACACTATGGGTAAGGCACTCACACGAACCGGCCGGAGATCTTCTCGACCCGCATCGGCCTCGGCCGCACCCACCCGACGGGCCCGCCCTGCCGGCGGACAGAAACCTTCCGTTATCCGGACGTTCAAGGCCGCGAATGCGTACATAGACGGGCTCGTCAATCACGAGCGGATGCTCCGCGTCGGCTACAACCAGTCGAATTTCAACCTGTCGCGGATGTCGCGGCTGCTGGCGGCCCTCGGCAACCCGCATCGGCAGGTTCGCTGCGCGCATGTGGCCGGCACCAAGGGCAAAGGTTCCACGAGCCATATGCTCGCGGCGATGCTGGAACACGCCGGATACCGCACCGGGCTGTACACCTCTCCGCACTTCATGGACATCCGCGAGCGGATTCGCGTGAATTCGAAGCTGATCACCGAGGGTGACTTTGCCCGCTTGATCGGCCGCATCGCGCCGCGCGCTGCGCGCCTGGGCGAGAAGGATCGCCCGACGTATTTCGAACTGCTCACGGCTGCGGCGTTCGTGCACTTCGCGGAGCACGAGGTGGACATTGCCGTGCTCGAGACCGGGCTCGGCGGTCGTCTCGATTCCACAAACGTCTGCAAGCCCGAGGTTTGCGGCATTACGAGCATCAGCTACGACCACATGGCCCAGTTGGGCTCGACGATCGAGGCCATTTCCGAGGAGAAGGCCGGCATCTTCAAACCGGGCATTCCGGTCATCAGCGCGCCCCAGCTTCCCGGCGCCAAGCGGGTGCTGAAGCAGGTGGCCGAGCGAGTTGGTGCGCCAATCCGGTTCGTCGGCGACGAGATCGAATACAGCTATCGGTTCGAGTCGTCCCGTGCGACCGGTCCGCACTCGCGCGTCTGCATGGCGACCGGCGCCTCCCGGTTTGACCACGTGCATGTTCCGCTGCTGGGCGAGCATCAGGCCCAGAACTGCGCCGTCGCGCTGGGCATGGTCGACGCGCTCCGGGGCCGCGGTTTCGACATCGCGGAACAGACCGCGATCGACGGGCTGGCGCGCGTGCGCATCGAAGGGCGCATGGAGATGATCCGCGAGGATCCGCGCACGATCGTCGACGCGGCCCACAACGCGGCCAGCATCGCGGCGCTCATGCGTGCAATCGGGCAGAATATCTCGATCGACTCGATGGTGGTGATCTTCGCCTGTTCGGCCGACAAGGACATTGACGGGATGTTGACGCAGCTTCCGCTCGGCGCGGACAAGGTCATCTTCACGACCAACGCGACGCCGCGGGCGGCTGACCCGAAAGACCTGCTGACGCGCTTCATGGAGAAGACCCAGAAGATGGGTCAGATGGAGCGTACGCTCGAGGACGCCTATCGCACAGCGTGCAACTGCGTCGGGCGCGACGACCTGATCTGCATCACCGGCTCTGTGTACCTGGTCGGACAGGCCAAACGGATCATCCCGCAACTCGCACTGTAGCGGTCCTCCTTCCCAGGCTGCCGCGCGCCGCCCGTGAGGGCTTCCGAACGTATCGCATTCTCCGTTACACTGCATGGCGCGCGCCGCGAGGGGCAGCCGGGCGGCGGCGCGCGACGCAAGGAATCTGCGTGTCCATTTCGCGCGAACAGCTCGCCGCTCGCCTGCGTGAGCTGCGCCGGCGACACTTCGGCCCGCGCGGCAAGGCGCAACTGGCCGAAAAGCTCGGCGTCTCGCCGGAGACGTACGAGACCTATGAGCGCGGCACGGTGCCGCCGGGCGAATTGCTGCTGCGAATCTGCGAACTGACGGGAGAGGACCTCCAGTGGCTGCTCACCGGCGTCGCGTCGCGCGGCGCAGTGGTGATCTCCGGGGCGCGCCGCCGGCACCAGGACCTGCTGGTGCGGATCGCCCAGGCGCTCGATTCGGAGCCGTCCCACGCGCGTCCGATCGAGGCGTTCCTCGACCTGCTGCTGTCGTCCCAGCCGACGAAGCCGCCCGATCGCGGACTGCCCGGGCCGACCGAAGCGATGGACATTCCGATTCTCTCCGCGTCTCAGGCGCCGGAATACCTCGACGAGCCGCTGGAGGCGCTTCCTGCGCTGGCTGGCCCGCTCCAATCCGGCCGGTCCGTCCCGGCGTCCACGGCACTGCTGTATGAGCCGTCGCTGCGCTACTTCCCCGGCTCAGCCCGCTCGGCGCAGCTCATCCGAACCGTAGACGCCGAGCGCGGCGAGTTCCTCCGCAGCGCGGAGATTCTGCGCGTTTTTCCGAATGCGTTCGCCGTTCGACTCGAAGATGACTCGATGCGTCCGATGTTCGAGAAGGGCGACGCGGTGGTCGTCGCGCCGGGTACGGTCTCGCGCGTCGGGCGTCCTGCGCTGGTGAAGCTCGCGGGCGAAGTCGGGGCGTGCTGTCGGATCTGGCTCGGCGCGCACGACGGGGTCGCCGTGCTCGGTCGGCTGGACGACGGAGCGCAGGAATCGCCGGCATCGGACCGGATCCGCTGGTCGCTCGAGGCGCTCTTTCGCGTCGTGTGGGCGGCGTGATCCGCGGCGCGCCGCATCCTCACGGAATGGCAGCAGTGCGATGCACAACCTTTCGAACGACGTTCGCACGATCGCTCCCGTCTGCGCTCCGGACGTGACGGTGAGTCTGCCCGGCTCGAAAAGCCTGACGAACCGGGCGCTGGTGTGCGCCGCGCTGGCGGACGGCGTCAGCACGCTGAGCGGCGCGTCCGTCTCGGACGACTCGCTCGCGATGGTCGGCGGGCTCTCGGAGCTGGGTCTTGCGGTGCAGTTCGACGAGCGCGCGGCGACGGCGCAGGTGCGCGGCTCGGGCGGACACATCCCGGCGGATGCGGCCGACCTCAATCCGGGCGACGCCGGGACGGCCGTGCGATTTCTGACGGCGTTGTGCTGCCTGGGGCACGGGCGCTACCGCGTGGACGGCTCGGCGCGCATGCGGCAGCGTCCGATCGCGGGGCTGGTGGAGGGGCTGGTCTGCCTCGGCGCGGGCGTCGGCTACGATGAGCAGGATGGCTGCCTTCCGTTGACGATCGCGTCGCGCGGTCTTCCCGGCGGGCACGTCGAATTTCACCGCCCGGTGTCCAGCCAGTTCATCAGCGCGATCCTGCTGGTCTCGCCGTATGCGCACCAGGATGTGATGATTCACGTTGAAGGCGGACTGACCAGCCGGCCCTACGTGGACATGACGCTGGCCGTGCTGCGCGATTTCGGCGTGGACGTACTGACCGACGGCGACGGACGCTTCATCGCGCCCAGCTCGCAGCGCTACGTCGGCCGCGCGCATGCGATCGAGCCGGACGCCAGCGCGGCGACCTACTTCTGGGCGGCCGCGGCGATCACCGGGGGGCGCGTGCGGGTCGCGGGCCTGTCGCGCGGCAGCGCGCAGGGCGACGTGGCGTTCGTCGACGTGCTGCGCGACATGGGCTGCGGCGTGGTCGAGACGGACGGGGCGCTCGGCGTGGAAGGCCCTGCGTCGGGGCGGCTTCGCGGCGTGTCGGTCGATCTGAACGCGATGCCGGACACCGCGCAGACGCTGGCGGTCGCTGCGCTGTTCGCCGACGGGCCGACCGAGATCCGCAACGTGTCAAACCTGCGCGTGAAGGAGACGGACCGGCTCAGCGCGCTGTGCAGCGAGCTGACGCGTCTGGGTGCGGCGGTCGAGCCGCTGGCGGACGGTTTGCGCATCCGGCCGCCGGCGCGCATCGACCCCTGCGAAATCGAAACCTACAACGACCATCGCATGGCGATGAGCTTCGCGCTGGCGGGGCTCCGGAGCGCGGGCATATCGATCCGCGGCGCGGGCTGCGTCCGCAAGAGTTTCCCGGGCTATTTCGAAGAGCTGGCGCGGCTATCGAAAGCGTGAGCGAACGGCGCGCAGCGATCGCAATTCCGAAAACGCCGTGCCGTCTGAGCCGCGTCGAAGGGCCGCTCGCTCGAGCTCGCGGCTCGACGGGGGCGCGGCGCCAAACCTGAGACCGCGTCAGGCCTGCACGGGCTTCAGTTCGAACCATCCGTCCTTTTCGCGGACGGTCACGACCGGATGCTCGGGCTCGTGGTCGAGCACCACCAGCCAGCCCTTGTCCGCAGCTTGTCGCAGGAGCTTGCGCTTGGATTCTCGGTTATCGAGCGGCAACAGGTCATAGCCCATGTTCCACGCCGCGCCGATGTGGGCGGCGGTCGGCATGACGTCGCCGAGGAACAGGGCGCTGCGGTCGCGGCCTGTGACGAGCACAGACTGGTGCCCGCGCGTGTGTCCTGGCGTGGGCAGGAGGCGTATTCGCTCGGCGATGGTCGTCTCACCGGAGTGCAGCGACCACGCATCGGCCTGGTCGATCGCGGCGTAGTTTTCCTCGCGATAGGTGGCGTGCATGATTCCGAAGTTGCTGCGCGCGTCCTGGAATTCCTGCTTCTGCACGTGCACGCGGGCGCGAGGGAACGTCCGGACGGCTCGTCCGCCGTCGACGTGGGTCAGTCCGCCGGCGTGATCGAAATGCAGATGGGTGAGCACGACGTCGGTGACGCTCTGCTCGTCGATCTGCGCGTCGCGCAGGTTGGGCAGCAGCCAGTCGAGCGGGTCGATGCCGTACAGGCCGCATTCCTTCTCGGAGTACTTCGGCCCGTGCCCGGTCTCGATGAGCGTGACGCGGTCGTTCTCGCGGAGGGCGAGGCAGTTGCAGGCCAGGCGGATGCGGTGCTGAGGGTCGGGCGCGGTGCGGCGCTCCCACAGCGGACGCGGGATGATCCCGAACATCGCGCCGCCGTCGAGCCGCAGCGCGCCGCCGCTCACCAGCGTGACCGAGCAGCCGCCGAGTGCAAAAGTTCGCTGCGAAACCGTGTGCGTGCTCATGCGGAACCTCGGGCGTCGGCTCGCCCGCCGACCGGCGCAGGCCGGGCGCGACCGTCGTTTCGGGTATAGTATCGGCGTGCCGCCGGGGGGAGCGTTTGGCGCGGCCGATTCCGAGGTGCGAGGGTGGACGCGGCGCGGGCGCTGGTGCTGGACGTGGACGGCGTGTTGACCGACGGGCGCATTTATTACGGCCCGGGCGGTCCGATGCGCGCTTTCGACGTACAGGACGGGATCGCGATCCTCTGGTTCCAGAAGCACCTGGGCGAAGTCGCGCTGCTCACCGGGCTGGAATCGGAATCTGTTCGGCAGCGGGCGACGGACCTGAAGATCGCGCACGTCATTCAGGGCAGCCGTGACAAGTTGTCCGACCTGCGGCGGCTTGCGCCGCGACTGGACGTGCCGCTGGAAGAAATCGCCTACATCGGCGACGACCTTCCCGATCTGGCAGCGATGACGGCTTGCGGCTGGCCGATCGCGCCGGCGAACGCGCGGGAGGAAGTCCGCCGCCGCGCGCGAGTCGTCACGCGGTGCAGCGGGGGGCGCGGCGCAGTCCGCGAAGCGATCGAGTGGCTGCTCCGTCGTGCCGGCAAGTGGCAAGACGTGCTCGGGGCTTTCGCGCGCAGCGCCGGCTGACCGTCCGTCCGCGCCGCCGGTCGCTTCGCGGGATTCGTGGATCGCGGGGGTTCCATGACGCGCAATATCCTTCTGACCCTCACGACGCTCGGCATCGTCGCGCTGCTGTTTGTCGGATACGTGCAGTTGACGGCCGTGCCGATCGACGGCGGCGACCCTGATCGGCACACCCGGGTGTCGCTGCCGCAGCCGGCGAGCGTGCCTTCCGAGGCGCTGGCCGTAGGACCGATCGAGGTGCCTCCGGGCGGCGAATTCGCGTTCACCGTGTACGACGAGCGCACCGGGCGGGAGACGGACCGCTTCCGCTGCGCGCAATGGCGCAAGGCGCCCGGGTCCGACGACGAAGTGCTCGTCACGTCGCCCGAGCTGACGATGCGCCTGCCCAGCGGCATGATCGCCACGATCACCGCGCAGACCGGACGCGTCACGGTCGATCGCATCGACACGCGCCGCATGCGACCGCGCCTCGGTTGGCTGGCGGGCGAAGCGCGCATTCGCATCGACCGTGAAACATCCGAGCAGCGCACGCCGCTCGCGGATCGTCCGGCCGACGCCATCGACATCCGCTCGGACCGGCTCACGTTCGATCTGGAGGTCGGAAAGCTGCAATTCGAAGGGCCGCTCCAGGTCGTCAGCGACGAATTCTCCATCGCCGGGACGGGGCTGGAGCTTGTCTGGAACCAGATCGGAAACCGCGTCGAGCGCCTGACGATTCACCGCGGCGAGCTGCTGACGCTGCGCCTGTCCGGGCGGGAGCCCGCGCAGCCCGGCGCGTCGATCGCCCAGTCTCAGCCCGCATCCGCGCCGGCCGAAGTGCCGGACCGGGCGCCGCGTCCGTCCACGACGTATGTGCTGACGCTCAGCGGGGACGTGCAGGCTGACCATTGGCGCGGCGATGCGCGCGTCGGCGGCCTTCGCGCCCGGGAGATTGCGCTGCTGTTCGACACGGCGGGCGACGCGCTGCCGGTGGGCGGCGCGTCGGCGGCGAGCGCGCCGACCGCGGCCGCGTCTGCTCCGGCTACGCAACCGAGCCTGCCGGAGCGGCTGGCGATCCGCTGGAGCGGGCCGCTCGAGCTTTCGCCGATCGGCACGCGCGATCCGTCGCTGCCGCCGCGCCGACAGCTCGATGCGTTCGGCGAAACCGTCACGCTGGAATCGTCCGACGCGCGGATTCTCTGCGGCGGCTTGCGTTACGAAGACCATACCCAGCGGGCATGGCTGCGCCCGCCGCCCGGCGGACGCGTCGCGCTGGCGCTGTCCGATCGGCTCTCGGTCGAGACGACCAGCGTGTTCATCGATCGAGCGGTGGGACTGGTGAAGCTGATCGGCGACGTGAGTTTGCGATCGGGGGCGGGCGAATCCGCGCTGTCGATGTCCTGTGATCTCTGGGCCGAGCTGCGCCTGGCGAAGGGCGAGCGGCCGGCGGACGGCGTCGCCGCCGGACTCGCGCCCGACGGAATGATCAGCGCCGCGGCGCTGAGATCGGCGCTGTTCGTCGGAGACGTGCGCGTGCTGCTGCGCGATCGCCGTTTGGCCGCGCTGCGGCTGGAGACCTTCTTTCAGGAGGGGCAGGCGGGCGACGATCTGGAAGCGCTGCTCGATTCGGCGGTGGCGTCGGGCGAGGTGCGGTTCGTCGCCGATCGCGGCGAGATGCTGCCGGGTTGGTTGCTCGTGCCGGCGCGGCGCGTCGCCGCGCTCGGACGGCTGGCGATCTCGGGCGATCCGGACGCTGCGACCGTCGAGAGCCAGCGGCTGTCGTGCGCGTGGATGAAGATGGGGTTTTCGCGCGACGCGGCCGGTCGGGCGTTCGTTCGCGACATCGAGGCGGTCGGCGCCGTGCGTCTGAGCGACCGCGAGAGCGGCGTCAGCGCACAGGGCAACGGGCTGACGGCGGTGGTGTCGGACGGGGAGCGCATCACGCGCGCCAGCGTGCGCGGGAGCCGACTGCGGCCGGCGCGAATCGCGGCCGATCCGTACGTCGTGTGGGGCGAGCGCGTGCATTTCGACGAGCCATCGCAGTCGATGCTGGTGGACGGAGCCTCGCGACTGCGATTTTCAAGCGATCTGTCGCTGCGCGGGGCGCGCGCGGACCGCGCTCGACCGATCGACATCACCAGCCGCGACGCGCTGCGGGTGGACGGCGCGCGCAACACGATCACGTTCCGCGGGGCGGTGGACGCGCGATCCGGCGCCGAGCGGCTCCGCGCGGAGACGCTCACGCTTCAGCTCGAGGACCTGCCCGCGCCGCCGGCAGCGCCGCCCGGACCGTTGGAGGGCCTTCGCCGCGCGGTGGCCGACGCGCGACGCGGCGCCCCGGGCGTCGAGAGCGCGTCGGCGTCGGGCGAGGTCAGCGGAAGCAGCCGTTCCCGATCGGTCCGCAAGCGTCCGGTGCGGCTGTTGGCGCAGCAGGCGGTGATCGAAAGCGAGACGTACGCGTCCGGCGATCCGCGTCCGCTGGTTCACCAGAGCATCGCCGCGCCGGACATGCAGGTGAACATTGCCGAGCGCATCCTTCGCACGGCCGGAGAGACCACGCTTCTGATGATCAGCCGGCAACTGGACGCGGGCGCCGACGCGGCGCGCGAGGCGACCGGCCTGCCGTCGGCGCTGATGTCGAAGGGCCCGAGCCAGACGGCGATGAAGTGCAGTCGATCGATGACGTATGCGCTGGGAGAGGACGGTCCGTCGCGGCGCGACGGCGTGCTGTTCGAGGGCGACGTGAAGTTCCGGCACGTCGCCGGGCGTCAGGTCGTCGGGCTGGAGGAGCTGCTGCCCGAATTCCGCACAAATCCCGACCTGCTGAAGACGCTGAAGGACCGCAACACGTTCCTGGAATGCGACCGGCTTGAGGGCGCGCTGACGGCCGGCGGTGGGGCGAACGCGGCCGCCGCGGCGGCCGGCTCGTCGGGGCTGCGAATGACCTCGCTGAACGCGCTCGGCAGCGTCTATCTGCGCGACGAACAGGGCACGACGCTGCGCGAGGTTCACGCCCACCAGATCGAGTTCGATCGGGTCAGCGGCAAGGTGCGCGTGCTCGGAAACCGCAGCGACGGGCGCGCCGCGCGGGTCTACTCGCAGGATGCGGCGCGCGGACGATTTGACAATCCGGCCGACGGCATGGAGTTCGTCATCGACCTGAATTCGAACACGGTGACGGCCGGCGCGGTCTCGGGCGAATTCCGCCGGCCGTGACGCGCGGTGCGCGGGCGGCGTGCGGAGCGCATTCGTTTCCCGCGGCGACGCTGCGCGACGAGATTCAGCCGCCGGGCAGTTCGAGCCTGCCGACCAGGTCGCTCGCGCGCGCGACGCTGTGCTCGTCGAGATATCGGGATATTCCGTCGGCGATGCGGATCGGCAGCGATGGATTCACGAACAGCGCGGTGCCCACCGCGACGGCGCTGGCGCCAGCCAGCATGAATTCGATTGCGTCCTCGGTCGATTCGATCCCGCCCATGCCGATGATCGGCACGCGCGCGGCCGCGGCGACTTCGCGATAGACGCGATGGACCGCGAAGAGCGCCAGCGGCTTGATGGCCGGTCCGCTGAGTCCGCCGGTGACGTTCGCGAGCCGCGGGCGGCGCGCGCGGGCGTCGATCGCCATGCCGACGTAGGTGTTGATCAGGCTGAGAACCTGCGCGCCGCCGTCGATCGCGGCGCGGGCGGTCTCGGCGATGTCGGTGACGTTCGGAGAGAGCTTCACGATCAGCAGGCCGCGGCGGACGACGCTGCGCACCGCCTCGACCAGCTCGCGCAGGCGGTTCGGGCTGGTGCCGAACAGCAGACCGTCGGAAACGTTCGGGCAGGACACGTTCAATTCGATGCCCGCGACGGCCGGGACGGCATCGATGGCGCGGGCCACCTCGACGTAGTCGTCCGTTGCGTAGCCGGCGACGTTGACGAACACTCTCGTCGGCATCTCAGCGATGTACGGGACCTTTTCGGCCAGGAAACGCTGCAGGCCGACGTTCGCCAACCCGATCGCGTTCAGCAGTCCGGACCGCACTTCGACGATGCGCTCGGGCGCGTTGCCGCGCCGCTCAAGCCGCGTGACGCTCTTGGTGGTGAATCCGCCGAGCCGCGCATAATCGAGCATGCCGGCATACTCCGAACCGTAGCCGCACGTGCCGGACGCCGTCAGGACCGGCGTGCGCAAATCGCAACCAGCGAGCGTCACGCCCAAGCGCGGATCGACGGGAGCGGTTGCCGGTTCGAGCATGTCTCGGAGCATCGAAGCAATCTCGGACGTTGTCAACGCGACGCGTCATTGCAGCGAAAGCCGGCGGCGGATTCGGCCGATGCACGAATGCGCCGTACCCGCGTCGCCGTAGGGTCCGTGTTTCGGAGAAGGCTGTGCCGCCGGCCGCCGTGGATCGTTTCTACCAGTGGCTCGCCCAGGCGCCGACGCCCGACGCCGACCAGATTCTGGCGTGCGCGCTGCCGGAAGCGGAGTCGGTCTGGGCCGATCGCATCACGCGCGTTCTGCTGCAACGAAACGGCGAGCAGTCCTGGGCCGGGCTGATCGGGCGGTACGAGAGGCTGCCGCGAGACGTGCGAGAGCATCTGCGCAGCGATCCCCCGAAGATGTACGCCGCTATCTCGCTGGCGATGCGGGCCAGGTTGCCGGCGGCGCGGGCCGGAGCGCTGGCCGCGCTCAGCGAGATCGCGCCTCCCTGCCTGGCGTTCCTGATTCCGCCGGCGTTGCGCGATCCGGTTCCGAAGATGCGCGTCGTGGCGGGTCGGGTGCTGCGTCGCATGTGCGAGCGACTGCTCGACCGCCCGCCTGGCGATACGCCCGAGCAACGCGCCGCGTGGAACGAAGACAAGCGACACCTGGTTCAGGCACTGCTGGAGTCGATTCGCAGCGTAGACATGCACGGGCGGATCGAGGTGCTCGAAGCGGCGTTGTGGTTCGCGGCCGACCTGCAGGCCGAACTCTGGGAGGCGCTGAACGCCCGCCGGTCGCGCGCCAGCGCGGTGGTTCGCGAGCACATTTACGAGTGGAACAGCCCGCGTCTGGCGGCGTTCCTGCTGCTGGCGCTTCAGCAGAGCGGCTGGCGCGAGGCGTCGGCGAGCATTCTCCAGGGGTGGCGCGACATTCCGCAGGTGATCGCGCTGCTGGAGGCCGGGGCGACGCTCGACCGCCGCGCGCTGCGCGCGAGCCTGAACTGGATCGGCGCGCCGCGATGGTTCGAGCAGCTTGGCGACGATCTGTCCGCCCTTCCCGAAGCGGTGCGTCCGCTCGTTCCGTGGTGGGTGCCCTATCTGGGCATGGCGGACGACGTGAAAGTGGCGACGCTGTCGCGGCTGCTGCGTGGCGCGGACCGGCGCGTGCATCGCGCCGCGGTCTACGCGTTCGCGGAGCTGCGCTCGTCGGAGGCGCTGCGCGCGATCCGCAACCTGGCGGAGAGCCAGTCGCCGCTGGCAGCATTTGCCCGGTGGTTCATCGCCGGGCGCACGGGCGCGCCGCCGGCTCGTCCGACCGCCGCATCGCCTGCGCCGACGGCGGCGACAACGCCCCGCGCCGGGACGAATCCGAAGCCGCCGCAGCCGAGCGACCCGTACTTCTCCCGGTTGTGGGGGCTGTGCCGCCGGACTCCGCCGGACGCGCGCGATGCGTTGATCCGGTTGTTTCGCGCGCATCATTCGGCATGGTCGGACGAGCTTGCGATGCGACTGATGGCGTCGGACCCGCGCGATCGCCTGCTGGCGTTGCAGATTCTCAGTTCGGCCGAGCTGATTCGCGCCTCTGCCAAGCTGATCGCATGCCTGCGCGACGATCCGGTAGAAGGCATTCGCCGGCTTGCGGCACGAGCGATGGACGCGGCGCGCAGCGCGCCGGAACCGTCTCCGCCGTCCACACCGCTGCGCGCCAAGCGGAACGACGACGAGGGCCTGGCGGTGGCCCGCGAGGATCTGGAGTCTCTGCTGTCGCATCTGTGCGAGAGCGAGAGCTCGCCGGAGGACGTCGAGCAGATCGAGCGGTTGTGTGAGCTGGTGGCGGAAGTGCTGGCCGGCCGGACGGGGGAGCTCGCCGCGGGGGCCGCGCGATGAGACCGCTTCTGACCACGCTGCTGACCGACGTGCAGAACCGAGACAACTCGTTCGCCGAGTCGCTGCGCTCGGCCTTTTCTCAGCCGCCGACCAGCGCCAACATCCTGCTGCTGATCGCGGCGATCGTCGTTCTGTCGCTGCTCGTGCTGCTCATCGCACGCCTCTTGCCGCATCCGCGCGAGTCCAAGCCAAAGCCCGTGCTCGATCACCTGGCGGTGGCAGTCGATGTGATGGGGCTTTCGGAGCGGGACCGCCGCCTGCTGATCGACATCGCCCTGCGGGCCGAGCTGGAGCAACCCGCGGCGATGCTGCTGACGCCGAGGCTGTTCGCGTCCGCCGCGGCGCGCGGCGCGGCGACGAGCGAAGCACGCGCGCGGATTGCGGAACTGTGCCCGATCCTGTTCGGAGTCGAACTGCCGGCTCTTGCCGCCGAACCGGAAGCCGGCTGACCCGCCCGCGCCGCCGTCGAGTTGCGGTACGCTGTCCGCATGAGCGCGACCCTGCGCATCCGCGACCTTCGCATCTGGCGGCTGGCCATTCCGATGCGGTTGCGCTTCGAGCACGCGGCGGCCGCCCGCAACGTCGCCGACCCGGTGCTGGTCCGGCTCGGCGCCGAGGCCCCCTACGCCGACCTGTGCGGCTTCGGCGAGACGTTGGCGAGGCGCTACGTCACCGGCGAAAGCGCCGAGAGCGTGTGCGACGACATCGTGCAGTTCTTCGCCCCGGCGCTGCTGGACTTCCGGGCCGAGTCGTTCGCCGAGGCGCTCGAAGCCATCGAAACCTTGCCGGCGCTGGCGGACGGGCGGCTCGTGAACGCGGCCCGCGCGGCCGTCGAGCTGGCGCTCATCGACCTGAGCGGACGGGCGTTCTTTCGCCGGGCGGCGGACGTCGCCGGCTGGCTCGATCTGGATCGCGCGGCGTCCGGGACGCCCGATCCCCCACCATACTCCGGGATCGTGGCCGGTCGGACGCGCGCGAAGTCTGCGATGCTGGTGCGGGCGCAGCGCTGGTACGGGCTGCGCGATTTCAAGCTCAAGGTCGCGGTACCTGGATGGGAGCAGCGCCTGGAGTGGGCCGGCGCGGCGCTCGCACGTGCGATCCGCAGCGGGCGCGCCACGCTGCGCGTAGACGCGAACGGAGGGTGGTCGCTGCGGCAGGCGAGCGACGCGATCGCGCTGCTGAAACAGCACGGCGTGGAGGCGCTCGAGCAGCCGCTGTCGCGCGCGAACGACGCGGGATGCGCCGAACTCCTCCGCGCCGGCGGCCTGCGCATCATCGCGGACGAGTCGCTGCTGACGCTCGAAGACGCCGATCGCCTGATCGAGACCGAGTCGGCGAACGTGTTCAATGTCCGCATCGCAAAAAACGGCGGCCTGCTGCCGGCGCTGCGCATCGCGGCTCGCGCGCTGGCGGCCGGGCGGGACGTGCAGCTCGGCTGTCTGGTCGGGGAAACGAGCGTGCTGACGGCCGCGGGACGGGCGTTCCTGGAGCTGTGCCCGCAGGCGCGCTATGCCGAGGGCGCGTTCGGGCGGTTCCTGCTGAAGGCCGACGTGACGCGTCGTCCGCTCACGTTCGGATATGGCGGAAGGCTGGCGCGGCGATCGGGCTGGGGGCACGGCGTGGACGTGGACGAGGCGCTGGTGCAGCGCCTCGCGGCGACGCCCGTGATCGACGTGCAGTTCTAACGCGGTTTCCGTCTTGGAGCGGCGTCCCAGCCGAGCCGAGCGCGTGAGCGAGCGGCGCGATTCCGCAGCTCAGATGCGGCGGCATTCCGCAAACCGCGATCGAGCGTTCTCGAACCTTCGAACGCCTCCACGCGCGGGAAGCGCGCGCCGGTGTCCAGTTCGCAGCGGGCGCGACTCGAGCGCACCGAACCGATCCGCAACGCCGTCGTGCGCTACTCCGCGTCGTGGCGGGTGATGACGATGGTGTCGTTCTGCCCGCCGAAGCCGAAGCTGTTGGACAGGCACGTATTCACGAGCGCCTTGCGGGCCTGATTCGGGACGTAGTCGAGATCGCAGTTCGGGTCGGGGTTGGCGTAGTTGATGGTCGGCGGGACCACCTGGTCGCGGATGGCCAGCACGCAGGTCATCAGCTCGACCGCGCCGGCGCCGGCGATCAGGTGCCCAAACATGCTCTTGACGCTGCTGATCGGAATGCGGCGAGCGCTGGCGCCGAACACCTCGCGGATCGCGAGCGATTCGATCTTGTCGTTCTCCTCGGTGCCCGTGCCGTGTGCGGAGATGTAGTGGATGTCTTCGGGCTTCAGCCCGGCGTCGGCGATGGCCGCCCGCATCGAGCCGGTCGGACCGCGGCCGTGCTCGTGCATGTCGGTCACGCGGAACGCGTCGGCGGTGGAGCCGTACCCGACGATCTCGGCGTGCACGCGCGCGCCGCGGCGCAGCGCGCTGTCCCGCTCTTCCAGGATGAGAATGCCGGCGCCCTCGCCCAGGACGAAGCCGTCGCGCGTGCGGTCGAACGGGCGCGACGCGCCCGTCACGTCGTCGTTTCGTTCGGACAGGGCTGTCAGGCGGTTGAATCCGGTGACGCCGAGCGGGTGAATCATGCTGTGTGCGCCGCCGGAAATCATCAGGTCGGCGTCGCCGCGACGGATCAGGGCGGCCGCTTCGCCGATCGCCTGCGTGCTCGCGGCGCAGGCGGTGAGCGTGTTGAGATTCGGGCCGCAGGCCTGGAACCGGCAGGCGAGGTGACCCGCGGCGCAGCTCGGCTCCTGCGCCAGCTCGTGCGCCGCCGTCAGCCGCTTCATGCCCTCCAACGCCCAGCGGACGGTGTCGAGCTTGCGCTCGGCTGCGTTCCAGCCGGCGACGGCGGCGGCCGTGAAGTTCTCGAAGTCGATCGGGCCTTCGCCTCCGCCGAGATAGACGCCGGCCAACTCGGGCGACGTGGCGTGCGAAGGGAGGCTGGCGTCGTCCCAGGCCATTTGGGCGGCGGCGATCGCAAAGGCCGCGTTGCGCGAGACCGGGCCGTGCCGGTCGGCGTCGGGCAGAACGCGCGCCAGGTCGAAGCCCTTCACCTCGGCTGAGAATCGGGTGGGATAGGTGCGGGCGTCGAAGTTCGTCGTGGGCGCGACGCCGCTCTCGCCGCGCAGCAGGCGCTGCCAGACGGGGTCGATGCCCCAACCGAGCGGCGTGACCCAGCCCATACCGGTGATGACTACGCGTCGCATTCCAGGCTCCGACAATTGCGCCGGCTCAGGCGCTGCGCCAACGGCGAATGACCAGGCTCGCGCACTGTCCGCCGGTCAGCGCGTAGGCGTTGCTGATCGCGGTCTCGATCCGAGCGTCGATCGGCTTGCCCGACGTATTGAGCTTCAACTCGCAGCCCGGATCGACCGGCGCGCTGTTGATCGCAGGCGGAATCGTGGAGTTCACCATCGACAGCACCGTGGCGATGAAGTCGATCGCGCCGCTTCCCGCGCCGCTGTTGCCCAGGTTGCCCTTGACGCTGAGCACCGTCGGACCGGGGTCGCCGAACACGGTGCGGATGGCGGCCGCCTCGGCACTGTCGCGATCCGGCAAACCACAGGCGAATGCGCATACCAGATCGACGTCCTGCGGCTGAGCGTTGGCGTCGCGAAGGGCCTTCTTCATCGCCAGCGCCGGGCCGCGGCCTTCGGGCGTGGCGGCACTCAGGTCGTCGGCGCGGCAGGCGTCGTGCGCCGCGCCGAATCCGATCAGCTCGGCGTAGATCCGCGCGTTGCGGGCCCGGGCATGCTCCAGTTCTTCAAGGATGACCAGCCCGCCGTTCTCCGAAACCGCCGTGCCGTCGCGATCGGACGCGAACGGTCGGCAGGCGGCGGCGGGGGTTTCGTTTCGGCGGCTGAGCCGGCCAGCGAGTTCCTGGCGGAGGAGCGCCATCGGGTTGGCCTTGCTTTCGGCGCCGCCACAGATGCAGACATCGGCCACGCCGCGCGTGATGCTGCGGAAGGCTTCGCCGATCGCCAGATGGCTGCTGGCTTCGCCGCAGGTGATGGTGTTGCTGGGCCCCTGGGCGTCGTGAACGATGGTGACGTGACACGCCAGCATGTTGGGCAGGAATTTGAGCAGCCACAGCGGCGTGAGGTTGCTCATGCCCTCCTGTCCCCAGCGGGCGAGCGAGAACAGTCCGTCCGTCGCGGAGGAGCTGAGCGCTTCGGCCAGCTCGGCCAGATCGGCGCAGATCGCGCCGGCGCCGATGTTGGCGCCGAAGCGGGCGCTGTCGAGATTGGCCGGGCCGGGCGCGTCTCCGCGTTCGAGCACGCACTTCGTCCGCAGTCCGGCGTCGATGACGGCCTGATGCGCGGCGGCGACGGCGAGCACGATGTCGCGCGCCATGATTTTCTCGGCCTTGCGATAGGCCTTCGGCACGAAGTCGGCCAGCTTCAGTCCGTCGATCTCGCCGGCGATCTGCGAGGCGAACGACGCGGGGTCGAAGGCGCGGATGCGGCGAATGCCCGAGGCGCCTTCGAGCAGGGCGTTCCAGAACGCGGTGACGCCGATGCCGACGGGCGAGACCGGGCCGAGACCGGTGACGACCACGCGACGCGCGCTCACAGGCTCACCGCCTGGCGCGCACCGCGGCGGTACGTGTTCAGCAGCGACAGGAATTCCGGCGTGAACACGAAATTCTCCTTCGGGAAGTCCAGCCCGCTGAGGTTCTGATCGATGTGCGAGAACACCAGGTCCACCTCGCCGACCGCCTCGTCTCCCACGCGAATGATGCCGCTGGTGGCGGCGGCGGAGTCGGTGAGCTGCTCGACGCGGGCTTCGTAGCGCAACTGGTCGCCGGGGCGTACGACACGGCAAAACGTGGCCCGTTTGACCTTGGCGAGGATCACCTTCTCGCGGAACCCGCGCGACTCGCCGACCAGGATGCCGGCCGTCTGGGCCATGCCCTCGATCATCAGGCTCGCGGGCATCATCGGGAATCCGGGGAAGTGGTCGTGCAGGTGGTCCTCGGCGAGCGTGACGTTTTTGACCGCGCAGGCGCGAACGCCGCTCTCGAACTCCTCAAACCGGTCGAACCAGATCCAGCGCACGCGTACCTCAGGTGGAAGCGAGCTTGCTCTCGACGAAGTTCACGATCGTGCCGACCGTGAACACATCGGAAATCTTGTCGATGTCGGGGTCGGCCGCGAATCCGGTGAGATCGGCGTGCGGCATATGCCGCTTCAGGGCCTCCAGCCCGGTGGCGTTCAGCTTCCGGTCGGTTACGTAGTTCGGATTGCTGAGGATTTCGTTCGGCATCAGCGCGTCCTGCGGAATCTTGATCCCGAAGGACTTCTCGAGGCGAAAGACGATGTCGAGAAAATCGATCGACTCGGCGCCCAGGTCGCCGCGAAGCGTTGCCGTTTCCGTTACTTCGTCTTCCTCGACGCTCAGGGCTTCCACGAGCGTCTGACGGACCTTGTCGAAGATCTCTTGTCGAGCTACCGCGGGCATTCCTGCGTTCCTCCTTGCGATTCGCCGATCGTGAATCCGAACCGGGCTCGGGCCGAGGCGCTTCGAAACACCGGACCCTCTGCCGGGACTACACCGCCACCGGCGCCGCGCGAGAGCCTTCGCCGTGCCAGATCAATCCCAGTTGCTTGCGGAAATGATCGCGCAGAGAGTCGTCGGTCCCCGCCAGCGCCGAATCGACGTCGAGCAACCGGATGTGACGCAGCGTCAGGACGCCTTTCACGATCTCGCGCTCGCCGGTCCGTCCGGAGGCCTGAAACACGCTCTCCTGCTCGTTCATTTCCCGACACGTCGAGTCGATCGTCAGCACCTCTCCCGGCGCCAGAAAGCTGCGATACGTCACGTTCCGCGCTTCCTTCAGCAGCACCAGCGAAGGCGCGAAGTCCAGCCCCGTCCGCACGACCCAGGCCGACGCCTGGACCATCGCCTCCAGCAGGAACACTCCCGGCAGAACCGGAAACGTCGGAAAGTGATCCGCCAGGTACTCTTCCGCCAGCGACAGCGCTTTGTGGGCGATGATCCGGCGTCCTGGCTCGAGCGTCGAAATGCGGTCCACCAGGACGAATTTCACACCCTGCACCCTGCTGCCAGACCGAGGATCACGGCGGCCCGCTTGACAGCGGCGACGCCCGCCGCGCCGGAGGGGCGAACGGGGGGATTCTAGCCCCGCCCGGGTCAATTGACCAGTTCCCGCGACTCCGCCCGCCGCGCCCGCGCGACGCTACCCCACCCGGCACCAGGCCGCCTTCAGATACGCCGTCTCCGGACAGCCCAGCAGCACCGGGTGGTCCGACGCCGCGCCCGCCAAGTCTACCAGCTGCGCACGCCGCCCCGCCGATCGCGCCGCCGCCAGAAGAACGTGCTGGAACTCCGCCGGCGAAACCAGTCCGCTGCAACTGCACGACAGCAGCAGTCCGTCCGGCTCCACCAGCGCCATCGCCAGCCGGTTCAGGTCGTGATACTTCCGCAGCGCCGGCTCGACCTCCTCGCGCGACGAAGCCAGCTTCGGCGGGTCCAGCACCACCACGTCGTAACGCCGACCGTTCTGAATCATCTGGCGCATGTACGCAAACGCGTCCGCGTGCACGAACTGCGCGCGAACGCCGTTCAGGCCCGCGTTCCGCTCAGCCATCGCGACCGCGGCCTCGTCCAGATCGACCGCGACCACCTCGCGCGCGCCGCCCGCGGCCGCCGACAGCGCGAAGCCGCCGCTGTAGCAGCACACGTCCAGCACGCGGCGACCGTCGCACAGACCGGCCAGCCGCCGTCGATTGTCGCGCTGATCGCAGAAGAACCCGGTCTTGTGACCCTGCACGAAGTTCACGTAGTACTTCAGCGCATGCTCGCGAACGACGACCTCGGCGTCGTCCGCCGGCGATGCCTTCTGAAGGCGGCGGAGCGACTTCTCCGGAATCCCCTCGATCGAGGCGATTCGTCCATCGACACGCACGTGCCGCCGCCACGCTTCCGGCGCCACGCCCGCGCCGCCGGCGGACAGCTCAGCCCGCAGCATCGGCTCGATCCGCTCCACCCGCTGAAACATGCCCAGCGAGAACAGCTCGAACACGAGCACGTCGGCATAGCGCTCGACGATCAGACCGCTCAGTTCGTCGCCTTCGGCGTGCACCACGCGGTACGCGTCGGTGCAGGCGTCCACGCCCAGACGCCGGCGGAGCTCCACCGCACGCACCACGCGTTGCCGGAACAGAGAGTCGTCCACCGGCGTGTCATCGTGCGTGAGCATGCGAAGGACGATCTGAGATCGCGGGTTGTACAGCCCACGCCCGGCCAGCTCGCCCGACTGGTTGTAGACGTTCACCAGATCGCCCGGCTGTGCGGACGGGTCGGCTCCGTCGAGCATCTTGGCGTACACGAGCGTGCGAGCATGCGCAGCGCGCACGCGAACCCACGGCGACACGGCGTTCGGCGGCGGCGGCGCGGTCCCGCGGACCGGCCCGGCCGGGTAGAATCGCCTGCCGCGTCTTCGGGCAGGTTGGCCTGACGGCGCGTGGCTCACGGAAGCATCATGCCCGCCGCCGCATCGACCAGCAACCGCTTTCCGCGCCGATGCGACGACGCCGTGCGATGCGGCCGCCGCGGAACTCGTCCGCGTGTCTACGCCGCCGCCCTGCTGGCGCTCGTCTGCGCCGGACCGTCCGCGGGCGACGAGTCCTCCATCCCGCCCGCCATCGCCGAGTTCTTCGCGGCCGACTCGCCCAGGAAGCGCGCTGAGATCGCCCAGCGCATCGAGTCCACGCCGGGCTATGACCGGGCAAAGGTAAGCGGCTGGCTGCACGCGGCGGGTCTGTTCGCAGCGCGAAAGCACGGGCGAGCGACGATCGACGTCGTGCTGGCCGACGGTCAGACGCGCGCGGTGGCGCTGATCGTCCCAAGGGGATATGACGCGTCGCGCGCGTACCCGCTGATCTACGCCCTGCACGGCCAGGGCGGCGATGCCGATTCGATCCTCAGATTTCTTCTCGACCTGCTGGGAGAGCGCGCCGACGAATTCCTGCTGGCCGCTCCCGACCGCTACGCCGAAGCCGTGCTGCATCACAGTCACTGGCCGCCGCTCGAGGAGCACGCGGCCGCGCTGCGGGCGGTCCGGGCGGCGATGCACGTGGACAGCGATCGCGTGCACGTCTTCGGGTATTCGCGCGGCGGGCACACGACGTGGTCGCTGGCGCTGTCGCAGGCGGACGAGTTCGCCAGCGCGACGCCGATCGCCGGGACGTTCCTGATGGAGCAGATCGACCTGCTCTGGGAGGACTTTCTGCCGACTGCGCGGCATCTGCCGATCCTGGCGGTCTGGGGCCGCGGCGACACGATGGACGACGCCGGCAACGCCAGCCCGCAGGGTGGCATCGCTGGACTGAACCGCCGGCTGGTGGAGGCGGCCCGCGCCGCGGGCGTGCCGGTGCGCGGCGAGGAGCTGCCCGACAAAGGGCATGCCGACGTCGTACCCGGTGCAGCGGAGCTGTGGCGGCAGTTCGAGGCCGAGCGCGAACCGTACCCGCGCGCGGTGGAAGTGACGTTCCGGCATCTGGGCGCCGCGCGGGCCTACTGGCTCGAGGCCGAGGAATGGGCCGGACCGCAGTGGACGGCGCAGCCGCCCACGGCCCGGCTGCTGCCGGGCGAGGACATCGCCGACGAGCAGGCGGTCCGCGCCGCCGGCGTGCGGGCCATCCGCGGCACGCTCGGAAAGTTGCGCGGAGAAATTCGCGATCAAACCGTCGAGGTCTATCGTAAAAACGTGCGGAGCCTCACGGTCTGGTTCGGCGACGGCATGATCGACTGGTCCGCGCCGGTCGCCGTCACCATCAACGGACGCAAGGACTTCGAAGGGCTGCTGCGACCGGATCTGCTCGTGTGCCTGAACGAAGCGGCCCGCACGCGCGACCTGGACCGCCTGAGATGGGCCGGACTGCGCGTTCGCACCGGGCGCCGATCGGTCGTCGTGGATGGAGACACCCCGTTTCGATCTCGAACATTCAGCGGAACAGAGAGTGGCGAGTGAGTCCCGCGTCCGAAGCGGTCGCGGCGCCGCGGTCGCTTCTGCTCGGCGCGTCGGTTGCCGCCGGCTGGGCCTTCGTGGCGCTGGCGGCGCTTTCGCTGCTCGTCCGCGTGTCCGTTCAGGATCGATACTTCCTGACGGAGGCGCTGTTCTACTTTTCTCAGCCGGCGACGATGCTCACCGCGGTCGCGTGGACGACCTGGCGCTGGGGCCGGCGTGATCGGCGCGTGAGGTGGCTCGGTGGGGCGTTCATGCTGCTGTGCCTGGCGTGGTGGGGCGTGCGCGCCTGCGCGCTGCGGCCGGCCTACGCATCCGAGTCATCCGACCGGCTCGTGACGTGGAACGTGGCGCGCGGGCGTCTGGGCTGGGACGCGATCGCACAGCGGCTGTTGCGGCTCGCACCGGACGTGTTCGTGCTGGTGGAGGCGGAATATCGGCGCGACGGCCCGCGGCCGGCGCTTTCGCGCCGGCTTCCGGATCACACAGTCGTGATGGGCGTCGGAGGAGTGCTGGTCGGGGCGCGCGGCGCCGTGGAGCTGGTCGAAACCGGCTGGCTTGAGCCGGCCGGCCGATTTCTGCTGTGCGACGTTCAGATCACGGGGCGAGGCGTTCGGCTGTTGGCGGTGGATGTGCCCAGCAGCTTTCTGGAGTCGCGGCGCGGCCCGCTTCAGGACATCGCGGAGCGCGTCGCTCGGGAAGGCGATCGCCCGCTGATCATCGCCGGCGACTTCAACACGCCGACCGATTCGGTGCTGCTCCGGAATCTGCGGCTGCGCGCGACGAATGCGTTCGAGGTGAGCGGCTCGGGCTACTTCCCGACGTGGCCGAATCCGCTGCCCGTTCTGGCGATCGACCAGGTGTGGGGGGCGGGCGGCGTGCGGTTCGCGTCGTGCCGCGCGGCGTGGACGCTGCTGTCGGATCATCGCCCTGTGATTGCGGAATTCATCGTCCCGCCCGCGGCCCGGGGCGTATCGGCGGAGGGGCCGCCATGAGACAATGCGGCGGGCGCGTGTCGCCGGAGAGGACGCAAGGCGACGACGGTCTACCTCGTGCAATGGCGGCGCGAACGCGATGAACCCGGGCGCGGCGACGGATCCGTTCCGAATCCCGATTCCGGCGACCGGACCGGTCCTGCGGCGCGTCGCCCGCTGGGGCGCGGCGCTGGCGGAGCGCGTTCTCGGCCTGCGCGCGCTGAACGCGATCCACGCGCACCTTCGCAAGCGCGGCGTGAGCGAGCGCTACGCCGAGCGCGCAGTCCGGTCGTTGGGCGTCCGCGTCAGCGCGTCCGACGAGGATCTCGCGCGGATTCCGCTCCGCGGCCCGCTGGTGGTGGTGTGCAATCACCCGTTCGGCGGGCTGGACGGGCTGATCCTGCTGAGCGTGCTTGCCCGCATCCGCCCGGACCTGCGCGTGATCGCGAACTTCCTGCTCTCGCGCATCCCGCAGCTTCACGAGCGCTTTTTCTTCGTGAATCCGTTCGGTGGTCGAGCCGCGGGGGCCTGCAATCGCGCCGGCATGCGCGCCGCACTGGAATGGGTCGACGCCGGCGGCGCCCTCGGCGTGTTCCCCGCCGGCGAGGTCTCGCACCTGGACCTGCGCAACCGTCAGGTCAGCGATCCGCCGTGGAGCCACACCGTCAGCCGCATCGTGCGGCGCACCGGCGC
Organism: uncultured Planctomycetales bacterium; assembly: GCA_964553225.1. Classification (GTDB taxonomy): domain Bacteria; phylum Planctomycetota; class Phycisphaerae; order UBA1845; family Fen-1342; genus JABRWC01. The sequence goes on along the minus strand of CAZKJT010000010.1, from coordinate 72,105 downwards.
GGCGGTCGTGCCGATGTACTTCGAGGGCCGCAACAGCGCGCTGTTCCAGCTCGCCGGGGTTCTGAATCCCCGCTTGCGGACGCTGTTGCTGCCGCGTGAGCTGCTGTCGAAGCGCGGCCGGCGCGTCACGTTGCGCATCGGGCGCGCCATTCCGCCGCAACGGATGTCGCGGCTGGAGACGATCGAGGAGCTGACCGATTTTCTGCGCGTGCGGACTTACCTGCTGGGCGGGTGCGTCGAGCGCGCCGACGAAGCGTCGCGACGGCGGAAGCGCGCCAGCCGACGCCTTCCGCCGGTCGCGGGCGCGACGCCCGAAGCGGCCGTGCGAAGCGAATTCAGCGCGCTACCGGCGGATCGGCGGCTTGCGGATGCGGGGCACCTGTCGGTGTGGTGGGCCGGCGCGTCGGAGATTCCGGCGCTGCTGCGCGAGATCGGACGGCTTCGCGAGGAGACGTTTCGCGTCGCGGGCGAGGGCAGCGGGCGCGAGCTCGATCTCGACCGCTTCGACGCGTGGTACGCGCACCTGTTTCTGTGGGACGAGCAGCGCGGTCGGCTGGCCGGCGCGTACCGGGTCGGCGCGACCGATGAGATTCTGCCGCGCTACGGAGTCGAGGGACTGTACACGCACACGCTGTTCCGGTTTGACGAGCGCCTGATGCGCGAGCTCGGTCCGGCGATGGAGATGGGGCGCTCCTTCGTGGCGACCGAGTACCAGCGCGAGTACGCCCCCCTCATGCTGCTGTGGAAAGGCATCGGCGCGCTGGCCGTGCGTTCGCCGCACCGCCGCGTGCTGTTCGGACCGGTGAGCATCAGCGACGACTACCGCTCCACCACGCGACAGTTCCTGTTCGAGTTCCTGCGGCGGCATGGGATGCACGCCGAACTGGCGCCGCTGGTCGCCGCCCGGCGGCCGCCGCGTTTCTCCCCGATGCGAGACGGCGTCGACCGGCGGCTGGGCGTCGCGGTCTCGAGCGTGCACGAGGCCGAGGAGCTGGTGAGCGAACTGGAGTCCGGGCGGCGCGGAATGCCGATCCTTCTGCGACAGTATCTGCGGCTGAACGCGCGGCTGCTGGGATTCAACGTCGATCCGGAGTTCGGCGACGTGCTCGACGGCCTGGTTGTGGTCGACCTGTTGGGCATGGACGAACGAATTCTGGATCGCTACCTCGGCCACGACGGGGCGCGCTCGTTCCGCGCGTTTCACGGCGGCGCCGCCGTTCCGCCCGGCTCAATCGGATAGCGTTGGGACGTCGTACCCGGCGTAGAAGCGACGCACCTCGCGCAGCAGCTCGACCAGCGGCGTGGCGCGGCGTCCGGCGCGGCGGTGGATCGCGCCGATGCGGAAAAGCAGCTCCCACTGCCGCGCCAGCACGCCATACGCCCGCAGCAGCGACCAGCTCGGGTCATAGATGTTCGTCGATTCCGACGTGACGCCGTTCAGCTCGATGATCTTGAAATCGCGCCCGGTGCGCAGCGATTCCGACGACGCGTACCGAATGTCGAACCGCCCGAAGTAGAACCCGTCGAAGCAACGCGCGATGCGGTCGATCGTCCGCTCGAGCTCGGGCGTGTGCAGGTGTCGGCCGTCGCGAAACAGCGTCCCCTGACAGTGATTGCCGGCCAGCGCGAGCCGGACGCGTTCGCCCGGCGCTGGGACCGTGTCCGAACGCCCGTCGAGCCGCGCGAGAAAGGTCCGGGCCTGCATGCGAAAGCGCCGGTCGCGCCACACCAGATCCTCGACCGTCGAAACGCCGTCGCCCTCGACCATCGGAAAGACCTTGTCGGTGATCGAGAAAATCCGCCCGACCTCCTCATGCGGAGCTTCCGGACGAGGTACGCGCACATAGAATACGCCCGCCTCGAATGGTCCGGGGTGATGCTCCTGCGCGAGCAGCGCCGCCGGCATGGCTGAGATCGCATGAGCGGCCGACGCGCGATCCGTCGCGATGCGCACGCCCGCGCCGCGCTGCCCCGCGTCCGGCTTCAGCACGATCGGCCACGCCCAGCCGCGAGCGCCCATGATCTCCTGAAGCTGCGCGAGCCGGTGGACCGGATCGCCCGTTCCCAGACGCGCGAAGCCGGCCACCCACTCCGGCGGCAGTCGGCTGAGGATGTCGAATTTCGATTCGCCCACAACGCCGCCGTGCGGGATGCCGGGGTTGGCTGCCGTCGGCGTGGTGAGGCCGCGATACCGTACGCTTAGCCATGCGATCCACGGCGCGAGCGGCGCGTAGAACAGCCACATCGGCCAGAACTCCCATCGCCACAGCCGCGAAACGCGCGCCCACAATCGCTGCCGCCCGCGCAGCGTGCCGAATTGCTCGACGATTCGCAGCGCGACGAAGAGCACGGCGAGCGCGGCTGCGAGCGCGGTCGCCGCAGATCCTGTCCACGCCTCGAACGCCTGCGCGACCGGCCCGCCCGCCAGTACCACACCGAGCACGAGCAGCGGCGTCCACACGCAGGCGGCCAGCACAGTCCAGAGCAGGAAGCGCGGCGCAGCACTGCCCAGCGCGCCGGCCGCGAGATAAACCGGCAGCCGCGCGCCGGGGATGAACCGCGCGACGACGACGGCCGACCATCCGTGGCGATCGAACCATTGGGCGAGCGCGTCGACGCGCTGCCGCGGCAGGCGGCTGAGAATCCACGGTGCGTTCAGCAGGCGTGGTCCGGCGATCGCTCCGACGCACCACAGCGCAAAGTCGCCCGCGACGATCCCGGCGAGACAGCCCGACAGCGCCACACCCGCGTTCATGCGCCCGTCCTGCACGAGCAGCCCGGCGGCGATGCATGTGAGGTCTTCCGAGAGAAACGTCCCAAGAGCCAGCGCCAGACCGTGCAGCCACGGCGAGACGCCTTCGAGCCGTAGTCCGAAGAGCGCCCCTTCCGATGCGATCATGGAATCTTCGCCAGTTCGAGCGAGACGCTGAGCTGCGGCGCGGGCTCGTCCGGCGGCGCCGGGTGATGCAGCAGCGATGCCCAGCCGTCGGCGATCTCGATCGTGGTGCGGCAGACGGTGAGCGCCTCGGCCCGGCGCATGCAGACGCTAAGCTGCGGCCGATCCAGCCACGAGTGCTGATGAAAATGGTCCTGCGCCGCGGCCCGGTCGCTCGTCTGGACGACCATCTGCTGGAACAGCGCCCGGCGCGGCGCGTCCACCCGCGCGTCGCCCAGGCCCGACGTGGTGAACAGCCGCGGCGCCGCGTCGAGCGGGCTGCGGTCGCACTTCAGCTCGTAGCCGTCGCAGCGGACGACCGCGATGGCGTGCGGATCGACGAGCACGAGCTGAAACGGACGCGATGCGGCCGGGTCGATGCGCTGTGCCGCGGCGAGCGCCGCGCCGGCCGAGCCGTGCTCGAGCAGCGCCGGGATGATCGAACCGCGACTCGGGCGGCGCGAAAGCGCGTCCTTCGAAACGCGGCGGTCGGGATAGAGGTTCAGCAGCGCCATGGCGACGCCGGCGTCGTTCACGGCGATCCACGTGCCGCCGGATTCGGGATCAATCGGAAGCAGCGCCCGGCGCGCGCCGAACGTCCGCTCGATCGGGCCGACCGCGGACGCGCGCCGCGGCGACTCATCGCGATTGCAGCTCACCCGCAGGCGTGCCGCGGGCGCGAACCCGCTGCCGAGCGGCGAAAGTGTTACGACGCTGACGGTGCACACGTCTGCTCTTTGAGGTGCGCGAGTGTGGCGGGCGCCAGCCCGAAGTCGGCCGGCACGGGCGCTGCAAGCCGGGCGCACAGCATTGCGATCAGGGCGTGGTGGTGCACGGTGTGGCTGACCACGAAGACCAGCTCGCGTCGCAGCGTCGTGCCGCAAACGACCGGTTCGCCGTCCGTGGTCACGCGCGAACGAATGCGGATCGGCACTTCGAGCGACTCTTCGCCGATTTGATCGAGCGCAGCGCGAAGCTCGCGAATGCGTTCGATCGCCGCCGGCAGGTCGGTCTCGATCGCGGTGCCGCGCTGCCGATCGTCGTAGTCGATGAGCCCGGATCGGCCGCGCTCCGCTACGCACGACACGTGATCGAGCACGTGCCGCACGTGGGCGCCGATCGAGCTGCCCCCGTTGACCGGCGCGCCATACCGCGCGCCGCCTGCGTCGTGCAGGACGACCGAGAGCTGCGCGAGCAAAGCGCTCAGCGCCATCGCGGGGCCGTCCATCGATCGAGCGACTTCCCGGCGACGAGTTGCAATGGTCGTCACGAGTTCGATCTCCCAGGTGCGAGGCCCGCGCGTACGGCTCCGCGCGCCCACGGCCGCGGCGGCGATGCATCGCCGATACCCGGCGGGATTATACCTGTGCCGCACGATGGATGAGCGGACGGCCTGAATCGACCCGCCGCAGCGCCAGGATTGCGGCCGACGCCGCGAAGACGATGAGTGCCAGCGTGAACAGAAGCCCGCCGTCGTCTTTCACCACGATGCCGAGGCGAGTCAGGTGGCTGAAGATCGCGCCGCAGATAACAAGCAGCGACAGCAGCGCGCCGAGCACGGCCGTTCGAGGAACCAGCAGCAGAACCGCGGCGACCAGCTCGGCTGCGCCGGCGCCGATTCGACCCCACGGCTCGGCGCCCAGCGTGCGGAAGATGTACACCGATTCTTCCGCAGCGGTGAATTTGAAGAGCAGCGTCTGGGCCAGGATGCTCGCCGTCAGTACCTGGAGAATCCAGCTCGCGACGATTGCGGTCCGGATCGGAGGGGGAGTCGTGCTTGTCATACGCGGAGTCGCTCCTTCGGTCGTCCTGGGTCGAGTCGTTCGCTTGGGGGCGCCGGGGGGCGCCGGGGACGCCTGCGGGGCAGCGCCAAAGTCCAGTCCCGCTCCGAGTCAGAACAAGGGCGCGAGCGACACCCGCGCTCCTCGATCCCTGGGGGACCGGTCTCTTTCCGCCGCCTTTCTGCTTCCCATTCATGGGGGACCGGTCTCTGACCGGCAGATTCTCGGGGGACCGGTCTCTGACCGGTCTTCTTCGGCATGCGGACCGGGTGCTCGCGCTCGCTGATCCTACTTCGAAGCGATTTCCGCCCAGGCACGATCGCCGCGCGGAATCAGGTTCGGCTCATCTTTCAGCCAGTCCTTGCGTGCGTCGCCAAGCCAACCCTTGTAGAACAGGAACAAGCGGCCGTCGGTGATTTTGAAATTGGCAGGATCGATCTCGACCTTCTCTTCCTTCACCGCGATCGCGGTCGCGCACCATCCTCCGTACGCCGGCTCGTACTTGTTCGGATCGGCCGCGAACGCGGCGCGATGTTCCGGCGTCGCAAAGCGGTACGTACCGCCGCGCCACGTCGAAGCCAGGTCGGGCTTGCCCATCTGCGCCTCGCCTGTCTCGAAGTACGACACGACGTCGTAGCCCTGCACCGCCAGGCCGGCTCGATCGAGATTGGCGTGTCGGGCGGTCGGCGTGTCGGCATGCCGCGCGACGGCCTGGGCGAAATCGCTGAACGGCAGGCGGTCGGTGTTGTCCTTGCCCACGTGTCGAAGAATCTCGCCGCCATCCGGTCCGAGCAGAATGAGCGCCGGAAAATGAACCACCTCGCCGTGGAACTTGAAGCCGTCGGGCACGTCATAGGCCTTGGCGAGCCTCGCGCCCTCGTCGTGAAAAATCGGCAGCGCCGCGGCCGCGCCGTTGAGCTTCGCTGCCCAGGCGTCGATTTCCTCCGGAGAGTCCGGCTTGAGGAACACGTGCACGACACCGGCGACGCTCGGGGCCTTCTCGGCATACTCCATGGTGTAACGCAGACACAGCGGGCACTCGGTCTTCAGCAGGAAATGCAGCGCGACGTACTGGCCGCGGGCGCTGGACAGCTTGAACTCGCGCGTCCCGGCGCGGACCGTGAAGTCGGCCGGCGGCGCGGCCGCAGCGGCCGCGACGGACAGGACGAGCGCGCTTGCGGCGATGACGTAGCGCGATCGTGGGGCAGTCGTTCGGCAAAGTCTCGGGGTCATCCGGCGAAGCTCCTTCGGAGGCAGCGGATCGGGCCGCGCGCGACCACCGCAGCGTCGGCGAACGTCGGATTCGATGCGGGTCGGCGGCGCGGCGTTACGTGGGCGGGCGGCGGCGGCGCGAATCGGCGTCGTGTTCGAGCGGTTCGGATGCACCGCGAGCCCGGATCAGCGCAGGTCCAGACAGAGCATCTTGTCGAGATTGCGCACGTACATGCGACCGTTGGCGATAACCGGCACGGTCCAGCAGCGCGGCGACAGGATCGCGTGCCGCGCCAGCGGTTTGAAACCATCGGGCGAGGCGGCGCCGACGATGAGCGACCCCGACTCGGTCAGGATGAAAAGCATGCCCTGCGCCATCACGAGCGTGCCATGCACGTACGATCCGCCGGATTCGTCCCGACGTTCGTGCCAGCGGACCTTCCCGGTTCGGAATTCGACGCACTTCAGCCCGGTCTCGTCGCAGGTGTAGAGCACGTCGCCGTCGAGCACGCACGACTGGAACTTGTTGCGAAGCGCCTCACCCTGCCAGACCTCGCGCGCGTCGAGCTTGCCGGAATTCGCCGTCAGCGCCAGGACGATCGCGCCGTGCTTGTAGCCGGAGCTGAGCAAGATGCGGCCGTCGTGGTAGATCGGCGCGGACGCGTTCACATTCCAAGCCGTCTTCCACGGCATGCGCCACACCACGGCCCCGTCGTCGGCGCGCGACACGATGGCCGAATCGCCCAGGAAGCCCGCGATGTAGCGCACGCCGTCGTGGGTGAAGGGGTACGGCGTCGCGTAGCTGACCGGGTCGTCGCCGCTCTTCCACACGGGCTCGCCAGACTTGCGGTCGAACGCCGCCAGGGCGCCGTCCGATCCGCCGGCGCTGACGATCGCCATATCGCCCTCGATCAGTACCGATCCGCTGAAACCCCACGTCGGCATGTCCCCGAACTGCCTGTCCCAGAGCACTTCGCCGCCGCCCGCGTCCAGGCATGCCAGCCGCCCGCGCGCCCCGAGCATGTAGACGCGCCCGTCGTGAACGGTCGGCGTCGCGCGCGGTCCGTCGCCTCCCTGGCTCTCGGGATATGCCCGCTCGATCGGCGTCGTCCAGATCGGCTCGCCGCTGGCGGCGTTCAAGCAATACACGACCTGCTGGTCATTCTGGGTCCCGGCCGTGAACACGCGATCGCCCACGACAGCGAATGAACTGAACCCGGAGCCGAGATCGCGCTGCCACAGCGTCTTCGGCGGCGCGGCGAAGTCAGTTCGCAACCCGCTCTCGCGGCAGATGCCGTCGTGGTTCGGTCCGCGGAAGTTCGGCCAGTCGTCCGCGCGGGCGACTCCGGTCGACGCGGACGCCGCCAGCAGGGCGGAGGCGCAGATCGTGAGGGCGAGTCGGTTCATCGCAAACGCTCCCTTGTCGGTGATGCAGGAAGACGATCGGCGGCGCCACGCGCGGCGCGCCGTGCCGCGAGAAAGCGACGATCGCTCCGCGCGGTCCAGGAGTCAGGATTGTAGCCGCTCGCTCGCGCGGGGATCGAAGCGGGCGTCGTCCCTCAGATTCGACTGAGGTGGTCGGGGTGTTCGCGCAGGTGCGCGGCGATTCCGTCCGCGTACTTCTGGAGCACCTCGGCCACGAATCGCTCCTCGTCGGCCGGGCGCTGATCGCCGGGAACGTACAGCGGGTCGTTGACGATGAGCCGGAAGTAGAAGTTCCGGCGCGAGACCACGAACGCCTGCGCGATGGTCGAGTTGCAGCGCAGCGCGATCTGAAGCGTTCCGGTGAGGAAGTCGCGATCCTCTCCGAGGAATCGAACCCTGCACGTCTTGAGCTGCTCGCCGCGGACGCGCGAAACGTCCAGCGCGCTTCCCACCACGAAGTTGTCGCGGAAGCAGCGGTAGATTTCGCGCGGAAAGCTGTCGGCGTAGAGCACGCGGATCGAGCGGAACTCCGGAAACGTCTCGGCGTATTTCTGCTGCACGTAGACGCGGATCGCGCCCTCGTTCCGGTCGCGGATTCCAGCGCAGCGGTATCCCAGCAGCGCCATCAGCAGGCCGGCGACGTGGTGCGAGCCGTTGTGGCTCAGCAGCACGTACACGCCGTTGCCCCGCGCCAGCGCGGCGTCGAGCTGCTCGCGCCCCGCGAAGCGGATGCGCTTGACGATGCGGTCTTTCGGCAGGCGGTCGAAGATCAGGTAGAGCAGCTTGTCGCAGCGCGTTCGGCAGAAGTAGCTGTGCACGATGATCTGCTCGCGGCGGCGCGACAGCCCCTCCGGGAAAATGCGGGCCAGCTCGCGGCGATAGCGCGCCCGGCGCTTAAAATTAATCAGATATTCGCACGTACCGAAAAACCGGCCCAGAAGGTAAAGCCCGCGAAGCTGAAACGCCCGCGCCCACGCCCACAGGAACCAGCGCACCACGCCGAACTTCGCCCGCGCGTACCAGCCGACGCGCGGCTCGGCCGCGCGGCGCGGAGCGGGCGCTCCGTCCGCGGCGGGCGGCTCGCCCGCGCGCGTCTCGGTAGCCAGGGTTTCGGGCGCCGGCGCGGTCATGGTTCGCATTCGCCGCGCCGAACGCGCGGCTGCCTCCGTCTCTTCGCTCGTCGCGGCGCGCCGCGAACGCCGGGCGCACTCGGGACCGGAGCTATCCGTGTACGCGCAGCATCGGCGGCGGCGGCGCGGCCTGCTCCCGACGTCGCACCTCTTCCGCGAAGCGCCCGACCACCGCCTCGATGGCGGCGGAAATGTGCGGCTCGACGTTCGTGAAGTTGTCGGCCGGCCGGCCCGAGTCGCCGCTGCGGCGGATCGCCGTGTGCAGCGGCACGCCGCCGAGGAACGGCACGTTCAGCTCGCCTGCGGCCCGCTCGGCGCCGCCATGTCCGAACAACTCGTCGCGGCAGCCGCACTGCGGACAGACGTAGTAACTCATGTTCTCGACCACGCCGAGCGGATCGACGCCGAGCTTGCGGTACATGTGCAGAGCCTTCACCGCGTCGAGCAGCGCCACATCCTGCGGCGTGCACACCACCACCGCGCCCGTCAGCGGAATGCTCTGCGCCAGCGTGAGCGGGATGTCGCCGGTGCCCGGCGGAAGATCGACAATCAGAAAATCCAGCTCGCCCCACGCGCCCCGGTCGAGGAACTCCTTCACGTATTTCTGCGCCATCGGGCCGCGCCAGACGATGGCCTGGTCGGCCTGCACGAAGTAGCCCATGCTCATGATCCGCAGTCCGTGCTTCTCCGGCGGCACGACGCGCCCGTCTGCGTCGGCCAGCGGTTGCGCGTCTTCCGTTCCCGTGAGCTTGGGGATCGACGGGCCATACACGTCGGCGTCGAGCAGCCCAACCCGCAGCCCGCGCCGCATCAGGCCGACAGCCAGCAGCACCGCGACCGTGCTCTTGCCCACGCCGCCCTTGCCCGCGCCGACCGCGACAACGTGCTTGACGCCCGGCAGTCCACCGCTCTGCGCCGCTGCGCTGTGCATCGTGAATCTCCCTGCGGCGAAGACTCCCCGCATGCGCGCGGCGTTCGCCGTCCCCCCACGAGTCGGAACGATCAGGCGATTTTACGTGCGAAGCGCCCGGCGGCCAAATCGGGCAGAAGGGATGGAGGCGTTCAGCGCGAAGCGGCACGCCGTGGTCGCGCGCGCCGCGCGATTCCGGGCATCGGACGCGGCGTCGCCGGGGCTGCGAGCTACAGCAGCGGGCGACCCCATTCCGATTGGTACGCTTCGTCGTTGATGACGGCGAAGAAGCCGTCGTCGTCCGCGACGACGTCGAAGAGGGCTTCGTCGATGCCGCGCGTGGCGAACCATCGACGGACAGATCCGGCGATTTCGTCGTCGTCCTGGAGGTCGTTTAACTCGATGTCGATCGTGCGCACTTCGGTTCCGTCATAACCGAATCGCGGAACGCATCGAATCGTCGTCAGCGTGCGTTTCATGTTTACTGCCCCGGCGCCCAGCATCCAATTGGCGACCGTTCTGACTCGATTATAGCAGGCGCGGCGCGGAGTCTCCACGCGAGCGCGTCATCCGCCTGGAAACGATAGTGATCGAGCGCAAACGATCGGTGTGCAAAACATTCTGGGACGTTAGGCCGCCGCGTCCGCGCCGCGCAGTGTCGGCGGCGCAGAAGCCGCTCGTCCGCGCGCAGCCGGGCTCATCCGGTCGACGCGCGCGCCTCGGTTTCCGCCAGCACCGTGCTCGGCAACGTGGTCGCTTCCACGTCGAGCGCCACCCGCGCCGGCGCAAAACGGGCCTGCGACGCACGCAGCGCCAGCACCCACACCGTCGTCGAGAGCGCCATCCCCGCCGCCGCGGCCGCGATCGCGGTTTCCACCGCCAGCGGATGCGACGCCGAATACGCCGCCGCGCTCGCCGGAAGCGCGAACAGGGGCAGCCCGATCCAGCCCAGCCGCGCCAGCAGCGGATGCGTCAGGCTGATGCGCTGGCCCGCCAGACGCGCCACCATCATCCCCAGCGCCGCCCACAACGCCGCCCGAATCGTCAGCTCGCGGAGCCGCAGCCGCTCCGGCAGCAGCCGGCCCAGCAGGCCGTCCAGTGCGGCCGCGTGAACCTGGCACCCGAAGACCCGCTGCTCGTCGGCGATCGTGTACTCGTCCTTGCCCGGGATCATCTCCCCGACCACGACGGCGGCGCCCTCGAGCCGCGATCGCAGGGCGCTCACGTCGGCGGTGAGGACGTCTTCGTACGCGATCACGCGGGTGGACCAGTACTCCGCGCCGCGCGCCGCGACGCGCGCCTGGGCCATTCGATCGCTGCCGGTCAGCGGACTGATTTCCGGCCCGACCTCGTATTGAGCGCCGATGTGCCCGCGCTTGATGCGCTGAAGCTGCAGCTCCTCGGCGACGGACAAGTAGCGCGGCTGTCCGGGCTGGGGGTTGACGCGGCGGTATCGCACCTGCGCGACGCGGCGAACTTCGTCGATCTGAATCTCCGGGACGCATTCGGGATACTGGGCGGCGGCGTAGCCGGCCAGGGCCAGTCCCGGAATGGGCGGGTTGTAGTCACGCTGAACGCAGAAAATGACCTCATAGTCGCGACTGCTCGCCAGCGGCTTGGTGTTGTAGAGCGTCGCCACGGTGTGAACGATGTCGCCAATGGCGGAGCAGACCGTCGGGTCGGCGTTCACCTCGAGACCGGTCGAGCCGACGACGACCGGGAACGGCGCGGCGCGGACCGCCTCGATGAACGCCGGATCGTATTCCGGCTGGCAATCCGGGAAGTAGTAGTCGAACACGACCACGCGCGGCTTGAACTGCGACAGCCGCCGGACCAGCTCGGCGTGCAGCAGCCGCAGGCTCTTGCGCTTGTCCAGCGCCAGCCCGGGAATGTCGCCGCCGATCCGGCCTTCCGCGATCGCCGCTTCCGTCTGCGGCGTAAACGCCAGCACGGTGGTGTTGTTCGCGAACGTCAGCCCCACCAGCATCCGCGCGCCCAGCCGCTCGAACGCCAGCGGCACGCACACGGCGATCAGAGCCGCCGCCGCCAGCAGCACTCGCTCGTGGTGGTGCGACAGCACGTAGCTCCATCGCCGCGCGATCCGCCGCCGCAGCGAGGGCTCGCGCCGCGCCGTCACCCCGCGTCCGATCAGGTAGTGATCGAGATCGTGAATGAGATCGCGGCAGTTGGCGTAACGGTCCTTCGGCTCGGGCGCGACGCAGCGGGCGATGATCGCGGCCAGGTCTTCCGGGCGGCCGACCTTTCGATCGCGCAGCCGCTTGACGGTGCGCTCGAAGTCGCCGGCGTGCCGCGCCGGATCGCCGGTGATGCAATGGAACAGCACCGCACCGAGCGAGAAGATGTCGGCCCGGCCGTCCACCTCGCAGCCGCGCCGCTGCTCCGGCGCGATGTAGCCGATCGTCCCGACCGGCGCGTCGTCGAGCCTCGGGGACTCGCCGGCGCGCTCCGCCGCCTCGCCCAGCCGCGTCGAGATGCCGAAATCGACGATGTGCGGCGCTCCGTCTTCGTCGATCAGGATGTTCTGCGGCTTGATGTCCCGGTGCACGACCCCCTGCGAATGAGCGTACTCCAGCGCCTCAGCCACTGTGCGGATCAGCTCGATGCGCTCGCCCAGCGTCGAGCGCCGCGCGGTGACGTATTCGTGCAGCCGCTGCCCCTCGACGAAGCCCATCGTGTAGTACAGCGGCGGCGAGGACAGCTGCGCCTCGTGCAGCGTCGCGATGTTGTTGTGGCGAAGCCGAGCGATCAGGTGGACTTCGTTCTCGAAATACGAAGTCAGCAGCGGCGTCTTGCTGAACAACACCTTGAGCGCCTCGGTGCGCTCCTTGGCGTGGTGCACGGCGCGGTAGACAATGCCGAAGCCCCCGCGCCCGACCTGCTCGATGATCGTGTAGTTCGGCAGACGCGGAAAACGACCGGCCGTGAGCTCGCGAAAATGCGCCCGCGCCGGCTCGCTCGTCTCCATCAGGCGCTGCGCCGCGCGCCGCTCGGCGACGCCGAGGCTCCCTTCGGCGTATGCCGCGATCTGATCGCGTTGCTCCGGGGTCAGCGCCGGCGGATCAGGCATGTCGCGCACCGTCATGCGGCGGAGAGGGTTCCGGCCACTGCCGTCCCGTCACGATTCTAGCGGAACGCCGCCCCCGTCCCAGTCGAACGCGAGCGCGATGAGCGTGCGGTCGTCGGCCGCCGGCGCGTCGCTGAACGCCGCCAGCTCCGTCGTGATCGCGTCGATCAGCGAGGTGGGCGACCGGCTGCAGCAATGCAGAGCCGCGTCCAGTCCCTCCGACCCGAACATGGTGTGATCGCGGTTGAACGTCTCCGTGATGCCGTCGGTGTACAGAAGCAGGCGATCGCCGTGACCCAGCTCGATCTCGGCCTCCTCGCAGGACAGGTCGGCGTCGATCCCCAGCGGCAGTCCCGGCGGCACGCTCAGTTCCAGAACGTCGCTCGCGCCCGCCCGCAGGAGCCGCGGCGGATTGTGCCCGGCGCTGGCAAATCGCATCCGCCGGCGGGAGGGGTCGATCACGCCGACGAACGCCGTGACGAACTGGTCCGGGCGAATCGAATCGAGCAGTGCCGCGTTGAGCTCGCTCAGGACGGCGCTCGGCGTGTCCGATCGCCCGCGGTCCCGTGCCGGCGCCTTCAGGAACGCGTGCAGCATCGCCATCACCACGGCGGCCGGCGTGCCGTGCCCCGCCACGTCGGCGATCAGCACGCCCCAACGCCCGCCGGGAAGCTCGAAGAAGTCGTAGTAATCTCCGCCGGCCCGCCGGCTCGGTTCGTAGAACGCCGCCACCCGAACGCCCGGAATGCGCGGCATCGAACGCGGCAACAGTTGACGCTGAATGTCGCCCACGGCCCGGAACTCGTGGTCGAGCGCCGCGTAGGCCGCGCGAAGCTCGTCCGACAGCACCATCTGGGTCGTGGTCCGCCCGATGAGATTGCTCGTGAGCACGAGCGTGCACAGATCGTCTTCACTGAACGCGTCCGGCTCCGCCGACAGCAGGACGACCATGTAGAGCGGATCACCGTCGTGATAGATCGGCGAAGCGGCCAGCGAGTTCATGCCGTCGAAATAGGCCGCGGCCGGATCGTCGCGCGAAATGTCGAGGCTTCCCAGCCGAACCGGCAGCGCCGCATGCAAGAGCCGGGGCAGCACTCCCGTCGCGATGACGGGCAGCAGCTCGCGCTGCGTCCACGGGTTGATCGGCTCGGTCCAGCGCGTCGATCGCGTGATCAGAACCTGCCCCGGCGGCACGTTCCGTGCGCTCAGGGAAAGAACGTGGTCGGACGGAACGACGAATCGGGCACGCTTGCGATACGAATTAATCAGCTCTTCGGCATCGTTCATGCGGCTGAGGTCGCGCGCCAGGGCGACAAACTCTTCCAGCCGTCGAGACGACGCGAATTCGTGCGGGCGCGGCGTGAGCAGCATGGAACGCGGACCCCTTCGCCCCCCGGGGAATCGGCCGAACACTGGGGGATTATAGATGTTCGCCGGGCGACGCGCGCCCCACGAGCGCCCCACGAGCGCCGCGAGAGTCAGAACGTGCGCGCGTGACGCCGGACCGCGGCGAGAAGCCCGCCGCAGCCGTACCGGGGCGTCGCCGTCGGCAGCGTGATCTCGACTTCGCGATAGGACATCCCGAACTCGAGGCAGTCGCTCTTCTCTGGAATGAAAACGTCGATGGTATTGTGACGAAACCGCTCCGCGGTTCGGTCGGTGACGATGAAGCGGCGGTCCAGCTCCGGAATGTAGACGAGCGAGCCGAACGGGATGTCCGCCGGCGCCGCGCACTGCCCGACGCCCGACGGCACCCCCGACGCGGTCACGCCGCGGTCGCAGTACGCCGTGATCCGGTAAACGCGATGAAGCCGGTCCTGCGTCCACGTCAGCGGCGGAGCGCTTCGGCGGACGGACAACTCCGCTCCTGGCTGCACCGACGATGGATCGGACGAGTACCGGACGGACGCCGGCGTCGTCTCGCCGACGCGAAACGGCCGTCGCGTCCACTCCGCGACGCGCCCGGCGATACCCGCGTGCTCGGCCCCGACTCCCGGCGCGAGCAGACATAACAATGCGCCCACGCGCGCGGCAATTCCGCACATTCGCCGCCACTCCGTTGCCCCGAGCCCCTGCACCGCGATGGGATGCGGTGCGATCGATGCGCGGCCCGCATACGCCGCAGGCTGAACCGCAGGCCGGGACGCAAGCAAACGGAGGGAGCGTCCGAGCGCTTCGATGAAGCCATGCGACGGGACACGCAGGTTCCGCACGCGCCGTGGGATCGGCATTTGCGAAACCGTCCGCGGAAACGAGCGGCCGAGGCGACCGCCGTCCGCGCCAATGGTCAAACATGATAGCGACGACGTGTCGCGCGTCCAGCGAATCTCCGTGCGCGGTTTCGGGATATTCGGACGTTCGGGGCGTTTCCGGACGATTGACGCGCGAGCGGGATTGCTTTGCAGTATCCGCCACGCGGGGTCGCGAGAGATCGGACCTGGTTTCGCCGGAGATTCGGAATGCCGCGCAAGCTTGTCGCAGGGAACTGGAAGATGAATCTGAACTCCACGCAAGCTCGCGAGTTAGCGGCTTCGGTCGCGGGCGAGGCGCGGCGGCTGCCGACGGGTGACCGGGGCGTCGAGACGGTGGTCTGCCCGGCCTTCGTACACTTGGCGGCCGTCGTTGAAGCGGTCGGGGACAGCGGGGTCGCGGTCGGCGCACAGGATTGCTTCTTCGAGGCGGATGGCGCGTTCACGGGCGAGGTATCCGCGCCGATGCTCGCGGACCTGGGCGTGCGATACGTGATTCTCGGACACAGCGAGCGGCGGCACACCATCGGGCATCTTGAAGACGATCGCATGATCCGGCTCAAGACGCGTTCGGCGATGGCCCGCGGCCTGGTTCCGATCCTGTGCGTGGGCGAGACGTTGTCGGAGCGCGATGCCGGCGCGACGCTGGATGTGGTCTCGTTTCAGCTACACGCCGGGCTGTTCGGTCTGGAGGTTCGCAGCGCCGCGTCGATCGTGATCGCGTATGAGCCGGTCTGGGCGATCGGCACCGGGCGCACGGCGACCCCGGAGCAGGCCCAGGAGGTGCACGCGCACATCCGGTCCCAGTTGCGGCGCGTGTGCGGCGACGCAGCGGACGATGTCCGCGTTCTCTACGGCGGCAGCGTGAAGCCCGACAACGCGGTGGCGCTGTTTTCGCAGAAGGACGTGGACGGAGGACTGATCGGCGGCGCAAGCCTGAAGGCCGACGGGTTTTGCGCGATCGTGCGTGCCGCGCTTCCGAAGTAAGGCGGGCGCGGCTATAGTTCCTCGTTCGGTTTGGATGCGGGCTTCGTGCGGGCGCCGGCGGGGCGCGGATCGAGGGCTACGGGTTCATGATTCTGGCAGTTTGGTACCACGGCATTCTGGCGACGCTGTTCGCGTTTCTCGCGATCATTCTCATGCTCGTGATTCTGCTTCAGCGAGGCAAGGGCGTGGGGCTGGCGGGCGCGTTCGGCGGCGCAGGCGGCTACACCGCGTTCGGCTCGAAGACGGGCGACGTGCTGACGTGGGCGACGATCGTCGTCGCCGGCGTCTTTCTGGTCTTCGCCGTGCTTCTCAACTACGTGTTCGTGCCGCCGCGCGCGCAGAGCGGCGCATCCTCCGCGCCTCCTCCGCCGCCGGCGAGCGACCAGCCCGCAGGCGAGGGCACGAGCCGCAGATTCCCGGATCCCGCATGGCATCCGACGCCGCTGGGCTTCGACGGCGAGCCCTGCTAGCGCGCGGCCGGGGTTCATGTGCCGGCGGTCGTTCGGGCCCCGATCGTTGATCCCCGCGCCGAACCGCCCGGAGCAGCGCGCATGATCCTCTCCATGACCGGCTTCGGCGACGCCCAGCTCGAACAAGGCGAACTGGCGTTTCACGTCGAAGTGCGCAGCGTCAACAACCGCTACCTCAAGACCAACGTGCGGCTGGAAGAGGAGTTCGCCTTTCTCGAACCGGTGCTCGAGCAGCTTCTCCGCGATCGGATCACACGCGGCACCGTCACCTTGCGCCTGCGAGTCAAGAACCTGAGCGCGTCGGCTGCCCAGGCCGTGAACTTCGCGGCCATCGCGCAATACGTCAGCCAGTTGCGGGCTGCCGGCGGCGACGATCCGCGTTTCACGCTCGACCTGGCGACGCTGGCGATGCTCCCCGGCGTGTGCCAGCCGACGGAATTGTCCGAGGCGCAGCGCGAGTCGGCGCAGACGGCGGCGCTGCGAACCGCGACGGCGGCGGTCGAAGCGCTCGTTCGCATGCGCACGACCGAGGGGCGGGCGCTGGCGGAAGACCTTCGGCGGCAGGCGGATTCGGTACGGCAGCACGTGGAACGGGTCCGCGATCGGGCGCCCAACGTGGCGGAGGATCACCGCCGGCGGCTGGCGGCACGGGTGGCGGCGCTGGTTTCGGAATCGGGGGCCGCGCTGGCTGAGGACGCGATCCTGCGCGAGGTCGCGATTTTCGCGGAGCGCAGCGACATCAGCGAGGAGATAACGCGCCTGAAGTCGCACGTGGAACAGTTCCTGGAGTGCCTGGTATCGGGCGAGCGGTCCGGGCGGAAGCTTGAATTCATCGCTCAGGAGATGCATCGCGAGGCGAACACGATCGCCTCGAAAGCCAGCGACGTGGAGATCGGCCGGCACGTGATCGAGATGAAGGGCGCGATCGACCGCATCAAGGAACAGGTCGCCAACGTGGAATAGCCGCGACTCTCTGCGGCGCGGGCCTTTGCGGCGCGCGGGCGATGGCATGCTCATCGACACACATTGCCACCTGACTTACGACGATCTGGCTGCGCAACTCGACGCGGTGATCGACCGCGCCGAACAAGCCGGCGTGCGTCGTCTGATTACGATCGCGACGGACGCGTCCGACGCACGTCGCGCGATCGGCGTGCTGGAGCGGCACCCGCGGGTGTTGCTGGCGGCCGGCGTGCATCCGCACCAGGCCGACTGCGACGAGTCGGTGCTGTGCGAGATCGAGGAGCTGCACCGCGGGCGGTGGGGCGGCGACGCGCCCGGCGGGCGGCTGGTGGCGGTGGGCGAGACTGGATTGGATTTTCATTACGACTTCGTGCCGCGGCCGCGGCAGGAGCAGGTGTTCCGGCGACAGATCGAGCTGGCGCTTCAGGTCGGTCGTCCGATCGTGATTCACGCGCGGCGCTCGGAGGAGCGCGTGTGCGACGTGCTGTCGGAGTATTCCGGCCTGGCGGATCGGGTGGTGTTCCATTGCTTCTCCGGCGGGGTGGAGCTGGCCCGGCGGGTTCTCGACCTGGGCTTCTGGCTGTCGTTTACTGGAGTGGTGACGTTTCGCAACGCCGATGAGATCCGTCAGGCGGCGAAGTTCGCGCCGGCCGACCGGGTCATGGTCGAAACCGACGCGCCGTACCTGACGCCGGAGCCGCACCGCAAGGTTCGGCCGAACGAGCCGGCGTTCGTGTCGCACACAGCCCGGCGTCTGGCGGAGATTCGCGGCGAGTCCTACGATCGACTGGCGGAGCGAACGACGGCGAATGCGGTGCGTTTCTTCGGACTGGCGGGAGATCAAGCGTGAGCGTGAGCCTGGTGACCGGGGGTGCAGGGTTCATCGGCGGACACCTGGCCGAAAGCCTGGCGCGCGACGGCGTCGCGGTGCGCGTGCTGGACGACTTCAGCACGGGTTCGCCGGCGAACCTGACCGCAATCGCCGATCGGGTCGAGATCGTGCGCGGCACGATCACGGACGAATCGACCGTGCGGCAGGCGATGCGCGGCGTGGACACGGTGTATCACCTCGCCGCCCGGGCCAGCGTGCCGCGCAGCGTCGCGCACCCGTGGGACAGCCACGAGATCAACGCCGGCGGGACGCTGCGGCTGCTCATCGCCGCGCGGGACGCGGGCGTGAAGCGCTTTGTGTACTCGTCGAGCAGCTCAGCCTATGGCGAGACACCCAAGCTGCCGAAGCAGGAAAGCGATCCGGTCGCCCCGCTCAGCCCCTATGCCGTGAGCAAGCTCGCCGGCGAACACTATTGCACCGCATTCGCGCGGTGCTACGGCATGCGAACGATCTCGCTGCGCTACTTCAACGTGTTTGGACCTCGGCAGGATCCGCACGGGCCGTACGCGGCGGTCATTCCGGCGTTCCTGTCGCGGATGACGGCCGGCGAGCGCCCGTTGATCTACGGCGACGGCGAGCAATCGCGGGACTTCTGCTTCATCGAAAACGTGGTGCAGGCGAATCGCCTGGCGGCGCAATCCGAGAGCGCGTCGGGACAGACGGTCAACATCGCCTGCGGCGAGCGGACGACGCTGAATGAAATCGTGCGCGTGGTGAACGAGCTGCTGGGCACGCGGCTCGAAGCCGACTATCGCGAGAGGCGGGCCGGCGACGTGAAGCACTCGCTGGCGGACATCTCGGCGGCGCGGAAGCTGATCGGCTACGAGCCGCGCGTCATGTTCCCGGAAGGGCTGCGGCGGACGCTGGAGTTCCATCGGCGATCGGCGTGACCACGCTCTCGCCGCGGCGGGCGTGGCGACGCGCGCCCAACCCCGTGTAGCGGCACAGAATCTCGTGCTCGCGAACGCGCAGGTGCGCCGCCAGCTCCATCTCGGTCAACCCGTCTCCCAACAGCACGACCTCGTCCTCGGCCGCATCGGCCGCATCGACGCTGACGAAGGCGGTGTTCATGCCCACTTCGAGAATCTGCTGCCGGCGGCCGTTGATGAGCACGGGCGTGGGACGGAGGCCGTTGCTGTATCCGGCGAGAATGACGCCGACACGCGGACATTCGAAGCCGGTGTATCCGACCGCGCCGCGCGTGGCGCGAACGCAGTAGAGCCGGCTGGCGACGCGGACGGCGCCGCGATAGAGCGCCACACCGGGGCGGACCGCGTCGAGCCACGCGGTCGGACAGTTGAGCAGCGAGCTGGACGCGGCGTGCCGCCGGAAGGGACGGTCGCCGACGATGCGTTTGAACTGCTCGGCCGCGGCCTGCGTGGCGGCGTGCGTCGTGATTTCGGAGACGATCGACCGGTCGATCAACTCGTCGAGTTCTTCGGGGGCGCAGCCGAAGCGCTGCATGCCCGTGTCCACGTTGACGGCGCAGGGCAGGCCGGCGAATCGGCGGGCCTGCTCGCGCGTGCCGACGCTCGGGCGAACGCGGAGCTCGGCGCACTCCGCCGGATCGAGCGGCGGCGGTCCGATGAGCAATCCCGGCTTGCCGACTTCGCGCGCTTCGTCGATGGAGAAATAGGCCAGGTCGTCGGCGACGCCGCAAAGCGCGTCGGCCACGCGCACGGCGCCGAGGCCATAGGCATCGGATTTCACGACTGCGATAAGATCGACGCCGGTCTGGCGTTTGATCTGCTCGGCGCTGCTTCGGACGGAATCCAAATCGACGACGACGCTGACGTGACGGCTGCGCATTCCTGCCTGCCTTTCGCGAACGTCCCTGTTCGGCGCGGCAGTATACGGCACGCCGCCGCCGCGCGTCATGTCCACGGGCGGCGGCGGCTCGACGTTCGGTCGCGCGGCGGGCTCGGGACTCAGACCGAACGGGCGCGACGACGCGCGAGAAGTCCGAGGTATCCGGTCAGCGCCACGAGCATCGCCGGGGCCCCGCAGAAGCCGGTGGCCGGGGCGTCCTGCGCAGGCTGTCCGCCCTCTTCGTTGCTGCCGTCGCTGCCGTCGCTGCCGTCGTCCTGCGGCGTTTCGCCGGTCGGTTCGTCGTCGCCGTCGTCGCCCGGGTTGGGTCGCGGCACACCGCCCGCGCCGGCGTCGCAGGCGTCGCCGATTCCGTCGCCGTCCTCGTCTTCCTGGTAGGGATTGGGCGTGCCGGTGCAGTTATCGCACGCGTCGCCCACGCCGTCGCCGTCGCCATCGGTCTGCGCGACGTTCGGCGTGTCGAGGCAGTTGTCGCACACGTTGCCGATTCCATCGCCATCCTCGTCGCCCTGGTCGGGGTTGGCGAAGTCCGGGCAGAGGTCGCAGCGATCGCCCACGCCGTCGCCGTCGGAATCGAGCTGGTCGGGATCGGCGAACTCGGCACAGGTGTCGCAGGCGTCGCCGAAGCCGTCGCCGTCGGCGTCGCGCTGGTCCGCGTTGGACAGTGTCGGGCAGTTGTCGCAGCGATCGCCGACTCCGTCGCCGTCCGAATCGGTCTGTGCCGAGCTCGGATCGTCGGGACACACGTCGCAGGCGTCGCCGCGCCCGTCGCCGTCGCGGTCGGACTGAGACGCGTTGGCGGCCGCAGGGCAGTTGTCGCAGGCGTCGCCGCGCCCGTCGCCGTCGGCGTCCGCCTGCGACGCGTTGGCGCGGTCGGCGCAGTTGTCGCAGGGGTCGATCACGCCGTCGCGGTCGGCGTCCTGTCCGTCGAGCTGGCACGCGTCGGGCTTGAGGTTTCCGTCGCAGTCCGCGAGGTTTCCGTCGCGCACGCCGCAGGCGTCGACGATGCCGTCGCCGTCGCAATCGCGCTCCGCCAGCTCGTCGGCATCGAGCACGCCGTTTCCGTCGCAGTCGCTCGGCGGGAGGCGGACTTCGAACGCGCCCCGTCCGTGCGTAAAGGCGACCAGCGTGTCGGCGTTTCGCCAGTCGAGCGCTTCGACGACGGTCAGCGGCAGGCCGTCGCTGAACGGGGCCCACGTCGCGCCGCGATCGGCGCTGCGGAAGACGCCCAGTTCGGTTCCGGCGAACAGCTCGCGCTCGTTAGTCGGGCGAAGCGTGATCCAGTGCACGGGGATGTCCGGCACGCCGGCGGCATCGACGCCGTCGATCGACGTCCAGGTCTTGCCGCCGTCTTCGGTCCGCTGGATGTGATCGAGATCGAAGTTCGACGTGGTGACGTACGCGATGTCCGGGTTCGTGCGGCTGACCGCGATGCTGCTGACATAGCCGAGCGTCAGACCGTTGAACTCGGTGTATTCCGTCCAGGTGGGCGCATCGCTGAGCGCGTCGGTCGAGCGCGCGACGATTCCATTGTCGAACCCGACGTAGACGATGTTGCCGTCGCCCGGGCTGATGCCCCAGGCTGAAATGAGATCGCCCTCCGAGAAGGGGTTCGGGTCGGCCGCGGCCATCTCCCACGAGCCGGCGCCGTCGCGCGTGCGCCACGGGCGCGACCCGCCGCTCCAGAGCACCTTCGGATCGGACGGGTCCATCGCCAGGGGCGTGATGAACTGCCCGTCGCCGTCGGTGATTCCGTCGCCGGCCCAGTCGAACGAGATTCCGCCGTCGATCGACTTGTAGATGCTCGGGAAGTACTGCGTCTCGACGTACATCACCATCGGGTTCTGCGGGTCGATCGCGGAGTATCCGCCGTCGCCGCCGAATACCTCGACCCAATCCGGGGGCAGCGGGTCGCCGCCGATGGGATCGTCGTCGTCGGGCATCGGCGGCGGAATGACGCCGTCCACCACGAGCAGATTGGTGCCGTTGTCCTGCGTGCCGCCGAGGAACTTGTGCGGGCCGTCGACCGCGACGCCGTGATAGAACTGCGTCGTGCCGTAGCGCCCGTTGCGCTCCTGCCAGCGGACGGCTGGGAGGAAGTCCGAATCGGCGTAGCAGACGACGTCGCCGGTGATGGTGGCGGCGCGGGCGTTCTCGGTCCGGTAGATGCCGCCGTCGTTGCCGACGTACATGATCTGGTTGCCGGCGCCGTCATACTCGGGATGAAACGCGATGGCGTGCTGGTCGGCGTGGACGTCGGTGCCGGTGTAGGGTCCGCCGGCGCCTTCGGTGTACCAGTAGCTGGCCAGACCCCAGTTGACGCCGCCGTCATCGGACCGGAAGAGGTCGATGCCGCCGACCCACACGATGTTGGAGTTGGCCGGATCGACGGCCAGAATGATGTCATACCAGCCCTGGTCGTAGCTGCCGAAGCCGCCGCACTCTGGCGCGAACGGGATGTTGCTGAGCAGGTTCGGGCCGGTGACCGTGCTGAAGTTCACGCGCTTCGACCAGGTGTCGCCGCCGTTGATCGAGCGAAAGACGTTGACGAGCTTGCCGTTCGCGTCGGCCATGCAAATGTACATCGTGTTGTTGTTGCTCGGCGCGAGGGCGAGCGACATGCGGCCCTGCTGGGGGATATCGATGTCGGACGTGGTTCCCAGGCGGAACCAGGAGCCCGGGTCGCCGTTCAGGGCGGTCCGGTACAGTCCGTCGTACGTGAAGCTGCCGAACGACGCGAATACGACGTCAGGGTTGCGATCGGTGCGGATCGCCAGGTCGGTGCAGCCGACGAACGTGCCGCGCTGCGACGGGTTGGGCAGGCCCCAGTTCGGATTGCTGAGCACGACTTCCCAGCTCTGTCCGGCGTCCGGGCTGCGCCACACGCCGAAGCGCGTGGCCGCATACACGCGTGACGAGTCATTCGGGCTGACGACAATGTCGTTCACACGGTAGAACGCGCCGGTCGGAACCGACGCGTTGACCGTTCCGGCGAGTTGCTTCCAAGTCTGCGCGCCGTCGGTGCTCTTGAAGATGCCCAGCCCGCGAACGGCGTCGCCGTTGTAGAAGCCCTCGCCGGTGCCGGCGTACAGCACGTCTGGGTTCTGCGGGTCCATCGCCAGGGCGCATACGGCGATGTTCAGCAACTCGTCCGAAGTCGGCGCCCACGTGACGCCCGCGTTCTCGCTCTTCCAGACGCCGCCGGCAACGCCCGCGGCGTACATGACTTCGGGATCCTCGGGATGGATCAGGATCGCCCGCGTTCGCCCGCCCACATTGCCCGGTCCGACCGTGTACCAGCGCGGGTCGTCCGCCCGCGCGGAGCGGAGCAGCGCCTGGCGCTGCCGAATCGCGAATGCGGCGTGCTGCAACTGCTCGACCGGAAAGACGGTCTGATCGGGCGCGAGCCGCTGCTTCATGAAGAAATCGAGCGCTTCCTGCGGCTTGTCGTAGCGCAAGCCTCCGCCGGTCTTGAGCTTGTCCCACTTCTTCTGGAGCCGGGCCCGAATGACCGGGTTCTCTACGTGCGAGACCCACTCGCCCGGACGCTCGGACGCCGCGGCGATCCCCTGGACCGCGACGGGCGCAGCCCGTTCGCAACCTGCGAGCGAAGCGAGTCCGCAACAGGCTGCCGCGAGCAGCGCCGCCGACGTGGCGGCGCGAATCGTCCCGCGAGACCGAAGAGCATCGAGAGCGGTCATGGCATAGGCTCCGTCCGAGGGCGGTTCGACCACCGATTCTCAAAATGGAGGCGCGCCGCTTCGAGATTCCGCTGGCGGAGCGAGCCGATCCGATTCGCCAGCGAGCAGACGACGCCGAAGCGTAAGTGTCGCAGATTGGCGCGCAGCGAGCAAGGCAATCTGGCGCGATGGTGGACCGATTAGGTGATCGCCGGTATTTCGGTTTCTTCAAGCATTTCGTCAAGAAACGCGCAGCGCCGCCCTGCGACAGACCCCCGTTCGCGGCGGGCCGCCCGGTCGCGCACACGACCCGGCGCAGTCCTTGGCAATGTGAAGCGGGCCGACTACCATCCGCCGAATTGGTACGCGGCCGGCCCGCGCGGTCCGCAGCGCGGCGGCGGCGTCTAGGAGTGTTCTGGTCGCGCCGGGGCGCCGGGCGGCTGCCTGAGCGGCCGGTCGCACCCCCGAGTGCAAGCCTGGGATGGAGGACGATTACGTGCCGGAACTGGCAGAGATTGAATCCAAGGTCAAGAAGATCGTGGCTGAACAGATGGGCGTCGCCGAGGCGGAGATTTCGCGGGACACGTCGTTCGTGAACGACCTGAACGCGGACTCGCTCGACACGGTCGAGCTGGTGATGGAGTTCGAGGAGAAGTTCGAGCTGAGCATCCCGGACGAGGAGGCTGAGAAGATTCAGACGGTCGGGCAGGCGATCGACTACATCGCGGCGCACCTCGAGAAGGCGAACTAGACCCTCCGCGCAGGATCAAGACGATGAGCGAGCGCCGGGTAGCGATCACCGGTCGGGGCGCGATTACTCCGTTCGGGATTTCGGTTTCGAGCCTGTGGGACGGGCTGATCGCCGCGCGATCGGCCATCCGTCCGATCGTCCGGTTCGATTCCACCGCGTTCGACGTGCGGTTCGGAGGCGAATGCCTCGAGTTCGTCGCCGAAAAGCTCCTGGAAACACGCCAAATCAAGCGGATGGACCGCTATACGCAGCTCGCGTACTACGCCGCGAAGATGGCGTATGAAGAGTCGGGTCTGAACCCCGACAATCACGACCCGCGTCGCTTCGGCGTGACCATCGGCACCGGCATCGGCGGCATCGGCGAAGTCGAGGAGCAGCACAAGCGCCTGATCGAGAAAGGCCCCAGCCGCGTCTCCGCCTTCACCATCCCCAAGCTGATGTCGAACGCCGCATCGGGACATATTTCGATCGCGTTCAACGCCCAGGGACCGAACACCGCCGTCGGAACCGCCTGCGCCTCGGCCGGAAACGCCATGGGCGACGCGTTTCACACCATCCGCGAAGGCCGGGCCGACATGATGATCACCGGCGGCAGCGAGGCCGCCGTGACGCCCCTGGCGCTCGCCGCCTTCGCCGCCATGAAGGCGCTCAGCACACGCAACGACGAGCCGGCCGTCGCCTCGCGGCCGTGGGATCGCGGTCGCGACGGCTTCGTGCTGAGCGAAGGCGCCGGCATCCTGATCTTCGAGGAGTTCGAGCACGCCCGCCGCCGCGGCGCGCACATATTCGCCGAGGTGCTGGGCGTCGGCGCGACGGCGGACGCCGGCGACATGGTTCAGCCCGAGCCCGAGGGACGCGGCGCCGGGCGGGCGATGGCCGACGCGCTGGCCTGCGCGCGATTGAACCCCGACGACATCGACTATATCAACGCTCACGCCACCAGCACTCCGCTCGGCGACATCGCCGAGACCCGCGCGATTCAACGCGTCTTCGGGGCGGCCGCGTCCAAGCTGGCGGTCAGCAGCACGAAGAGCTCCATCGGGCACACGCTCGGTGCCAGCGGCGGCATCGAAGCGCTGATCTGCGTCGAGGCGCTTCGGCACAACACGCTTCCCCCCACGATCAACCTCTCCGATCCGGACGACGAGTGCAATTTCGACTTCGTCGCGAACCACGCGCGCGACGCGCGGCTTCGCACGGTCATGAGCAACTCGTTCGGCTTCGGCGGGCACAACGCCTGCATCGTCCTCCGTCGCGTCTGAGCAACGCGGCCGGCCGAGCTCGTATCGCGCTGTAAACCCGTTCGCTCTGCTTCCCGAGTCGGTGCGTGTCGCCGCGCGTCTGCGGGTGTCGCCGCGCGTCTGCGGGTGTCGCCGCGCGTCTGCGCGCCGGTGCGCTTCGGAGCATCTGCACAACCGCGCGTGTGCGTGTCTGACCGAGCCGCGCGCTGGCTGACCGAGCCGCGACCGTGAGGGAGCGGGGACTTCGGCGCTCGCAGCCGAGACACGAGCCTGCGTCCCGAACCGCGCCGTGCGGCACGCGGATTGCCGACCGATCACTTCGGACCGAGGCCGGGGGCACGGCCGGCGGAGGGCCTTCCCGAGCGGTCCAGGAGGATTCGGCATGACTTCGCATGAGTCGCTTTCGCTTGACACACACACACACACTCTCTCTCTCTCTCTCTCTCTCTCGCTCTCTCTCTCGCGCGCGATAGAATTGCGCGCACACCCGCTCTCACACGCTCACTCGACAAGTCTGCACGCACACACTCTCCCGCGGCGCTCGCTTCGGCGTTCGTGAAATTCCCCAAACGGCGCGGGTCGCTGCGCGAAAGTGCGCAGGCGCGGGCGAATTCGCGCGCCAGCGTTCGCACGGCGAGCGCGAATTCCCGCACGGGCGCTCGCGCGCCGGACGGGCGAATGCGGGCCGGAACGCTCGGTTGCCCGAGGCTTCCGGCGACGAGTGATGGTCCGGCCCGGCGGAATTCGCTTGCGGCCAACCCTCTCGCGCGGGGTAGACTGCGGAGTGGCGGCGTCTGCGGCCATGGAGCACCCGGAGCACTCGGAGCACCCGGGGCGCCCGGAGCGGCGGTGCGTTGTGGCCGTGTCTGCGGCTTCCTGACGGTCGCGCAGGCGTGGCGGGCGTTTCCGCGGCTGGGTGGCGGCCGCGGCGCTGCTGGCGGTGGCCGGCTTTCCGGCGGGAGCGCTCGGGCAGACGCCGACGGTGGATTCTCGCGTCGTGGCGGCGTCCGGGTTGCCCGACCCGGACGATCCGAACAACCTGGGCGAGCCGGTGTGGGAGACGTGGATCGCGGCGGGGTCGAGCAAGGTGATTGCGGTGCATCATCAGGAAGTGTCAGCCGGTGGTGACGTTCCCCAGCGAATCGCATACTCCATCTTTGATCGCCAGTCGCAATCATGGAGTGAATCGGGCATCGTCCCCGACGATCCCAACAGCGGGGCGCGAGGCCTTGGAGATCCGTCGATCGTGTGGCTGGACTCTGGCACGGACGAGTTCGTCGCGTGCGGGTTGGTATCGCAGCCGGGGCCGCCTGGGCGCGCTGCAGTTGGAATCGCGCGATATTCGTCTGGCGGCTGGAGCTCGTGGCAGCCGCTGACGGCATTCCTTAACCTCCTGAACGTACCGTACGACAAGCCTTGGATTTGCGCGGGTGACAGCTATCCGACCGGGCGCGAGCTGTACATTACGTTCTGGCGCGCGGCGGACGGCGGGAGACACCGATACATGCGCACCATGGACGGTGGAGACACGTGGATCGCCGGGGACATCACGGATGGGCTTGAAGGCGCCTACATCGGCACAACGGCCGGGAACTATCAACCGGCTGTGGTCGGAGACGGGCCATTGTACATTGCGTACGTTCCTGCGGCCAACACACGCGAGATTCGCTTCCTGCGCGGGTCCGACATTGACGACCCCAATGACCTGCACTTCGGCGAAGTCGAATTTCGGAGAATGCGTAGGCTATGCCCACTGGAGGGCATGGACGGTCCGATGCTGCCCGAACTGGTCCTCACGCGCAATCGCACGGTCGCAGAAATCCCATCGTTGCTTCCAGGCGGCGGAGCTCGCGTCGGTATCGGCGTGATTCCGTTTCTGGCAGCCGATCCGACCGACTCCGACCGGCTGTATGTCGCGTATCACGATACGGCCACCGATCTCCCAAACGACACGGACATGAACGTCTACCTGCAGGCGCTGACGCGATCCTCCAATGGATGGTGCGCCGCAGATCGGGTGGAAGTGAACGACGCGATTTCTGAGCATAAGGCCGACCAGTTCATGCCCCAGGTCGCAGTGGATAGCGATGGGGGCGTTCACGTCATCTTCTACGATGACCGCCAGTATGTGGAGCAGGCTGACGACGCGAACACGCCCGAGCCGCAATTCGATGTGTACTACGCATTTAGTTCGGACGGCGGTCAGACGTTCGTCGCCAACATCGAGCTCGCGAAGGATCCCAATGGCGCTGATCCGAACGAAGCATGCCTTGATTACGAGCTGCTGGACGGATTCAAGCTCCCGAATCGCCCGGGCGATTACAACGGAATCTGTGTGTACGGCGACGAAGTATGGACCAGCTTCACCGGCACGTGGCAGGATGAACTCGATCTCGATCCGGACAACAACCCGACGGTGATCTGGTCCAGCCTGATCACGTTGTCGCCGTAGCCACTTCATCCTCGCAGCGGTTTTTGTGGGAAGCGTCTGGCCGGGAAGGAAGGCGACATGCGTGCTGCGTGTACCACGATTGTAATGCGTTTCGCCGCGGCTGCGGTCGCGCTAGAGGCGGCGCACGTTGCCACCGCCCAATGCGAAACGGTGAAGGTCACGTTCGGATCCGCGGGAGACTACCTCGCCGAGACCGTAGGGATCGCCGGTACGGTGTGCGTGCTCGGGGCGCCCGGCGCGGATCGGGCGGCTCCCAACGCCGGGGCGGCGCTCCTGTCCGAATGGAGCGCCGGCGGGTGGGGTCCGTTGGCGGAGTTGCCTCGGCCGTTGGAGGCGGTGCAGGCGTTTGGCGCGGTGGTCTGCGCGAATGGAGAACGAATCGTGATCGGGTCGCTGATTCCGCCTGTGTTGTACGTGCTGGAGCGCGACGAGTTCGGCGCATGGGAGCACGTCGGGCAGTGCACGGGCGGCGATTCGATGGTCAACGACTTCTTTGGAGCGGCCGTCAGCTTGAGCGGCGATACGCTTGTCGCCGGCGCCTACAACGACTCGAACCCCAACGGCGGCGAGGCCGGCTCGGCGTATGTGTTCGAGCGCGACCCGAACGGCGTGTGGACGCAGACGCAGAAGCTGCTGGCCAGCGACGGGCAGTCTAACGCCGAGTTCGGCAAGTCCGTCGCCATCGACGGGGATGTCATTGTGGTCGGCGCGTGGAATCATTGGATCGGACAAGCCCAATGGGCCGGAAAAGCCTACATCTTCGAGCGTGATCCGGGCAGCGGCGTCTGGATCGAGACCGCGCGCCTCCGGCCGCCGGTAAGCCACACGTTCCAGAGCTTCGGCATCGCCTGCGCCATTGACGCCGATGTGGCCGTCGTCGGCGCCTACGCGGACATCGCCGCGGAACCCAATGGCGGCGCGGCGTATGTCTTCGAGCGCGGCGACGACGGTGTGTGGTCCCAGAGCGCGCAGCTGCTGGCCGACGATCCGCAGAACTCTCAGTTTCTCGGCTGTAGCGTCGCGATCGCTGGCGATCAGCTTCTCGTTGGCGCGCGCGGCGCCGACGAGGCCGGCCCCAGCACCGGCGCGGCGTATCTGTTCGCGCGAGAGCCCGACGGCGTCTGGCGGCAGCAGTCCAAGCTGACCGCGAGCGACGGCCAGTCGCGCGACGAGTTCGGCTATTCCGTGGCGCTGGACGGAACCTGGGCCGTGCTGGGCGCGTGGAAAGACGACGACAACGGCACGGACAGCGGCAGCGCATACCTCTTCGACCTCGCCGGCCGCGACTGCAACGCCAACGACCGCTGCGACAGCGTGGACATCGCCGAGGGCAGCTCGGCTGACGCGAACGGTAACGGCTGGCCGGACGAATGCGAGGCGGGCGACTGCGCGCCCGACCTCGACGACAGCGGGATGATCGACCTGGCCGACCTGAGCGCGCTGTTGAGTAACTTTGGACTCGCGTCGGGCATGGCGCTGGCCGACGGCGACCTGGACGGCGACGGCGACGTGGACCTGGCCGACCTGTCCGCCCTGCTGGGCGAGTTCGGCCTGGCGTGCCCGTAGCGTGGAGGCTCATGGGCTGAGTTCGGCAGGCGCAAGCTCAAGCTCAGGCTCAGCGCTGCCGGCAAACCGCGCGCGTACGCGGAGTACCGCGAACGCATGCCGAGGGCGTGACCGGCCTCGATCGGATTACGAAGAAGTTAGACCGGTCCGAGACCGGTCCCCCGCACGGTATGAGGGAAGAGGAAAGACCGGTCGGAGACCGGTCCCCCATCGGACAAGAAGGAAGAAGGAAAGACCGGTCGGAGACCGGTCCCCCATGGGGAAGAAAAAGACCGGAGACCGGTCGGAGACCGGTCCCGCACCAGGATAAGGAAGCAGACAGACCGGTCGGAGACCGGTCCCCCATGGGGAAGAAAAAGACCGGTCGGAGACCGGTCCCCCATGGGGAAGAAAGAGACTGGTCGGAGACCGGTCCCCCGGAAGAGAGGGGAGCGCGGGCGTCTCGCCCCTGGGACGATTGCTGGCGGGGCGTCGGCGCTGCTGGCACTGCCGTTGAGCGGCAAAGCGTGGGATTTGGACATTGTGGCGATCTTGGGTCCCTGGCGCGCGGCGTAGCGCGCGGCGGCGTGGCGGCGGCGTAGCGCGCGGCGGCGTGGCGGCGGCGTAGCGCGCGGCGGCGTGGCGCGCGGCGGCGTGGCGTGGCGGCGGCGTGGCGCGCGGCGGCGTGGCGTGGCGCGTGGTGGCGGCGCGGCGCGTGCGGACGTACGCTGGCTGCCCATGGCGCGGGATCGGAGAATGCCCAAGTGGGCCGCGGGCGCGGCGTGCGTACTTGTGCTCGGCGTGTATGTCGGGCATTTCGCGCTGTTTGCTCATCAGATCAACGACGACGCGTTCATCACATTCCGATGCAGCCGCAACCTGGCGGATGGGCTGGGGCCGTACTACAACGCCGGTGAACACGTCGAGGGCTACACCAATTTTCTGCTGATGCTGCTGATCGCCGCGGTCGTCCGCGTCGGCGGTCCGGAGGCGGCGCTGCCGGCGGCGAAGGCGATCGGCCTGCTTGCGGGGCTGGGCACGCTGGTGCTGACGCAGATGCTGTGTGCCGCGTGGGTGCGTCGAATCCGCTCCATGGCGGGCAGCGCGGCGCTGCTGGCGTGGTCGGCGTCGGCGATCGTGGCCGGGAACACCGCATTTGCGCTGAACAGCACGACCGGGCTTGAGACGACGCTATTCGCCTTCTGGATCGCGCTGGGGCTCTGGCAGCTCCAAGCGGCGAGTGATCGGCGGGGGTGGCGCGGAGCGGGGTTGTCGTTCGCGCTGGCGGCGCTCACGCGTCCCGAAGGCGCGTGGATTTTCGGTGGCGTGGTTGCGGCGCGGCTGGTTCTGGCGGAATGGTCCGATGCGGCGCGGCGCGCGCGGCTGCTGCTGGATGGGGTGGTGGTCGGCGCGGTGGTCGGCGCGCACACGCTGATGCGACTGTCGCTGTACGACGGCGAGTGGCTGCCGAACACGTACTATGCCAAGCAGGGCGGATTCGCCGGCGGCGGGACGGCGGCCGAGTATGCGTGGAACTTCGCCCGGTTCCACCTGGGCGGTCCGCTGGCGCTGCTCGCGCTGCTTCCGCTCGGGGCGGCTCAGCCGAAGCTGCGGAAAGCGGCGCTTCCCGCGCTCTGCGTCGTCGCGGACGGCGTGCTGGCCGTGGTGCTGTCGGGGCCGGACTGGATGCCGGGACACCGGCTGCTGGTTCCGTATGCACCGGCGCTGGCGGCGCTCTCGGTGGCGGGCGCGGCGGCGCTGTGCGACGCGGTCTTGTCGCGGCCTCGGCCGGTCGCAGGGATTGCAGCGGTTGTGCTGCCGGCGATGCTGGTTGCGTGGCAGACGGACGTGCGCAACGAGCTGCTGGCGCACGTGACGGTTCGCGCGCAGGGCTATCAGCGCGGTCATTTCGCGCTGGCGGAGTGGATTCGCTCGCGGGCGACGCCGGGCGAAACGATCGCCCTGATGGACATCGGGATCGTGGGCTATGTGTGCCACGCGCAGCACGTGCTCGACGTCACCGGGCTGACCGATCGGACGATCGCGAAGTCTCCGGGCGGATTTCTCGACAAACAGTTCGACCCGGCGTACGTGTTCGATCGCCGGCCGGAGTTTCTGGTCGCAGTGCTGCACGCGCCGGACGACGGGCCGGAACCGGATTTGCGAAGGCTCGAGCATTGGACGGGGCTGGAGGAGCGATTGTTGAATACGCGCGCGTTCGCTCAGCATTACTTCCGTCCCAGCGAGCCGCCGGCGTCGGCGTCGCTGGAGGAGCGGCTGGCGGGGCGCCTTGGCGCGGCGCGGGTGTTTCTGCACGATCATCCGGGGTTGTATTACATTCTGGCGGTGTACGAGCGTGGCGAGCCGGCGGCGACGCAGGCGAGCGGGGAGTAGGCGTTCAGCCGCGGCGTCGGGATCAGGGATCCGCCGACGGCGGCAACAGGTCCTGATTCGGGAAGTAGCGATCGAGGGCCTTTCGGCACGCGGCGCGGTAGTAGCGCGAGAGGCCGTCCCAGTCGAACTGTGAGGCGTGGGACTCGACGCGGTTTCGCATGGCGATGCGATCGCGCAGCGACATGCGGGTCAGGGCGTGCAGCCAGCCGGCGACCTGATAGACGGTTGTGTCGGTGCTCACGCGGCGTCGACGGGCGACGAACATTCCGTTTGCGTCGTGGTCGGGCGCGTAGTCCATCAGGTAGGCGCCGAAGCCGCTGAGATCGCTGGTGATCGCGGGCACGCCGCGGACGATGCACTCCATGGGGGTGTAGCCCCACGGTTCATAGTAGGACGGGAACACGCCGAGATTGCAGCCGCGGACGAAGTCGTCGTACTCCAGGCCGATGATCGGGCTGGCGGACGTGATGAATTCCGGGTGAAAGACGACCTTGACGGGGTCTTCCGGGGCATTGAGCAGGCGGCGCGAGCGCAGGTGCCGCAAGACGGGGTCGTGCAAATCGTCCTCGAGGTCGTGCGTGACGATGGCGGGCTGCGCGCTGTTGAGCCAGGCGTGCATGAGGCGTTTCAGCCGGACGCGGGCATATTCGTCGAACAGGTCGTCGGTGGTCGGCAGGCGTCCGCCGGCGACGCAGCGGAAGAGCGTGCGACCCATGTCTTCCTGAATCTGGCGGCAGGCGGAGCGCAGCTCGTTGAGCATCGCCTGGCGATTGAGCGTGTCCACGTTGAGCGCGCGGTAGGGCGCGCGGGTGATGATGAACGCGACCACCGTTACGCCTTCGGAATGGGCCTTGAGCCGGCGGTTCAGCTCGCTCAGCGCGTCGATCACGACGTCGAAGCCCTTGTTGCGATACTCGTAGCGCCCGGCCGTGAAGACGTACAGCGTTCGATCCAGGTCGAACGTGTAGCTGGGGAAGAAGTGCCCCATGACGAACTGGTGAATGCGCTCCTTGGCCTTTTGGTGAAGCACCTGGAACTCGTGCGGGGCGGCGAATCGCTCGACGTTCAGCCCGTTCGGCAGCAGCACGTCCGGCACGCGGCCGAGAAAGTGCTCCGCCTCCGCCCCGGTGATCTCGGAGACCGTGGTGAACACCGTCGCTGTTCGGGCCGCTTCGCGCTCGATCTGGAACTTCGAGAAGATCCCGTGCTGCGTTGCGATTTCCTCGGGTTTGACCTGTTCCATGATGGAGTACAGGTCGATGTTTGCGGCCGCAAGGCATCGGCCGACCATGGTGGCGTGCGTGGTGAAGATGGTCGGGATCGCGGCGTTGCGGTGTTTGAGCAGGGGCAGCGCGACGGCGGATTGCCATTCGTGGAACTGCACGAGCATGGGGTGTCCGTCGAGCGCGGCCTGAACGGTCTGAACGAGATCGGTGACGGCGTATCCGAACAGGACGGCGGCGTCGAGTTCGCGATCGTCCGGGGGCGTGCCGATCTCGCAGTCCCGCCAGAGGAAGTACTTCATTTCGGCAAGGTGGTCCTGTATCGAGTCGAGGTCGATCAGCAGGACGCGCGGGCGGCCGGTGATGAGCCAGCGGCCGCTGTGAATGACGACGCCGCGAGCGCGCAGATCGGCGAGGGCGTCGGCGACGGGTCCGTCGGCCCGATGCGGCTCGAATTCGATCTTCGCGGCGGACTCGCGGTAAGGCCCGACGAGCCAGTACTGTTCGCCGAATCGTCGGACGGCGACGGGGGCCTTGCTGCGGAGCACGGTGTAGATGCCGCCGGCCTGCGAGCAGACTTCCCATGAGACTTCGAGCAGCAGCGGCAGCGCGGAGCGGCTCTCGATCCTCGGCGCGCGGGCTTCTGCGCCGGTCGGATGGGGCTGCTCGTGCGGTTCGTCGATGCGGTTCATCCGGGACACGCTCGCGCTCAGAGACGACTCGGCCCGGCGCGCGTGGCGACTGCGCTCGGGCTGTGTGGGGGAAAGTGTATCACGGGGTCGGCGGCGCATCGACCGTTCGCGGCTTGAGCGCGCCGCCGGGGGTTTGCTGGACGCGGGCGCTCGTGGGAGACTACGCGATCCGTCGAAGCCGACGATTCGGCGGCATTCATCGGACGGGCGTTGCCCGGGGCGAGCAGGCGGTTTGGGAGAGGTTCGGACTATGGCGCATGTAGCGCGGCTGGAGGCGGCGCGAACGCAGCTGCTGGTGATCGACGTGCAGGCGCGGCTGGTGCCGCACATTTTTCAACACGAATCCGTCGTGTCGCAGATCGTGCGGATGATCCGCGCCGGGCAGCAGCTCGGGCTGCCGACCGTGCTGACGGAGCAGTACGTGAAGGGACTGGGTGCGACCGCCGACGAAGTGCTGGCGGCGGCGAAGGAGTGCGAGCGATTCGAGAAGGCGACGTTCAGCGCGTGCGGCGACGCCAAGGCGTTCCGGGCGATGAAGGACAACGTGCGCAACCTGGTGCTCGTGGCGGGGATCGAGACGCACGTGTGCGTTCAGCAGACCGTCCTGGACCTGCTCGAAAAGCAGATGACGCCGTTCGTGCTGGCGGACGCGGTCAGCTCGCGGCGGGAGCGCGACCGGGAGGTGGCGCTGACTCGGATGCGCGACTCGGGCGCGGTCGTCACGACCGTGGAGGCGGCGATCTTCGAGATGCTGGATCGCTGCGATACGGATCTGTTTAAGCGCATCCTGCCGATCGTGAAGTGACCACGTGCCGCGCGACTGGGAGCCGGACGAGGAGTTTGGCGCTGACGGCGACGACGATCGCGACGCGCCGCTGGAGTCGGACGTCGTCGACGACGATGAACCGGGCGAAGTCGCGTGTCCGAACTGTCGCCAGCTGATCTCGGAGCTGGCGGAGCAGTGTCCGCGCTGCGGCGAATGGGTGTCGCCCGGCGAATCGGCCGCGGGTGGCGCGGGGCGCTGGATCGGCTGGGCGGTTGCGGCGTTGCTGGCGGCGCTGGCGCTGACCTGGGTGCTTCGATAGCGCCTGGGATTGGCGACTGCGCGCAGGTCGGAGCGACCGACCGATGCCTCGGACTGGAGTTGCACCGGGCGGTCGAGCCGCGCGGCGGCCGGTCCGGGATTCTGCATGGCAGGCTGGTATAATGTCGAATGGCGACGCCGTTGACGGGCGTTCGCGACGGTACGGACCCAGCAGGCGAGGTGCGAGATGCGGCGCAGAGTGGTGTTGGCGCTGGCGTGGGCGATGCTGTCGGTCGGGACGACCTCGGGCCAGAGTCCCGAAGACGAGAAGGTCAAGGTGGGCGACTGGGCGCCGGACCTGGAAGCCAAGGTCTGGATCAACGCTGCGGGCACGCTGTCGGCGGCGGACGAGCCGTCGCTGCGCGAGTATCGCGGCCTGGTCACGGTGATCGTGTTCTGGGTCTCGCACCACGAGGGCGGGCGATACCTGCTGCCGTACATCAACGTCGCCGAC
The DNA here is from genome assembly GCA_964553225.1 of uncultured Planctomycetales bacterium. GTDB lineage: Bacteria > Planctomycetota > Phycisphaerae > UBA1845 > Fen-1342 > JABRWC01. Next base: position 36,723 of record CAZKJT010000010.1, on the reverse strand, counting down.
TACGGCGGACGATTCGGCGGGAGCGGGTTGACGTTTGTCGGCGTCACCGACGCGGATCGCAAGCGCACCGAAGACTGGCTGCGGGAAAGCAAGATCTTCTTCCCGGTCGGGTGCGAGTCGAACGCCGCGGAGGATTATGGCATCACGGAGTTTCCCTCGATCGTGATCGTCGATCCGGAGGGCAAGGTCGCGTTCAAGGGCGCGCCGAGCGAGAACTTCTTCTCCGCCATCGGCGACGTTCAGGAAAAGACGCCGCCGACGCGAACAAACCCCGAGGAGGCGGCGCGGTCCGCGACCTGGCTGGATGATGCGCGCGAGAAGATTCGCGCCGGGAATTTCCGCCGGGCGTACGTCCTGGCCGCGGACGCATGGATCAACACCGTGCTGGGCGACAAGCTGAAGTCCGAGGCGTTCGCGTACGCGGATCTGCTCGAGCTGATGGCGGGCGACGAAATCGCGAAGGTGCCGGCGCTGCTCGAATCGAAGGAATATGCCGAGGCGGCCCGCATTCTGGCGGGTGTGCGTCGCGACTATCGCGGGACGGACGCATCGCGTGACGCCAAGGCGATGATCGACCGCTACTCGGAGAAGCACGACGCGTTCAAGGCCGCGATTTCGGCGTTCGGGGATGAGCGCGCCGCGGCGAAGCTGCTGCTCGACGCGCGCGACTCCATACTCCGGCACAATTTCGGCGATGCGTTCAAAGTGCTGGACCGCATCGTGAAGGAATTCACGAACACCGAGGCTGCCGGGCACGCCACCGATCTGATCGCACGGATGAAGGAAAACCCGGCGGTCTGGTCGACGGTTCGGGACAAGAGCGCCGAGAGCGACTGCCGAATGTGGCTGTCGCAGGCCCGCAGCTATCTGAAGGCCGGCAGGACGAAAGAGGCGCGGGAGCTGCTGGAGCGGGTGATGGACTCCTACCCCGACACCTCGTATGCCGAGGAAGCCAAGCGCGAGCTGATCGAAATGCCGTGACGCGCCGGTGAAGCGCCGAACGCACGACGCGGAGCAGCATGGAACCGAAGGATCCCTATGAAATTCTCGGAGTGTCGCGCAGCGCGACCGCCGACGACATCCGTCGGGCGTATCGCCGCCTGGCGATGAAGCATCACCCGGACCGGAACCGCGGCGACGCGCGCGCCGAGCAGGCGTTCAAACAGGTGCAGGCAGCGTACGAGATTCTCGGCGACCCCGAGCGCCGAGCCGCGTACGACCGCTTCGGCGCCGGAGGGCCTGCGCCGGCATACGAGTCCTGGAGCGTCGGCAACGACGCCGGCGCGGAATTCGACTTCCGAAATTTCGGCGATCTGAACAGCGTATTCGAGCAGTTCTTCCGCCGCGCAAGCCAGGGCCCGCGAACGCGGCGCGGCGGCACACGAGCGGCGCCGCGCGGCGCGGACGTCGAGCACGTGATCGAACTGACGCTCGAGGAATCGATCCGCGGCACGACGCGTGAAGTCGCGCTTCGGGACGGCGACAACCACACCGAACGGATCGAGTTCAAGGTTCCGCCCGGAGTGTCCGACAGGCAGCGCATCCGCCTGCGCGAAAGAGGGCAGGCTGGTCCGGGCGGGCGAGGCGATTTGCTGATCATCTGCCACGTCAAGCCGCACGCGACGCTTCGTCGCGACGGCCTCGATCTTCTTCTGGACGTGCCGGTGAGCTTTCCAGAGGCCGCGCTCGGAGCGCGCGTCGAGATTCACACGCTCGACGGTCCGGCGCTGCTGACAGTTCCGCCCGGCACGTCGAGCGGAACGCGCCTGCGCCTGCGCGGACAGGGCGTGCGCGACCCGCGGACGGGGTCAGCCGGCGATTTGTATGCCATTATTCGGGTCACGACTCCGCGGCAGCTTTCGGACCGCGCCCGCGCGCTGATCGAGCAACTCGCGGAGGAGATCGGCGTCGACGCGGCTGCGCGGTCGCGGACGTAGCGCGGCGAGACGGGACGAGCCGATGAAGCGCAGGACGGCGCAGAACTCCGAAGGCGCGGCCGCGATCCTGCTGTGCGGGGGCGCGCTCGGATTGATCGCGGTCGTCGCGTTCATCCTGGTGAGCGGGCGATCGGCGACGCCAACGCGCGACGTCGAGGCGGTCGGCGCGGAGCGCGTGCTGCAACTCTCGGCGTGGTCGGCGGCGCTGGCGGTTTCCTTCCTGCTGTTCCTGGTGTTCCTGACAGGTTCGTACCTGCTGGTCCGCGCGATGCGCCGTGCTCGCGCGCCAGATTCGCGTTCCGTGCGGACGCCGTACGTGGACGCCTGGCGGCGCTACCGCCTTTCCGATGAGGATGTCGACCGGGCCACGCGCGAGGACGGCGGCGGCGGTCGGATCGAGTAGCCGTCCGAATCGTGATATGGAGCAGAGATGCGCGCGTCACAGCATCCGGGTGAACGGCTGATGCGGCGCGGCGCGCGGGTCGAGGCGGCCTATCTGATCGCGGTCGTAAGCGTCGTCGCGCTGGTCCTCGGGATTATCGTGCTGACCGGCGTCACGCGCCGGCAGCTCGCCGCGCACGCGGCCGTGATCGACGGGCAATCGTCCCTGATCGAGGAGCTGGAACAGCGGATCGCTTCGCTCGAGCAGCAGATTCGCGCGACGGCGCCGCGCGCCGCCGCGTCGCCGACCGCGCGTGCTCCGGCGGAAGCCTCGGCGACGCGGCCGACGCCGCTGAGCAGCGGACGAACTACGTCACGTCGCGCGGCGGAGAGCAGACCGACGCCGTCCGACCCGCTCGCGGTCATACGGGACGATTACGGGCGGATCGCGCTGGTCGATCCGCAGGCGGCGCGCGCTCGGCTGGCGGATTTGGCGCGCGGCGCCGATCGCGCGCCGGACGATGTGGGCGAGTTGTCGCGGCTGGCGCTCGCGGCGCAACTGGCGGGCGACGAGGCGCAGGCCGAGTCGGCTGCGATGCTGGCGGAATCGGCCGGGGGGGTGGCCTCGGATTACTGCGTGCATTCGGGCGGAGCGCTGCTCGCCGCGGGCGACGCGGCCGGGGCGCTGGTCGCGGCGGAGCGCGTGCTGCGGGTGCGCGACGACGGCGCGGCGCGGGTGCTCGGCGCCGCGGCGTGCCTGGAACTCGGACGACAGACGGACGCCGGTCAGCTGCTGGATGGCGTGAATGGGGAGACGCTCTCCGCAGCGGACCGCTTGCGCGCGTGCCAAGTGCTGGCGGCGCTCGAGCGGTGGGGCGCGATGGCGGCGCTGCTCGAAATGTCGACAGAGGTTCCGGCCGGGCTGCGGGCGCAGCGCAACGAGCTTCGGGCGATGGCGCTGGTTCGCAGTGGGCGTTTGCCGGAGGCGCTGGCGGTCCTGGAGAGCCTGTTGGAGGGGCGAGGCGATGCGTTCGAGCTGCGCGTCTGGCAGGCGTACGCGCTTCTGGACGCTGGCGAGACGGAGGCGGCGCGCGCGGCGCTCGACGCCGCGACGCCCACGCCGGAGCGTCCGGAGGGCTGGCACGTTCTGGGACTGATTGAGATGGCGCGCGGCAACGTGGACGAGGCCGCGGGCTATTTTCAGCGCGCGATCGCGGCCTCGTCGCGGTTCAGCCGGTCGTGGGAAGCGCTGGGCATGATCGCGCTGAACCGGGCGGACCTGGAGACTGCGATCTCGAACCTGATGCAGGCTTCGGAAACCGGGCCGTATCGCGGCGCGCCGCGGCTGCTGCTGGCGATCGCGCAGGCGCGTGCCGGCAACCGGTCCGAGGCGGAGAGCGCGCTGCGCGGCGCGCTGGCGCGGGCGCCGGAGCTGATCGAAGCGGCGCGGCAGGCGCCTGTCATCGCGGAGATGTTCGACGACGCGGAGCTGCGCGCGATGGCCGGCGCCGTCCGCGAACCGGGTTGATCCGTTCTCGATCGCGCGTCGCGGCTGCGCCGCTGAGGCGCGCGCGGATTCGCGAAATCCGGGATCGCGCAGCGGCGGGCGATGACCACGCGCGCGTGCTCGCGGCTCGTTCGCTCAGCCGCAGCTCAAGCCGAAGCTGCCGAGCAGTTGCACGAGGTCGGCGTCGTCGACGTCGCCGTCCTCGTCGAGGTCTCCCTGCTCATACGTCGCGCCGGACGCCGTGCCGTAGTTGCTCAGAAGCGTCGCGAGGTCGGCCAGGCCCACGCGCCGATCGCCGTTCACGTCGCCCAGCAGTCCGCTTCCGGGTCCGCCGGGGATGATGTCCGCGTTGGCCGGATCGCTGCACGCGTCGTGCTCGTCGCGGTCGAAGTAGCCGTCGCGGTCGCGGTCGATGCCCAGTCGCTGCGCGGAGTCTGGCGGCGTGACGGTGAAGGTGAGCGGCGTGGCCGGTGTCGCCAGCGCGAGTAGTTCGGCTTCGGTCAGCATCTCGTCGGCGCGATCGGATTGGAACACATCGGGCAGCAGCAGCATGTAGCCGCGCGGCTCGCCGCCGACGCGCCCCTTGATCGCCAGGCCGGTACGCCCGCTCTCGGCGAGCGTGATCATCAGTTGGATCAGGTCGCGCTGGGTCTGCGGGGCGTTGGCAAACGAGTAGAGCGTGGTCTGCTTTCCGACGGCCGCATGCGAATGCTGGCCGAGGGGGCCGGGCGGGTTGAGGATATTGGCGGCGTTGCCGTCGGGCAGGTCGTCGCCCGCGAAGGCGAGCATGAAGGCGACCATGTCGGCGATTTCCTGGTCGCTCTCCATGCCGAAGGCTTCTTCGGCGACGAAGCGCTCGATGGAATCGACGCTGCCGTCATGGAGCATTCCGAAGCCGGCCGTGCTTTCGAGCTGCGTGAAGTTGCAGCCGGTCTTTTCGTAGACGTTGCGCAGGTGGGGGACCTTGATGGCGCGGTTGGTGGAGCCGTCGACGGACACGAGCATCAGGTGGCGCTCGCCGTCCGGGCCGGGCTCGATCGGCTGGAACTGCCCGCCGCTGAAGGTCATGTCGGGCCCCATGCCGGTCGGCAGCGTGTGGCACGTGACGCAGGCAAACGCCCCGCGGTCGAGGCGGCGATCGAGCGAGACGTACAGCGACAGGCCGTTCTGGGCGTTGCCGTTGGGAAGCGGCTCACCGGCCGGCGCAAAGCGCCCGGTCGTGTAGTGCCCCGGCAGCGGCAGGTCGTTCGGCAGCGAGTTGTCGAGCCGGCGAAACGGGTTCGGCGGGAACGCGACGGTCGCGAGGAAGTCCTCAAACTCCTGCATCTCGGCAGCGGAGAGCTGCTCGTCGTCGCCCATCAGGCCCTCGAACGCCGGGTTGAAATCCTCCAGGCCGTCCCGGTCGCCGCGCCAGTGCAGCGGCTCGTGCCCGATGATGTCCTGAAGCGTCTGCGTGGTCATGGGGCCCTTCATCGGGTGGAATCGCTGGAAGCCGGGGTTGGCCGTTCCGGGCCGCAGACCGGGGATGCCGGCGCCGCGGTTCTGGTGGTTGTTCGGCGCGGTTTCTCCCGGAGGATCGCCGAGATCCCACGCCAGGCGGTCCATGCGCGCGTCGACGTGGCACGACGCGCACGACAGGTGACCGAGGCCGGAAGTCTCGTGCGTGTCGTACAGGTGCTTGCGTCCGACCTTGATGGCCTCGGGCGTGGGATCATGCATCGCGACGCGCGCGATTTCCGTCTCGCTCGCGAGATGAATCACTGAAATCGAACCTTCGAATCGATTGTGCACGTACGCCCGTCCGCGCGGCTCGTCGAGCGCCAACCCGATCGGTCCTTCGCCGACTTCGATGGTCTCGGTCAGCCCGGCGCGGTCGCCGGCGGCGTCGATGACGACCACGTTGTTGGAGCCCATGCCGGTGACGTAGGCGCGTGTGCCGGCTGCGTTCCAGACCACCGCCCGGGGGTCGCCGATCGCGCGGTCGCGCTCGGTCTGCGGAATCGATGAGGCGAGGTAGTCGAGGTGCGGATTCAGATCCTTGATCCGGGCCGGACCTGGTTGCGCCGGATCAAACGTCGCCAGAAGCATGCGCCCGAAGACGCCGTTGACGTTGGCCTCGAAACGCGTCTCGTTGATGCCGTCCGTGCCGACGACCGAAACCTCGCCGGTCGCGGGATTCACGCCGGCGGCCATGAGAATGTTCATCAGCCGCGTCTGATAGCTCACGTCGAGCGACTGTGCGTCGATGATGGCGACGTCACGGTCGGGCAGGTCCCAGCCGGGACGTCGGCCGGAGAGGGCGGCCTGCGGGCCGCTGACGAAATCGGTCCAGTCGCCGCCGTTGTCGTCGCGCCAGCGGTCGTCCTCGTCCTTTCGCACGATCAGCCCGACCGGGAGCATCGTGTTGGATGGATTCGTGGGCGGGAAGAACGCGCCGCCATCGTTGGGCGGCGGGTTGACGCCGCCGTACGGCCCGGACGCGTGGCTGACGACGTTGGGCGGAAACGAAATGACGGTGAAGACTTCGGCGCCGCCGCCGAGCACGGTGCTTCCGTTGCCGGATTCGAACACGGCGACGTAGACCTCGCTGCCGTCCGGACTGACCGCGAGCGCGCGCGGGTCTTCGCCCAGGATCGGCAGCGTGATCGGCGCCGCGCCCAGATTCATCGGGTCAAACACTTGCACGACGTTCGCCTGCGAGCACGAGACGAACGCGCGGCGCGGCGAGCCGGCGAAGACGACGTCGTACGGTTCGTCGGCCGTCGGCAGCGTGGAGACGACGGACAAGCTGAGCAGGTCCACGACGCTGATGCTGTCGGAGACGTGATTGACGACCCAGGCGAAGCGATCATCCCAGGCGCGCACCGACACAGGGTCGAGGCCGACGGCGATCGAGCCGGCATAGCGCGGCGCCGCGCCGAGCAGCCCGAAGACGTCGAGCCGGTTGTCCGGCGTGTTGACGACCAGCAGCTTTCGTCCGTTGGGAAGCAGCTCGAGCGAGTGGATCGGGTGATTCTCCCAGTTCACGAAATCGGACTGAGCGACCGCGGGTGGCGTTGTGACTGCGGACGCGAGAGCGAGCAGCGAAAGCGCTGCGACACGGAACTGCATGCGATGACACTCCTGCGTAAGGCGAATGAACCGCGGAGGAAGTCCGCGGTGTACGCGCGATGGCGATGTCCACACAGACGGCAACGGCCCGAACCCGCGCCATTCTCGCGTCTGGACGCGCGAGTTCCAAGCGGATTTTGAGGTGGACGCCGCGTCCGCCGGACGCTGAACGCAAGGACGGACCCGGTGAGCGCGTCGCGGTTGGCGCCGCGCGACGCGTACCACGAGGGACTCGAACACAATCCTGGTCCCAGTCGAGACTTGCAATAAAGCGAACCGCACGCGCCGGACGAGAGACTTCCGGAGCGTGCGGTTGCGCAACGTCTATATAGACCGGGCGTGAAATGGACGCCCGGGTTGCCCAGAGTCAGCGCTGAAGGCAGCGGGCGTACTCGGCTTCCATGAGCTCCGCCACCGCCTGCGGGGAGAACCGCGCGGCCAGTTCCTGCGAGCGCTCGGCGAACCGCGCGCGAACGATGTCGTCCGACATCATTGATCGCAGCGCGTGCGTATACGGCTCGACTTCGCAGGCGGCCACGAGTCCTGCGCCGGCTTCTTCCACATCCGCACTCAGTGCAATCCCCTCGGAGAGCACGAGCGGCAGTCCGAACAGCATTCCTTCGACGACGGAGATTCCGAAGCTCTCGTGGGACGACGGCTGTGCGAACAGGTCGGCGCGCCGCAGCGCAGCGACCTTCAGTCCGCCGCTGACCATGCCCGGCATGAACACTTTGCCCTCGACGCCGTGCTCGCGGACGCGACGGCGAAGATGTCCCACCACGTCGGCGTCCTCGTACGGACCGGCGAGCAGCAGCCGCCAGTTCGGAAACTCGCTATGCAGCCGCAGAAACGCTTCGAGCAGCAGGTCGGTGCGCTTGATCCAGCAGAGCCGGCCGAGATAGAGGATGACGCGATGCGAGTCGTCCAGACCCGGACAGCGTTCGGCGAGGCTTGCGAAGTCCGGCTCGATCTGCGTCAGCGTCGGATCGACCGGGTGCGGCACCACGAAGCGCCGGGCCTTGAGGCCCAGCCCCTCGATCTCGACGTCTTCCTTGCGGCTGTGGCAGTGGATCGCGTCGGCGCGATCGACGACGCTCTTCTCGAACGCCTGGTAGTAAGCCGATTTGAGCAGGCGGCGATGCCCGCGAGGAATCTCGTTCAGGCAGCCGTCCGGATCGACGATGTACGGGATTCCGCGCCGGCGGGCGGCTTCCTTCGAAGCGCGCGTGTGATAGCGCCAGAACCCGTGAATGTGAATGATGTCCGAGTGGTCGGCCGCGGCCTCGACCGCGTCGCGAAACGCGTCGTCGCGGAAGAGCGCGCCGGGCTTGCCGGCCGGCGCCAGCACGTTGAGGTTGCCCTGTCGTCCGAGCGGCAGCGTCGTGCGATCCGCGCCGTTCCAGACCGGCAGGATCGTGACCTCATGCCCGCGTGCAGCCTGTTCGCGGGCGAGTGCGGCCAGTCCGGCGGGCGGTCCGCCGCTTTTCTCGGACAGGGTCGTGATGACGTGCAGAATCCGCATGGAATCGCTCCTGCTTTCGCGCTGGCGATGGGGAGAGAGCGCACCGCGATCGCCCGATAAACATCGGACGGATCGCGTCAGAGCCGATGACGACACGCCGGGATCGGCGGTGTGAATGGCCATCGGGCTACGATGTTGTGATGACTTGCGACCGAGCTCCCCAAAAGCTCGACCGATTCTAGGACGCCGAAAAAACGGAAATCAACGTGACCCGAGGCACCGGCCGAAGAAAATTGCCCGCTTAGAATCCGGACGCGCGGCAGTCAGTTCGCTGCCGACGAGTCGGGACGCGACGCCGCGTCCTTCGCGCCCAGAACCGATCGCAGCAGGTATTCGGCGATGTCGGCCTGCTCGACGCGCTCCTGACCCTGGTCCAGCAGTGCGTCGCTGAGCATCGTCTTGCAGAATGGGCATGCGGACGCGACCTTCGCGGGCGATTCCGGACCGGGCAGAACGCGGAGCAGTTGCCGCGCCCGGGCGTGATTGACCTTGCCATCGCCTTCGCGGCTGCCTGTGCGACGAATCGGCTCCTCTTCTTTCCACATTTGCGCGCCGCCGGCGCCGCAGCACAGTCCGCGATCGCGGCTTTCTGCGGCCTCGACGATTTTCAGACCCGGAATGGCGGCGAGAATCCGGCGCGGGTCTTCGTACACGTCGTTGTAACGCCCGAGATAGCACGAGTCGTGGAATGCGATCGTTCCTTCGACGGGATGGACCGGGCGCAGCCGGCGCTCGCGAATCAGGCGCGCCAGAAGCTGCGTGTGGTGGATGACTTCGAATCGGCCTCCCAGTTCGGGGTACTCGTTGGCGATCATGTTGAAGCAGTGCGGGCAGGTGGTCACGATCTTGCGCACGTTGTTGGATTGCAGCGTGTCGATGCTCTGCCGCGCGAGCATCTGAAACAGGTATTCGTTGCCGGCGCGGCGCGCGGGATCGCCGTTGCACGTCTCGAGCGGACCGAGAATGGCGTAGCTGACTCCGGCCTCGTTCAGCAGGCGCGCGAAGGCTCGCGCGATGCGGCGGCTGCGATCGTCGAACGACGGCGCGCAGCCCACCCAGTAGAGATACTCCGCGTCGGGCTTGTCGGTCAGCAGCGGCACGTCCAGGCCGGCGGCCCATTCGGCCCGCAAACTGTTGTCGAAGCTGTAGGGATTGCCGACCGATTCCAATCCGCGAAACGCGTTCTGAAGCTGCTCGGGGAATTCGCCCTGCTCCATCACCGCGTTGCGGCGCAGGTCCACGATCTTGTCGATATAGGAGATGAACACCGGGCACTCCTGCTCGCACGCGCCGCAGGTCGTGCACGCCCAGATGACCTCCGGGTTCACGATCTGGGGGAGCAGGTGATACTCGGGCTGCTGCTTCAGCGCGGCCGAAGACCCCGGCTGGGGCTGACCTTCGGCAGCGGGCGCGCTCCGCGCGGCGAGCAGGGCGTCCTGCTTGGTGTAGGCGTGATTCCGCAGGTCGATCGAGAGCTGCTTGGGCGAAAGCAGCTTGCCGGTGTTCATCGCCGGGCAATGATCGGAGCATCGGCCGCACTCGGTGCACGTGTAGAGGTCGAGCATGTCCTTCCAGGACAGGTCGGCGACGGTCCGCACGCCGAGCGTTTCCTCGCGCTCCAGCCGCCCGTCGATGTCCTCGATCGCGCCGAGCCGCCCGATGCCGCGCCGGTTCCGAAAGTACACGTTCGGCAGCACGGTGAGAACGTGGAAGTGCTTGCCGAGCGGCAGGAAGTTCAGGAAAGCCAGCACGAGAACCGTGTGCATCCAGAACCCGGCGTGAAAGAGCGCGTCGATCAGACCGCCTGGCGCTGCCGACAGCGCCGTCGCCACGGCCGACGCGGCTGGCGCGGAAAGGTGGAGGGCAGGCGCTTCGGGCCGCGCATGGCGAATGAATCCGCCGGCTTCGTAGCACAGGTCGGCGAGAATCAGTCCCAGGATCATGCAGAGGATTGCGACGCCTTCGGCGCTGAGGTTCATGCGCTTCGGGCGGGCGACGAGGCGGACGTATAGGAAACTGAGCACGCCGCAGATCACCAGCACGCCGATCAGGTCTTTCAGGAACGTGTACGCGGTTCCCAGCCAGGTGCCGTCATCGAACAGCAGGAATCCGAAACCGCTCGTCGGTCCGCCGGCAAAGCCGCGAGCCATCAGGATCAGCGTGCGCAGCCCGAGCACGACGAATCCGACAAAGATGAAGGCGTGCGCCAGTCCCGCACCTCCGTAACGAAACATGCGCGCCTGGCCGAACATGTAGTACAGCACGTCCCCGATTCGCTGCGCCGGCTGATCGAACCGAGCCTCCGGGCTCGACGCGACCAGCAGCAGCGCCCAGCGCTTCCGGGCCGTGATTGCGAACGCGCCGACGCCGATCGCCAGCAGCAGCAGCATCACCACGCCACTCATAACGCATCCTTCCGACGTGCCGGGCTCCGGCGGTGAGCAGACCGGGCGGCATTGTAGCGATGTCGCGTCGATTGTCAGGCCAAGCCGCCGGGTGTCGCGACCGCTGCGCACCGCGCGTAGAATCCCGGCCGCGATGAACGGTCGGCGCACAGCCGCCCGCAGGAGCGCGTGGGACCATGAGCATCGAGAGCAACAAGGACGTCTTCACGAAGGCGGAGTTCGATCGCTGGGCCGACCGCGAGCATCTGGACGGCGCCGAGCGCATGCTCATCGAGCGTTTTCTTCAGCGCGGTCCGCGGACGATCGAAGCGGGCACGGGCGGCGGACGCATCCTGCTGGCGATGCACGACATGGGCTATCGCAATCTCACCGGCTTCGACTTCGTGCCCGAGTTCATCGAGCGTGCCCGCACGCGCGACCGCAGCGGCGAGATTCGGTTCGAGGTGCAGGACGCGACGCAGTTGCCCTACGCCGACGGCAGTTTCGAGCAGGGCATCTGGCTTCAGCAGATTCTCAGCCTCATACCGACGCACGCGGGCCGGCAAAAGGCCGCGCGGGAGGCTTATCGCGTGCTCACGCCAGGAGCGCCGGCGCTGTTTTCGTTCATGTCGTTCGAGGCCCGGTCGTCCGGTCGGGGCTATGCGGCGTTTCTGGGCTACCTGCGGGTGTTGCGCGGCCTGACGGGTTCCGACCGCCCGATCCAGCTCATTCCGTGGATGCGGCTGCGCGACCGGTTCAACTGGGCGAGCCTGCTGGACCGTGGGCCTTACGTCTACTGGTTCCGTGCGGCGGAGGCGTACAACTTCCTGCGAGACGCCGGCTTCGAAGTGCTGGGAATCGGTTGCAGCATCCAGATGATGGAGCGAGAACTGTTCCACGCTTCGCCGGACGCGTTTCAGCGCGACCCCATTCGCGGCGCGCTCTACCTCGCGTGTCGGCGGACGCCGTGAGTTTCGCGGTGCGGCCCGCGCTTCACGCGGACGGCGACGTCTTGCCGCATTCCGGGCAGGCCGCGTCGGGCGGCAGGCCGAACAGGTCGTAGCCGCACGTTTCGCAGATGCGCAGGCCCCATTCCGCGAGTCGCTCGCGTAGTGGGCGCAGCCGTTTCAATGCCCGCAGCTCCAGGTTCCAGAAGCCCAGGTACGTGCCGACGATCGTCGCGATCATCATGGCCCAGAAGTACGGATCGCGTCGAAGCAGCAGCCAGCCCAGTCCGACGATTCCCAGCAGCGCCATCGTCGCGAACGGGCGTACTTCGTAGAGCAGCACCGCGCCGGCCTGACCTTCTACGATGCGCAGCGTGACGCGCGGCCAGGCGCTCAGCGCCCAGATCGGACGACGCACACAGACGCAATGACCCGCGATGCGCGCGGGCAGGCGCGCGGCGCGGACGGCGCGCTGCAGCGCGCCGCGGATTTCGCTTGGACTTCCGGACGTCTGCCACTGCTCGCGGTGCAGCGCGGGCCCGAGCAGGAAGTACCAGCGCGGGCACAAAAAATACGCCGCCGTCTCGACCACGAACAGCACGGTCGAGACGGCGGTTAGTACCAGCAGAACTGCATTCATCGTCGGGCGGCCGCCGCGCCGCGCTAAGGTCGCACGAGCGTGGCCGTTCCCTCCCACGCGATTCCGCCGGAGCGTCCGTCGATTTCCGGCGTGGAGACGTCGAGCACGGTCGTGTAGGCGAGCGTGTTGTCGTCCACGATCTCGTACGTGATCGTCTCTTCGCCGGTGAGCTGCACGACGCCCGAGGCGAGTGTGGTATCGAGGACGATCGTCAGGCGGTTGCCCTCGAACGTGATCTCGGAGACGCGCTGCGTGGTCTGCAATCCGCTTTCGTCGTTGGCGAGAATGAGATTCACACGAAGCACCGTGTCGGCGGCCTGGATGAACGGCAGGCCCGGCTCGGCGATGGTCTCGGTGAGTTCCTGCGTGGTCTCCTGTTCGTCGACCACTTCGCCGTCCTGCAACGTCTGCACGGTGAGGGTGACGTCGCCGACGTACTCGCCCGGGGCGATGTCCGTTTCCACGATCGGTCCGAGCTCGAGTTCCTGAGTCGGGGGGCAGCCGCCGATCGCGGCCAGCGCCAGCGCGCACACGGCGAGCAGGGTCTTCATGCGGGCTCCTTGGAGGGTTTCGGGGGCGTCGGTCGCGACGGGGACGCGCCGCCCCGCCACCCGGCTGCGCAGAGCCTACCGGCCGCGCCGAGCGCTTTCAATCCGACGCGAGGCGGCGGCGCTCGCTGCTGCGGCAAAATCGCTCGCTGCCGCTCGGTGCTCTCGGGAATCTAGAAAACATATATTTCTGTGCTAGGCTGTGGGTGTCCGGCAGCGCGATGCCCGAGGGCGTCGCCGACGGACCGCCGGAGTGCCCGCATGCTCAGCAAGACTCGCGACCGGATCCTCGACGCGGCCCGCGCGATCGGATCGCTCCTGCCGACGCCGCGTCGTCGAACGCGAACATCGCCGCGCGTGGTCGTGCCGATGCGCGAAGACTGGGAGCGAAGCCATCCCACCGCGGGCCTCACGCCCGCCCGGGCGCTGGCGCTGCTGCACGCGGCCGACGCCGGCGCGCCCCAGCAACAGTTTGAGCTGTTCGACGACATGCTTCAGAAGTGGCCGCGACTGGCGGCCGTCGAGGCCACCCGGCGATTGGCGCTCACCGGACTGGAGTGGGAGGTGACGCCGGACGAGGCGCGCGGCGGCGGCGCGCCGCAGCGCGACGCGGCGCTGCGGGCGGCCGACCACTGCGCGGCCGTGCTGGGCCGACTGGACGGGCTGCGCGACGCGCTGAACCACCTGGCGCACGCGATCGGTCACGGAATCGCGCTCGTGGAGCTGGTCTGGGAGCGCGGACAACTGGTGGACCTCACGCCCGTGCCGAACGGGCGGCTGATGACCGACGCGCGCGAGCCGTGGCGCATTCGGGTGCGGACCGACGATTCGCCGCAAGGCGTGCCGATCGATGCGCAGCCGTTCAAGTGGCTGGTGCATTCGCCGCGCCCGACGCCCGGAAGACATTTCGGGACCGGACTGCTGCGCGCCTCGGGGCTGCTCTACCTGGCGCAGAACCTGAGCTTCAAGGAATGGCTGACGTTCACGCAGATCGCCGGAATGCCCCTGCGCGTGGCGCGATTCGATCCGGGGACTCCGGAAGACGACAAGCGACGTCTGTTGAATATGCTCGAATCGCTGGCGACCGACGCCGTCGCTCTGGTCAGCAAGAACGTCGAGCTGGAGATGATCGAGCCGCGCGGCGGCGAGCCGCCGTACCAGCCGCTCCAGCAGTACTGCAATTCCGAAATCACGATTCTCTGGCTGGGTCAGCACATCACAACGGACATTCGCCAGGGCGGGTCGCGTGCGGCGGCAGAGATTCACGACCGCGTGCGCGAAGACCTGCTGGCGGACGACATCGCGCAGGAGGGGCGGTCGATTCGCCGCGGATTGCTACGGCCGCTGGTGCAGGCGCGCTTCGGCGACGGAGCGGCGACGCCGCACTTTCGGCGATCGCTGATTCAGTCGGTCGATTCGCGCGTGCTGGCGGACACGCTTGCGGTGGCGGTGCGCGAACTGAACCTGTCCGTGCCGCGCCGGTGGGTTCACCGGGCGCTCGGGATTCCGGAGCCGTCCGTGGGCGAGCCGGTGCTCTCGAACGGAGGCGAGTCATGAGTCGCCTAGGGGGCGAGGCGCGCCGCGCGCGAAGCGGACCGGAGCGCGCGCCGGCGCGGCTGATCGTGCGCCGGGCGCAAGCCGGCGATCTCGAGCCGCTGGGCTTCTTCTTCGACACGATGCTGCGGCGCGACTACTTCATGCGGCGCGGGCAACTGAAGGAAATCGTCGCCGGTAGGCGGCACGAAGTGTTCGTGGCCGAGATCGACGAGGTGCTCGTGGGCGTGGCGATCGCCACGCGCGGCGCGCGGCTGGTGAACGCGCTGGTGCATCCTGCGTATCGCGGGCTGGGGATCGGTCGGCGGCTGGTGCGCGATTCCGGCGTCACGGAGATTCGCGCGAAGACGGACATGGTCACGGGCAATCCGGAAGGGTTCTACGAGCGTTTGGGGTTCCGGTCGGCCGGGCCGGTCAATCGCAAGGGCAACATCACGCTGATGCGGAAAGCTGACGCGACGCGGGTCCAGGACGCGCCGGGCAGCGACCGCGCGAAACCAGGAGGAAGCGATCATGGCGGCAGGTGAGCGGCGCGAGGGCGATTGGGGCGCGACGCGGCTGGCGGCGGCGCGGATGTCGGCCGACCGTGCCACGCCGGTGACCGAGTTCTTGCTGATTCCGATGGGCGAGGTGCGCGTCGAGCGCCCGATCGCCGGGGCGAGCTTCGTGTTCACGCCGCGGCACGCCGCGAGCGCGAAGCGCTGGTTCGACGCGTTGGGGCGCAAGCTCGCGATCGACTACGAGCACCAAAGCCTCTCACGCGGTTCGGGCCGCGCCGACGGACTCCGGCCGGCGGCCGGCTGGATCGGCGGTCTGGACGTTCGCGAGGACGGGCTGTGGGCGGTGGATGTGCACTGGACGGAGCGCGCCGCGGCGCTGCTGGCGAGCGGCGAGTATCGCTACTTCTCGCCGGTGATCTACTGGACCGACGATGAGCACTCCGACGTCTCGGGACTCGGGCCGGTGGCGCTTACGAACGACCCGGCGATGCTCGGAGTTCCGGCGCTGGCGTCGGCCCGCGCCGGTGCGGACGAACCAGGCTGCGACGGCGATGGGCGGATCGACGCGCTGCCGGCGGATGGCGCGGCGACGGCGCGCGGCGCCGCGGTCGAGAGCGTGCTGCGCGGCAAGCTGGAGCTGGCGCGGCGCGAGATCGCGCTGCTGCGGCGAGAGATGGCGGCTCGCGACGCCGACGCGTTCGTCGAGCGCGGCATGGGTCTCGGAAAGATCCTCGACAGCACGAGCATGGACTGGCGCGACGACTATCTGCGCGACGCCGAGGTCGCGGAGTCGCGGCTGGCGCGCGCCCCGGTGCTCCTGCCGCCCGGGCGGCAGGTGACGCACTCGGCGGGAAGCGACGGTTCGCGCAGCGCGTCCGGCGCGCTGTCCGGAGGGTGCGCGACGGAGCGAGCGGATATCGAGGCGTTCGAGCGGGCGATGGCGGCCGGTCGGGTCCGGCTGCGGTAGCGCGGGACTTGCGGCGATGGGTACGGGGCGCGGCGCGCGGGTCGCGGCGCGCGGATGCGTGAGGAGACGGACGTGGCGCTGAGTGCGAACCGGGAAGTGCAGTTCTATTCGACGCAGGAGCTGATCGACGCTCCGGCGGACGACAACGTGAAGCTCTACAAGGGCGCGTTTGTGGGCGTGAACGCTTCGACGGGCTACGTGCGGCCGCTGGTCGCGGGCGATGCGTTCGCGGGCGTGGCATACAAGCAGGCGGACAACACGATCACCGGGCACGTGGCGGGCGGGATTCGGGCGCGGCTGCATCAGCGTGTGGACATCGTGCACGCGCTGTCGGGCGCGGCGCAGACGAACGTAGGGGCGCTGGTGTACGCGAGCGCGGACGACGCGCTGACGCTGACGGCGAGCGGCAACAGCCTGGTCGGTCGAATCGTGGCGTTGGAGGGCGCGAACCTGGTGCGGGTGCGCTGCCAGCCGGTCTTCGGTCGCTAGCGGGTCGCGGCGGCGTCGGGGGCGCGCCGCGCGGGAACGGATGAAGAGGTCGCACGTCGCGCCGGGCGGCTGGTCCGCGGCGCGTGGGAGATGCACATGGCGGTGGTGGTGGACACGGGGCTGAGTTCGAAGGCGATCATCGGGCGGTTCTACCGCCGGCTGGAGGAGTTCGCGCAGAGCGCGTGGTGGACGCGGCTGGCGATGCGGTTCGCGAGCACGCAGGACGCCGAGACGTACCGCTGGCTGGGCACGGTGCCGCAGGTGCGCGAATGGCTGGGCGGGCGCGCCGTGCGCCCGCTGCGGTCGCAGGGCGTGACGATCGTGAACAAGGTGTGGGAATCGACGGTGCGGATCGACGCGGACGAAGCGCGGCGCGACAAGACCGGGCAGATCCTGGTTCGGATCAACGAGCTGGCGCGGCGCGTGGCGACGCATCCCAACAAGCTGCTGACGCAGCTCGCGCTGAATGGCGCCACCGGCAAGGCGTACGACGGCGCGGCGTTCTTCAGCACTTCGCACAGCGAAGGCGATTCGGGCACGCAGAGCAACAGTATTTCGCACGACGCAGCGACGCCGACCGCGCCGAGTGAAGCCGAGATGCGCGACGCGATCGTGAAGGCGATCGCGCAGATTCTTTCGCTCAAAGACGACCAAGGCGAGCCGATCAACGAGTCGGCGCGGGAGTTCCTCGTGATGGCGCCGATGACGTTTCTGGCGCCGACGCTGGTGGCGCTGTCGAGTCAGCAGCTCGACGCTTCGAGCAACCCGCTCGCGGGCGGGGCGCCGTTCCGGGTCGACTGGGTGGCGAATCCGCGCCTGACGTGGACGGACAAGTTCGCGGTGTTCCGCACCGACGGCGAGTCGCGACCATTCATCTTCCAGGAGGAGCTGCCGGTGCAGGTGAGCGCGCTGGCCGAGGGCAGCGAGCTGGAAGCGAACGAGAACCAGCACCAGTACGGCGTGAAGGCGATTCACGAGGCCGGCTACGGCTTCTGGCAGGACGCCTGCCTGGTGACCCTGACCTGATGGATCGAGCGCGACGGGCGGCGCGCGGCGCAGGACCGCGCCCGCAGGGGGGAAGATGATGGCATACATCACGACCGCGCAGCTGGAGCAGCGGCTTGGAGACGCGCTGTACGCGCGGCTGACCGACCGCCTCGCGGGAGCGAGCGAGAACGCCACGGTCGCGCAGTCGATCGTGGACGAGGCCGAGGGGGTGGCGAACAGCCTGCTCGCAAAGCGCTTCGCGACGCCGGTGAACCTGGGGGCGCATCCGGAGCTGGCGGATGTGCTGCGGGCGCGCGTGCTGGACCTGGCGGAGCACCTGGCGTGGCGCACGTCGCCGTTCGTGGCCAGCGTTCCGGATCGCGTGCTGTTCGCGATGGAGGAAGCGCAGCGTTGGTTCGAACGGCTTGCGGACGGCAGCGTGCATCTTCCGAGCGCGTCGCCGCCGGCGTCGCGCGTGGCGGCCGACGACGGTCCGCGGTTCCGCGCCGCGGAGCGCACCTTCACGGCCGACGAACTGGACGGTCTGTAGCGGCAGGCGCGGCGAACCGGAGACGACCATGGCAGTGTACTTCGCGAACACGCCGACCAACGGCGATCTCGTGGCCGGCGCGGCAGGACGAATTATCCGCGTGCGACGGGTGATCTTCACGTGCGATCAGAACGGCTATTTCGAGCTGCGGCACAGCTACGGCACTGGCGGCGAAATGCCGATCGTGCCGCGGCTGTACGTGCGATCGGCCGGGCAGAGCCCGCTGGACCTCCGGTTCGACCGGGAGGCGCCGCAGACTCCGCCTGGCGCGCCGCTGGGATTCTTTACGGAGCTGGTCTCGAACTTCTCGATCTGGATCGAGTACGAGCTGGTTGCCTAGCGGGTTGGGGAGGTCGCCATCGTGCTGAGCGAGGAGCTGGTAACGCAGGCGCTGTCGCTGGGAATCTCGGGGCTGCTGTTCGTGATGTGGTGGAACGAGCGGCAGGAACGCGCCCGCGGCGTAGCGCAGGTTCAGGAAGCGCTTCAGCACGCGCGGCAGACGGCGGCGGCGACCGAGCATCTGCTCGACGTGATCCGGGCGAACACCGACGCGCTGGCAGGGCTTCGCGAGGAGCTGCGCGCCGGGCGCCTGGCCGAGACGGAATGGCGCGGGCGCGTGGCAGGCGAGTTCGAGCGCCTCCAGCGCGTGCTGGACGGCGATGAGCGGTAGGGCGGCGCGGACGGCATCGACGCCGCGGCGGGAGAGCAGGCGATGCGGAGGATCGGCGATGGACCTCAAACGGGTGCTGGGACAGGTGGACGCACGGACGGCGCAGGCGTTTGTCCGCGCCAGCCGCAACGTGTTCGACGCGCTGATGCTCGAAGCGGAGCGGGTGCAGGAGGCGGGGACGCCGCCGCCGCGCGACTACGCCGCGGCCGGACTGTCGCGCGAGGCGCCGGCGGGCGGATGGCTGACGCATGCGGAGCTGCGCGAGACGGCCCGGAAGCTGACCGAATCGATCGCGGCGGAGAAGTGGCTGGAGGGGATGTGCTTCGCGGTGCGGGCGTTGTCGGCGCTCGGCGCGGTGTGAGCCGCGGCGCGGCGGGCGGGACGGCGCGGGCGGCCGCGGCGGCGCTGCTGATCCTGCTGGGGGGGTGCACGCGCGAGAGCGTTCGCGTGGCGATGGACGCTCAGCGGCGGGCCGACCAGGTGCAGCAGGCGGTGTTCGATCGCCAGCACGAGGGGCTTCGAGTGCTGCTGTTTCGGGACGCGGTGGCGCGGCTGGAGCGGGCCGGTCCGCTGAACGCATCGCAGGTGGCCGCACTGTCCGACGCGTGGAACGAGCGTGACCTGGTCGAGTTTTGGCAGGTGCAGCACGAGCGGGCGCGGGCGTTGCGGCTGGTGGGCGTGGACGCTTTTCTGGCGAGCAATCAGTCGGTCGTCGATCTGCTGGTCAAGCAGGTGCTGATCCGGCTGGACCGCGGGCTGGAAGGGGCGGCCGGGGCTGTGGGCGAAGCGGCGGTCGAGGCGGCGAAGGACATGGCGGGCGGGTGAAGGGCTTCGGCATCAGTTCAGTCGGAGGCGAGACATGGTGGTGTACAAGCGGGCGCTTGCGGACGACACGAGCGCGGAGTTCATTGAAGTGGACGGGGCGAAGTGGGTCGAAGTGTTTCGGACGGAAGCGCGGGCGCTGCCGGAGTTCCTGCTGGAGAGCGACGGCGAGCTGATCGTCGAGGCGAGCGGCGGCTCGCGGTGGCGGATGCGGCGAGCGACGGACGTGGCGTGAGCGCGGCGGGATGGGAGGGTGCGATGGCGGCGAATGAGCGGACCGTGCGCGGATGGCGGCGATTCGTGTGGCCTCTTCAGAGTCGCAAGGCGCAGGTCGCGCTGGCGACGGTGCTGGCGGCGTACCTGGCGCAATGGGGCGCCGGGGTGAGCGAAGAGCTGCTGGCGACGGTGGTGGGCGTCGGGGTGGCGTTGATTCTGGGGATCGCGCACGAGGATTCAGGTCGCGGCGCGGGTGGCAAGGCGGCGAGCTGACTTCGGCAGGGGGAAGCATGCGTGGGGCCGGTGTCGGGACCGGACGAGGTTGGTCGCCGAAGTGAAAGGGAAAGACCGGTCGGAGACCGGTCCCCCGTGGGAAAAGGGAAAGACCGGTCGGAGACCGGTCCCCCGTGGGAAAAGGGAAAGACCGGTCGGAGACCGGTCCCCCGTGGGAAAAGGGAAGACCGGTCGGAGACCGGTCCCCCGTGGGAAAGGGGAAGACCGGTCGGAGACCGGTCCCCCGAATTCGGCGGCGGTGGGAGGCGCGCTACATATACATGCCGCCGTTGACGTTGAGGACCTCGCCGGTCACGTAGGACGCGCCCGGCCCGACCAGGAATCGGACGGCCTCGGCCACCTCGTCGGGTTCGCCGAGCCGTCCGACGGGCGTCATGGCGCGGACCTGGTCGAGCACTTTCTCGGGCACGCCGGCGACCATGTCGGTCGAGATGTATCCCGGCGCGACGGCGTTGACCGTCACGCCCTTGCGGGCGACCTCGCGGGCGAGCGTCTTCGTCAGCGAGATGATGCCGCCCTTGGCCGCGGCGTAGTTGCTCTGACCGAAGTTGCCCATCTGCCCGACGATCGAGGCGATGAACACCACGCGGCCCCAGCCGGCTTCGATCATGCCCGGCAGGCAGGCGTGGGTGACCATGGCCGGTCCGGTGAGATTGACCTGCAACACTTCGTGCCAGACTTCGTAGGTCATCTTGGCGAAGGTGCGGTCGCGCGTGATTCCGGCGTTGTTCACGAGGATGGACACGGGTCCGAGGTCGGCCTGAATCCGCTCGATCATGGCGTGGTTTTCGTCGTCGTTGGCGACATTGGCGCGGTACTTGGTCGCCTTGACTCCGTGCGCGCGGCACATCTCGCACGCTTCCTCGGCCGCCTGTTCGTTGCTGGCGTAGTTGATTGCGATGCTCGCGCCGTCCTGGGCGAGCGTGACCGCGATAGCGCGCCCGATCCCCCGGCTACCGCCGGTCACCAGCGCGATCTTGCCGCTCAGTCTCGCCATGGTCCGTCTCCTCGGTTGACGCGTGACGTGCGAAGGCCGGAACGGGCCGGCCGAAACCACCCCGGGCGGCATTGTACCATGGCCGGCGTGCGCCCGCGGGTGTTGGGGTGCATGCCGAGAGCGGATTGACCCGATACGATAGGCGGGGCGTCGGGCGGAACCTGCCGTCGGCGCGATCGAACGCGAGGAATGGGTTGCGCGAACTGGATGTTCGAGACGCATTGGCGGCGTTCTACCGCCGGTTGCCGCTGGGAGCGGCGATCGTCGTGATGACGCTCGTGGGCGTCGCGGTCGGCAACTATCTCGCGTACCCGCAATTCGAGAGCAGCGAGAAGATCCTGCTGGAGCGTTCGGGCGGCGCGGAGATCCCGTTCTCGCGCGAGCAGATCGCATTCAAGAAAGCCGAGATCACTCAGACGCAGTGCGAGCTGCTGCGGAGCAACCCGGTGCTCGAAGAGACGGCCCGTCGGCTGGGTCTGGCGGAGCGCCCGGACCCGACCGGCAGCCTGCGCGACCGCGTGCATGCCTGGGCGGACTCGCTGCTGGACTGGTATCGCGGCCGGAAGGAGCTGCTGAAGCGTTGGGTGATCGAACGGGCGCTGGGCGGGACGTATTCGCCGCCGCCGTCGCGCGACGCGTTTCGCGAAGCGGTGGACGCGCTGCGCGACCGAGTCCGGGCGGCGTCGATTCCCAACACGGACATCGTCGCGGTGACGGTCATGGACCGCGAGCCGGAGATGGCGGCGCGGATCGCGAACACGATCGCGACGATCTACGTGGCGTCGGACCTGGCGTCGCAGCGCGCCCGGGCGCGGCAGATCTACGAGCTGAT
This sequence comes from uncultured Planctomycetales bacterium, assembly GCA_964553225.1. GTDB lineage: Bacteria > Planctomycetota > Phycisphaerae > UBA1845 > Fen-1342 > JABRWC01. The sequence continues at coordinate 14,868 of CAZKJT010000010.1, read as the reverse complement.
CGACGGGCAGGTTGAGGCAGCGCGTCCGGCGTACGAGGCGGCCAAGGCGGAGGTGGAGCGGTTCGAGATCGAGCACGAGGCGCGGGTTCTGGCGGAGCGCATCCGCAGCAAGGTGCGCGAGTCGTCGGACCTGGAGGTTGCGCTGAGCGAGCTGGTCGAGTCGCAGAAAGATCGCCTGTTGACGCTGCGGATGGAGCTGGCGCGGCTTCAGCAGGTGTTTGATCCGGATCATCCCAAGGTCACGGCAGCGCGGGCCGAGCTGGCCGAGGCGGAGCGTCTGATGGGCGCATCGGCGTCGCAGCCGGCGGCGGGCGCGTCGCCGTCGGAATATGCCGGCACGCTGCTGCGGCGGATCGCAGAAGCGAAGGAAGCGCTGGCGGAGCTGAACCGGCTGGACGGCGAATACGCGCGGCTGCTGGACGAGAAGGAGCAGGCGGCGCAGCTCTACTTCTCGCTCAAGGAGAAGCGCGAAGAGGCGCTCGTCGCCGAGGCGACGCGCGCCAGCGGCACGCGCGTAGTGGAGACCGCGGTGGCGTCGTTCGAGCCGACCTGTCCGCGGAAGTGGACCAACCTGTCGCTCGGTCTCGCGGGCGGCGTCGCGCTCGCGCTGGCGGTGTGCGGCCTGCTCGAGTTCATGGACCGTTCCGTGAAGACGCCGCGCGACGTGACCGCCGCGGTGGGAGACGCGCCGGTGCTGTCGTCGATACCGGACTGGCGCCGGCTGGGATGGCTGCGCGGCGGCGGGCATCGGCGCGGAATCGTGACGGGCGCGGGATCGAGCAGCGCGTACGCGCGAGCGCACGTGGCGCTGTTCGAGCGCGTGTCCCTGGCGCTACCGGCGGGCGGCGCACGGGGGCGCGTGCTGGCGGTGTGCAGCGCGCTGCGCGGCGAAGGGCGGTCGCTGGTGGCGGCGAACCTGGCGGCGTGCGCGGCGCGTTTCGGGGGCGGGCGGGCGCTGCTGGTGGACGCCGATCTGGATCGGGCGTGGCTCTCGCGCCGGCTGGGCGGTGGCGGGCGCGGTCGCGGCCTGGGCGAAGCGCTCGGGGGCGCGGCGCTGGAGGAATGCGTTCGAACGACGGACATCGCGGGGCTTTCGCTGCTGGCGGCGGGCAGCGCGGCGGGCGCGGCGCGGGTCTCGACCGCCGGCGCGCAGGTCGAGGCGCTGCTGGCCCGGCTGCGCGACGGCTTTGACTGGATCCTTGTGGACTCGCCGCCGCTGGGAGACTCCGGCGCGGGATTGATCCTGTCGCGCTGCGCCGACGCCGCCATCCTCGTGATCCGGTCGGGCGCGACGCGGGTCGAGGTGGCGCGCGAGGCGGCCGCCCGGCTTCGCGGCGGTCCGGCTCGGCTGCTGGGCGTGGCGCTGAACCGACGCCGATTCGCCATCCCGAGCTTCGCGTATCGCCGTCTGTAGTCCGGTGTTCGCGCCGGCAGCGGGACGATCGCGTCTGCGCGGCGCGGAACAGGCCGCACTTCCGACGCGCTTCATCGGACGGGCACACGGACCGGAACGCGCATGAGCCACGAACAGGTCCGCTCGGACGCCCGCGCCGGCACGGCGTTTCGCGACTCGCTACAGGCGTTCGCGGGCGCGCTGGCCGGCACGGTTCTCGGGTTCCTCACGAATCTGCTCATCATGCGATCGCTGGGGCCGGAAGGCTTCGGCGTGGTGGCGGTCGCGCTGACGATCCAGCAAGCGCTCTGGCAACTCAGCGGGCGCGGTCTGGACCAGGCCGCGGTGCGCCGCGCGGCGGAAACGGGCGATGCGGCGGGACCGGCGGCGGCGCGTGTGTTCGGATCGTCGCTCGGCCTGAAGCTTGCGGTCGGCGGCGCGGCTTGTCTGGCGGGCGTGGCGGCATCGGGCGTCCTGACTTCGCTGTTGCTGGGTCCGCAGGTCGGCGCCGGTGCGGTCGCGGCCGGGGCGGCGGCTTCGCTGGCGGCTTCGCTGTGGGGGCATTACGCGGCGTGCGCGCAGGCATCGCGGCGATTCGACCGATACGCGGCTCAGCAAGTGTTCGCGCCGGCAGCGCGGCTGGTGGCGACGGCATGCCTGGCCGCATGGGGCTGGCTGACGCCGACGACCGCAATGCTGGCGATGCTGGCCGGATTCGCGTTGGGCGCGGCGGGAGGATGGCTCGGCGCCAGCGCGGCGGGTCGCAGCGTCTCCGGGGACGCTGCCGAGCGTGGGCGGCTGGCCGTTGGGGCGCGCTGGCTGGTGATTTCCAGCGTGATTCATCTGCTCTATTCGCGGCTGGATCACCTTCTGCTGGCCGCGCTTCGCGGCGCGGGGGCGGTGGGCGTCTACGGCGCAGCGGCGCAGTTCGTCCAGATCGTGGACCTGCTGACCGGCTCGCTGCTGTCGGTGATGCTTCCGCGGCTGTGCGCCGCGCGAGACGCTGCGTCGCTTCGCCGCGCGGCCGCGGCGTGCCTGCGGACGTCGGCGCTGCTGGCGGCGCCGATGCTGCTGGCGTTTCCGCTGGCCGGTCCGGTGGTGCGAGTCGTTCTGGGAGAAGCGTTCGGCACGTGCGTGCCGCTGATCTGGTGGATCCTGCCGGGGGCGATCGTGAACCTGGTGACGCACCCGCTGCAAGGCGTTCTGCATCGTTGCGGTCGGACGCAGTGGCTGACGGCGATCGACGCGGTGGCGCTGCCCGTGAGCGCGGTGGCGGTTGCGACGGGCATCGCGCTGGGGGATTCGACCGGCGCGGCCGTCGCGAACCTGTGTGTTCGATTGCTGGGGAGCGCGGCGCTGAGTATTCTCGTCGGAGCGGCGTTGTTTCGGCGTGACGGCGGAGGCGACAGAGCCTGTGGATGAAGATGAGAGGGCGGACGAGCGTGCTTCGCAGGACGGTGGAACCGGGCCGTCGGCGACGACGTTGTCGGGCGAGCAGATCGTGTTCCTGTCGCACCAGCGCTGGAACACGCACGTCACGCCCGTGCATCACACGGTTCGCTGGCTGACACGGCGGAACACGGTGCTGTTCATGGAGCCGCCGGATTCGATGGGGTGGCTTCTGCACGAGCCGCCGGCGCGCGAGGCGATGACCTGGATCGCCGATCCGCTGGAGCGCAAGCACGAGCGGCTGTGGGTGTTTCACACTCCACCCGTGTTTCTGCCCGGTCAGGCGTCGCGTCGCTGGATTCAGCGCAGCCTGAGCTGCCAGTACACGTGGATGGTGCGCGCGGCGCAGCGGCGTCTGGGGATGCGCCGACCGATCTTCTGGGTTTTTCAATTCAACACGGTCGAGGTGCTCGACGCGCTGCGCGCCGCATTCGCGGTGTACGAATGCGCGGAAGATCACGCGGCCTACGAAGTGGACGAGCGGGTCAAGCGGCACATCGTCGAGATGGACGCGCGACTGTGCCGCCGGGCGGACGTGGTGCTCACGCCGTCGCGGGCGATGCACTCTGCGCGCATCGCGCTGAACCCGCGGACATCGCTGGTGCCGTGGGGCGTGGACACGCGCCATTACGGGCTCGCGCGGCAGGCGGGCACGCCCGTTCCCGACGACGTGGCGCGGCTCGGCAAGCCGGTGATCGGGATGTTCGGAATGCTGGACGGTCGCCGGCTGCACGTAGAGCTGCTGCTGCGCCTGTCGCAGCGTCATCCGGATTGGCAGGTGGTGCTGATCGGGCGGTGCATGCCGAATCTGGACACTCGTCCTTTGCTGGAACGGCCCAACATTCACCTGCTGGGGATGAAGCCGGTCGAGACGCTGCCGGCGTACTGCAAGTCCTTCGACGTGTGCATCATCCCGTACATGCTGAACGAGTTCACGCGCAGCATCATGCCGCTGAAGCTGGTCGAGTACCTGGCGACGGGCAAGCCGGCCGTGGCGACGGCGCTGCCGGCGGCGCTGGAGCTGAACGGCGTGATTCGGATCGGGGCGACGCTCGACGAATTCGAGCGGCACGTGGTCGAGGCGCTGGCCGAAGGGCCCGAATCGGCCGCGGCGCGGGTGCGGCGTGCGCGGGAGTACGACTGGGAAGCGGTCGCGGAGCAAAAGCTGTCGATCGTGGCGCACGAACTGGAGCGGCGGCGCAGTTTGCGGACGCGAAGCGCAGTCGCCAGAATGCGGCGACAGGCGCAGGAGTGAGCGGCGCGGCGGCGCGGGTTGCGCCGGCGTCCGCGGGGCGCGTCACAGGAATCTGGAATGAGCGAGCATGACCTGGTCGTGATCGGAGCCGGTCCGGGCGGCTATGTGGCGGCGATCCGCGCGGCGCAGCTGGGCCTGAACACCGCGTGCGTCGAGCGCGAGTCCGCGCTGGGCGGGACGTGCCTGCGGGTGGGGTGCATTCCGAGCAAGGCGCTGCTGGAGTCGAGCGAGCGCTACGAAGCGGCCGGCGATCTCGCCGGTCACGGCGTTCGGGTCGGCAAGGTGGAACTGGACCTGGCGGCGATGCTGGCCCGAAAGAACAAGGTCGTGGACAGCCTGACATCCGGCGTGGCGTCGTTGTTCAAGAAGAACAAGGTGACGCGCTACGCGGGGCATGCGCGGCTGCTGGGCGGCGGGCGCGTCGCGGTGGAGTCGGGCGGAAAGAGGACCGAGATTTCGGCGCGGCACATTCTCCTCGCGACCGGCAGCAAGCCGGCGTCGCTGAAGGGCGTGGAGCCGGACGGCGATCGCATCGGCACGAGCACGGAGGCGCTGAGCTATTCGGAGGCGCCAAAGCGACTGATCGTGATCGGCGCCGGGTACATCGGGCTGGAGCTGGGCTCGGTGTGGCGACGGCTTGGTTCGCAGGTGACTGTGCTGGAGTACTTCGATCGCATTCTGCCGGGCATGGACCTGGAGATCGCCCGCGAGGCGCAGAAGCTGTTCAAGCGGCAGGGCATCGACTTCAAGCTGAGCTGCAAGGTGCTCGGCGCGCGAGCCGAGAAGAATCGCTGCGTGGTCGAGGTCGAAGGCGGCGAGCCCATCGCATGCGACCGTGTGCTGGTGGCGGCGGGTCGAGCGCCCAACACGGACGATCTGGGGCTCGAGGCGGCGGGCGTGAAGCTGGATTCGCGCGGTCGGATCGACGTGGACGATCATTTCGCGACCAGCGCGTCCGGAGTCTACGCGATCGGCGACGTGATCCGCGGCCCCATGCTGGCGCACAAGGCCGAAGAAGAGGGGATCGCGTGCGTCGAGCGGATCGTGACCGGCCACGGCCACGTGAACTATGACGCGATTCCGGGCGTGGTGTACACGCATCCGGAAATCGCCAGCGTGGGCAAGACGGAAGAAGAGCTGAAGCTCGCCAAGCGGGAGTACAAGTCGGGCGTGTTCCACTTCCGCGGGAACTCGCGAGCCCGCGCGATCGACGACGTCGAAGGGCGCGTGAAGGTGCTGGCGGACGCGAAGTCCGATCGCGTGCTGGGCATTCACATCATCGGACCGCGGGCCGGCGACCTGATCGCCGAAGCGGTCGCCGCAATCGAGTTCGGCGCGAGCGCCGAGGACATCGCCCGCAGCAGCCACGCGCATCCGACGCTGTCCGAGGCGGTGAAGGAGGCCGCGCTGGCGGTGGACGGGCGCGCGATTCACGCCTGAGGCGGGACGGCCGACGCCGGCGCTGGTGGATGCGGCCGCGGCCTCGCGGGGGTGCCAAAACAACGACGGGGACGAGCCTCGGCGCCCGTCCCCGTCGGTGTTTTTCGGGCTTCGGCCGGCCCGCTACTCGCCCAGAAGCGAGACGCGTTCGGACACGAACACGGCATCCGGCGTGAAGGTGATGACGATCAGGTCGCCGCAGGAGAACAGCGTGGCGTCGCTGTCGTCCGGCTTGCCGCCGACGTTGTTCGGATCGAAGGAGTTCGGGTCGAACCCGTTCGGATCGTTCGGGTCGTCGCCTTCGTTCGGGTCGCTGCCGTCGCCATTCGGGTCGTTCGGATCATTCGGATCGTTCGGGTCGCTGCCCTGGTGGCTGAGGCGTTTGCCCGAGCCGCCGACGCCTTCGCGCAGCAGCAGGGTTCCGGTGATGTCGAATGCGCCGATCCACTCGCCCGTTTCCGGGTCGAAGTCCCACTCGATGAGCAGCGCCACTTCGTCCGGGCAGTCGTACGCGATCAGCGTGCTCGAGTCGGCGAAGGCGATCACTTCCTGAAACTCGCCGTCCACCGTGTAGTCGACCACGATGTCCACGCCGGTCTGGTTATCGAATGCCAGCAGCAGCGAGCCTTCGATATCCACGTCGGCCAGGTCGGTGTTCGGGTCGGTGATGACGGTTGCGTCATCGAGAACGTCCACCGCGAGTCCGTCGCGGCCTTCGCCGCCGGCCTGTCCGGCGCCGTCTGGAAGTTGCGCGCCGACGATGTTCTGATCCTGCAAATTGTCGATCGCGCCGTTGATGGCGGCGGCCGCCTGGTCAATCAGCTCGCTGAGCTGCCCGGGCGGGCAGCCGCCGATGGACGTTGTGACGACCAGCGCGATCAGGCCGGAAGTCGCAAGGGACAGGAAACGCTTGGGCATGGCTGGGGCTCCTTTCGTGGGCCGTGCGGTCTGGATTCGAGCCGAACGAGACGCCGATCGAGCAATCGACGGCGCCGAGAGAAACCGCGTTACACGTCTTTTCCGCCGCCGGCATTCTCGCCGATTCGCTTCACACCGTCATCGGGCGGGCGCAAGACCCGACCGTCCGCGCGGAGTCCGGAACAACACGGTTCGCCGGGCGGCGGGGCGCGGCGATTCGACGCGGATGCACTTCTCTTCATCGGGATGTATCGGCTCAGCGGCGTGTTCTGACAAATTCGTGTCCGACACGCGGCGCTTGCGGTCGGTTGCACAGCGCAACATATTGCGAATAATTGGCTTATGAAAATATTGCCTCGCCGCAGCGCGCTGGCGGATCGCCGGACGGCCCGCCGCCGGCGTGATCATTCGGAAAGGAGCTCACGGACCTTGGGCTCGATCGAGTCGGCCCAGAGCTGATAGCCCTCGGGGCTGAGGTGCAGCAAGTCGGGCATCAGGTCACGGCGCAGCGTGCCGTCCGGCGCGACGAAGCCGGCGCCGATGTCGAGGTAGTGAACCCATGTGCCATCCGCACACGCCTGAGCCGCGACGCGGCTGGCTTCGGCGTTCTTGGCGCGCTGCGCATCCGGCGTCAGCCCGCGCGGGAAGATTGCGAGCAGGAGGACATGAGTCCGCGGAAGCTGCGCGCGAAGCTCGCGTACGATGGCCTCGATGCCGAGGGCGATCTCGCCAGCAGAGTGATCGTCGCCGTTGGAATTGTTCGTGCCAATCATCACGACGGCCAGCTTCGGCGGCGTCTCGCGCGCGACGAGACCGGCCAGATTTCCGTTCTTCAGTCGCCAGAGAACATGTTGCGTACGGTCGCCGGAAATGCCGAGGTTGACCGCGCCGCGCGGCGCGTAGTGGCGTTCCCACACCTGCCGGCCGGCGTCCTCCCAGCCTTGTGTGATGGAGTCGCCGATGAACACCAGCGACGCGTCCGGGCGCCGGGCGCTCTGCGACAACGCGTCGAATCGCTGCCGCCAGCCGGCGTCGTCGCGCGGCAGCGGCTGCACCGTACCCGGCGGCAGGTTCGATCCGGCGTCGATCGCGACCGGCGTCGGCGGAACGCACGAGAGGCGGTCGGCCGGCAGCGGCCGGCGCGCTTCGCCCGGAGCTTCGATCCACACCATCAGGGCCGTATTGCCGCCGGCCTGGAAGTATTCGATCTCCAGCGGGTGCCGGCCGACTTCGAGCAGAACCGCGCCGCTTCGCTCGCCGGCCGCGTGCAGCCCGTCGAGGTCGATGATCGTCTCGCCGTGCAGAATCAGCCGCGCGCCGTCGTCGGATCGCAGGTGAAAGCGGTGCTCGCCGGCGGTCTTCGCTTCGAAGAATCCGCGCAGCCGCAGGCCGAATTCCTCCTCCCGGTTCCGCACGTGCAGGTCGGGGCGCGCCACGATGCCGGAGCGCACGACCTTTTCCGAGTCGAAGTCCGGCAGGCGCTCCCAGCGATTCTCGAAGTATTCGTACGCCAGTCCTGGAACGGTTTGCGGCGGCTCGACAGGCGACAACGCGCGCAGCGCTCGCACAGGAAACTCCACGGTATCGCTCTTGCGCCCATTGGGCAGGAACGTGGCCGCCCGCACCGTGCACGAGCCCGGCAGGGCGAGCGGCTGGGTGTATGCCGGCGTGCCGCCGTCCGGCTCGCCTGCGTCGATGGTGTATCGGATGACGGCGTCCAGCGGGAGCGGATGAAAGCGGAATGCGATCGGCGGCGTGACGCCGTCCGCGTCGTATTCGGCTTGTGGCGGGGGGATGTAATACTGAACGCCGAGCGCGTCCAGGCGTTTGTAGTGAATTCGCATTCGGTCGGAAAAGTCCGCGAAGTTACGTTTCGCGGGGTCGGACCAGGTGACCTCGGCCAGCGCGCAGAGGCGCGGAAACGCCTGTCGGTCCAGGCGATCGGGCGGCGCGTGCTCGGTCCAGAGGTTACCTTCGGCGCCGAGCACGAGGCGGGCGGCTTCGGCGCTGAGTCCCGCCGGCGTGGGCTCGAACGCGTAAACCTTGGCGAGGTCGATAAAGCCCATCCAGCCCGGCGACGCCGGGTCCGGTCCCTGCGGATAGTCGAGATAGCAGTGTGACGTGGGCGAGCTGATGACGCTGTGCCCGGCGCGGGCCGCGGCGATCGCGCCGTCCATGCCGCGCCAGCTCTGAACGACCGCGCCGGGCGGCAGCCCGCCTTCGAGGATTTCGTCCCAGCCGATGAGCTTGCGGCCGCGCGCGGCGAGCATGGACTCCACGCGACGGATAAACCAGCTTTGCAGCTCCGCTTCGTCCTTCAGTCCTTCGGCGCGGATTCGCTCCTGGCACTTGCTGCACGATTTCCAGCGCTTCTTCGGGACTTCGTCGCCGCCGATGTGGATGAACTCGCTGGGGAAGATCTCGCAGACTTCGCCCAGCACGGCTTCGAGGAACTCGAACACGCGGTCGTTGCCCGCGCAATACACGTCCTCGTGCACGCCCCAGCGCGTGCTCACTTCGAACGGTCCGCCGGTGCACGACAGCTCCGGATAGGCCGCCAGCGCCGCGCCGCAGTGCCCCGGAAGCTCGATCTCGGGAACGACTTGGACGAAGCGGCTCTTGGCGTAGGCGACGATCTCGCGCACGTCGTCCTGGGAATAGAACCCGCCGTAGCGCCCCTGGGCGTCGCGCGGCTGTTCGGATTCTCGCGTCGCGCGGCGCAGCGCGCCCACCTCGGTGAGCTTCGGAAACGACCGGATCTGAATCCGCCAGCCCTGGTCCTCGGTCAGGTGCCAGTGCAGCACGTTCATCTTGTGCAAGCCGAGAAGGTCGATGGTTCGCAGGATCGTCGCCTTGTCGATGAAGTGCCGTCCGGAGTCGAGCAGCATCCCGCGCCAGCGGTAGCGCGGCGCGTCGGAGATGTGCAGCGCCGGCAGGCGGAGCGCAGGCTGTGAGGCCGGCCGCGACTGCGCGGATGGGCTCGCCGCCGGCAGAAGCTGTCGCAACGTCTGCGCGGCGTAGAACAGCCCCTGCGGGTTTACGGCGAATGCGCCGATGCCGCGTTCCGAAACGGTCAGCTCGTAGCCCTGTAGCCCGCCCACGTCGTGGCTGCCGCTGGTCAGCAGCACGCAGTGGCCGGCGGTGTCCATGCCGCGAACGTACTCGCGCACCGGCACGGGGTATCCGGTCGCCTCGCGCAGGACACGAGCGGCGGCTTCCCCGGCCGCGCCCATGTCCCGGTGTGTGCTGCGCGTCAGCACGGCGATGTCGGGTCCGATCACGAACTCGCCGCTCATCGGACGAACGTCGCGCGGCGTCGGCACGAGTCCGAATTCAGAGACGCTCGGCGCGGACGCGGTCGGGCGCGACGCCGGGCCGGCGGCCGGCGCGCTGGCGGCGGGTTGCGAGACGGCCGGCTGCGATGTCGGAGCGGCGGCGAGCAGGCCGGCGACGATGAGTGACAGCGCGATCACGGAATCCCCCCTGGTCACGGTTCTCGCAGGATCGGTTCGTCGGCGCGTATTGGGCCGTCGCCGGCCGATTTCCGCAAGCGCCGGCCGGAGCGGTCCCTTGACGATCGCACCGATCCCGCGGAAAAGTCCACCGGCCACGCGGCAGGTTCCGCAGCGCCGTTTTCGCGCGGACGGCCGCTCGCATCGGGAGCCATCCTTGAAACGCGCTTCGATTTTCATCGTCCTGACGCGCCTCCGCTTGTCGCTGCTCGCGCTCGTTGCGTTCGCGTCGGCCGCGCCGGCGCAGGAGAGCCAGCCATCCGCGAGCGCGCCGGCGACGGCGAAGAAGCCGTTGACGCTGGAGGCGATTTACGAGGGCAAGGATTTCAACGAGTCATCGTTCCGCGGAATCGAATGGATCGACGCGACGCACTTCCGGCAGCGGGTCGAGGAGCGCTCGATGCGCGTCGACGCGCGTACCGGCGAGTCGTCGCCGGACTACGACGACGAGCGGTTCGAAGCGGCGCTTCGCGACGCCGGGTTCGAAGAGAAGCAGGCGCGGAATTCCGCCCGACGGCCGACCGCGTGGAACAGCGATCGTTCGGTGGCGCTGATCGCGCACGACCGGAAGCTGTGGTCGTATCGCGTCGCCGATGGGCGGATCCGCGCGATCGAGAAGTCGCCGGAGGACCGCTCCGAACTGGCGATCAGCCCGGGCGGCAAGTTCGCGAGCTTCATCCAAGGCCACGATCTGTACGTCGTGGACACGTCCAGCGGCTGGGATCGGCGTCTGACGCACGGCGGCAGCGAGACGCTGCTGAACGGCGAGCTCGACTGGGTGTACCAGGAAGAAGTCTACGGGCGCGGAAATTTCCGGGCGTACTGGTGGCGGGCGGACGATCGCTACGTCGCGTTTCTGCAGCTCGATCAGTCGAACGTGCCGTCGTACACGCTGATCGACCAGACGCAGCACAACGGCCGGGTCGAGACGATGCGCTATCCGCGTCCCGGCGATCCGAACTCTCAGGTGCGGCTGGGCATCGCGTCGCTGGGCCTGCTGGGCGGCGTGAGCTGGGCCGATCTGTCGAAGTATCGCGGCACGGACATCCTGATTGTGTCGGTGAGCTGGGCGCCGGACGGCAAGCTGATCTTCAGCGTGCAGGACCGCGAGCAGCGCTGGCTCGATCTGAACGAATGCGATCCGCACGGCGGCGGCTTCCGCACGTTGCTGCGCGAGACGACGCCCGCCTGGGTGGACCCGATCAGCCCGCCGCACTGGCTGGCCGACGGCACGTTCCTGTGGCAGAGCGATCGCGACGGCCGCCGCCGGTTGTATCACTGCCGCCGCGACGGCACGCTGATTCGGGCGCTGACCGATGGTCCGTGGGACGTGCGCTCGCTGGCGGGCGTGGACGAGGCGGGCGGGATGGTCTACCTGACCGGCTCGCGCGACACAGTGCTCGAGACGCATGCCTATCGCGTGCCGCTGGCGGGCGGCGCGCCGGAGCGCCTGACCGAGCCGGGCTATTCGCATCGCGTCGAGTTCAGCCGCGACTTCAGCCTGATGGTCGATACGTTCAGCAACATCACCACGCCGACGAAGGTGTATTTGCGCGAGACGCCGCCGCGCGGCCAGGGCGGCACGGTGGGCCGGCTGGTCCGCGTCTTGAGCGAGAATCCGCTGTCGGCGCTGGCGGACTACCAGCTCGGGCGGGCGGAGCTGATGCGCATTCCCGCGCGCGACGGGGTGATGCTGAACGCGATGATGATCCGGCCCGAGCACGCCGCGCCCGGGGCGCGCCTGCCGGTGCTGTGCGACGTCTATGCCGGACCTTCGTCGCCAACAGTCCGCAACGCCTGGGGCGGCAAAGGCGCGCTGGCCGACCACATGCTCGCGACCGAGGGGATTCTGGTGTGGAGCATCGACCCGCGCAGCGCCAGCGGCGACGGGCCGGCGTCGGCGTGGACGGCGTACAAGCAGCTCGGCGTGCAGGAGCTGGCGGACATCGAGGACTCGCTGCGGTGGCTGATCGACCAGGGCTGGGCCGACGCCGGCCGCATCGCGATCAGCGGCTACAGCTACGGCGGGTTCATGACCTGCTACGCGCTGACGCACAGCACGATGTTCAAGCTGGGCATCGCCGGGGGGAAGGTGAGCGACTGGCGCAACTATGACAGCATCTACACCGAGCGTTACATGCAGACGCCGGCCAGCAACGCGGCCGGCTACGACGCGACCAGCGTGGTGAAAGCGGCCGGGGAGCTGCACGGACGGCTGCTGCTGGTTCACGGGTTGATGGATGACAATGTGCACTTTCTGAACGCGGCGCAACTGGTCGACGCGCTGCAGAAAGCGGGCAAGCAGTTTGACCTGATGGTGTATCCGCGCGACCGGCACGGGATTCACCACGGCGGCAAGCACTTTCGCGAGCTGCGGGTGAACTACCTGCGCGAGCGGCTGTAGCGTGCGCAGTCAGGATGGCCGCGGCAGACAGCGGGCCGCGTTGGTCGGCGTATGCTGAATTCGCGCGATCGTGTCCTCGCGATCGAACTGCGCGCCCGGTGTCGAGCATTCGACAATCGGTGCTCAGTCTTCCGGATCCGCGGTACGACCAGCCGCTCTCGACGTTCGACCACCGGAGCGAGCCGTAGCTAAGGGCGCGCCGCCGGCTGCGAGTCGGTCCGGGCGCGTTGCGCTCGGGTGAGCAGCGCGTCGAGCCCGGGCTTCAACCGGGACTCGAAGATTTCGTCGAGAGGATGCCCCAAGTCGCTCAGGCGCTCCTCGGCGGAGCGGCGTTCTTGGACGTCGTCCGATCGCCGCGCGGAGTCCAACCGCTTCTCGGCCGCAGCGAGGTCGTTCTCTTTCGCCTTCAGATAGGCGTTCGCCTGCTCCTGGCACTCGCGCAGCACCAATAGCGCGCGCTGCCGCTGATCGTCGGTCAGCTGATTCGAGAGAATGAAACGACCCGTGTATCGCTCCCACAGCGAGGGTTTTTCGCGAAGGCCGGCCTCGCGGGTGTGATCGTGGCGCTGCGCATGGGACGCGCGCTGCTCGGGCGTCCAGAACGGATGGCCGCGCTCGCGATAGGCCTGAATGGCCGGACTCGGCGCTCGCCGCCCAGCGAGCACTTCTTCTCGCCACTCGGAAAGAGGAATCACCGAGTCGCCGGACCAGAACAACGGATCGCGCGGGTCGTCCGGCTCGAAGTTCTGTGCTTGAACCGCGAATCCCGGGCCCACGCCGATGTCGGCGGGCGTGAGGCGCGCCGGCACGGCCGCCTGGTCGATGACTGCATCATGCACGAATACGCTGCGAAGCGGCTTGCCGTCCGATGTGCATTCAATACGCTGTGGGAACCAATGATCGCCAAACCTCGCAAGCTCGCATGTCGTCTCCAGCACATTCCCGTTCGGAGCCTGAACGGTCATGCGAAGCGGGTTCCAGCCGCGCGCAGGATCAAGCTCCCAGTCGATCGTCGTCCCGTCCAGGAAGACGCCGCGAACCTCGACCGTTGACCCGCGTTGCGTCTCCGTCCATCGGACGCCGGGACGGCCCGCGGCATCCGTGCCCGGATCCAGGTTCTGCAGTGTTTGCGTGCCTTCCTGGAGGCAAGCGGCGACGGACGGCGCCATCCCCAGCGACCGCGCATCCCAGAACTCTTCGGAGCGCGGCCGCGGATTGCCAATCCTGGGGTCGTCGGGCAGGTCGCCGCGCCAGAACTCGACAACTGGCGATGCTCCGTCCGACCTCCAGAGGCCCGACTCGCTTTCGAGCGCAAGCTTCGGCACCTTCGAAAGGGGTCGTCCGCCCAATCCCCACGTCACCCAGCCCTCTTGATCGCCGTGCGATTCGAATACGCGGTCGCCGTTTTCTGCGTACCGGTTGACGTAACGCTTGTCGTGCGTCGGTCGCCGTACATGGTCCGTCATCGTCCACTCGATTCGGGCCAGCGGCATGGACTGGCGCGCGTGCACAAGCTGTCGCAGCGCCGGCGGAAGGTCGTCCGCCTCGCTGTTCGCAAGTGAGTCCATCGTCACGCAGGCCGCGAACAGGAGCAGGGCGGCCGCACGGACGAATTCTGAAGCGCCGCCGACCCGGAGATCAGGTCTCAAGGCACGAGCCCTCCATGTAGGAGTGGTCCCAATCCTGGAACGCATCCGGCTCGAGCACGCACGGGTTGCCGATTCCGCAGGGGTTCGCGATACTGTCAGGCTCACAGAAGTATCCTACTTCGCAGTCCCTGAGCACGGCGCAATACGGCAAGCCGTCCGGGTCGACGGTCACGGTCTGAGGCCACCGTCCCAAGCGGCACTGCACGGCCGGGTAGACCGGGTAGCTGCCGAAAGTGCCTTCACAGCGGGACTGTGAAAAGTCGCACGAGCAGCCGTACGTTCCCGCGTGAGGCGTGCATCCGGGGCACTGGACGGACGCGCCGAGCCACCCGCAACCGCAGGCGCGCGCAGTCGGCGACAGTTGTTGGGGCATCGTCAATGCGAGTACGGCCAACATGGCCCGTGCGTTCACGGATATCTCGTTGTGAGAGGATATGTTGGAGAGTGAGTGCGAGAAACACTCGTCATCAGAAGGTAGTCTGCTCCCCCCCCCGTCGATCGGTCAAGGAGATTCTCGTGGACAGCCCCGGTCCGCACGCCGCATCGCCCATCATTCACGAGCTACACTGGGCGGATGCGAAGACACCCTCGCGCTCCGCAACGGGAGGCTTCCTGGCCGATTTTCGCAACCGTGGCACGTCCGCGGGCCAAAGACGTTTCGGGACGTGCGTCGGTCCGAAACTTCATCTTGCTCCGCGGTTTGAAGACGTTAAGCTGGGAAGAGCGTTCGCGGGCCGCGCCGTGAATTTCTCGTCTTTCGGCGCGACCGAAGCGCCGCGCGCTCTACAAAGTAGCGCTTCCGTAGTGCCTCATTGAAGACGCTGCGAATCCGGAACCGAGCCGCGACT
>CAZKJT010000009.1:94435-182243 GCA_964553225.1 uncultured Planctomycetales bacterium | reverse complement strand
ATTACTAGGATGTTACGCGCTGGCGCAAAAGCCTCTGACGGTCGCGGCTCGGTTCAAAGTGCTCCGGCGTCACCGCGTCGGCCGCGGTGACGCGGCTACGCAGAGGCCGTATCATTGCTGGTTTGATCGCAACGCAAAGCTCCGCGCGCCGCGACGCGGCTGTGCGCCTCGGGCGCGCCGGAGGACGAGGATCGACGAGCCATGAAAACCAAATTTGTCTACTTCTTCGGCAACGGCAAGGCGGAGGGCGACGGTAGGGACCGGGCTCTGCTGGGGGGCAAGGGCGCGGGCCTGGCGGAGATGACGCAGATCGGCCTTCCCGTTCCTGGCGGATTCACGATCACGGTCGAGGCATGCGAGTTCTTCCATAAGAACAAGGAGAAGTGGCCCGTCGGACTGGAGGAACAGGTTCGCCAGCAGCTTTCGAAGCTGGAAAAGGCGTGCGGCAAGAAGCTGGGCGGCAAGCGCGATCCGCTGCTCGTTTCGGTGCGCAGCGGCGCGGCGCGGTCGATGCCCGGCATGATGGAAACCATCCTCAATCTCGGCCTGTCCGATGCGGCGGTCGTGGGTCTGGCGGAGGCCACGAAGAACCCGCGCTTCGCGTGGGACGCATATCGCCGATTTCTGCAGATGTACTCGACCGTAGTGACGGGGCTGAGCAAGGATCGGCTCGAGGACAAGCTGCACCGACTGAAGGAGCGGCTGGGCGTTCGGTTTGACTACGAGATCGCAGCCGAACACCTCGAGCAGTTGTGCGGCGAGTTCAAGGCGTTCTACCGCGAGCAGACCGGGCACGACTTCCCGCAGGATCCGTGGGCGCAGTTGTGCGGCGCGATCAACGCCGTGTTTCATTCGTGGAACGCGGAGAAGGCGTCGACGTATCGGCGGGTCGAGAAGATCACCGATCTGAAGGGCACCGCCGTCAACGTTCAGCAGATGGTGTTCGGCAACCTGGGCGACGACAGCGGGACGGGCGTGTGCTTTACGCGCGACCCGAGCACCGGCGTCAATGAGTTCTACGGCGACATGCTCATCAACGCGCAGGGCGAGGACGTCGTGGCCGGCATCCGCACGCCGCTGCACCTGTCCGAGCTGGAAAAGACCTGGCCGGACGTGTATGAGCAGCTCGAAGCCGTGCGGGCGATGCTCGAGATTCACTACGGCGACATGCAGGACCTGGAGTTCACGGTCGAGCGGGGCAAGCTCTACATGTTGCAATGCCGCTCGGGCAAGCGCGCCCCGGCCGCGGCGTTCAAGATCGCGGTCGAGCAGGCCACGCGTCCGATCCTGGACCGCGGCGAAGCGACGCGTCTGGTGAAGAAGGGCTACTTGCCGAAGAAGTACCTGGAAGCCGCGACGATGCCGGTCATCAGCCGCGACCGCGCGCTGCAGCGTATTCAGGGTGTGGACATCGAGCGGCTGTTCTACCCGATCATCAGCTCGAAAGTGTCGAAGTCCGATCTCGATCAGCGCCGGCTGACGCGCGGCATCAACGCGGTGCCGGGCGCGGCGTGCGGGCGGGTCGTGTTCAGCGCCGGCGAGGCCGAGGCCATGGCGGCCTCGGGCGAATCGGTGATTCTGGTGCGCAAGGAGACCAGCCCCGAGGACGTCGGCGGCATGCAGGCGGCCAAGGGCATTCTCACGGCCACCGGCGGCAAGACCAGCCACGCGGCGGTGGTGGCGCGCGGCTGGGGCAAGTGCTGCATCGTCGGCTGCGAGAGCCTTCAGATCGACTACGCCGGCAAGCGCATGTCGGTGAACGGGACGGTGATTCAAGGAGGCGACTATCTCACGCTCGACGGCGCGGCCGGCGAAGTGTACCGCGGGGAACTGGACCTGGAGCGTCCGGAGCCGCCCGAGGAATTCGACGTGTTGATGGGCTGGGCGGACAAGCGGCGAACGATGCGCGTCCGGACGAACGCGGACACGCCGGAAGATGCGCGGAAGGCGATCGAGATGGGGGCCGAGGGCATCGGCCTGTGCCGGACCGAGCACATGTTCTTCAGCACGCGGGAGCGGCAGCTCGCGATTCAGGAAATGATCATCGCCGAGTCGCGTGAGGACCGTGTGCGGGCGCTCGACAAGCTCCGGCCCTATCAGCGCGACGACTTCATCGGAATCTTCGAGGCGATGGACGGGCTGCCGGTGACGATCCGGCTGATCGACCCGCCGCTGCACGAATTCGTGCCGAAGACGCGCGAACTGGCCGAAGAGCTTTCGAAGGCCACGGGCGTTTCGGTCGAGCGGATTCTGCTGCGCGCCGAGCAACTGCACGAAGCCAACCCCATGCTGGGGCACCGCGGTTGCCGGCTGTGCATCACCTATCCCGAGATTCTGGACATGCAGGTTCGGGCGATCCTGGAGGCGGCGGTCGAAGTGCGCCGCCGCGGGCACAAGGTGCTGCCGGAGATCATGATTCCGCTGACGATCGACGCGAAGGAGATGCGAATTCTCGAGCAGCGCGTTCGCGCGGTGGCGGACGAGATTCTGTCGCGCGCGAAGGTGAAGCTCGACTACCTGGTCGGGACCATGATCGAGACGCCGCGGGCCGCGATCACGGCCGGGGCGGTGGCGGAGGTGGCCGAGTTCTTCAGCTTCGGCACGAACGACCTGACGCAGATGACGATGGGGCTGTCGCGCGACGACGCGGGTCGGTTCCTGCCCGAGTACTACGACCATGACCGTGCGGCCGTGTTCCCGGATGATCCGTTCCAGTCGCTGGACCTGGTGGGAGTCGGTCGGCTGGTGCAGCTTGCGATCGACGAGGGTCGCGAGTCGCGGCCGAAGCTGAAGGTGGGGATCTGCGGCGAGCACGGCGGCGATCCGCTCAGCGTGAAGTTCTGTCACCGCGCGGGGATGGATTACGTGAGCTGCTCGCCCTATCGCGTGCCGATCGCGCGGCTGGCGGCGGCGCAGGCGTCGATCGAGCAGGAGGAGAAGAGCGGCGCGGGCAAGAAGAGCAAGAAGAAGGCGTCGCCGAAGAAGCGGAAGGCCGGGGCGCGGTAGGCGCCTGGACCGCTCGCGAAGCGCCGCGTTGAATCGTCGAGTCCCGCGCGATGTGATCGTCGCCGCGCGGGACTCTGCGCTGGTCGCGTTCCGACGATCCGGGACGACGGCGCCACGCGGATCAGGGCGTTCCGTCACGCTCGCGGTCCGTCTGGGGCAAAGTCTCTCGTGCGCCGACTCTGTGGAACGGTCGCGGCGCTACGCCAGGCGCATGGCGATCTCTTCGTCGAGGATTTCACGGACGGTGAGCGCGATGATCGCCTTGCCCGTTCGTCGGAAGAACGCATCGATTTCGCGCAGCGCGTCGGCGGTGAAGTCGAAGGCGACGAAGAACCCCTTGGATCGGTCGGCGCGCATCATCACCGCTTCGAAGGCGTCGATGTCGGGCCGGCCGACGCGGTCCTTCTGTTTGACCTGAATCGGATACCAGTGATCCATGAAGTCGAGTTCGCCGGCTGCGGCGCCGCGTTTCTTCGGCGCGGCGGACACCGGGAAGATGCGGCCGTCGATGCCCATGTCGCCGACCTGCGCCTTGTTCGGGATGCCGCCCAGGGCGATGACGGCCCAGTTCTCGAATTCGAAGGGCGGGATAGCGCGGAGCTTTTCCTCGGTCCAGGGCAGGTCGCGGACGACGAAGCCCCGTCCGCCGCGCCAGAGCGCCTCATCTTCCCGCATTTTGCAGACGTCGCGCAGCCGCTTGGCCATGACGCGGCAGGCGGTGGGGCTGATGTCGATGCCGATCCACTGGCGGCGGAGATTCTGCGCAGCAACCAGAGCCGTGCCGCAGCCGCAGAAGGCGTCGAGAACAATGTCGTTGGGATTGCTGGACGCGTTGATGATGCGCTCAAGCAACGCCAGGGGTTTTTGTGTGGGATAGCCGAGGCGCTCGGCGGCGAGCGCGCTGATCGGCGGAATATCCGTCCACAAGTCCTGGAGCGGAACGCCGGGCATGCGATCGGCGAACTGCATCAGGCGCGGCATGCCGGTCGAGCGATGCGTCAGGCAGCCGTCGCGCCAAAACTGAAGGAGATTCTCTTTCGAGTAGGCCCAGTAGCGCTTATCGTAGGGCTTGACGGCGCGGTACTCGGTGTCGTGGACGGGCGACTTCCATTCTTCTTCGAGGTCAGGAACCCACTCCGCCCCGGGTCGTCGCGAGCGTTTGACGCGCCATTCGTAGCGCGTGTCGCCGCCCGGCTTGGCGGCCGTCACATCGGTTTGCTTGTAGTGCCGCCCCTGTTCATCGACGTGCCGGTATTCCGATTGGAGGTAATCCGCCTCGTACTTCGTGTGGATCGCGTTCCAAGTCCATTTTCCGCCGCCCGTGTAGAACATTAGGTAGTCGCAGACGCGCCCGTACTGCGACATCCCCTGCCGTGTGTCGCTATGAGCGTGGCTGCGCTTCCAAACGATCATGTTTTGAAAGCTGCTTTCGCCAAGGATCTGGTCGAGCATCACCTTTACGTAATGCCCCGCGTGCCAATCACAGTGGTAGTAGAAGCTGCCGGTTTTCTTGAGCACGCGGGCCAGTTCGACGCAGCGCGGCCGCATATAGTCGATATACGCCTGCGTGCTGGCGTGGCGGTCCTCGAAGGCCCGTTTTTCCTTCGTCTCACCCCAGAAGACCTCATAGTTGCGGTTGCTGTTGAACGGCGGATCGATGTAGATCAGGTCCACGCAATGGTCGGGAAGATTGCGAAGCTGATCGAGGCAGTCGCCGCAGTAGACGACGCGCGTGTCCACGAGCGACGACCGGCGCGCGGTCGGCTGTGGCGCCTGTTCGGATTTTGGGCGGGTCACGCGCTTCGCCATGCGGGTGGAATAACGTCCGAATCGGGGCGCGTCAACGCGCCGCCGATGCGGCGCAGCTTGGTACTCGCCGCGCGGTCCGAACGCCGCCCCGCACGCACTCCGCGCGGCGTGCACGGCCCGGCCGTCGCGTTCGTGCCGCAATGCCTGCGCTCTTCTGATGGGGGACCGGTCTCCTGACCGGTCTTGTCTTGCCGCCCTGACGGACGAGACGCACGCGCTCGTCCGGTGGGGGACCGGTCTCCTGACCGGTCTCTGGCGGAATCGCGAGCGCAGCCCGATCGCAGTTCCCGCGCTATCCGGAAACCGGCAGCGCGCGGTCGCTCGGCTCGGTCATGCTTCTCGGGTCGAGCGCAGCGTTGAGCTGCTCGGCCGTGAGCTTGATGCGCCCGGCCTTGATCTCGTCCTGGGCGATCTGGCGGACGGTTCGGCCGGTCTCGTGCGCCTGCTTGGCGATCGCGGCCGCGGCGTCGTAGCCGATGAGCGGCGCGAGCGAGGTGCACATGGCGAGCGACTGCTCGATGAGCGCTTCGCAGCGTGCGGCGTTGGCCCGCAGGCCCTGGACGCACTGATCGACGAAATTGTCGGAGGCTGTGGCGAGCAGGTTCACGGAGTGCAGCAGGTTGTACGCCATGATGGGCATGCCGACGTGAAGCTCGAAATTGCCGAGGATGGCGCCGGCGAAGGTGATGGCGGCGTCGTGGCCGACGACTTCGCAGCAGACCTGCATGACGGATTCGCAGATGACCGGGTTGACCTTGCCGGGCATGATCGAGCTGCCGGGTTGAGTCGCGGGGAGGATGAGCTCTCCGATGCCGCAGCGCGGGCCGCTGCCGAGCCAGCGGATGTCGTTGGCGATTTTGGTGAGGCTGACCGCGATGGTCTTGAGCATTCCGCTGGCGCCGACGATGGCGTCCTTGCAGGCCTGAGCTTCGAAGTGGTTCGGGGCCTCGTGGAAGTTTTCCTTGGTCTCGTGGTTGAGAATGTCGCAGACCCGGCGGGCGAATTCGGGGTGCGTGTTGATGCCGGTGCCGACGGCCGTGCCGCCGATGGGCAGCTCGCGCAGGGTAATGATCTTCTGCATGATTCGGCGGTCGGCGTGCGCGATCTGGGCGGCGTATCCGCTGAAGACCTGACCCAGGCGGACCGGCGTGGCGTCCATGAGGTGGGTGCGCCCGATCTTGACGATCGAGTCGAACTCATCCGCCTTGGCCTTGAGCGCGTCTCTCAGGCGGTGAAGGGCCGGCATGAGCCGCGAATGCAGCGCGACGACGGCGGCGACGTGCATCGCGGTGGGAATGACGTCGTTGCTGCTCTGGCCCATGTTGACGTGGTCGTTCGGGTGAACCTGGCGGCTGCCGCGCGGCGCGCCGGCAAGCTCGGACGCCCGGTTGGCGATGACCTCGTTGGCGTTCATGTTCGTGCTGGTGCCGGAGCCGGTCTGGAAGATGTCGACGACGAACTGCGCGTCCCACTTTCCGTCCGCGACTTCGCGCGCGGCGGTCTGAATGTGGCTGGCGACCTTCGGGTCGAGCCGGCCCAGGGAGCGGTTGGCCTCGGCGGCGGCGTACTTGATGAGCCCGAGGGCGCGGATGAACTGTCGATCGAAGCGATAATCGCTGATGGGGAAGTTGAGTACGGCGCGCCGGGTGGACGCGCCGTAGTAGGCGTCCTCGGGGACCTGCATTTCTCCCATCGAGTCGCGTTCGGTCCGCATGGCCATGATTTGGTTCTCCCTGGCTCGGAGGTGAAGCGCCGCTGAGCACGGCATTCGGCGGAAAACGGCAGGATAGAGACAAGTTTGAAGCGTGGCAACGCGCGCGAGGGTCCGTGCGTCGGCCGCTGCTCGGCCCGGTATCGGGGCCGGTTGACAGTCGCGTGCGTGGGCTTATGATCGAGAATTCGCGACACGCTCGGGGCGTCGCGTGCCGCCAGCAGGCGGGAACGGTTCTTCGCGTCGCGTGATTTTCGAATGGACTGAAGCGGGCTCGTAGCTCAGTTGGTTAGAGCGCGTCCCTGATAAGGACGAGGTCCGAGGTTCGAATCCTCGCGGGCCCATTGGAAGGCACGGCGCTTCGTAACCGCTCACGGGGAGGCTTCACCGGTGTCGGATGTCCTGGTGATGGTTGTGTTTGTGCTGATTCTGGGCGTCTCGATCGCCAGTGCGATGCGGGGCGGCGGGGGCTGAGGGTCGGGTCGCTGTGGCTAGGCGGGGCCTGGCCGAACGATTCAGGGTGACGTCGTGGATCGAGTTGGGGGCCGTAGCTCAATTGGGAGAGCGCCTGGTTTGCAACCAGGAGGTCGCCGGTTCGAACCCGGTCGGCTCCAGTTTTTCCGGCGCGGGTTTGGGCGTTGCGGCGTTCGTGGGGAAGTTTTCGGCGCGCGGCGTCTTGACACGGCTCGTCGCGATCAGTAAACTGCTTTGCTCTTGACGATTGACGGACGCGGGCGGCGACGCCTGCGGACGGCGGGCGTCAAGGGGTGATGTTTGACAAGTGAATAGTGGATGCACGGGTATCGAAACCGAGAACCGATTTCGAATTCCGGCGGATGGTTCGCGGCGTGGATCGCGGGGGTCCGGCCGGGTTCGAGTGATCGAGTAACGAAGGTGCGGTTTGATCACAGCTGTTCACAAATGTGGTCAAGCTAGAAAGGGTTTACGGTGGATGCCTTGGCGTGCAGAGGCGAAGAAGGACGTAGCAGGCTGCGATAAGCTCCGGGGAGCCGCCAAACAGGCTTTGATCCGGAGATTTCCGAATGGGGCAACCCGTCGTCACTGGGCAACCAGATGGCGTCACCGGCGGCTGAATGCATAGGCCGTCTGGAGCAACACCCGGGGAACTGACACATCTCAGTACCCGGAGGAAGAGAAATCAACCGAGACTCCGCTAGTAGCGGCGAGCGAACGCGGACCAGCCCATGGCTTCGAGCCATACGTCGACGCAGAGTCAGCCGAACGGTCTGGAAAGGCCGGCCATAGCAGGTGACAGCCCTGTAGGCGTCAGCGAAGCGTCGATGGTCGAGTAAGTCGGAGCTCGTGGAACTCTGACTGAAGATGCGGGGACCACCCTGCAAGGCTAAGTACTCCTGCACGACCGATAGTGAACGAGTAAGGCGACTGAAAGGTGAAAAGCACCCCTGCTAGGGGAGTTAAAAGTACCTGAAACCGTAGACCTACAAGCTGTCGAAGGCCGATCGCAGGCTTGCCTGCGCGGCTGACGGCGTACCTTTTGCATAATGGACCGGCGACTTGTCGTACGCGGCGAGGCTAAGCGCTTCCGGCGCGGAGCCGTAGCGAAAGCGAGTCTGAATAGGGCGCATCAGTCGCGTGTGACAGACCCGAACCCACGTGATCTACCCATGGGCAGGTTGAAGGGGCGGTAAAACGCCCTGGAGGACCGAAGCCGTTAACGTTGAAAAGTTATGGCATGACCTGTGGGGAGGAGTAAAAGTCTAATCAAACGTGGAGATATCTGGTTCTCCCCGAAATGTCTTTTGGGACAGCCTCGGGACACTACGTTGCAGGGGTAGAGCTACTGAATGAGACGCGGGGGCTACCCGCCTACCGCCCTCAATCAAACTCCGAATACTGCGACGCTTATCCCGGGAGTGAGTCTGCGGGCGCTAATGTTCGTGGACAAAAGGGAAACAACCCGGATCGCCAGCTAAGGCCCCGAATTCATGCTGAGTGCTTTAAGGAAGTCCGTTTTCTGTGACAGCCAGGATGTTGGCTTAGAAGCAGCCACCATTTAAAAAGTGCGTAATAGCTTACTGGTCGAGAAGATGGGCACCGATAATGATTGGGACTAAGCATGAAGCCGAAGCTGCGGGCTCGAAAGAGCGGTAGGGGAGCGTACCACAGGAGATACAAGCCATACCGTAAGGAGTGGTGTCGGCCTGTGGTAGTGAGAATGCCGGTATGAGTAACGATCAAGCGGGTGAGAATCCCGCTCGCCGTAAGCCCAAGGTTTCCTGGGGAAGGGAATTCCGCCCAGGGTTAGTCGGACCCTAAGTCGAGGCCGAAAGGCGTAGACGATGGACAGCAGGTTAATATTCCTGCACTCCGTATGCGGTCGATCCGACGGGGACGTTGCTGAGGACTGTGGCCCACTACGAGAATAGAGGGCGCCCGAAAGGGCGAGGCCAATTTGTTGCCGAAGCATGGAAATCAGCAACCGAGAAAATCCGTTCGGGGACAAAGTGCGGATCCGTACCAAAACCGACACAGGTGGGCGAGGAGCGTATCCTAACGGTGCTCGAGAGAACGGTCCTTAAGGAACTAGGCAATTTGACCCCGTAACTTCGGGAAAAGGGGGCCCTCCCTCCTTCGGGAGAAGGGCGCAGAGAATCGGCTCTGGGAACTGTTTATCAAAAACACAGGTCTGTGCTAACTCGTAAAGAGGACGTATACAGACTGACGCGTGCTCGGTGCCGGAATGTTAAGGAAGCAGGTCAACCGCAAGGCGAAGCTTGCAACCGAAGCACCGGTAAACGGCGGCCGTAACTATGACGGTCCTAAGGTAGCGAAATTCCTTGTCGGGTAAGTTCCGACGCGCATGAACCGCGTAATCACTGGAGCAGTGTCTCAAGGACCGACTCGGTGAAATTGAACTCGCGGTGAAGATACCGTGTACCCGCAGCAAGACGGGAAGACCCCGTGAACCTTTACTGCATCCTGATATGGATATCGGATATCTCATGCGTAGGATAGGTGGGAGGCGTTGATCCGGCGGTTCCGGCCGCCGGGGAGCCAACGGTGAAATACCACCCTTGTGCTATTCGATGTCTAACCTCGACCCGTGAAGCCGGGCGGGGGACAGTGTTAGGTGGGCAGTTTGACTGGGGCGGTCTCCTCCCAAAAGGTAACGGAGGAGTGCAAAGGTCGGCTCAGCACGGTTGGCAATCGTGCGTCGAGTGCAAGGGCAGAAGCCGGCTTAACTGCGAGACCGAAAGGTCCAGCAGATGCGAAAGCAGGCCCTAGTGACCCGGTAATCCCGGGTGGAAGGGTTATCGCTCAACTGATAAAAGGTACTCCGGGGATAACAGGCTGATGACCACCGAGCGTCCATAGCGGCGTGGTCGTTTGGCACCTCGATGTCGGCCCATCACATCCTGGGGCTGTAGGCGGTCCCAAGGGTTCGGCTGTTCGCCGATTAAAGTGGTACGCGAGCTGGGTTCAGACCGGCGCGAGCCAGGTCGGTCCCTATCTGCTGTGGGCGTACGAGTCTTGAAGGGCCATCACCCTAGTACGAGAGGATTGGGTGGTACGCGCCTCTGGTGTACCTGTTGTCGTGCTAACGGCAACGCAGGGTAGCTAAGCGCGGACTGGATAACCGCTGAAGGCATCTAAGCGGGAAGCCGTCCCTAAGATGAGGACTCGGTGCTCCCTTCGGGTGAGCTGAAGGCCCCTGGTAGACCACCAGGTTGATAGGCCGGAAGTGTAAGGGCAGAGATGTCCTCAGCTAACCGGTACTAACGGCCGAAGGCTTGACCGCATTTGTGATCCGCTGTGACTGCCCATCCCGGGCAGCTTCAGCCGCACCGCTCGGGCGATCGCCCGTCGCATCCACTATTTCACCTTCCGAGTGCTACCGCCGCGCCATCGCGGCGATCACGATCTGCCGGTGAACATACGTGTGGGGAAACACCTGATCCCATTCCGAACTCAGCAGTAAAGCTCACACGGCCGATGGTAGTCCTGATCGGGCGAGAGTAGGTGATTGCCGGCTTTTACGGCCCGGCGCCTCCATGCGAGACGCCGGGCCGCCTTTATTTCCACGCCAAGGCGCCGCGACCCAACGCCGACGACACGTCCAGAATCCTCGGCTCCCGGGGACCGCCAAAACCAGGCGCGCTTACTCACCCCCGCCGGTCTTCGACCGCGCGTCCTTCACCGCAGCCTCCAGCGCCTGGTCGGCCGGCACCGCAATGTCCGGCTTCACGCCCACGCCTTCCCAGTTCGTCTTTGTGACCGGATTCTCCGCCCGCGCGAACGGCAGCGTCACCATCAGCACGTCGCCCAGCCGCTTCGGCATCACCGGGTGCGCGCCGCCGCCGCTCGTCTCACCTACGATCGTCGCCCGCTTCAGGCATTGAAGGTTGTACGTGAACTCCTCGGCCGCCGAAAACGTCCGCCCACTGATCAGCACGTATACCGGCAGATCCTTGGCGAATCGTCGGCCTGGGACGTCGGCCGTCGTCCAGGTCTCAGACGTCTGATTGCTCATGCGGTCATAGAAGCTGTTCAGATGCGTCGGCTTGTCGAACAGGTAGCTCGAGATGAATCGAATCATCTCCGGCGAGCCCCCGCCGTTGTCGCGCAAGTCGAAAATCAGCGCGTCGCACCCGCCGACGAATTCCAATGCCGCGGCCGCAGTCTTCTGTGCCTCTGCGCTCGGATGAAATGCATCGAACTTCACGTAGCCGATGTTGCCGGGCAGGCGCTCGACGCGCTGAAAGCCGAAGTTCTCGTCCCGTCCCTCGCGAATCAGCGACGCGCCGTCCTGCGGTCCGTCGCCGGGACCGCCCGCCGCCGCCGGCCGAACTCGCAGGTGCTTGTCGTTGCAGATCGGCTGCAGGTCGCTGGTCAACTGCTCGGCCAATGCCATCGCATCGGGCGCGCCGTCGTAATGACCGGCAGCCAGCTTGCGGCGCAGCTCCGCGGCCATTTGCTCGCCGCGCTCCGGAAAGACGTACAGTGTGGCCAACGCGTCCGCGAGCGCCTCGACGCTTTGCTTTCGCAGCTCGTCGGTGAGGGGGCGAGCCGCGGCCGCCATCTCCGCCGGGCTGACGCCCGCGCCGATGCGAATCGCGAGCATGCCGTACGGCGGTGATTGCTCGAAGTCGAACGCGAACGTCAGGTTGTCGGCCCCCGCCGACGTGTCCACCTGAAGCGTGATCGCGTGCTCCTCGGAGGTCAGAACGCGCGAGACGGTGAGCTTCTGCCAGCGGTCGCGCAGTTCGCGATACATGCTCATGCGGTCGTCCATGGACCGGGCTTTCAGCGCGGAAGCGGCCCGATGGTCGAACTCAAACTGCTTCACCCGGGCTTCGTCGCCGGAGTTGAACGCCTCGATGTACGCTTTCGCACATCGCCCGGCGTGCGTGTCGGGCAGCTCGACGCCCGCGGCGAGCGCGAGCAGAGACCCGAATCCCAGAAGCGTGACAGCGGATGCAGCGCGGAGTGAGGACATGCGTGGCTCCCGGAGAACAGACGAACCGAATCGCCCGCACGTCGCGGGCAATCTACTAGACGTATAGTAGACTGGGTTTCGGTCAAAATCGGAGCGCGGCCGCCACGGACCGGCTCGCCGGCGGGCGGATTCACCCGGCTGGGCGGTTGAAATCGGCTGCTTCGATCACGTATCCTCGGGAAGAGCGAGCGCCCACCGCCTCCCGAATCGCTGGAGCGATGAATGATCCGTAACAATGGCCCGGTGCGTACTTTCCTGCTGATCTGCCTGCCGCTGTTCGCGCCGCTGGCGCCGGCGTTTTCGGGCGCCGCCGCGCCCGCCGTCAGCCTGCCCGGCGAGCGAGCCCCGCTTCTGGACCGTGAGGATGCTCCGGTCCGCGCGTGGATGGACCTGGGCACGCAGGCCGATTCGTGGGCGCTGGTCGCGTCCTGCGAATGGGCGGCGATTTCGCCCGCCACGCTGCTCGCCGAGGACGACGCCGACGCCGGAAGCGGCGGCTCGCCGCTCCGTGCGGGCGTCGAGCGCCGGCCGGAGATGCCGCTGACGCCGAGCACGTCCGGCGAATGGGCAATCGAATCGGACGGATCGCGGACGTGGCGCTTGGCGCTGCGCAGCGACGGGGCCGCAGCGATCGGCGTGAACTTCTCGGCGATCGATCTTCCCATCGGCGCGACGCTGAGCGTCCGCGGCGCGAATGAGCCAGCGTGGGCGCAGACGTATCGCGGTGTCGGACCCGGTGAAGCAGGGCGGTTCAACGGCGTGCCGGTCCGCGGTGACGCGGCGTTCGTCGAGTATCACGCGCCGGCCGACGCGGCCGAGCCGGTAATCGAGATTCGCAGCGTCGCGCACTACTACCGAGACGTGCTCGCGCCGCCGGAGTCCGGTGCGAGCGGGGGCGGCGAGCGTCTGCTGGAGTGCCAGGTGGACGTGAATTGCCGCACGGTCGATGCGACCGCGCGCGATGCGGTCGGGCGCATGCTGTTTCAGGTCGGGGAAGGGTACTACCTCTGCTCCGGCTCGCTCTTGGCCGACGTGGACGCGAACACATTCGCCGGGTGGTTCCTGACGGCCAATCACTGCATCAACACGCAGGAGGTCGCCAGCACTCTCCAGGTGCTGTGGTTCTACCAGACCACGGTGTGCGATGGTTCGATCGGCGGAGGCATCACGACGAACGGCGCGACGCTGCTCGCCAACACGCCGGACGCCGATTTCAGCTTTCTGCGTCTGCGCGACGACGTCAGCGGCGGGCAGGGAATGTCCGGCTGGACCACCACGCCGCCGAGCGGAACGGTGTACGGCATTCACCATCCCGGTGGCAGCTTCAAGCGGTACTCGTCCGGGCCCGTGACGACTGCGGCGCCGATCTGCGGCGGATTGCCGCTATCGGCATTCATCTACAACGACTGGCTCGACGGCATGACCGAAGGCGGATCGAGCGGGTCGCCGGTGTTCAACGGGCAATGGCAGGTGGTCGGCCAGCTCTTCGGTAGCTGCTACTTCGCGCCGCCCGATTGCGACAATCCGCAGGACTACAACATCGTCTACGGGCGGTTCGCGTTCGGATATCCGATGATTTCGCAGTGGCTGAATACGGTCACCCCGGACGACGAGTACGAGGACAACGACGAATTCGGCGCCGCGGCGGCGATCGCGCCGGGCGATTACGACCTGCGCCTGGTGGACTTCCTCGACTTCTTCTCGGTGACGCTCGACGCGCCGGCGCGGCTTACGGTTTCCGCGTCATACGCCCAGGCCGAAGTGGACCTGCGGCTGCGGCTCTACACCGCCGCCGAGCAGATTCTGGCGACGTCCAACGGCCAGAACGGAACCGCGCAGGTCTCGATGTATCTTCAGGCCGGGACGTACGTGATTCGGGTGCGCCGGACGGAGCTGTGGGGCGGCGACTACGCGATGTCGGTCGAGACCGAGCCGTGCCTGGGAGATCTGGACGGCAACGGCGTCATCGGGCTGGCCGATCTGTCCGTGCTGCTGTCGAATTACGGGCAGACCTCGGGCGCTGCGGGAGAGGACGGCGACCTGGATGGCGACGGCGACGTGGACCTGGCCGACCTGAGCAGCCTGCTGGAGCGATTCGGCGCCGCGTGCTGATCGTGCGCGACGCGGAACAGCGCGCGGGTGCCTTCCGGCGGCGGCGCGCCCGAGCGGCGCCGCAACGCCTCTCTCCACGCGTCTACCATGTAGGAGCATGGACCACTCACACACTCCACGTCCGCGGCTGGTGGTCGGTACGGCCGGGCACATCGATCACGGCAAGAGCAGCCTGGTGCTTGCACTGACGGGGGTCGATCCGGACCGGCTGCCGGAGGAAAAAGCGCGCGGCATGACGATTGACCTCGGCTTCGCCTATGCGCGGATCGAGGACGCCGACATCTGGTTCGTGGACGTGCCCGGGCACGAGCGATTCCTTCGCAACATGGTGGCCGGCGCGACCGGAATCGACCTGCCTCTGCTGGTCGTTGCGGCCGACGATTCGGCGATGCCGCAGACGCGGGAACACGTCGAGGTGCTCAGCCTGCTCGGATTCTCGCGCTGCCTTGTCGCGCTGACCAAGATCGATCTCGTCGACGCGGATTGGTGCGATGTCGTGGAGCAGGACGTCCGCGAACTGGTCGAGCGCCACGCGCTCGAAGTGGCCGGCGTGGTGCGAACGTCCGCGCCGACCGGCCGGGGACTGGACGAACTCCGCGCACGACTTGCGTCCGAGGCGCGCCGCCCGCCGGCGCAAAGCCCATACGACTGGTTCCGAGTGCCGATCGATCGAGCCTTCCTCGTGCCGGGTCGTGGCGTGGTCGTGACCGGCTCGACCCGACACGGATCGGTTTCGACCGGGGACGAGCTCGAACTTTGTCCGCCGGGCCGGCGGGTTCGCGTGCGCGATCTGCAATCGCACAACCTGGCCATGCCCGAGGCGCATGGACGCATGCGCCTGGCGATGAACCTTGCGTCGGTCGCCGTGGATGACGCGCCGCGCGGATCGGAGCTGGCCAGCCCCGGGCATCTCCAGGAGTCCGACACGCTGTGCGTCCGCGTCGCTTCGCTGCGGATGCCGGGACGCGCGGCGCGGCGCCGGCTTCGCCTGCGGCTTCACATCGGAACGTGCGACGTGCTCGCGCAGGTGAGCCTGCTCGAGCCGTCCGCGCCGGCGGAAGTCCGCGCGGCGCTGGCACAGGTGCGCACGCAGCGGCCGATCGTCTCGACGTGGGGCCAGACGTTCATTCTGCGGGATGAGTCCGCGACCCGCACACTCGGCGGAGGCGTCGTGCTCGCGCCGGTGGCGGAGCGCTGGTCCCGCCGGTCGCCGGCGGACGCTGCTGCGCTCGTTGCGCTGGAGAGCGACGATCCGCACGAACGGCTGGCCGCGGCGGTGCGAATGGCGCACTGGAACGCGCCGGACGCCGCGCGGCTGTCGTCGCGCGCCGGCATACGGTCGGCGGCCGAGGTGGAGCGTCTGCTAGATGAGCTGTCGCGCGCCGGGCGAATCGTGCGGCTTGCCGCCGTCGGAGGCCAGCAGCGCTCGGTGCATCGCGAGCGGCTCGACGCGCTCTCCGCGTTCGTCCTCGCGCGGCTGGGGGCGCTGCTTGCGGCGAACCCGCGGTCGGCCGGAGTGCCGCGCGCGGAGCTGCCCGCGCTCTTGCCTGCGGCGCTGCCGGAGGCGCTGCGGCAGCCTGTCGTCGAGTGGATGCTTTCGCAGCGCGTCCTGGTCGAGTCGGGCGGCTTCCTGCTGCCGCGCGGACATGCGGGAGCGCTGTCGACCGCGGACGCCGCGCTGCTGGAGACGATCTGCGCCGCGTTCGCGGCCGCGCGGTTTCAGCCGCCGTCGGCCGAGGAACTGGCGGCGCGAACAGGACGTGATGCGCGCCGCGTGGGCGAGCTCATCTCGCTCGCCGCCGCGCGAGGTCGGCTGGTGCGAATCGCACCGGGCGTCTGGCTCGACGCGAGCGCCTATGGCTGGATGCTCGCGGCGATTCACGGGCTGCTCGCCGAGCGCGGATCGGCGGCGGTCGCGGATTTTCGCGGATTGCTCGAGTCCACGCGGAAGTACGTCGTGCCGATTCTGGAACATCTCGACGCCGAGGCCTTCACGCGCCGACGCGGCGACGCACGCGTGCGGGGGCCGAAGGCTGCGGCGATGCTGGAGAAGTGGACGGCGACGCGCGCCGCGCCGGCGAGCTCCGACGGGGCAGAGACTCCACAGGCGCCCGGCGGAGTCTGACGAGCTCGCGCCCGGCCGGCGTGCTTCGAGTCGTTCAGCCGGGCAAGCGCTCGGGAATCGGCGGATCCTGTTCGGCTGGAGCGTCGTCTTCGCTCGCGATGATTCGCCAGTTTGTTTTCACGTCGTCGAGAAGCGCTTTCAGTTCCTCCGCGGAAGCTCCCACCTGAATCCATTGCGCGGCCTGCGCCGCAGAGATGCCCCCACCCGAACGCTCGATGCGATGCTGAACGACGAGGCCCAGGAGCACGGCGCCGCACAGCACGAACAGCACGCCCGGAGCGCTGCTCGCGACGTTCGCGGTGGTCGTGCCGGAACTGGCATCGATGTTGAACTCGCCGCGGACGCCGGCGAAGAACGTCGCGAAGCCGAGCACGATCATGCTGAGCGCCGCGGTCACGACCAGCGCCAGCAGCGCCGAGCGCTGTCGGATGATCGCCCACTCCACGTCGTCCGGCGCGACGCCCGTCAGCACGCCCAGGAAGCAAAGGATGCCGAACGCGAGCGCGATGCGCGTCGCGGTGTTCTTCTCTGACGCGATGCGGCTCCCGCAAGAATGCGCTCAATGTCGGGTCAATGGCGTGAAGCCATGCCGAATCCGGCCGTGCTCGCGCGCATTCAACGCCGCGACTGCGGGCGAGGGCGGTAGCCCGCGCGGTTCCGATCGCGCGTTCGCCTCGCTCGCCGATGAAGGCCGCTGGTGTAGTGCCTCAGAACTCCGTGCTCCTGAGTGGTACGGGCCTCTGGCCCGCTCCAGCGACGGGCGGGACGCCCGTACCACCTTGAATAAGCGTAGGTTTCATGGAGGCACTACACTAGGATCGGGTTTCAGGATCGCTCCGAGGCACTTCGCTAGGGCTTGCTGACCTTCTTCGTCTTGGGATCGACACTGACGCGGACGCTCTTGCCCTCGGCCGGGACGATCAGCACGCTGACGCTCAGCTCGTCCTTCTGAAGGTGGCCCCACGCATTGACCGCGACTCCGCCGGTCTCTTTCTCAGCGATCGCGACTAGCTCGGCCAAAGTGACCTGGTGCTTGCCGAACTGTTCGGCGAGCTTGGGATAATCCGGCTGGTTCTTCCGGTCGCGGTTGTGCTTGTCCTTAACGCCCTTCGCGGTCGAGCCATGCTCATCGACGCTGGTTGTCGCGCGCTGCCCGTCGACGACGGAATCGACCTGAACCGCGAACTTTCCGCGCTTGCCCACGTGCACATTGCCGAAAACCGCTGGCCCGCCGAGTTCGGCGGCGCCTTTCTCGATGCACTGCGAGAGCGTAAGACCGAACTTCTTGAGCGCGTCAGCCCGTTCGCGGTCGCTCGCCTCCTTCTCGTCCTGCGCGAGCGCGAGCGACGCGAAGCCAAGAGCTGCGAGAACAACCAGGGAGTTGCGAAACGCGCGATTCATGCGAAGTCACTCCTGAGCAGGGAATCGGGTTCGGCCACTGGGACGTCGGCCCGGCTCGACGTTCCGCCGCGTTCGGCGTTCAGCCGGGTTCGTGGAATGATACCGCGGCCGGAGACCCTGCTCTGCGGGCGATCGAGCGGGCTTGGCCCGTTTCGTGGGGTGAAATCCCTGCGAGAGAATGTGCCGTGCACGGCGTTCGGACCGGACGGATTGCCGGTGCGCTGGTTTGCGCTGGAAAGTTGGGCAAATTGGACGAATTCCGCTTGCGTTCGGGCAAGGATGTGGTAGACTTTCCCTAGATAGCCCTGTCTGTGGGGACCGGTGGATCGGAAATTCGGCGGCGTGCATGTTCTTCGTCGGTACGTATGAGCTGACGATCGACGGGAAGTCGCGCCTTTCGGTGCCGCATGCGATTCGCTCGAAGATCAACTCGGATGCGGACGGACGAGCGTTTTACGTGGTGCCGGGGTTTCGGAATCACACGCTCGCACTCTATCCCGAGCGGTATTTCGAGAAGCTTCGTGCGTTCGTGCCGCCGGTGGAGCGGCTGTCGGACCGCGGGCACGCCTGGCGGCAGTACGAGTATTCGCAGAGCGCCCTGCTCGATCCGGACTCGCAGGGACGGATTCTCATTCCGGAGCGGATGCTGAAGCGATTCGGCATCGGACGCGAGGTCGTGCTGATCGGCGTGCAGGATCATCTGGAGCTTTGGAACCAGGCCGAGTTCGAGGCGTTCGAGAGCGCGATTCGAGCGGATGCCGGTCCGGAGCGGAGCGACGCCTTAAAAGAGCTGGCTGAGCTGAAGCGGGAGCTGAACGGGGCGGCATCGACCGCGGCGCACCGCGAAGGCTGAGCCGAAAAGAACGAGCGAGCGGGTTTGGGTTTGGCGCGAGGGTGCAGAGCAGCGGCGGCGTCTCGCCGGACGTCGCCGCTGCCTCCGAAGAATCGTGCGTGCGGATGAGGGCCGTTCTTCGCCGGGAGGCCCTCCGACGAACGAGCAGGGAAGCTCGCCGCACTTACGCGGGCGGTTGGTGAGACCGCCTGATCCCCTGGGCTCGACGCTGCTCATGGACGGGCGGCGTCGGCCTCCCCCCTTGTCCATCCCATCCGAACGCGCGGGTTATACGCCGGAACGACCGAGCCGTCCAGGTGGACGGGGCCGTCCGGCGGGCTGCCGCATTTCGATCCCGGTGAGCGCTCGTGACTTCGCCGATCGCCGAACACGCGCCCGTGCTCGTGGATGCCGTGCTGTCGCACTCGGCGTTCAAGCCCGGCGACGTGGTGCTCGACGGCACGATCGGTCTCGGCGGGCACGCGCGGGCGATTCTGCCGCGCATCGCGCCGGGCGGAGTCTACATCGGTCTCGATCTGGACGCGGACATGCTGGCGATCGCGCGGCAGCGCACCGCGCCGTTCGAGTCCATGATGCGGCTGAAGCATTTGAACTTCGCGGACTTCGACGCGGCACTGGTCGAATTCGGGCTTGCGAACGTGGACCACATGCTGGTCGATCTGGGCCTGAATTCGGCGCAGATCGAAGATGCGTCGCGCGGATTCTCCTTCGACCGCGACGGTCCGCTGGACATGCGGTTCGACGCGAGCCGCGGGCGGTGCGCGCTCGACCTGGTGAACGGCCTGAGCGAGAACGAGCTGTCGGACATTCTGTACGAGTATGGGCAGGAGGATCTCAGCCGCAAGATTGCCCGGCGAATCTGCCAGGTGCGGCGCGCCAGCCGAATCCAGAGCACGCACGTGCTGGCCCAGGCGGTCGAGTCGGCCGTTCGAACGTCGGGGCGGGCGCCGCGCGGGCGGATTCACCCGGCAACGCGGGTCTTTCAGGCGCTGCGCATCGCGGTGAACGACGAGCTGGGGAATCTCGAGCGGTTTCTGTCGAAGTCCGCCGCGCATCTGCGCGTTGGCGGGTCGTTGAGCGTCATCAGTTTTCACAGCCTGGAAGACGCGATCGTGAAGCGGTTCCTGCGTGCGGGAAAAGCGTCCGGCGCGTTCGACGAGCTGACGAGGCGGCCGATCGTGGCCGACGAAGCCGAGCGGGAGTCCAATCCGCGCAGCCGCAGCGCGAAGCTGCGCGTGGGAAGGAAACTCTGACGCGCGGTGCGGTGACCGCGCGATAGCCAATCACTTCACGAAATGCGGGTGCAAGGAGGCATCGGATGGCGCTGAGCGTGAAAGTGGCAATGCTGACATGTCTGGGGTTCATCAGCAGCATGTGCTGGCTGGTCAACGGCGTGGCGCGTCCGGTGGTCGAGCTTCCGTCGCCGCTGGCTCCGCCGTGGTCCGACGCCGATGCGCCCGACATCCGCCCGCCCGCGCCGAACTTCTTGGAGGAGGCGCCGGTGACGGCCAGCACGGAGCTGGCGCTGGTCGGCGAAGATCGGCTGGCGATCGTTCCGCACGGCGAGACGGACCTGGTCGAGAGCCGGGCGGATCTTCCGCCGCTGGTGCCGCGCGCCTCGGCCGACGAGTTCGTCGCAGGCGCCGAGCCCAGCGCGACGGAGCTGGTCTCGGACGCGCTGTCCGGCGGCGAGCCGCTGGTGGCGGTGATCGACGCGGCGCTGCCGGAGGGCGCGCCCGATGAAACCGAGGAGAGCGAGTCCGGCGACGCGTCGGCCGCGTCGACGCGTACGTACCGCGTGAAGAAGGGCGACACCCTGGCGGGCATCGCCCGCTCCATGTGGGGCCAGGCTGACGCGAAGCTGATCGACGGACTGGTCGCCGCGAATCCGGCGCTGTCTGCGCGACGCAACCGCATCCTGGTGAACGAGGAGCTTCAGGTTCCGACGCAGGACGAGGCGCTGCGGCTGGCGGCGGCGGCGCGGACGCCGAAGAGCGGCGCGACGAAGGACTCTGCCGCGGATACAATGCGGTCCAGTCGCTGGTACGTTGTGCGTGCGAACGACTCGCTGGTGGAGATTGCGCGGCGCGAGCTGCGCGACTCGTCTCGCTGGCGCGAGATCGCGAAGATGAACGGTCTTTCGGACGGGAATCGCATCCGCAAAGGCGCGCGGATTCGGCTTCCGTAACGTGGGAGACGCGCGGGAGGGCGCGCGGTGACGGTGCTTCGCGTAAGCGTCATTCTGGCGATCGGGCTGGCGACGCTGCTGACGGTCGCGGCGCTTCGCGAGCGGATCGTACGCCTTCATTACGAGCTTTCGCGACTGGACGCGCAGGCGCAGTCGCTTCGCCAGGAGCTGTGGCACAAGGAGCTGATCCTGGCGCGTCTGCGAAACCCGATGCTGATTCGCGAGCGTCTCAAGGAGCTGCGCGTGCCCACGACCGGTCCGGCGACCGAACAGCCCTGACGCGGGCCGTCATGGGCGCGGGCGGCGCCGCGTTTGGGGGGAGTGGCTGCGGCGATGCGGTCCGGTGTGCTGCTGTTCAGCGTGGTCGGGTGCCTGCTTCTGGGCGGCGCGGCGCGGCTCGCGCATCTGGAGATTCGCGACGGTCCCACGCTCCGGGCGCGGGCCGAGCGACAGCAAACCGCGAGCTGGGTAATCCCGTCGCAGCGCGGCACGATCCTCGATTCACAGGGCCGGGTGCTGGCCGGCACGATTCGCCGCCCGGGCGTCTTCGTCGATCCGGCGATGGTCACGGATGTTCGGCTGACCGCGGCGAGCCTGGGTCCGATCCTTGGCGTGAGCGTGGCCGATCTGCAGGAACTGATCGCATCGCAGCGCGAGAAGCGGTTCGTCTGGCTGAAGCGGGAAGTGACCGAGGAGCAGCTCGAAGCATTCGAGCAGGTTCGGCGCACGCGCGGATTGCCCGGCCTGGGCGTGCAGCAGATTCCGCAGCGCGTCTATCCGTATGGTCGACTGGCGGCGCATCTGCTGGGGTTCGTCGGCGCGGAGCAGCGCGGACTGGCCGGGATTGAACAATCGTTCGACTCCGTGCTGGCGGGCGTGGACGGGCGCGGCGAGTCGTCGGTGGACACGCGCCGGCGGCGTGTACGGACGCATCAGGACGAGATCGTGCCGCCGCGCGACGGCGCGAGCGTGGTCCTGACGATCGACGCCTATCTCCAGCAGCGTCTGGAGGAGCATTTGCGAACCGCGGTCGAGCGGTTCAAGGCGAAGTGGGGCACGGCGGTGCTGATGGAGCCGCGCAGCGGCGAAATCCTCGCGATGGCGGTCGTGCCGGATTTCGATCCGATCGAGCCGATGGCGGCGCGACCGGGCGACGCGTCCGACTCGGACGCGCTGGCGCGGGTGCGGAACCGGTCCATCGCGGATGCATATGAGCCGGGCAGCATCTTCAAGCCGTTCATCGCGGCGTGTGCGCTGGAAGACGGCTTGACGCGGCTGGACGAGATTTTCTCGATCGACGGTCCGACTCGGATGTTCGGGCGTCGGTCGATTCGCGACACGCATGCGTACGACCGGCTGACGATGCACGAGGTGCTGAGCAAGTCCAGCAACATCGGCATGGGAATCCTGGGCGGGCGCGTCGGCAACGAGCGGCTGCACGAGTACGTGCGTCGCTTCGGGTTCGGCGACGCAACCGATCTGCCGCTTCCCGGCGAACACACCGGCCTGGTCCAGGACTTTCCGAAATGGACCGGCTACTCGACGCAGTCGATTCCGATCGGGCAGGAAATCGCGGTGACTCCGATCCAGGTGGTGACGGCGTTCTCGGTGTTCGCCAACGGCGGATTGCTGGTGCGGCCGCGCGTGGTGCGCGGCGTGATCAGTCCGGACGGGCAAACCATCGAGGACAACTCGACTCCGATCGCGCTGCGGCGGGTGTTGTCGGAATCGGTGGCGACGCGCGTCCGCTGGGAGGCGCTGGCCGAGGTGTGCGTGAGCGGCACGGGCACGAACGCGGCGATCGCGGACTATCAGATGTTCGGAAAAACCGGCACCGCACAGGTCGCGCGGCGCGACGGGCGCGGCTACATCCCCGGCGCGTACGTGGGCTCGTTCGTGGGCGGCGCTCCGTTGCGCGAGCCGCGCGCGGTGGTGCTGGTGTCGCTCTACCATCCGACCGGCGGCAAGTACTATGGCGGCACGGTCGCGGCGCCGGCGGCCGGCGCGATCGTCGCCGACGCGCTGCTGCACATGCGCGTTCCGCCCGAGCCGCTGCTGCCGACGGCGGGAAGGAGCGCGGACGCCGACTGACCGCGCGCGGACGCGGCGCGGCAGGCGAAAGGAGTCGCAACTCGTGGTGATTTCGAGCATGGACGTGGATGCGGCGAGCGATTCGGTATCGATCCGGTTCGGCCAGTTGGCGCAGGGCATTCTCGACGCTCCGCTGGGTCGGGAGCTCTCCGACGCGCTCGTCACGGGCGTATTCGACGATTCGCGACTGGTGCGGCCCGGCGGCGTGTTCGTGGCGCTGCGCGGCAACGCGCAGGACGGGCGCCGCTATATCGACGACGCGGTCGCGCGCGGGGCGCGCGTCGTGCTGGGCGAAGACCTTCCGCCGCGCGCGGACGCGGCGGCGGCGGTGGCCGTGCCGGACGCTCGGCTGGTGCTGGCGCGGCTGGCGGCGCGGTGGCACGGCCTCGACGGCGGTGCTTCGCCGGCGATGGCGCTGCTGGGCGTGACCGGCACGAACGGCAAGAGCACGACGGCGTTCATGACCGCGGCGATTCTGCGGGCGTCCGGGCGCAAGTGCGGACTGCTCGGCACGGTGCTGTACGACTTGTGCGGGCGCAGCGTGGCGGCGCCGATGACGACGCCGGGTCCGCTGGATCTCACGCGCTACCTGCGCGAGTGCGCCGATCGCGGAGCGGCGGCGGCGGTGATGGAGGTCTCCAGTCACGCGCTGGATCAGCGCCGCACGGACGGTCTGCGATTCGCGGCGACGGCGTTCACCAACCTGACGCAGGACCACCTGGACTATCACGGCACGATGGATGCGTACGCGGCGGCCAAGCGGCGGCTGTTCGAGTCGCTGGATGGGTCGGCGACGGCCGTGGTAAACGCGGACGATCGCTGGCACGCGGAAATGATCCGCGGTACACGCGCGAATGTGGTGACCTATGGGCTGTCGGCTGACGCCGCGATTCGCGGGTCGATCACGCGGGATTCGCTGAGCGGCACGCACTATCGCATGCGGATCGGGGGGCGCGACCTGGTGCTGGAGAATGCGCTGGTGGGTCGGCACAACGTGCTGAACGCGCTCGCGGCGGCCGGGTTGGCGCAGGCCGCGGGCGTGAGCCCTGAGGAGATCGAGCGCGGGCTGATGTCGGTGCGGAACATCCCGGGACGGCTGCAGCGCGTTCCGGCGATGCGCGGCGTGGATGTGTTCGTGGACTACGCGCACACGCCGGACGCGATCCGCAACGTGGCGAGCGTGCTGCGGGCGCTGTCGAAACGACGGTTCATCGTCGTCTTCGGCTGCGGCGGCGACCGGGATCGGACGAAGCGCCCGCTGATGGCGCAGGCGGCGGCGGAGTTTGCGCACGCGATCGTGGTGACGAGCGACAATCCGCGCACGGAAGATCCGCGGCGGATCATCGAGGAGATTCTCACCGGATTCGATCCGGACGCGCGACGGCGCGTTCTGGTCGAGCCGGACCGCCGAACGGCGATCCGCAGTGCGCTGGCGGGCGCGGCGCCGGGCGACGTGGTGCTGATCGCCGGGAAGGGTCACGAGGACTATCAGATCGTCGGCTCGCAGAAGCTTCACTTCGACGACGTGGAGGCCGCGATTCAGGCGGCGGCCGATCTCGGGCAGGCGCCCTCGGGCGGAGGGCCGACGTGATCCGTCTGACCTTCGAGGAGATTCTCCCGGCATTGGACGGGCGGATTCTGCGGGAATCCGCGGTCCGGAGCGTGAGCGCCGTCTCGACCGACTCGCGCACGCTGAAGCCGGGCGAGTTGTTCTTCGCGATCGAAGGCGAGACCCACGACGGACACGCGTTCGCGGCCGACGCGCTGCGGCGCGGCGCGGCGGCGGCGGTGGTCCGTTCGGATCGGGCTGCGGCGCTGCTGTCGGACGCGCCGGAGCCGGGCGGGCTGATCGGCGTGGCGGACCCGCGCGCGGCGCTGGGGCGGCTGGCGGCGTATCACCGCAAGCAGGTCTCGGCCGAGGTTGTCGCCGTGGTCGGGAGCAACGGGAAGACGACCACGCAGAGCATGATCGATCACATTCTGCGCGGCGCGCTGCGCGGGCGCGCGTCGCCCAAGAGCTTTAACAACGACATCGGCGTTCCGCTGACGCTGCTGAGTTCGGAGGCGTCGGACGACTACCTGGTGGTCGAGATCGGCACGAACGCGCCCGGGGAGGTGGCGGCGCTCGGGGCGATGGCACAGCCCGATCTGGCGGTGATCACAAGCATCGGGGAAGAGCACCTGGCGGGGCTGGGAGATCTGGAAGGTGTGCTGGCGGAGGAATGCTCGATCGCGCGGTCCATGCGCGCCGGCGGGTTTATTGCGGTGAACGTCGAGCTCCCGGACGTGATGCGACACCTTCCCACCGCGGGACTGACGTGCACGACGTTCGGGCGGTGTCCTTCCGCGGACCTGCGGGTGACCGACGTTCAGTTCGAGGAGCCGGCGCTGACGTTCCGGCTGAATGAGCGATTTCCGTACCGATTGCACATGGCTGGGCGGCATAACGCGGCGAACGCGGCGGGCGCGGCGGCCGTCGCTCTGCGGCTGGGGATGACGCACGAGCAGATCGCGGAACGGCTGGAATCCTACGTTCCGCCGCCGATGCGGGGCGAGCTGATGGAATTGGGCGGGGCGCGCTGGGTTAACGACGCGTACAACGCGAATCCGCACAGCGCGCTGGCGGCGATCGAGCTGCTGGAATCGCTCCCGGCGGACGGGCGCCGCATCTTCGTGTTCGGGGAGATGCGTGAGCTCGGTCGGCGTTCGAGGGAGTTTCACGAACGGATCGCGCAGCGGCTGCGCTCGTCGTCTCTGGACCTGATCGTGCTGGTCGGCGCCGCGGCGGATTGGATGTACGACACGCTGGTGACGGACGGGCTGTTCGGCCGCAGCGTCGAGCGCTGCCGCGATGTTCCGGCGTGCGCGGCGCGCCTATCGGAGGTGGTTCGCCCGGGCGACGTCGTGCTGCTGAAGGCGTCCCGCGCGGTGGGGCTGGACCGTTTGGTCGAATCGCTGCGATCGCGGCTTCAACGCGCCCCGGTCGCGTGAACCATGTTGTATCACTTTTTTTACTGGCTGACCGACGGCGCGAACTATGCCTATGCCAGCCCGCTGTTTCGCGGCACGGCTTCTCTGATCGGCGGGTTCTTCCTCGTCTGGCTGATGGGTCCGGCGGTGATCCGGCAGCTCGTGCGGCTGAAAGTGGGCGATGTGCCGGAGCACGACCACCAACGGCTGAATGAGCTGACCGCCGGCAAGAAGAACACGCCCACCATGGGGGGCGTGCTGATCGTCGTGGCGGTTCTGGTGAACGCGCTGCTGTGGGCGAACCTGGAGAACTTCTACGTCCGCATGGGCCTGTTTTGCGTCGTGTGGCTGGCGGTCGTCGGCGGCGTGGACGACTGGCTGAAGCTCACGGCCGCGCGGCGGGCCGGCTCGCGCGACGGATTGCGGATGTGGGAAAAGCTGATGTTCCAGGTCGCGCTGGGGGCACTGCTGGCGATCTTCATTCTACGGGCCGGCGAATCCGCGATGGTGGAGCTGCGATTCGTGGACGTGCAGGCGGCTTACACGCCGTCGTACAACGTGCTCAGCCTGCCGTTCTATAAGCAGGGGATCGAGCTTTCGACGCCGGTGTTCGTCATCCTGGCCGTGGTCGTGTTGGCCGGCACGTCGAACGCGGTGAATCTCACCGACGGGATGGATGGGCTGGCGAGCGGCTGCATGGTGCTGACGGCGTTCGCGTTCATGGTGTTTGCATACGTCGTGGGCAGCGAGACGCTGGCGCGGCACCTGCTGTTCCCGCACGTGCGCGGCGCGTCGGAGCTGGCGGTGCTGTGCGGGGCGGTCGGCGGGGCGTGCCTCGGGTTTCTCTGGTACAACGCGCACCCGGCGCAGGTATTCATGGGCGACACGGGCGCGCTGCCGCTTGGCGGGCTGATCGGCTACGTCGCCGTAGTCACGCGGCTGGAGGCGATGCTGTTCATCGTCGGCGGCGTGTTCGTGATCGAAGCGGTGTCCGTCCTCGCGCAGATCGGCTACTTCAAGTGGACCGGGGGCAAGCGCCTTTTTCTGTGCGCGCCGATTCACCACCACTTCCGCCTGGCAGGCTGGACCGAATCGCAGACGGTCATCCGGTTCTGGCTGCTGGCGGCGCTCTTCGCCGCGTTTGCGCTGGCCACCATCAAGCTGAGGTGAGACGATGACGGCCGTGAGCCGGACCCCGCAGGACGTCTACGGCGAAGCGGCCGCGGCGCGCGGCGACCTTGCAGTGGCTGCGACGCCGCGCTGCGACGCGTTCGTGCTGCTGATCGCCGGCGCGCTGCTCATGCTCGGCGCGACGATGGTGTTCTCGGCCAGCGCGAGCGTGCAGACGCGCGTGGACGACGCCGGTCGATGGTGGGACGGGCCGCTTCGCCAGGTGCTGTTCGCGCTCATCGGCTTCGCCGCCATGCTGTTCACCGCGCACATGCCGCATCGCCTGATGCAGTGGGAGCGTCGCGGCGAGGGATGGCCGGCGGGACTGCTGCTCGGGATCGCCGTGCTGCTGCTGATCGCGATGCTGATTCCGGGAATCGGCGTAACGCGGCTCGGCGCGCAGCGGTCGATCGTGCTGCTCAGCAGCCCGATCTCGCTCAGCTTTCAGCCGACCGAGGTAGCCAAGGTGGTGCTTCCGATCTGGCTGGCGGTGTTGTTGAGCCGGCCCGGCGCCGACCCGCGCTCGCTTCGGGGCGGATTCGGACCGGCGATGCTCAGCGGCGGCGCGCTGATCGGCCTGACCGCGATCGAGGATTTCGGCACGGCCGCGCTGATGGGCGCGGTGCTTCTTTGTGTACTGCTGCTGGCCGGGGCGCGCGTGCTTCACCTGGGTTCAGCGGTACTGGTCGGGGCGGCGGCCGGCGTGGGCTTCCTGCTGATGAAGCCGTATCGCGTGCAGCGCCTGTTGACGTTCTTCGCGGAGTCGCCCGACCCGACGGCCGAGGGTTACCAGGTGACGCAATCGCTGATCGCGATCGGCAGCGGCGGCTGGTTCGGTCGCGGGCTGGGGGCCGGCGTGCAGAAATTCGGATACCTGCCGCAGGACAACAACGACTTCATCTTCGCGATCGTGTGCGAGGAACTGGGCGTGGTCGGCGGGATCGCAGTGATCGTCTTGTTCCTGCTGTTGCTGGCGCGCGGCTGGATGATTGCGAACCGCTGCACCGACGCCTATTCGCGCCTGCTGGCGTGTGGGATCACGCTCACGATCGCGCTGCAGGCGGCGCTGAACATCGCGGTCGTGACCGACTGCGTGCCGACCAAGGGCATCTCGCTTCCGTTCGTTTCGGCGGGCGGGTCCGGGGCGGTGCTTCTCGGGGCGGCTGTCGGGCTGCTTGCGGCCGTCGGTGGATCGGTCGGCCGTGATCCATCGCCGGCTTCATCCGGTCGCGCACGGTCGTTCGGGTAGGACTCAGCGGCATTCGGCACCGAAGCCGCCCAGCAACTGGGACAGGTCGGCCAAATCCACGTCGCCGTCGCCGTCCAAGTCGCCGTTTGCGAACGCGACCCCGCCCGACAAGCCGAAGTTCGTCAGCAGTTCCGAAAGATCGCCCAGTCCGATGAAGCCGTCGTGGTCCAGATCGCCGGGACAGACCGGCGGGCACGCCAGCTCAAACACGTACGCCGCGCCGCCCTGAAGCGCTTGTCCGTCGTTGACGTTGGCGCCGATGCAGACGCGCGTGGCGTCGCCGGCCACGCCGATGCCGAAGTTGTCGTTGCTGCCGCCGTCTGGCGCGAGCAGCTTGAGGCTCTGCGACCATCCGCCCGGACCGCCGGGCGAAAAGACGTACGCCGCGCCGCCATTCAGCGCCACATCGTCGTCCTTCCGCGAACCGATCACGACGCAGCTCGTGGTCGCCGCCACTCCCAGACCGAATTCATCGGCGACTGCCCCATCCGCGGGCAGGAGCTTGGCGACTTGCGACCAACTCCCCGGTTCGCCGCGTTCGAAGACATAGGCCGATCCGATGGAGACGCCGCCCGTCGCGTGCAATCGCGCGCCGGCGACGACCACGTCGTCACAGATGTCCACGGTCTGTCCGAAAGAATCGCCGTCCGCGCCGTCCGCGGCGAGCAGCTTGGCGGCCTGATGCCAGGCGCCGCCGCTGTCGCGCTCGAAGACATACGCCGCGCCCGCGTCCGAACCGAGATCGTCGTCCTGGTGCGCCCCCGCGACGATGCGATCGCTGGAGAGGGCCGCGGAAGCGCCGAGAAAATCGTTCGAACCGGCATCGCTCGCGGTCAGCGCCGCGACGTGCGACCATGTGCCGCCCGAGTCGCGCGAGAAGACGTGCACCACGCCGGCGTTCGATCCGGCCGAGTCGGCGAGCGGCGAACCGACGAGCGCCAGATCGCCGTGCAGATCGACGGATGTGCCGCAGTTGTCGCCCGCGGCGAGCCCGGGCGGGATGAGCTTGGCGACCTGCGTCCAACCGCCGCCGGCGGCTCGCTTGAAGACGTATGCCACGCCCGAGTCGAGTCCGGACTCGTCGCGCCACGGCGCGCCGATCACGGCAGTCTCCCCATCTACGGCGACCGCCGAACCGAAGCGATCGCCCGCGACTCCGTCCGCGGCGCGCAGCACGGTTTCGGCGCTCCAGATGCCATCGGGTCCGAGCCGGAAGACGTGCACCGCGCCGGCGTCGCCGGCGAGGCCGTCGTCGAGCCGCGCGCCGGCGAGCACGATCGCGCCGCTGACCGCAACCGCATGCCCGAGCTGATCGTTCTCGGCGAGGCTCAGCGGCGACAGTCGTGCAGCGTCACGGGCACAGAGTTCGGCGTGAGCGAGCGCGCCGCCGAGCCCGGCGATGGCACAACGGGCGATCACCCGGCGAACGCAGCCAGCGTGGGAGAGCATGCGGACATCATAGCTTGAAAGAAGCGGCGAATTCTGCGATGAGGCCCGGGCGGGCGCGGCAGGGATCAGGGTCTCGGCGCGTCGGTCGGGGCGTCGGCGTGAGCCGCGCGACCTGGTGCGGAATCCGGCTCGCTGCGGCGGAGAATCTCGGACGCAGTCGCGGCCGATTCGCTGTCGGGTGCGAGCGCGAGGCAGCGTTTCGCCAGGTCGGCGGCGCGACGCGTGTCGCCCAGGCGCAATGCCAGGGCGGCCGCCAGTTCGAGGGCGCGCGGATCGCGCGGCTCGTAGTAGATCGCCTGTTCGGCGACGCGGCGCGCGGCGTCATACTCGCCGGTGCACGCCAGGCTCTCGGCCAGCAGTCGCAGGGCGTCGCCCGGCGGCTCGGCGCGCGAGAGCATCGGCGCGAGCGCGGCACGGACGTCGGCGCAGTTACCGGCTTCGAGCAGGCATTCGGCGAGCGCGGTTCGCTGGAGGTCGGTGTCACGGGCTTGCGCGGATTCGA
Organism: uncultured Planctomycetales bacterium; assembly: GCA_964553225.1. Taxonomy (GTDB): domain Bacteria; phylum Planctomycetota; class Phycisphaerae; order UBA1845; family Fen-1342; genus JABRWC01. The sequence goes on along the minus strand of CAZKJT010000009.1, from coordinate 152,128 downwards.
TCGACTCGCGGTATGCCTGCGCGGCGGCGTCGAATTGCCCGGATCGGCGGAGCGCATGGGCCAGGCGCTCGCGCAGCGCGTCGCCCGATTCGCCCGCCACGGCGCGCTTCCAGGATGCCGCGGCGGCGTTCCAGTCGCCGCGCAGCTCGTGGCACTCCGCGGCGGCGGCGTGAAACGCCGGCGTCCAGCCGAAGCGGTCGTCGTAATCGCTCAGCAGCGCGAGCGCCTCGTCGGGGGACGCGCGCTGGAGAAGCACCTGAACCAGCGCCAGGGCGTGCTCGGGCACGTCCGGCGCCAGACGGGCCGCATCGGCGAAGCTCTGATACGCCTCGTCCCACTGCTGCCGCTGCTGGTGGATGACGCCGCGCAGGTAGGCTGCCTGCCCGGCGTGCGGCGAACGGTCGTCTACCTGTTCAAGCAGGCGCATCGCGGCGTCGCCTTCGTCGCGAGCGAGCAGCGCTCGCGCCTGCATCAGCTTCAGGCTCTCATTCTCAGGGTCGAGTTCGCGCGCGGCGGAGAGCTGGTCCGCAGCGTCTTCGGCGAAGCCCGCCTCGAGCTGGTCGGCCGCCAGCCGGGCTTTCACGTCGGCCCGAGCGGCCTTCCAGCGCAGCTCGGCCGCTTCTCTGGCGCGGACCTGCGGCGGCTGCCACGATTGGCATCCTGCGCTGCCGATCAGCAGCGCGGCGCACAGGCCGAGACGCGGCATCGAGCGGGCGGTCACGGGGCGTCCTCCGCCGGTTCGCCGAGCGGCTGTTTCTGGTGCAGGTCGAGGTCGTCTTCCGGTCGGCCGAGATGATCGTCCTCGGCGGGCTGTCCGCCACGGATGAGTTCGCGGATGAGCGTGCGCGAGCGGCTTCCTTCGGAGTCCCATTGACGGGCCTGGTTGAGTTTCTCGAGCAGGTTGAGCGCCGGCAACATCTTGGGCTGGTTGTGCAGCGCCATGCGGACGTTCAGCAGGGCCCGTTCGTCGTCCCCGGCTTCGTGCTGGGCGAGCGCTTCCTGGTAATACGCCTGGGCGAGACGTTCGCGGCCGATGCCGAGAAGTCCCTTGCGGGTTCCGACGCGCACGCGCTCGATGTCGTCGAGCACCTCGGCGTGCAGGCGCTGTTCGTCAGTCGATTCGGAAAGGACGTGCACCGTGATGAGGATGATGACTTCCTCGCGCACGGTCGCGTCGTTGACGCGCTGAAGCAGGAGCCCAAGTCCGGGGATGTCGCCGAGCAGCGGAGTCTGCGAGCGGGACGACACGGTGCGCTCGCGGAAGAGCCCGCCGATCAGCACGGTGTGTCCGTTGCGGACCAGGATGCTGGCGTGCGCCTCGGTGGTCTCCTCGAACGGCAGGTTCGCGGCGGTCAGACCGCCGTTGCTGTCCTTGGGGTGAACTTCAAGTCGGACGGTGCCGTCTTCGTTGATGATGGGCTGGAAGCGAATTTGCGTTCCGGTTTCGAGAAACTCGACGGTCTGAATCGCGGCGGTCTCGGTGACGGTGGTGGTGAGATAACCGTCGCGGCGGCCGACGATCACTTCGGCGGGCTGCTTGTTCAAGGCGACGATCTTGGGGTTTGCGACGACGGTGACGTCGGTCACGTCTTCGAGCGCGCGGACGAATCCGGCGATGCTGTCCTTGATGATGCCGAACGTGAATCCCCCGTCGGGAAACCCGGCCAGCGTGCGCGTGCCGACGTTAAACGTGGTCTGCTGGAGATCGTCGGGCGACAGCGCGCCGAGCGCGAGGTCGGTCGCGGCATTGCTCGATCCGGCGACTCCCTGGAAATCGACCCCGCCCAGCATGGTGAAGTCGATTCCGAACTGGTTGGTCTCGTTGAGCGTGGCGCGCAGGATAGTCGCCTCGATGAGCACCTGCCGCGGGCGCACGTCGAGTTCGGCGAGCAGGCGCTGTGCGGCCTGAATGCGATCTTCATAGTCGCTGATGATGACGTAGTCGCCGCTGGTTTCTCGGTCGAGCGTTCCGCTGGCCCCGGAGGACTCCATGGCGGTCTTCTCTTCGCTGGCGATCAGCTTTCCAGCCGCGCTGAGCAGCGGAGAGAGGGCGCGCGTGGCTTCGGCGCGGGTGATGTATCGCAGGCGAAAGACGCGGGTCTGTGGCGGAGGGAGCTGGGCCGCGATCTCCGACGGCGTGGCGACGAAGATGGTCCGGCCCTGCCAGAGATAGGCGAATTCATTGGGTGTCAGGATTGCGTCGAGCGCTTCCTTGAGCGTTACGCCGTGGAGGTAGACGGAGATTCGCCCCGTCACGGAGGGCGTGCTGACGATGTTTGCGCGCGTTTGCGCGCTGAGCATTTGCAGGATCGCGGAAATCTCCGCGTCGCGCACGTGCACGTCGATCAGTCCCCGATCGTCCACCTGCACTGACCGCTCGTCGAGCGGCTCAGCCGGCTCGGCCGCCGCGGGCGCCGGCGCCGCGAGCAGGTTCAGCAGACGGGCGAAGGCTTCGGCCGTCGCGCCCTGCGGCTCGCCCTGCGCGGCGCACGTCGAAGCGCAGTACGGCAGCAGGACCGCGGCCAGCCACGCCGCGAATGGGAACCGGTCCCATGAAGGTCGGTGGACCAACAGGATTCTGGCGCGCGATTCAGACACGAACGGTTCAATCGGCCGGCAGAGCAAGCTCGGTTCAGGGCGACCACTTCGAACGCGCGCATTCGCCGCGGTATGGCAGACGAAGCTACAGAATTGCGCGTCGTCGCTCGGCTCGGCGGCGGGCCGGAGCGCAAAGCCTGCCGCGGCGCGCCGCGCGCGGCAGCGCAGCAACTGCGTTCGCAGCCGCGAGAACCGGCTTCACGTCCCGGCGCGGAGCGCGCTCGAGATCGCGTCGGCGGCAGTCCGCAGGGCCGGCAACTCGGCCCGATTGTCGGTCAGGACCAGAAGCTTTTCGGCCAGCGATCGGATCAGTTCGCGGTCGTAGGCGGCGGCGCGTTCGCCGGCGACGGTCGAGACGAATTCGCCCACGTCGATGCGCGTTTCGAAGAGGATTTCGACGGTGTGCGCGCGCCCGCGGAGGTTTCGGCACTGACCGATGCGCGCGCGGGTGCGCACGAGCTTTCCGTCTGCCGCCGGGAGGAGGACGAGACAGGGAGTGTCTGCGTAGACATAGGCGCCGTAGAGACAGAGCAGCGATTCGCAGGAGAGGCTGACCGGGATGACCTGGCAGCGTGTCGCGCCGGCGCCATCGCCGAGTTCGGCCGGCCAGCGTCGCACGGTTCGAAAGGCGTGCCGTGGGGCCGGAGCGGCATTGCTGCCGGCCCGGCGGGATTGGTCGGCGCGATCGGATTCATCGCGGGTGAGCGCCGCACCGAGCAATTCATCCAATGCGTCGCCGGGCAGGCGAAGCGTATCCAGATAGAGTGGACCGTCCGTCATGAATCGGGCTCCGCATTCATCATGAGGTTCGACCGCGACTCGTCGCCGATCGTCCCCGCCGCGTGGCGTCTGGATGGGCGAGCGCTGCACATGCAGTGAGATTGTCCAAAATCCGGGCAGCGTCCGGACGGGCGGCGTCGGAGAATCGCGGCGCGCCATAATTCGCCCGCCCGGCGAGCGTCGAACGGGGGAAACCTCTGCGCGGTCCCGGACTCGTGAAGCCGGCGCGCGAGGATACGATATAGGACTGCGGCGGCGGAGTCGCGCCGGCACGACGGGCCGCGCTGCCGTCCGAAGACCTGAAGCCACGCGGGAAGGAGCCGAAGTGAGCACGGCTATGTTTGAAACCCATCGGAAGACGCTGGACGGCGCGCTGGCGGCGCTGGCCGCACGGGGATATTGGAGCGCCTATCCGGAAGTGCCCAGCGGCAAGGCGTATGGCGAGACGGCCAAGGACGACGGCGCGGCAGCCTTTCAAGCGCGGCTTGGCAAGCGGTCCGATCTGGGGCAACTCGCTTCCGCGTGGGTGGGCTCGGAAAAATCGCCGTTCGGCATCGAGCTGGGCGTGACCTATCCTCAGGCCGATCTCGACGGGCTCTTCGCCGCCGCTCGGAAGGCGCACGCCGGCTGGCGCGACGCCTCAACCGCGTCGCGGGTCGGCGCTTGCCTGGAGATCCTGCATCGGCTGAACCGCCGCAGCTTCGAGCTGGCGAACGCGGTGATGCACACCACTGGGCAGGCGTTCATGATGGCGTTTCAGGCCGGCGGACCGCACGCGCAGGATCGTGGGCTGGAGGCGGTCGCCTATGCCTACCAGGAGCTGACGCGCGTGCCGCCGACCGCGACCTGGGAGAAGCAGGTCGGAAAGACGGAAGTGGTTCGGCTGCGCAAGGACTTTCGCGTGGTGCCGCGCGGCGTCGCCGTGGTCGTCGGCTGCTCGACGTTTCCGACGTGGAACGGCTATCCGGGCCTGTTCGCCAGCCTGGCGACGGGCAACGCGGTGATCGTGAAGCCGCACCCCGGCGCGGTGCTGCCGCTGGCGATCACGGTAGAGATCGCGCGGGACGTGTTGCGCGAGGGCGGCTTCGATCCGAACGTCGTGCAGCTCGCGGTCGACACGCATGACAAGCCGATCACGCGCGATCTGCTCTCGCGGAAAGAGGTGGGCATCGTCGATTACACCGGCGGTTCGGCGTTCGGCGAGTGGATCGAACAGAACGTTCGGCATGCCGTTGTGTTCACGGAGAAGGCCGGCGTGAACTCGACCGTCCTGGACAGCGCCGCGGACTTCGACGCGGTCGTGCAGAACCTGGCGTTCTCGCTGTGCCTGTATTCCGGGCAGATGTGCACCACGCCGCAGAACCTGTTCATTCCCTCCGGCGGCATCCGCGATGCGGCGGGTCCGATCCCCTTCGACGACGCGGCGGCGCGGATCGTCTCCGCGATCGACGGCCTGCTGGGCGACCCGAAGCGCGCGGTGGAAGTGCTGGGCGCTATCCAGAACGAAGCGACGGTGCGGCGCATCGCGGCGGCCGCGGGCGAAGGCGGCAAGGTGCTGCGCCCGGCGGCCAGCATTCCGCATCCGCAGTTTCCGAACGCGCGCGTCCATTCGCCGCTGGTGGTGGCGGTGGACGCGTCGGACACCCGGCTGTTCGCGCGCGAGATGTTCGGACCGATCATCTACGTCGTTCGCACGCGCGACACGGCCGAGAGCGTCCGCCTCGCGGCCGACATCGCGCGGAATCAGGGCAGCATCACCGCGGGCGTGTACTCGACCGACGCAAACGTGCTGCGCAGCGCGGAAGACGAGCTGACGCTCGCGGGCGTGCCGGTTTCTGCGAACCTGGTCGGTTCGATCTGGGTGAACCAGGCGGCGGCGTTCAGCGACTTTCACGTTTCCGGCGCGAATCCGGCCGGCAACGCGACGCTGTGCGACGGGGCGTACGTCTGCCGGCGGTTCCGGGTGGTGCAGCAGCGCGTGCCGGTGTAGGGAGGCGGAGGAGCGCGGAGCGTCCCGCGGTCGATCGCTCGGAGGATTTTCGAAACCGTGACGAGTGGGATTTCCCGCTCGCCGCAGCGCTCTTCCCAATCGAGCTTCAACCCGAGCCGAGCGCTCATCGCAACGCGTTCGAATCTCCGGCGTGGGTGTCAGCAGACGGCCGGCGCTCCGCTCAGGAGTCCGATCGGCGTCGGCGCGGCGTGAGCGGCGTCAGGTCGCGCGAACTGCACCGCCCGCTCTGCAAAGACGCGGCGTAGACTTCAAACGAACTTTGCGCGTTCGGCGGCGCCGCGCGTCTCCTCTCCAAGCAGGCCGAAGTTCTCGGAGCTGGTTCCGCGATCCGGCCGGATGCCTCGGGCGTATTCCTCTTGCCCGAGGCGAGATGCCACGGGAGGACGACATGAAGCTCGATCATCTGCGCAAATCACACGAAGGGCGATTCGTGCACGTTGCAGCGGCGGCGCGTCGACGGCGCTTCCAACCGCTCTGGCTCGCTCGCATGTCTGCGATCCTCGTGCACGGATTTCTGGGAATGTGCACGCAGGCGGCCGAGTGCCCACCGGTCGCGGTCGAGTGGATGTTCCCCGGCGGATTGGTTCCAACGGCCGACCGTCCGCGCGACTTCGCGCTCGCCGATTTCAACGCCGACGGAGCAACGGACTTCGTCGTGGCCGGCGGTACGAATAGTCCGCTGAGCATCCTTCTGAACGCGGGCGATGGGACGATTCTTGAGCGGGTGGAGCTCGATGCGAGCGAATCGATCACTGGCCTCGAAGTGGGCGACTTCAATGGAGACTCCTGGATTGACGTGGCGGTGTGCAACGGCGATGACGACTCCGTCAGTGTATTTCTGAGTGATGGGCACGCGGAGTTCTCAACGCGAATCGACTTGAGCGTTGGCGACGCGCCGCAATTCCTGGCAGTCGGAGATCTTAACGGCGATTCGGCGCCCGATCTCGTGGTGTCGTTTCTCGAAAGCGGCGCGCTCTTCGTGCTGCTGAATGAAGGTGACGGAACGTCTTGGGAGTCTCGTGACTTGCCGCCCGATCTTGACGCGGGAATTGTGACGCTGGCCGATCTCGACGGAGATCTCGATCTGGATCTGCTGATCGCGCAAGTCACGTCCAGCGCGCTCAGCACGCTCCGGAACGACGGCAGCGCGACCTTCTCTGACCGCCGCGACATCGTCCTGGGCGGGATTCCGCATTCGGCCGTCGCGGGCGACCTGAATGACGACGGATCTGTGGACGTCGTCGCGTCATACCGATCGAGCGGGGCCGTCGCCGTGCTTCTGAACGACGGCGCCGGCGACCTATCCCTGGTTGCGGAGCATACGTCCGGCGTGTACGCCGGCTCGATGGAGCTGACGGACCTGAACGAAGACGAAGCGCTCGATCTGGCGGTGGCGTACTGGGCGGACGACTGGGTGGCGGTGTTTCCCGGAAACGGCGACGGGACGTTCGGTATCGCCCAGACGTTCGGCACGTGCAGTGCTGTCGGTAGACTCAAAGTGGGCGAACTCAACGGCGACGCGGTGCAGGACATCGCAGTCCGCTGCTCAAGTGGCAACGGACTGGCGGTTCTCCCGGGGTTGGGGGGCGGGGCGTTCCTGTCCCGCGTCGACCTTGCTGCGGGGGAATGGACGCGATCGGTGGCGATCGCCGACCTGAACGGCGATGGTCACGCCGATCTGGCAGCCGTGAGTTTCGCCGAGCAAAGCGTGTATATCTGGCTCGGACTCACGGATGGCAGTTTCGCCGCGCCGCAGGTACTGGATGTTCCGGCAAGCCCGATCAAGGTGCTCATCGCCGACGTACATCGCGACGGCCCGCCGGATCTCGTGGTCGCGTCATCGGGCGGAATCGTCAGCATCCTTCGCGGCAGCGGGGACGGCACATTCCCGTCGCGATATGAAGTCGATACGCACGAGTCCATTAACGAAATGGCGATCGCCGACTTCAACGCGGACGGGAACCAGGACGTTGTCGTCTCACAGAGCTTCGCAGGAATCACGCTGCTGCGGAACTTCGGGGACGGCACGTTCCGAGAGACGATCGGGCACGACATTGACGGCGCCCCGAGGGTCATCGCGGCAGGTCGCCTGAACGGCGACAGCCTGCAGGATCTCGCCGTTGTACTCAGCGGCGGGGACGTGAGTGTCATGCGCAACCTGGGTGGACGATTCGCATCCCCGGTCACAGTCGCGACGGTTGGCTTTGGGTCTGGAATCGCAGCCGGGGACGTGAATGGCGATGCGCGCGATGACATCGTCGTAGCCGATTCAGAAGCCGACGTCGTGGACGTGCTGCTCCAGCGCAGCGACGGCACGTTTCAGACGCCCGTGTCATATCCAGCGCCCTTATCATTGTCGTCTTCGGTGCGGATGGGCGACCTCAACCTCGACGCCCGCACAGATCTCGTCGTTCAGTCGCGCAGTACCATCGTTCTTCTCGGAACCGACGATGGAACGCTTGGCGCCGCAGTCGAGTTCGCCGTGGCCGGCTTTCCGGAACTCGCCATCATCGGGCGCATTGACGGTGACGCGTATCCCGACCTTGCCGTTGCCGGGGGGACATCCGATGTCATCAAACTGCTCCTAAACCAGTTGCGCGGGACAGTCGCCGGAGACGTTGACTGCAGCGGCGCAGTCGACCTGGCGGACCTGGCGCGGCTGCTGGACGTGTTCGGATTGTGCGCCGGCGACGCTGGCTTCGACGAGTTCGCGGACCTGGACGCAGACGGCTGCGTCGGACTCGCGGATCTGAGCGAGCTGCTCACGGAGTATTCGAAATGATCGAACCGGCGCTCGCAGGGCGCGAGTGCCGAAGTCCTCCCGGCGAAACGGGACGCCGTTGCTGCGCCGCGTCGCTCACCCGATCGGATCCGCCATCGCCGCGAGAACTCGCTCGACCAGCGCGTCCATTCGCGCCGTCGGCATCTGCGATTCGTAGTGCAGACCGGCCACGTTCATGCCGTCCTGCGCCACGTTGATGTGCAGCGAGAAGCCCGCCCGCGGCGAGCCGGACCACACGCCGTACAAATTGTGCAGCGGCGCGCCGAACAGACGCGTCCGCGGACGCGACAGCGGCCCCATGAAGCCCATCGGCGCCGACGGCGCGCCGCCCAGCCCCAGCGGCAGCAGCGATCGCCCGCCGCGCCGCGCCGAAGCGAGCGAATCCACCAGCCACGCGTGCGGAAGCATGCACAACAGCGCCAGACCCGCCATGCGCTGCTCGGCCAGCCCGGACGCGATCACCGCGGCCGAGTGGTCGCGAATGAGATTCGCGACGGCGCGTCGATCGGGCGCGAGCGCCGCGGGCACGTGCACCGGCACGGATGAAAACACGTTGTGGCACACCGGTCCGGGGTCGCGTCGCCGCCGATGGTCGAGGATGTGCATGGTGGTGTAGCCGTCGTGCGCACCGCGCGGCCGGCCGGCGGTCTCGTCGACGGCGCGCACAACGCACGCGCGCAGGAAGTCGGCCGTCCGCGCAAAGCCGCAGACGCGCGTGGCCGCTTCGCGCACGCGCGCCGACTCGTCGGCGTCGAGCGCGCGGTGGAACAGGCGCGCGGGCTCGTCGCACGGCAGCGCGGGCGGGCACAACCGCACCTCGTTCCAGCGCGCCGGTCGGGCGGGGCCGGCCGTGCGTCGCAGGAAGCGCCGCGCCGCGCTCCAGGCGCCGGCGGGCAACTCGACCGCGCCGAAGTCGCGTCTCCGTTCGTCGTCGGCGGAGTCCAGCGAGGACAACGGCGGCAAGTCGTCGTACAGCTCGGCCAGCTCCTCGACCAGCGTGACGCCGCCGCGCGCGTCGGCCAGCGCGTGCGGCCAGCGCGCGACCACGGTATCCCCGCGCGCGTCCGATCGCAGGATATGCAGCGAAAGCGGAGCATTCGAGGCATAGTCGCGTCTTGAATTCAGCAGGCGCTCCTGTCGAGCGCGCAGCTCGTCCGGCGTGTCCGGCTCGAGGCGCTCCACCGAGACGGGGGGCGGGGCTGCGTCCGTCGCTTCCGGCAGGAGCCACACCGGCCGCGCCGGCAGTCCGCACCGGCCGCGGCGTGCGTTCGCGGCCGGGTACTTTGCGTGCAGGCGGCGCAGGGCTTCGGCGAGGCGCTCGGCGTCGACGGCGTCGCCGAGCTGGAAGTAGAGGTGAATATCGGCTCCGGGCAGCCCGCAGCGTCGCCACGCATCGTCGAGCGCGAAGAACAGGCGGTCGAGCGGGTTGGCGGGCATGGCGTCCACGACGATCGCGCGCTCCGGTCGCGCCGGCGGCTGGAAAGTGGTCCATGCCGGCGGCGTCGGAGAACTGGTATACTGCGACTTGAGCGCGCCGCAACCGCGCGTGGGGGAAATCACACTTCTGGCGGCCGGTATTGAGCCGTGCGCCACCGCCGCCGGCTTACACGGGAGGCGGACGATGAGCGTGTCCGCATACGCACATCGCGACGTGGTGACGATCGGTCCGCAGGATTCGATCGACCGCGCGATTGTCCTGATGGAAGAGCACAACCTGCATCACCTGCCGGTGGTGGAGGAGGGAGCGCTGGTGGGGATCGTGTCCGACCGGGACGTGCTATTGTCGGTCGGCTGGAACCTCCGGCGGCAGCGTCTGGCCGTCGATTACGATCCGATCGACGACGCGCATCCGTCGCAGGTGCACGAGATCATGACGCGCGGCGTCGTGCAGATCTCGAGCGATCAGCCCGTTCGACATGCGGCGCGGCTGATGACGGATCGGCGGATCGGCGCGCTGCCGGTCCTGTCGGCTGGCCGCATGACCGGCATTCTGACTGAGACCGACCTTATGCGCCAGCTTCTCGCGGCTGCGGCGCGCGGCGGCGTGGCGCAGGAGGTCGCCGCGCGGCGCGTGCCCGAGGTGATGCGCAGCTCGGTGCAGACGGTGAAGCGGACGACGCCGCTGCAGCAGCTCGTCGACACGATTCAGCGGCGGCACATCCGCCACCTTCCGGTCGTCGAGGAGGACGCTGTGGTGGGCATGATTTCGGACCGGGACGTGCGGCGGGCGCTGGGTCAGGCGCGCTGGAACCCGCGCGAGCCCGACCCCCTCGAACCGCTGCGCGCGAGCGACATCATGAGCCGTGACGTGAAATCGGTCGGGCTGCATCATCGCCTGTCAGACGCCGCGGAGCGCATGCTCCAGTTCCGCATTCACGCGCTGCCGGTGTGCGACGAGCGCGGTCGGTTGCTCGGGATCGTCTCGCAGACGGACATCGTGCTCGAAATCGCCAAGGCCGACGTGCTCTGATCGCCGCGCCGTCGTCGTGGCGTCGCGCAACGCGGCCGGGGAGTGTCGTGATGCTTCGGGCGGACTATCCGCTGTACCTGGCCGGTCGCGCCACGACGACCGGCGTCGATCTGCCGGTCCTGAACAAGCACACCGGCAAGCAGGCGGCGCGTGTCGCCGTCGCGGACGAAGCGATCGTGCGGACGGCGATCGCCGCGGCGTCGGAGGCGTTTGAACGCACCCGGCGCATGCCCGCTCATCGCCGACGGGACGTGCTGAACCACGTTGCCCGGCGATGCGAAGCGCGCGCCGAGGAGTTGGCGCGCGTATTGGCGATCGAAGTGGGCAAGCCCATCCGCGATGCGCGCGGCGAGGTGACGCGCCTGATCGACACGCTGCGCATCTCCGCCGAGGAGGCCACGCGCATCGTGGGAGAGTACGCGCCGCTGGACGTGACCGCCCGCGGAGAGGGGTTTGAGTCGCTGGTGAAGCGCGTGCCGATCGGACCGTGCGGGTTCATTACGCCCTTCAACTTTCCGCTGAATCTCGCGGCGCACAAGATCGGTCCGGCCATCGCCGTCGGCTGCCCGTGGGTGCTCAAGCCGGCGTCGGCAACGCCGGTCAGCGCGCTGATTCTCGGCGAAATGCTGGCCGAGACGGACCTGCCGCCCGGCGCGTTCTCGATCCTGCCCTGTTCGAGCACGGCGATCCGCCCGTTGATCACCGACGAGCGGATCCGCAAACTGAGCTTCACGGGGTCGCCCGAAGTCGGCTGGCGGCTGCGCGGCGAGGCCGGTCGCAAGGCCGTCACGCTGGAGCTGGGCGGCAATGCCCCGTGCATCGTGGACGACGACGCGAATCTCGAGCTCGCGGCGGCCCGGATCACGTTCGGGGCGTTCTACCAATCCGGTCAGAGCTGCGTCAGTGTGCAGCGCGTGCTGGTGCACCGGCGCATCTATGAGGACTTGCGCGGGCGGCTGCTGGCGCGGGCGGAGAAGCTGCGGTGCGGCGACCCGCTGGACGAGACGACCGACCTGGGGCCGCTCATCAGCGAGGAGGACGCGATTCGCCTGGAACAGTGGGTCGAGCAGGCGCGCGCAGCCGGGGCGCGCGTGCTGTGCGGCGGGCGGAGGTCCGGCGCGCATTTTCCCGCGACGTACGTCGAAGATGTGCCGCACGCGCTGCCGCTGGATTGTCAGGAAGCGTTCGGACCGGTCGCGACGCTGCGGGCGTTTGACGATTTCGGCGAAGCGATAGCGGCCGCGAACGCGAGCGAGTTCGGGCTTCAGGCGGGCGTGTTCACGCGGAAGCTCGACTACGCCTGGCGGGCGCTTGGCGAACTCGAGTATGGCGGCGTCATCGTCAACGACGTGCCGAGCATGCGGATCGACAGCATGCCCTACGGCGGCGTGAAAGGCAGCGGCGTCGGGCGCGAGGGCGTGCGCTCCGCGATCGAAAGCATGACCGAGCGGCGGCTGTTGGTGTGGCGGACGGCCGGCGTGTACGAAACGGAGCCGCGATGACGCTCAGGTTCCGGCGGCGGGGCGTCGCGTGTTTCGCGGCGTCGATCGGCGTCGTGCTGCCGTGCACGTCGTGCGATGCGTTTGGACGCGGCGGCGGGCTCAGCCGCGTGACCGAGCTGCCGGGGCTGTCGCGGGTGGAGTACGACGGGCTGAACCTGCGCGTCGAGCGCGACGCGAAATCGGGCATGCAGCTCTATGTTCAGGGCGTCGCGGAGGAATCGGCCGACCTGCGGCAGACGGACACGTTCTGGACGACGGACGGGCAGGCGCGCTACCGCGCCTATGAAGTGCTGCTGCTGGACGAGCAGCGAATCGTGCTGAAGGAAACCGAGATCGATGATCATCGCGGCGATCAGCGACTGATCCGCTCGGAGCGCGTGATCGAAGTCGTGCCGTACGCGCCGCGGCGCGACGAGTGACGATCGCACGATCGATCTGTGCCCGGCGCAGCGCGGCTTTCCGCCCGCGCTACTCGCGGCCGTGAATGGCGCGCTTCAGCAGCGGCGTCAGCACGAGAATGACCACACCGGACGCGACCGACGCGACGACGAAGAGCATGAAGAAGTCGGCCTGTCCGCCGATGCTCCACGGCAGCTTGATCTCTCCGCGTTCGACGCGCTCGACCGTCGCAGCCACATAGCCGCCGGCCAAGTGGGCGACGAAGCTGGAAATGAACCAGACTCCCATGAGCAACGAAACGAAGCGGACCGGCGCGACCTTCGTGACGAATGAGAGGCCGGTGGGCGACAGGCACAGTTCGCCGACCGTGACCCAGAAGTAGAGCGCGACCAGCCAGAACATCGAGACTTTCGTGCCGTCGGCTGCGAACTTGCCGCCGAACACCATGAAGACGTATCCGAGGCCGAGCAGCAGCAGGCCCAATGCGATCTTGAGCGGCTGGCTGGGGTCCAGGTTGCGCCGCCCGAGGCTGGTCCAGATCCATGCGAACAGCGGGCTGAGAACGACGATCAGCAGCGGGTTGACGTTCTGCATCCAGCCGGCCGGCAGCTCCCAGCCGAGCACGAAGCGGTCGGTGTTGTTCATCGCGAACAGGTTCAGCGACGTGCCGGCCTGCTCGAAGGCGAGCCAGAATACTGCGTTGAAGAGCGTGAAAATGAAGATGCACGCGGTCGGGCCGCGGTCTTCAGGCTTCTGAATGAGCGTGAACCACGTCGCCGCGACGAACACGGCCGCTGCCGCGCCAAACGTGATCGCATTCCCGATGATCGGGCTGGAGCTGAGGAAGTTTCCGATGCCGGCGTTGATGTTGCTGAGGACGTTGAAATGGAACAGCGCTCCGAATCCGGCCGCCAGCAGGATGCCGAGCAGGGTGAAGGGGATGGAAAGGTTCGAGACGCCGGCCGGCGGATCGCCGATGCCTTTGAGATAGTACGGGCGGCCGAGGGTATAGGCGCCCAGACCGGCGAACATGCCGATCGCGGCGGCGCCGAAGCCCCAGTGCCAGCCGATTTTCTCGCCCAGGAACGCGCACACGAGCTGCCCGAGGAATGCGCCGACGTTGATGCCCATGTAGAAAATCGCGAAGCCGGCGTCACGCCGCGGATCGTGCTCGCGATAGAGCTGCCCGACCATCACGGACACGCTGGGCTTGAAATGCCCGGTGCCGATCACGATGAGCGCCAGGCCGAAGATGAAGACGGACATGCCGAAGTCGGTGTGATTCAGGCCGCCGAAGCCGGTGAGTCCGAGCACCAGGTGCCCGAGGGCGATCAGAAGCCCGCCGATGTACATCGAACGGTTCGTGCCGAGCAGCCGGTCGGCAATGACGCCGCCGATGACGGGGAGCAGGTAGGCCATTCCACCGTACCAGCCCAGCAGGATGCTGCCGGCTTCGGAAGACCAGCCGCGGCCCGGGTTATCGCCGGTTGTAACGCCCACGAGATAGAAGATGAGGATCGCCTTCATCCCGTAGAACGAGAAGCGCTCCCACATCTCGACGATGAACAGCAACGGCAAGCCGGGCGGATGGGGTTCCTTGGGCGCCGCGGCGTGCGAAGAACCCGTGGCCAAAGGAGACGACGTGTGTGCACTCATGCGCTCACCTGGCGATGCGCCAGATGGGTGCGGCGCATGCGTTCGAATGGACTGATTCCGGCCGCGTCGCGCGTCACAGAACTTGTGAACGCGCCGCGAACGGTCGCGATTCTACTGTCGGTCCGGACGCGGGCAAGCGGGGACGGCGCGTCGGCGGCGTCACGGCAGGCTGATTTCCGGCTCGGCGTCGTGGAGCGCGTCGGCGACGGCGGCGGCGAGGCGCTGCGGCAAGTCCTGGGCCGCGCCGGTGAACGACTGCCGGATGTGCCCGGACCGTCCGATGACGTAATACGTCGGGACGCCGTCCACGCGGTAGGCTTCGGCGGTCGGGTCTCCGTCCAAGAGCACGACGGTCCGTGCGAGAGCGCCGCGGCCCGTCACCGAGCGCGCGTCCGCCGCGGGGCGGTCATAGGCGTGAACGGCGAGGCCGGACACGCTTTCCGCCGGGTGCGCCGCAATGACCTGCTCGACCCATGAAGGCGCGGCGGCGGCGGGCGCGTGCCAGGTGGACCAGAAGGCGAGCACGACGACTTTCCCGCGATGCTGAGCCAGCGTCACGTCGCGGCCGGCGAGATCTCGCAGGACGAAGTCGGGCGCGATGCTTCCGGGCGGCAGTTGTCGCGGCTCGGCGCGGACCTTGGCGCGGCTGCTGATGGCGTCTACGCGGAAGTCCTTCGGGGCGATGGTGGCGAAGGTCTCCAGCGGAAGTTCGACGTTGAATTGCGCGTCGCGCAGCTCGAGCGCTCGGGCGCCGTAGAGGCCCGATCGGCCGTCGATCCGGTCCACGCGGCGCGGCAGCTTGTCTTCGATGGACAGGTACCACCGCGCTCGGGCGGTTCCGCCGACATAAAACACGACCAGCTTGTGGCATTCGACGCCGTGAATGTCCTGCGTGCCTTCGTAGGTCACCGATTCGGACTTCAGCTCGTCTTCAAAGGGCTTGGGGTGCGCGAACTCGGTCATCATCAGCGACTGCTGGAGCGGCTCGAGCAGGCGAGCCGCTTCCGGCAGCACTCCGCGGATCGCCACGCGCTCCTCGGGATAGACCTGCAGAACCGACTCGCCGTCCGACGTAAGCACGGAACGCGAATAGGGCGTGCCGCTGCGGCCGACGCGTCCGCTGATTTCCGCGCGAATCTGCGGCAGCACCTCGCCCGGCACCTTGCGAAGGTAAAGCTTCGCCTGCGAGCGAGGAAAGCGATCCTGCCACGCGCCGGTCCCGAAGCTCTCGGCGGTGCAGACGACCGTCCGGATGGATCGCGCGGCCGCGTCGGCGTCGCGAAGAATCTGCATGACGTCGGGCGTGTCCGCGGCGACTTCCTGTGCGGCGGCGATCGCTGCGCAGGCGTTCGGCAGCAGGAATGCGAAGGCGAGCAGGGGCGCGTGAAGGTGACAGGGTTGGCGCATCCGCAAAGTCCTCATGCCGCCTATTATAGAAACGAAATCGGCGTTCGCGCCCGTCGCTTGAGCTTTCGCCTGAGCGGCGTCAAGCTAGCGTGGCCTGGAGGCCGGAGTCGGCCCGACGCTCGAACCGCCCCTCTCGCTCGGAGTGCGCTGATGATTCGCCCCACTGCGTTCGTCCCGTTAGCGATCGCGCTGATGCTGCAGGCCGTCCCGGCTGCGTTCGCGTCGGGCGAGCAGCCGTTTCCCGACCTGGTCGCGGCCCGTTCGCCGTCGCTGGTGACGGTGAAGTTCGTGCTGAAGATCAAGATGGGCGGCGCGATGAGCGCCATGGGCGACACGGAGGCGGAACAGGAGACGACCGGCGCGGTGGTGAGTCGCGATGGGCTGGTGCTGTGCTCGAATACGCAACTGAGCGGCATGGTCGGGATGATGCGCCGAATGATCGGATCGATGGGCGACGTCACCGCGACGCCGAGCGATCTAAAGGTGCTGATCGGCGACGATCACGAGGGCGTTGACGCCGAACTCATCGCGCGCGACACGGAGCTCGATCTGGCATGGATTCGAATCCGCGAGCCGCGGAGCGAGGGGTATGACCACGTCGATTTCTCGCAGGCCGGCGTGTGCGCTGTGGGCGACACGGTGCGCGGCGTCCGACGCATGGCGAAGTACTTTGACCGGGTTCCGGTGGTGAGCGAGGCGCGCGTCGCGGCGGTGACGAAGAAGCCGCGCACGCTGCTGGTGCCGTCGGCGGCGCTCGGCACCCTCGGACTGCCGGTGTATGACGGAGACGGGCGCGTCATCGGCGTGAGCGTGCTGCAAGTGCCGGACGCGGAGGACACGGACGGCAACCCGATGGCGATGCTCTCGAACCTCAGCAGCATGGAGGACGTGATGAGCGGCCTGATCCTGCCGGCCGATGAAGTGGTCAAGGCGACGCAGCGCGCCCTGGAGAGCGCGGCGAGCCGGCCGGCCGACGATCCGGCAGACGGGGAAAGCGCGGAGTCTGGATCGGGTGAGAAGACGCCTTGAGGCGCTGCGTCCGGCGGCACGGGGTCCTGCGTCATTGACGGCGGGGCGCGCCGCGAGGATAGTTCCGCCGAGCGAAAGCGGGCGCGCGTCGCGCGCGCCCGGACAGCAACCAGGAGGATGGCCTGTGAAATGGATTCGTCTCAGTCGCTGGATGGCCGGTCTGGCCAGCGGCGCCGTGCTGCTGCAAACCACCGCGTGCACCGAGTTCGCAACGAGCGTGACGGCGATCGCCACGACCGTCAGCGCCGGCGGCGTGATCTACATCGTCAGCCGCATTTTGGACAATTGACGCGGCGTCAGGCGGTTTGGATCTGATGCGCGGGGTTCGGCTGGCCTGCCGGGCGTCCATCTTCCGGCCGTTCGTGGACGACGCGCCGCGGCTGATCGCCGAGCTGCGCATTCGCTGGATTGAGCTGCACGTCCCGGCGCCTGAGCACATCGCTTCAACCGTCGAGAAGCTCGCGCTGCTGGGCCTGCGGGCGAGCGTTCTGCAATCCGCGTGCGACCTGTCGCGCGACGATGTTGCCGAACGGGTCGGCGCGGAGATGCCGGCGTTTGAGGCATTCGGCTGCCGGCGGATGCTCATTCGCGGCGCGGTCGAGGGAGTCTCGTTTGAGACGGCGATCGCGCGGCTCGGCGCTGTGGCGCGCGTTGCCGGCCGGCATGGCGTGACCGTGCTGATCGAAACGCATCCGGGGCTGGCGCCGAACGCCGAAACCGCGCTACGGACGATCGCCGCGATGACGCCGGCCGTCGTGCAGATCAACTTTGACCCCGCCAATGTTGAGTTTTACAACCACGGTCTCGACCCCGTCGCGGAACTGACGCGCATGGCGCCGCACGTGGGCGGCGTGCATCTGAAGGATACGGCCGGCGGCTTCGGCGAGTGGAACTTCCCCGCGCTGGGCGAGGGACACGTGGATTTCGCCGGAATTATCCGTGAACTGTCGCGCGTCGGATTCGCCGGGCCGCTGACTCTTGAAGTGGACGGCGTGCAGGGCGAGTCGCGGAGCGTGGAGATGCTCGTCAGCCGGATTCAGCGCTCGCTGGATCATCTGGCGACGCTGGGGATTCGGCCTTAGGGAGCGATTCGGCGCCCCGCGGGCGGGCCAGCAGCGGCGCGACGTGCCGCGCGTTCCATGCGTAAGTCAGGCAGCCGTTGTGATGTCCGAGGTGGCCGGTGGCGATGTCCGCCGGCGTCCAGGCGGTCTGCCGCACCTTGCCGCGCAGGCTTGCGTCCGGGACGGCGGCTTCCAGGTGAATCCCGGATTGACCGGCCGCCGCGACAAATCGCCGATCCATCGTGCCAAAGAGGCGCGTGCCGGCGCCGAGTATGAACACGTCCGTCGGACAGTAGAAGTTCGCGAGGCATTCGTCGACGTGCGCGAGCGCGTTTGAAAGATCGAAGTCCGGGCTGATCGCGGCCTGCACCAGAATGAGCGAGCGCAGGCGGACCTGCGGCGGCAGCGCCTCGGCGACAAAGACCGCCAGCCCGCCGCCGCCCGAATAGCCGACCAGGTCGATCGGCGCGCTGGGGTGCTCGGCGTGAAACGCGGCGATTGCCGTCGCGATCTGCCGAGCGCGCTCGCGGTTCTCGTTCAGCTCGGTCAGGTTGCGCATGGGGTTCGGCTGCCACCAGTCGTAGACGCGCACTTCGGACGCCAAGCCGAAGTCGACCAGCGCCCGCGTCGCCTCCGCAAGGGACCACGCGCCGCCTTCGATTCCGGGCAGCAGCCAGACCAGACCGTTGTCGGCGTCCATGTTCGGGCCGGGCCGCGGCGCAAGGCAGCCGCACGCCAGACCGGGCGCGAGGGTCGCCAGCAATTGAGCGATGCGGCGCGCAAGCGTACTCATGTCACAGAGGATATCGACCAAGCGAAGCGAAAATCCATGAGTGAAGTTTATTCGCGGATCGCTTCCGGCGACCGCAGGCCCTCGACGCCGCCGCTGGGCGAGACGTCGCCCGGCGGCATGTCCCGTGCCGCGACAGCGCAGTACACCCGCGCGGCTCCGGCGCGACGCAGGACGCGCGAAACCTCGTGAACGGTCGCGCCGCTCACCAGGAGGTTGTCCACGATGCAGACCGTCGCGCCGGCGACCGCGCGTGCGCGGCTCGCCGCGAAGCAGTCGCGGACGTTCTCGAAGCGCTTGCCGAAGCTCGTCGCGTGCGTCTGGCTCGGCGAGTAGACGCGCCGGCGAACCACGGCGGAGCGCGCCGGGCGGCCCACACGCCGCCCGAGAATGCGGGCCAGTTCGCGCGCGTGGTCGCACGGCCGCTGACAGCGCCGCAGCCAGTGCATCGGCACCGGCACGAGCATGTCGATCTCCGACCTCCACGGCGCGAGTTGCAGCGCGACCGCGAGACGCTCGGCCAACAGCGCGCCGGCGCGCTCGTCGCGCGAATACTTCGCCCGCAACACGAGCCGTCGCAGCGTCTCCCGACCATAGGCGCCAGCCCGAACGATGCCCGCCACGTTCCAGTGCGCTTCACGATGGCACCGGCCGCACCCGCGGTCGAAGCGAGAGTCGGGATGAACCGTGCGTCCGCAGCGGCCGCAGTAGTCGGCGTCGGGGCGTTCGAGGTCGTCGCGGCAGGCGAAGCACAAGGCCGCGTCTCGTCCGGCGATCGGCGCGCGGCAGGCGGCGCAGCACGTCGGCAGGGCGAAGTCGAGCGCCTCGAACGCGAGCTGCCGGATCGTGCGGACGGCCGTGAACAGCACGCGGCACCGTTTTCGATCGGGACCGGGCGGACAAGTGGGCGCGTCAATCGCCCGGCGTATCGCTTTCGCCGGCGGAAGTGTCGGACTCGGACGGGGTCTCGAGCGCGGTTTCGCTCCACTGGCCGGCCGCGTCGACCTGAATCTTGCGGATGCGCAGCTCGGCCGCATCGAGGATGCGCTGGCAATGGGCCTTGAGCGCCATGGCTTCTTCGTAACGCGCGATCGACTCTTCGATGCCGATTTCGCCGCTCTCCATGGCGCGGACGATGGCATCGAGGCGTTCGAGCGCGTCCTCGAACTTCAGGTTCTTCAGCGGTGGCTTCTTCATGGCTGTCCGAATCTCAGCGACGCTGCGGCATGATCGGCGGCTGCGGACCGGGGGTCAACCGGTCGCAGCCGCCGTTCGCGACCCGGATGCTCGGCGGCGCCCGCGTGACGCCGCCCGGGAGAGCGGGCTATTCGAGCACGTGGATGTTTCGCTTGGCGCAAATCTCCCGGAGCCGCTTCGGCCAGACGGTGACGCTGACTTCGCCGAGGTGGGCGGTTCGCAGCAGGTACATGTACGTGCGCGACTGTCCGATTCCGCCGCCGATGCTGAGCGGGATGCGGTCGTTCAGGATCGCCTGGTGATAGGGCAGTTTCAGGAAGTGCTCCTGATTCGACATCTGGAGCTGCACGCGCAGGGTGTCCTTGGTGACGCGGATTCCCATGCTGGTCAGTTCGTGGCGTCGCTGAGTGACCGGATTCCACACCAGGATGTCGCCGTTCAGTCCGTGGAAGACCTGGTCGCCGCGCTGCACGGTCTCGGTGACCCAGTCGTCATAGTCGGCGGCGCGCATCTCGTGCGGGTATCCGTCGCGGAGCGGCCAGCCGATGCCGATGATGAAGACGGCCGGGGCGACGTCCTGGAGCACGCGCGTCTCGCGCTGCTTGCGTGGCAGGTCGGGATACAGGTCGAGCAGTTCCTCGGCATGCAGGAATTTCAGCTCCTGCGGAAAATCGGGATAGCGCGGGGTCTGGAGTGCCGGGAACATGCTGCGCACGTGCTCGCCTGCGCCGTGGATGACGCGCCAGATCTTGCGCACCACGTCCTTCAGGAAATCGAGATTGCGATCCTGGGGAGCGATCACCCGTTCCCAGTCCCACTGATCGACGTACGCGCTGTGGTCGTGGTCCAGAAAGTAGTCCTTGCGTACGGCGCGCATGTCGGTGCAGATGCCCTCGCCGTGCTTGCAGTCGAACTGCCGCAGCGCCATGCGCTTCCACTTCGTCGCGGCCTGAACCACCTGCGCCGCGATCGGACGATCCAGCCCCAGCCCGCACGGGAACTCGACCGGGGTGCGAGAGCCGTCGCGGTCGAGGTAGTCGTTCACGCCGCTGTCGCGATCGACAATCAGCGGCACCGGCACCATGTGAAGGTTCAACTCGCGGCACAGGTGCAGTTCGATGTAGTGCTTCACGGCGTAGACCGCGCGTGCGCAGTCCATCGGACCGAGCAGCGGCTTGTAGTCGGCCGGCAGAATCTTCTCGACCTCGTCGTACGTGCTGACGCCCGGTCCTGCGAGGTCGGCGCGCTTGTCGGCCGCGGGCGGGCGCTTGGCAGTGGAGCTAGGCATGAGTGTTCTCCCCGGTTCGGCATGTTGGACTTCGGCATGAAGCCGCCCGCCGCGCGGCGAGCGACCTGTGCCGGCAATGATACCCCCCGGGCGACGCTCCGCACAGTTCCGTTTCGGACGAAATAGGATCAAACGTGTGCGATTTGGCGACGGGCGCTGGATCGCTTGAGGACGCACCGCACGCCGCGCTTGCCAGAATGCCGCCCGCGCGCACCATACGCCGTGTGACCAAGCGCCAGCACCGCGCCATCCTGTATTCGTCGCTGCTGGGATCGGCGGCTTGCGCGCTGGTGGTCGCCGCGCAGCTCGCCGGCGGGCTCGAACGCCTCGAGCTGATCACGCTCGATCTCCGCTTCCGCTCGCGTTGGATCAACCCGATCCAGGAGAGCGAGCAGATCACCTGCATCGACATCGGCGATCGCGATCTCGAGACGGTGGGGCGCTGGCCGTGGCCCCGCGACTACCAGGCCGCGATCCTGTCCGTCCTGGCGGAACTTCAGCCCGTCGCGGTGCTGGTCGACATCACCTACGTCGAACCGGAGCCGCTGCGCACAGAGACGCCGAACGACGGCGACGTCGCGTATGACTCGATCGAGCTGACCGAGAGCAATCCGGAGCAGCTCTTCCCGGACTTCGAACTCCGCAACGCGCTCGAACGAAGCGGAAAGATCTATCTCGCGTTTCATCACCCGGCCGCCGACCTCGAACGCAGCGTCGAGTTCAACGCGGCCGTCGACGCGCTGGTGCGAGGCGACCGCGCGGCCGCGAATGCGGCGCTGGCCGAAGTGCTCGCGCGGCACGCGGCCTTGCGGCGAACGCTGCCCGAGGGGGAGA
This sequence comes from uncultured Planctomycetales bacterium, assembly GCA_964553225.1. Classification (GTDB taxonomy): domain Bacteria; phylum Planctomycetota; class Phycisphaerae; order UBA1845; family Fen-1342; genus JABRWC01. Next base: position 130,324 of record CAZKJT010000009.1, on the reverse strand, counting down.
CGCTGGGGGACGAGCGGCCGCTGGATCGCGCCCGGATCGTGGCGCTGTTGCAGGAGAATCCGGACTGGGGCGAGGCGCAGGTGCTGGACCAGCTCGGCTATTCGGACCGCGCGGACGTGCAGTTCATCGAAGCGGCGTTCCCGAGGTGCTTGTCGGCCGCTTTGCGGCGCCGGGCGCAGCGTTGGCTCGCGGAGAATCCGCTGCGATACGAGCAGCCGCCGGCCGAGACGTTCCGAGCGTTGTTCGAATCGGTCTCGGAAAGGCCGTTCGAGAACAACTCGGGCGTAAAGCGTTCCCTGGCGGTGGCGTTTCGCGAAGTGCTGGGAGAGGAAGCGACTGCGCGGCAGTGTCTGCCTTTCCCGGCGGCGCTTCGGTCGCTGGCGACGCCGGTCGAAGCGGTTACGCCCGTCTACTTCCTGCACGCGCGGGCCGCGCGGCGGTGCGGTTTCGTGAATTTCGAACCGGATCGCGACGGCGTGATGCGTCGCGAGCGTCTGGTGATCCGCCACGGCGACCGGCTGTACTCGCAGCTCGCGCTGACGGTCGCGTGCGACGTGCTGGGCGTTTCGGCCGAGCGAATCGAGTACTCGCCGGGGGCGCTTCGGCTCCCGACGCCGACAGGGCCGATTGATCTTCAGTTGCAGCCGGACGGGCGATTCGTGCTGCCGTGGACGCCGGGCAATGACTTCGCCCGTCAGTTTCGCCGGATTCCTGCCAATGCGCTGTGGATGGTCGCCGAGCATCGCCGATTGCGCGATTACAACTTGGAAGTGATTCAGGACGAGCTGGCGCAACTGATCAATTCGCCCGGATTCGAGGAGGGGCCTGAGCACATCGAGGAACTCGACGCGATCGCGAGCCTGGGCCAGCAGGCGCTGCACGCGCGGTATCGCGGGAACGTCGTCGATGCCGAGGCGCTCGAGGGCATGATCCGAAACCTGGAGCAGCGCGTCGCCGAGCGAGAGGCGCGTTACGCCGCGCGGATCCGCGCGGACTTTGAGAAAGCCATGGCTGACCCGACGGCGCTGCCGGAAGGCGAGCTCGAGCGCGTCGCCGGGCGCATGTCGATCCTGTCGGAGCTGGAGCGCTTCGAGAAAGCCAACGTCGAGATCACGCGCGTGGTGGACGACGCGATCGAGCGGCTGCGTCCGCTTGTGCAAGGCAAGGTGTGCCTGGTCGGCTACACCGCCACGTCGCTGGCCGACATGACGCCGATCCCGACGCATCCGCGCGCCCCGGGCGTAATGGCGCACGCGAATCTGCTGAACGGACTGCTGACGCGGCAGCTCGTCACGTGGACGACCCCGGCTGCCTCCACGGCGCTGACCGTCCTGTGTGGCGTGGCGGCGACGATCATCAGCGTGCTGCGCCGGCCGCGCGATGCGGTGCTGGGCGTGGGGCTGGTGGCGCTGGTCTATGTCGGAATGGCCGGCTGGCTGGCGTTTCGATGGTGGTTGCTGTGGGCGCCGCTGGCGGCGCCGCTGGCAGCGATCGCGCTGGCCTATGTGTCGATCGCCGTGTTCCGGTACATCTTCGTCGAGGGCGAGAGCCGGCATCTGGCGACGGCGCTCGCGCAGTACACGTCGCGCGAGATCGCGCGCCAGGTGGCCGAGAATCCCGAGCTGTGTCAGCGGGCGGAATCGCGCGTCGTGACGGCGGTGTTTACCGATTTGCGCGGGTTCACGAGCATCTCCGAGCAGATCGGCGCGGAGCGCACGCAGAAAGTGCTCAACACGTGCCTGGGCTGCTTCAGCGACGTGATGCTGCGGCACGAGGCGATGATCAACAAGTTCATCGGAGACGGAATCTTCGCGTTCTGGAACCCGGTGATCTATCCGCAGCCGGATCACGCCTTGCGCGCGTGCGAGACGGCTGTAGACCTTTTTGACGCGCTCGAGACGCTCAAACGCGAGCAGCGCGAGCGCTCGGGCGACGAGGTGTTTGGGAGCCTGGCTCTGCGCGTCGGCGTGGCGACCGGGCGGGCGGTGGTCGGTCCGTGCGGCTCGGCGCAGAAATTCGACTACACCTGCATCGGCGATTCAGTGAACGTCGCAGCCCGGCTCGAATCGGCGAACAAGTTCTACGGAACGCGCGTGCTCGTGAACTCGACAGCGCGCGAGCAGGTCGGCGATCGCTTCGCATTTCGCGCGCTAGGCGGCGTTCGGGTCAAAGGCAAGCAGCAGGCGGTGCAGGTGCTCGAGCTTCTCGGGCGGACGGGTCAAACGCCGCCTGCGCTGCTGGATTATGCGAGGGAATTCGGCGCGGCGGTCGAGTGGTTCCAGCAGCGGCGCTGGACGGACGCGCGGTCCGCGTTCGAGGCGTGCCTGCGCAGCCGGCCGGAGGATCTGGCCGCCAGAGAATACGCGATGGCGTGCGAGCGGCTGGCGGGCAATCCGCCGCCGGACGACTGGACCGGCGCGCTCGAGCTGTCGGAAAAGTAGAGTCGATCCCGAAACCGGCCGTCATGGAACGCGCATTCGGCGCCACCACCGTCAGCGGGCCGAGCACGTCGAGTGATTTCAATCGCGCGTCTCGCCAGCTCGCGCGCGGTCGCGGCGCGGTTCAGGTCTCGGAATCGCCACGAGTTCGCGACGGCGCGACTCTCGGCGCGTCGGCCGGCGGCATCGGGTCGAATCGGACGGCCTACATCGTCGTGGCGCCCTGCGTAAGCGCCGTCAGAAGCGCGGCGAGACCTTGGGACACGAGTGTGTTTAGCCCGGTCGAGATGGTCGAGGTGGCGATCGAGGTCAACTGCTGGTCGCTCAGCCCGCACTCGCCGAGCAGAAACAGGCTGCCGCCGGCACTGAGGGTTGCGAGGACTCGCCGCCACGAAACACGTCGTTGATGCATGTCACTGTATCCTTGGCCAAGACGCCGCGTGAATCCCGATCGCCGAAGAATCTTACTGTGCGTCAGGGCGTCTCGCGAGGGGGCTGGCGAGGCGGCTGCATGGTCGTCAGGCTGGTGGCGCGATAGAGCGGCGCGGCGAAGTCCGCCTCGACGACCAGCGTGCCGCGGATGCCGACGTAGCGCCCGACGCTGGCGCTGGGCGATACGCTCAGTTCGAACGGAAACTCGACATACGCCCGCACGCGCTTCGTTACCGGGTCGATCAGGCGGTATCGCAGGCCGTTCGCGCCGACGGGAATCGCAAATGTCGGATGCAACACTCCCTGCGCGTCGAACTTGCCGGAGCCCGCGTCCGTCGATGCGGGCTGGGACTGCGACACGTCCGATGCTGCCGGCGGCGCGCCGCGGGGCAAATCCACCGGGGCGGCAGAGGGAGATTGCGGCGACGCCGTCGGCATCGCCGTCCCGTCGGCGCTGCTGGACACGCCCGCGGCGGGACGCTCGACCGTCGCGGGAGAGGCCGGCAGCGACGGCGTTGGCTCGATCGACGTCGGCGGCGCGCCGACCGGGCGCGACTCGATCTCACGAACCAGCGCGGTCGCTCGCTCCGCGGCTCGAGGCTCCTCGAACTGGTTCTGAACCGCTTGCAACTGCGCGACGATCGACTGCCAATCCTGCCGTGCGGGCGGCTTGGTTCGCTCGGCCGCGATCCACTCCTCGATGACGCGAACGCGCCGCGCCCACGGCCCATCGCCGACGGTCGCCGGCTCGACCGGGCGCGGTGCGACCGCCGAGTCGCTGACGGCGACGTCCGTCGGGGTCGGTGTCGAGCCGCTCGGTTGCGGTTCGACTTGCGGAATCGTGAACTCCGCCGTGGGCTGGGTGATGATGACGGGCGGGTCGCCCGGGCGCGGGGCTTCGAAGGCGGTGTCTCCTTCAACCGCGACCAGGTCCTCGGAGATGTAGCAGAACACATCCGGCGGCGGCACGATCCGCAGCCACGTGCCGAATTCGCCGACGATTCGGACTTCGGCGCCATTGTTGAGGCGGGTCTGCATTTCGTGGGTCATGGGGTCGGAATCGGTCAGCGTGCTGCCCACGCGGACCCGCAGCGTGCCGTCGGTGATCGCGACCACGCCCAGCTCGGGCGAAACGCGGCGAATGTACTCGCCGGAAACGTACGAGAACGCGTTCGGCGGGGGCACGATGCGGTACCAGCCGTTCTCGCGGCCGACCGCGGTAAGCACCGCGTCCCGTCCGACCTGGCAGACGATCATGCTGTTCAGGTCTGCCCGCGAGCGAATGTTGACGTTGTCCCCGAGGACGCGCAGCCGCGCCGCGGGCTGCGACGCAGCGGGCGCGGACGCCGGATCCTGCGCTCGGGCCGGAGACGCGAGCAACGCGGCCGCGAAAGCCGCCGCGGCGGGTCGGACATAGCGCAAGATCAGCTTGCTGAAAGTGTTGTGTCGCATCGCACAAGGCCTCCTGCAACCGATATGCAAACCTAGCTCGCGCGCCGTGCACTGTCAAATTCAGCGGAGCGCGGCTACGCTCTTGCGACGCTGGCGTCAGCAGCGGAGGCAGGGCGGAGCTTCGCCCGCGCTTCCGCCGGGCCGCATGCCCCGGATCGCGGCGGCAGTCGGCCGAAGCGGGGACGGCGCGGGCCATGAGCGCGACGCCGGGAGCGTTGCCGGGGAAGCGGATCGGCATGGGCAAAGGCACGGATCGCAGCAGCGACATCACGCTCCTGTTCAGTTGCGTCGGGCGGCGGGTCGAGCTGCTCCAGGCGTTTCGAGCGGCGGCGTCGCGGCTCGGCGTCTCGCTGCGGCTGATCGGCACCGACATTACGCCGACTGCCCCGGCGCTCGCGTGCGTGGACGAAGCGCATCTCACGCCGAAGATCGCCGACCCCAGCTACGTCTCTGCGCTGATGCAAATCGTGCGCGACAGCCGCGCCGACGCGATCGTCCCCACCATCGACACCGACCTTCCCATTCTGGCGGAGTCGGCGAGCGCGATTGCGGCGGCGGGCTGCCGTCCGCTTGTGGCGGCGCCGGAAGTCGTGCGAATCTGCTTCGACAAGCTGGAGACGCACCGATTCCTGAGCTCGCACGGGATCGACACGCCCGCCACCCATCTGCCCGACGAGCGCCGATTCTCGCCGACGCCAGCGCAGCGCTGCTTCATCAAGCCGCGCCACGGCAGCGCGAGCGTAGGGGCGCACGTCGTGTCGAGCGCGGCCGAACTGGAATTCCTGCTGGCGCGCGTCGAAGAGCCGATTCTTCAGGAGTATCTCGAGGGCGAGGTCTACACGCTCGACGTGTACACGGGTCTGACCGGGCGACCCCGATGCGTCGTGCCGCGTCGACGATTGCAGGTGCGCGGGGGCGAGGTGACGCGCGGCGTGGTCGTGAAGGACGCGGAGATCATGTCCGCCGGCCGGCGCGTCGCGGAGGCGCTGGGGCCGAGCGCTCTGGGCATGATTACGCTTCAGTGCATCGTGACGGCGCAGCGGCGGATCTGCTTCATCGACATCAACCCACGCTTCGGCGGCGGCGCGCCGATGGGCATCGCGGCCGGCGCGGACTACCCGGGCTGGCTGCTGCGGGAGCTCCGCGGGGAGCGGTTCGAGATCGCGTTCGACGGCTTCCGCCACGGGTTGTGCATGCTTCGATACGATTGGTCGGTGTTCACGCAGCTCGACGCCGACGCGGAGCCGACCCTGCGACCACCGCTGACGCGCTTCCCTTCGTTTGAGATTCCGGGCGAGCACGCGGGTGGGCGTACGTGAGCAGGGCGGCCGGCGCTGGCGGCGCGTGTGGATCGGCGGCGGCGTGCGTGCGGGACGGCGCTGCAACCGTCAGCGCGGTTCGAACGGCAACGCTGGCCGGAAGCGCGGGCGCGTGGTGGATTGGCATTCCTAGACGGGGCCGAGCTTGCGCGATCGCGCCCCGGACCGACTCACTGCGGGCAGGTCGAGACCCGAGCATGGACGGAGCGGATTGAGCACGTCTTGCTCAGAAACCAGCGACTTCGCGAACCCGTCGGCTATGCAATCTGCCGAGCACGGTTCGTCCCGGGCGAGTATTGCGACGCTTCTCTTCGTCGCGGTCTATGCCGCCGCCATCTACCTGCCGTTCCTCGGCGACAGTCGGACGTTGTCCAGCCACGAGGTCATGGTGACGCACCCGGCGCAGCGGATCCTCTCCGATGGCGAGTGGATCGTGCCGCCCTACGCCGGCGGCTCCTGGCTCGACAAGCCGCCGCTGGTGAACTGGGTGACCGCAGTCGGGTTCGCCCTTTTCGGCTTCAGCGAGTTCGTCGCCAGAATCCCCGCAGCGTTGAGCGCGATTGGCCTGAGTGTCCTGGTGGCCTGGATCGCCGGTCGATTCGTCGGATCGCGCGCCGCGCTGTTCGCCGGTCTCGTGCAGGCCACCACCGTCTACGCGTTCACGCACGGCCGCCTCGGGGAGATCGACATGCCCCTGACGCTGCTCGTCGCCGGCGGGAACGCCGTCCTGATGAGCCGCTGGGCCCGCGGACACCTCGACCTCCCCTGGCATCACGGCGTCGCGTTCTACACCATCGCAGCCCTGGCCGTCCTGGCGAAGGGTCTGGTCGGCGCGGTCTTCCTCGGCACGACCGTCCTGTCCTTCTGCGCCATTCGCCGCTCGTGGAAGCCGTTTCGGGCGGTCGTCTGGACGCCCACGATCCTCTGCTTCATCGTCATCGCCGGCTGGTGGCACGTCGCGGCATGGCTCCAGGACCGCGGCGCCGCGGTCGATCAGTGGGCCTACAACTCCCTCATGCGCTTCCTCGGCCTGACCCACCTGGGCACCGAATCGCCGATGTTCTACTTCTGGACCGTGCCCTGGCTGTTCCTGCCGTGGACGATCGCGCTGGTGATCGGGGCGAAGCTCCTGTGGCGCGACGCCCGCGGGCCGAACGCGCGAACGCACCAGTTCCTCTGGGCATGGTTTCTGGGCGGCTTCGTATTCCTTACGATCAGTTTCTTCAAGCACAAGCATTACATCATCCCCGCTCTGCCGCCGCTCTCGATCTTCTGCGCGCTGCTCCTCGTCCGGCACGTCGACGCCGTCAGGCCGCACGCGAAGCGCGTCTACATGGTCGTGTTCACGGTCATTCCGATCGTGTACGGCATCGTGAGCGGCGTCGTCATGCCTAGTCGCGACCACCGGCGCGCCACCTTCGAGTTCCTGCGCGAAGCGACCGCCCGCGTACCGGCCGACGAGACGCTCTATGTCGTCGGGCTGGGTCAGTCGTCGGCCTATCCCTATATCACGCACGACCGCATCGCCTACATCGATCGGCCCGATCACGTCATGGCTGCGCTCGACGGCGCGGGTGGGGGACCGATCTGGATCCTCACGCTGCGCGAATACGAGAACCGGAGAGAAGCGCTCGGCATCTCGTTCGAGGAGATTCAGGGCGAGCCGATCCGCGAGAAGCACCCGCGCCCCGAGACGATGGTGCTGGGGCGACTGACGCGTCGCCCGGACACGCAGCCTTCCCCGAGCGCTGCGCCGGCCACCGCTTCGGCGCCGGTCGACGAGCCGTAGAGAGGCTCGTCCCGCGGCCCGCCGCGTCTCGTTGGGCCGCGGCGCTGTCGGAGCGGACCGCGTGTGGAACGCAGGCGGTGGCGCGGTCTTTGACGCGCGTGGCGTGACGATTGCGGCGCGGCGGTCTGGGTCGTCACGGCGTCTGCGTCGCGGAGGGCGATTCGGTCCATGCTTGACCATCGCCGCGCGAATCCGTAGGCTGGCGCGACTCGAGCCGGGCTGGCAGACTGGATCTCCGGCGCGTCGTTCGAGGGTCCGGGGCGTGGCGCAGTCTGGCTAGCGCGTCTGCATGGGGTGCAGAAGGTCGCAGGTTCAAATCCTGTCGCCCCGATTTCACGGCGGAAGTTTCACGGAACGCATTTCACGGCATGCGGGTTGCCAGTGGCTCCGACCGTCTTCGACACGAACATGAACGGCGAGGCTGCCAACCGCCAAGTTCTTTGCGACATCGCGCGCACTGCGTTCGAGGTCATCAACCGACTTCTGGCTCGTGACCAGTTGCTCGCACGCGAGCTGCGGTCGGAGACGACCACGTCTCGTCAGGTCTACCGCGAGGAGTGCATCACGGTCGAAATGGCAGCCACGTTGCGGGAGCGATTCCCGGAAAACGTGGAGATCACGCTTTTCACTCCGCCCGAGGAGACCCAGACCGGAGCAGACTGGTACTGGCGATTCGAACGGGGCGCACTGGCGATCCACGCCCGTGTACAGGCCAAGCGTGTTCAGCGGACCGCGTTCGGTCAGGCGGACAGCGACGGGCACGTTGACATTGACCAGCCCCAGTTGAATCAGCTCATCAACGCGACCCAAGCAGCATCGAGCCAACTTCCCAGATTACAGGCCTGGCTCGCGACCTTCGCCCGGTTCGACACGCCGCCACCGTGTGGGCACAACGACCTGTCGCACTGTCAGCGACACCACCACGCGCGGGCATGTAACCTGCAGGAACCCTCATTGTGGATTGCGCAGGCGAGCATAATCCGGGATCTCAAGGTAGCCGACATGCCATTTCTGACCGTGGTTAAACACTCGGTGCGACTGGACTGCATTCTGCCGTGCATTGACGGTCCGGGGACGATGGAAAGCCCAGCGTCAAAGGGCTTCACGCTTGCGACCGGCCTCCCGCTCTATCAGAAGTGCATCGACAGCATTCGTCAGGACTCGACCCTGCTCAAGTCCTTCGACGGTGCGATGCGGATTTTCGTTTGATCAGTGTTCACGTTTCACGTTTTCAAGGCCAGCAGAACTCGGAATGCAGGCTCCCAGGCCCGTATCCCCTCGACAAAAAGTTCAACTGGCGTACTGTCACCCCGATTTCCTCGGTGAATTCGGCGTCGGATGTTGTCCGCTGAGCCTGATCCGCGAAAACATGCTTTCGCCTTGCGGCGAAAGCATGCCACTCCCCGGCGAAACGGAAGTCCCGCTCGGCGATGACGAATTCCGGCCTGCATCGCTTACCATTCATCCCATGAGCTCCCGCGACTCCTTCAACACGATCGGCGCGATCCTCGATCTCCATGCGATGATCAACGGGTTCATCGCAGAGGCCATTGAGGACGTTCCGGATTCTCGTATGGCCGAGCAGCCGGGCACTATCGTCAATCACCCGGCGTGGACGCTGTCGCATCTCAACGCGTACGCGGGCGTGTTGCTGTCGCTGCTCGACGACCCGAGCGTGCCGACGGCCGACGCCGAGATGGAGCGGTTCGGGTATGGCACAAGGCCGGTACCCGACCGCGCTGCCTATGCGACGAAGCGCGAACTCCTGGACCGGTTCAGAGACCGCAGCGCGCGACTGGCCGCGGTCGTCGCCGAGAAGCACGCAGCGTACTTTCCGAGACCCTCGCCGCAGACGTTTCATCCGCATTCGCCGACCCTTGGGCACATTGCCATCACGCTGCTTGTGGCGCATCCGCCGCATCACCTGGGCCAACTGAAGCAATGGCGCCGCGCGGCCGGAATCGCGGAGAAGGCGTGACGACGGTGGGGTGACCGAGGAGGAGCTCTCCGACCAAGGCGACGTGAAGGTGCTGATTTCAGCAGTCGGGCAGCTCTACACGTGGATTGCGGAGGCGCGGGAGGTTCGATTGTCCACACCCAACGGTAGTCGAAGGCTAGCGCTATTGGCGAACCGTCACCTCGATTTACTGCATGCGTTTCGCGGCGACCGCCGGGAGGCTCCCTTCAGATGAACATCCAGGTGATTGGCGTCCATCCCATCGTGTACAGTGCGGCGGACTTGGACGAAGCGCTCGAGATCATGCGGGGGCCCGACCTTGCGGGTCAGGAGCTTCAGGAGGCCCGCATCCGCACTCGGGAGCACTTTGAGAGCCTGCGGCTGATTGAGATCGAGGTCGTTCCCGCCGATGCGGAGATCGATTGGTCCGGCGTCACACAGTCGATTCCAGGTGTCGACGAGAGTAACTGGCAGGCGCCGTACGACGAAGAGCTGATCGATGCGGAACGCGGACGATGGGCTTTCTTCCTGCACTTCATCGACCCCGAGCGGCCCCTGCTGACGCCGGCAACGCGTGCCGCGCGCCAATCCATGGAGGCATGGCTCTGACTTGCGCAACCTCACACGCGTTCCTCGTGGCCCTTTGCCTGAGCGGGCCCGCGAGCTCCGCTCCATCGACGGAGCGGCTTGCCGCTCCCGGTGCTGCCGCTGCCGCGCGCTTCTCGGTCGTGACCGAGCTTCACAAGGAGATCTGGCGCATCTTTCAGGACAGCCAAGGCACGTACTGGTTCGGCAGCCACGGGCAGGGCCTCTATCGCTGGCGAGGCCAGGGCACGAACTTCGAGCACTTCACCAAGGAGTCCGGCCTCTGCGATAACGAAATCGGCGATATTCAGGAGGACCGGCTCGGCAATCTGTACATCAGCACCGCGACGGGCATCAGCAGGTTCGACGGTCGCGCGTTCACCACGCTGACGATGGACGACTCGCAACCCGCGCTCACCGAGTGGACGCTCCGGCCGGATGATCTCTGGTTCCGGTTCGGCGGCGATCAGCCCCACGCGGTTTTCTACGATGGAACTTCCTTGCGGAAACTCAAGGTCCCGACCACGCCCGACGGCGACGCCTTCGAGGCCAAATTGCCCCGATCGAAGTATCCGAACCGCCGGTACAGCCCGTATGACGGCTACACCATCTACCGGGACAGCCGCGGCAACGTGTGGTTCGGCACCGCGAGTCTCGGAGCGTGCCGCTTCGACGGCAAGACCTTCGCCTGGATATCCGAGGCGGAGCTGGGCTTCGACGAAAAGGACAATCGGACCTTCGGCACGCGCTCGATCCTCGAAGATCGAGACGGGAAGTTCTGGATCACCGTGACACGCAGCCGCTTCGACATGTACCCGGGACCGACGGCAACAGCGACGCGGAGCGCCGGCGGGCTTCGATACGTCGAGACTGCGGGTCTTCCTCACGATACGGCCGGCGTGGACGAGGACTACACGTACATCATGTCGATGGCCAAAGATCAGGTCGGTGATGTCTGGATGGCGACGTATGGCGCCGGCGTGTGGCGGCACGACGGCAAGGCCCTGACGCACTACCCCGTTCGGGTCGACGGCAATCCAATCACCGTGATCTCCATCTACTGCGACCGGGGCGGGACGCTGTGGCTCGGCACGCACGAGCACGGCATATGCAGATTCAACGGTACGGCGTTCGAGAAGGTCAGGTTCTGAAGCGCGAGAGTCCGCGACGTTCCGGGAAGACCGGATGTCGTGCAGCGACGCCGACACGAATTGCGCGTGAGCGATTGGACACGCCGGAGGGTGTCGCTTCAAACCGCTCGATCGCGGCTGCGCGCGTTTATTCGGTGTCGTGCCGCGAAATGAGCCGATTCACTGCGCGGACGCCGGGTTCGCTTCGTTGACGCGGCCTGCGCCCGCAGCGACAATCCCGCCCGCTGGATCGGACTCCGGGCGGCCGGCCGGTCCGGCGTGCGCAGCGCGTCGCTTACAGTCAAATCAGGATGCCGATCGCGCTGCTCCGACTGCATTCGTTCGCAGGCCGCCGGCTCGATCCACGAGAGGGTTCGTCATGCCGCTCGGCAATCGCTGCGTCGCGGAGTTCATCGGGACGTTCTGGCTGGTCTTCGGGGGCTGCGGAAGCGCCGTACTGGCCGCGGTGGTCGGTGCTTCGGTCGCGGACACGCCGTTCAACGTCGGGATCGGCTTCGTCGGCGTCGCGCTGGCGTTCGGTTTGACGGTCCTCACGATGGCCTATGCCATCGGGCACATCTCCGGCTGCCACCTGAACCCGGCCGTGACCGCCGGACTCGTGGCCGGGGGTCGCTTCAAAGCCTCTGAGGCCGTCCCGTACATCGTCGCGCAAGTGATCGGCGGCCTGGCCGGGGCCGGCGCGCTGTACCTCATCGCGTCGGGCAAAGAGGGATTCAGCCTGGCCGGCGGATTTGCATCCAACGGCTACGCGGAGCATTCGCCGGGCGGATACTCGCTCACGGCATGCCTCGTGGCTGAGGTCGTTCTGACATTCATGTTCCTGCTCATCATCCACGGCGCGACCGATCGCCGCGCGCCGCAGGGATTCGCGCCGCTGGCCATCGGTTTGGGATTGACGCTCATCCACCTGATCGGCATTCCCGTGACGAACTTGTCGGTTAACCCGGCCCGCTCGACCGGACCGGCCGTGTTTGTCGGCGGGTGGGCCCTGGCTCAGCTCTGGCTGTTCTGGGTCGCGCCGCTGGCTGGCGCCGTCGCGGCCGGAGTCGTGTATCGGCTCTGCTTCGAGGAACGGTCCGCCAAGGCGTGACCGAGCACTGGGGTTCGGCGCGACGCTCGCCGCCGGTGACCGCGCGCAAACGCGGTTGACTGGGTCGGCAGCGCAGCGAACAAGGTGGACTGGTATGCATGTCGAATCTTGAAGCCGAGCGCGCGATCCCGATTCTGCCGGTCGACGATCTTGCGCTCGCCAAGGCGTTCTACGTCGGCGCTCTCGGCTTTCGCGTGAAGTTCGAGGCGTCGGACGACGGCCGGACCGGGCTGCTCGGGTTAGCGCGCGGCACAATCGAGCTCACGCTCGATTGCCCGATGGACGGCCACGGCCGCAACGCGTGCGTCTCGCTCCGCGTGCAGGACGTGGACGCCTACTACCGGGAATGGAGCGCGCGAGCGCCGGTGCTCCGTCCGCCGCGCGACGAGCCATGGGGCGCTCGCACGTTCGACCTGCTCGACCCGAGCGGCAACACGATCTTCGTCATTGGTCCGGCCCGACTGCCCTGACCGGCGCCGCGCAGCCTTTCGTCGATCGTGGGCGCGCGCCGCCAGCGCCGAGCTCTACCGATTGGAATCCAGCCATGACCGACTACCTCGATTTCACGACGGACGTGGGGAATTCCGAGGTCGCCGACACATTCGATGACCTGTCGTACTGGTCGTCGATGTTCGGCCAGCTCCTGTTTCGGCACGTCCGGCTTTCGCCGTGTCCAGCAGTCCTGGACATCGGCTGCGGGACGGGATTCCCGCTGCTGGAGCTGGCGGACCGCCTCGGACCGAGCTGCGCCGTTCATGGAATCGACTCGTGGGACCACGCCGTCTCGCGTGCGCGGCGGAAAGCGCGCGTCCGCGGCAATAAGAACGTGCACGTTACGCACGGCGACGCCGCGAAGATGCCTTATGACGACAATTCGTTCGAGCTCATCGTGTCCAATCTGGGCGTGAACAACTTCGACGCGCCGGCGGCCGTGCTGGCCGAATGCCGTCGTGTCTGCAGACCCGGCGGTCGCGTCGCGCTGACGACCAACCTCGCGGGACACATGCACGAGTTCTACGAAATCTTCGAGCGGACGCTGGTGCAAACCGGGAACTCCGATCGGGTCGACGCGCTTCGCCAGCACCAGGCGCATCGCGCGACGCGAGAAGGACTTTACGAGCTATTCTCGGCGGGCGGACTGGACGTGACCGAGTGGCACACGGAACGCTTTACGCTTCGCTACGCGGACGGCTCTGCTCTCATGCGGGCATACCTCAGCCGAGTGGGGTTCCTCGACGGCTGGAGAAGCGCGCTGCGCGGCTCGAGTCAGGAGGCCGCAGTCTTCGAAGCGCTCGAGGCGCGCCTGAATCAGCACGCGCGGGACGCCGGCGGCGAGCTTCGTCTGACGATTCCCGCGGCGTACATCGAGGGACGTAAGCGACCGTGATATGCCGCCTGAATGGGCGATCAGGGGCGATCGCGCTCCGCGAAAGGCGTACGTTGATCGCGGCCGAGAAGGTGCGCACGCGTGCGTGCGGGAGTGGTGGTGCAAGACGGGGGCGGAGACGAGGGCGTTTCGGCAGGGGTCGCTGCTCAGATCGCCGGACGCGCACGGTTCGCCGTATCGACTATTGCGTCGAGCTTTTCGCCGATTTCGGGGTCGATGTCTGACGGATCGAGTAGTTCGGCCAACTGGTGATAATCTCGCTTGAGCATTAGATTCGGCAGGGAGAGTTCCTGGAAATACTCGGAGAAGAGGCGGTCCAGGAACACGTCGGTCGCTTTCGTATCGATCCACCAGACGTCGGACGGATCGTGCAACGCACGCCGCGGAACGAGGTCGTTGATGATTCGCTTCATTTTCTCTTCACGCCGCTCGGCCTCGGACTGGCCGAATAGGTCATCCGGCATGTCGTGCCTGGCATAGGCCAGGAGCACTTTCGGAAGGCAGAAATAGTTCTCGAGCTCTCGCCGCCGCCACGTGAGTCCCGTGGCGCCGAGGTCGTCGGGAAGCGGCCGCTCGAGGCGATCAAAGATCGCCACACCGACCAAGTCACGTTTCGCTTCGCGAAGCCCGTGGAAGTGCTTCCGCACGTTGTCGGGCTGGTTTCCAACGTAGCAGACGAACGGCTGCTCCAGACACGCGGCAGCCGGGTGATCGAGTTTCCGCGCCAAAGACTGCAAGTTCGCCAGGTCGGTCGCTCCTTCGACGTAGAGGACCCAGCCGCGCTGCTCGGCCTGATAGTACTGGTCGAAGCCGATCTCCCTGAGAGCTTTGAGAACCTGAGAACCACGATCGTTCACACGATGCGGCCGGCCGACAAACGCAACGACTAGGTCTCGCTCCGCCGCCTCGTTCAGCACGATTTCCGAGTGGCTGGCCGCAACGATCTGCGATCCCAGCGCCTGGGCGGTCTCGGTCAGTACTCGGTAAGACTGACGCTGACGCAGGATTTCGAGATGGGCGTCCGGCTCGTCGAGCAGGAGCACCGTTCTTGGATTCGCGTAGAGATGGGCGAGGAGTAGCAATGTCTGTTGCAGCCCGCGCCCGGCGGACGAAAGATCGAGCGGCTTCCGGCTTTCCTCTTCGTACGCCATGGTGATCTCACCGCGCTCCTGGACGTACTTGGGCGGCAACAGCGTCGTGCCGAAAAGCTCCCTGATGTGAGTGACGACCTTTTGCCAGTTCTCCGACTTCGCTTGGGAGTGAATCTGAAAGCAGAGGTTCCGTAGCACTTGGGCTGTTTGACCTTCGCCGATCAGGACGTTGATGCGTCCCGGTTCCCACTTCGGTTCGACGGCCGCCAAGCCCGACATCGGCGGCAAGAACGCGACTCGTACTTCGCCCGCTTCGTCCGGAACGGGCATGCGGCCGACTCCGTCACCGTCCTCGGTACGTAACGGGCGGCAGTACAGAGACTCGTCGTTCGCGTAATCGAACTCGAGTCCGCAGTGCCACTCCTTGTCGTTCGTCACACCATCGAGGATCACGTCAATCCGAACGTTCTCCGTCTTGGTTCTCGGTCGTTTCTGCCCGCCGTTGTCCACCATTTCGACCGTTTCGACGTCGCGGACGTGCAGATCGCGCCACAGTAGATTGGCGTCCGGCACTGGAATCGAGATCAGATCACGACGGTTGATCGTGACTCCAGGGCGCTTCTCTGGCGACGTCCTCCCCCTGCGCTTCTCATTCCATCGGCGTATGCCGATGTCCCAGAGGGCGAGCGCCTGCAGAGCCGTTGTCTTGCCTGAGTTGTTCGGGCCGACGAAGACGACGGCCTGCCCAAGCTCGATGTCGACATTCTCGAATCGCTTGAAGTTTCGAACGCGGAGTCGGGTTAGCATGGGGACAGTGTCGCGGACAGTCGCGCCGGCAGCAAGCGCGCCCGTCGTCCGCAGCACGACCGCGCGATCGCTCGGCGAATCGTAAGACGAGGCTTCCTTCGGAGCGGTGCCGAACACCGCATCGTCGCCGTCGCACCCGGGAGCCAGGCGCGGTCATTTCGGGGAAGCGGTCTCCCCTCGCACGAACAGGATGTATGCGTCGCGGTCGCCGGCAAGCTTTGCACCCGTGACATGCCCCTCGACCCCATCGTCGTTTACGGGAACTACGCCGAGGCGTGCGTCTGGCTCGCGCTGGCTGCCTTCGCGGTCGCGCGGTTGCGTCGGGGATTTGGCGTGGCGCTCGGCGTCGCGCTGGTGGCGTTCGGTCTCAGCGACGTGGTCGAAGCACAGACCGGCGCGTGGTATCGACCGTGGTGGCTGCTGAGCTGGAAGGCGACCAACGTGGCCGCGATCGCGGTTCTTGGCTTTTTCGCGCTGCGTCGCGCGTCCGTGGGGCGTCCGGGCGGGGGCGGAGCGCACGGTGGTCCGCCGGCATAGCTGAGCTGTCTGCGTCAGCGGGGCTTCGCTCGTTTTCCGTACCAGCGCTCGGCGATGCGATCGAGTTCCGTCATGACGCCGTCGAGCTCCAGCACGCGCGGCGTGATGCCGTAGCTGACCTGCGGCGGCACGGTCGGCACGTACTCGCGCGTCACCCAACCTTCCGCTTCGAGCATGCGAAGGCGCTCCGTCAGCGTCTTCGTCGAGATGGAACCCAGCCGTCGCCTCAAGTGGCCGAAGCGCATCGGACCTTCGAGGTGCAGCCGGTGCAGCAGCAGAAGCGTCCATGGGCTCGCCAGAATGCTTAGCAGCCGGGCCAACGGCTGATGCTCGTTGTCTGGATCGGACTTGGCCATGTTGTATCTCCATGTAAAGTAACTTCACTATGAGAAGCTACTTTACAATGTAAACCGACCTGCGTACAGTCCGGTGCGTCGGCCGAGCCGCGTGATCGAAACCACGAACCTGAGGTGAAACGATGAACAGCCAGCAACTGCCCCCGATCGCAGCGGAGTACCTTCGTTCGATTAACGACCAACTTCCGAACGACTTCGCGGCGCTCTTTGTCGAAGACGCGGTCGTGCAGGATGCCGGACGGGAATACCGCGGGCTGCCCGCGATCCGGAAGTGGGGCGACACGGATATCTATCAGCCGCGCGTCGCTCTGCACCCGCTCGAAGTGGCGGCGCGGGGCGATGGCGTAAAGCTGACGACGCGCGTCGAGGGGAACTTCGATCGAACCGGCCTGCCCGATCCGGTCATCATCCAGCATTCGCTGACGCTTCGGGGCGACCGGATCGCCAAGCTGGTCTGCGAATTGGCGCCGGCCTAGGTGCGGCTTCGGCAAGCGCAGCGCACCTCGGGCATGCGACCCCGAGCGGACGCCGTGCGACGTCTCCGCTGCGAACGCCGCGCAGTCCGACGAGCGATCGGCGCGGCGGGTTCACCCCTCGTGGACGTCGATGCGGCGCAGGGCCCGGCCGTCCTCCTGCTGCGTGACGCGCACGGTGGGGACGCGCTTCAGGAGTTCCGCCAGCGCGTCAAAACGAGGCGGTTTCGTCAGGTAGCCCGCCGCGCCGAGCGATCGCGCCCGTTGCTTGTCTCGTTCGAGGTCGGAGCCGGTGCACATGATGACCGCGGTTCGATCGAGGCCGCCGTCCTTTCGCATTCGTTCGAGCACGTCGAACCCATCCAGACCGGGCATATTGATGTCCAGCAGCATCAGGTCGATCGGTTCGCGCTGCAGGATCGAGAGCGCCTCTTCGCCGCTCTGCGCGGTGAGCAACCGGCATTGCAGCGCCGCGTCGCGCGACAGCATGATGCGGCTGAGCGTGAGGTCATCCGGACGGTCGTCGACCAGCAGCAGGCGCGCCAGCCAGTCGTCGCCGGCTTCGATCGCGCTCGCCGGCTCGCGCGGCGCGGACGGCGCTAGCGGCGCGGGCGGTGAGACGGCGGGCGCGTTCGACGCACGCGGCAGCGTGAAGCAGAGGGTCGCGCCCGCGCCGACGTTCGGCTCGCACCAGATCGCTCCGCCGCTTCGGGCGATGATCTTCTCGCAGATCGCCAGCCCGAAACCGGCCGAGTCGCGTCGGGTCGTGAGCCGTTTGAAGGGCTCGAAGATGCGCCGGGCGTGCTCGGGCGGGATGCCCACGCCGTTGTCGCGCACGGTGATGAGCCAGTCAGCCGGCCGCTCGGTCGCTTCGACGTGCACGGTGACCGCGCGGTCGTTGTGGTGAATCGCATTGACGATGAGATTCTGGAGCACCTGGATCAGGTGAGCGCGATCGGCCCGCACGACCGGCAGAGAGGAGCATTCGACCGTCGCGCCGCGTTCCTGAATAAGCTGAGCGAGGTTGTTCCGCGCGGCGTCGAACACCTGCGCCATCGCGCAGGGCTCGGCGTTGGCGCCGGCCGGGTCGTCCAATTGCATGTAACCAAGCGCCGTTTCGACCAGCAGATGCATTTGCTGAGCGGCGCTCTCCACGAATTGCAGGTACCGTTCGCCCTCGTCCGATCGACGGTCCGTCTCGAGCGCGAGGCGCGAAAAGGACCGCATGGTCCGTACCGGCTCCTTCAGGTCGTGAGCCAGCGCGCGGGTGAACACTTCGAGCGTGTCGCGCTGCTCCTGAATGCGCGCCTTGTGCTCGTGCAGCACGCGCACCTGCTCGCGGAGCTGCCCATCGAGTTCGACGTTTTCGAGCGCGACGGACGTGGCGTCGGCGAGCGCCTGGAGGATCGCCAGTTCCGGTTCGCTCGCGAGCCGTTGCGACGCCCAGTAATTGCCGATCGCGCCGATCGGGGCGTTTCGTCGGATCGGCACCATCGCCATGCTGCGGACGAAGGTCGGCCGGTACGCTTCGGTCGGGACGCGAGCGTCCGAGTACACGTCCTCGATGATGACGGAGCGGGCGTTGTTCATGACCCAGCCGCTGACGCACGCGCTCATCGGGAAGCGCTTTCCCTTCCACAGCGGCGCGATCGCGTCCTCGTCCGCGTAATAGCATTGGTCCTTGTCGCGGAGCACGAACGTCGCGCCGTCGGCGCCGGTCAGGCGTCGCGCCGCGTTTCGAACGATCGCCGCGACGCTGTCCACGCAGCGGGCCTGCGAGAGGTCCTGCACCACGCCGACCAGTTGCTCCATCGCGGTGACATACCACTTGGAATCCGGCGCGGCGACGTCCCGTGTCATTGTGCTCGACATCTACGGCTCCTGTGACACCCGTAGTATTCAATCGCATCGGCAGCGCGAGGACGATCACGCGGCGCACGTACATGAGCGTGCGCACTCCCGCCGTTCGCGGCGTCCAGTGTGGAGACCTGCGACGCGTTATTTGCGCAGGTGAATCCCTGACGATTCCCGCAATCCCGGCGCACCGCAACGAGCAAACGAGACTCGCCGGCGCCAAAGGCTGCTGGAATGCGTTGGATCCCGCTTGCGTCAATCGCCGGGGGCAGATCCCGGCACGCGGCGTGACGGACGTCCGCAACGGCATGGGGAATATCGCGCGTCCGCGTGGGGAATTCGCGCAACTCTGTGAACGCGATCACATTACACCACAGGTGGGGGTCGCTTCGCCAGGCCAAGACGCCGAATCGGCGGCTTCGATCGGACCGCGGCGGTCTGGCGCAAAACTTGCTTAGAGTCCGGTCGGGCTTTCGAGCGCGTAAACGGCGACCTTGCGAAGCCGCGCCAAGGCGCATCCGGTCCGCACGTCGGATCGCCTCTGAACGCCGAAGCAATCCAGTGAAGGAGTAATCAATGAACGCGAGAATCGGGATCGCGTGCGTGGTGGGTTGGGCGGTGAGCGCGTCGTGGGCGGAACCGCCACAGTATCGCGTGCAATGGCTCGGAGCGGGGTGGACCGGTACCGGGATGAACGAGTCCGGCGACGTATGCGGAAACGTCTCGCCGGACGCCACGGCGCTTCTGGCGGGCGTCTCGCGCAACGGGCAGCCGTTCGAGCTGCTTCCGCTGCCGTCCGGCATGCAGAGCTCACGCGCCCACGACATCAATGACGCAGGCGTGATCGTCGGGGCGGTGTGCGAGAATCAGTACGTCATTACGCAGCCGACCGCGGCAGTGTGGCGGCCGGCCGGCGGCGGTTACGAGGTCGAGGTGTTGAGCGGGTTGCCCGGCGATCCGTGGAGCGCGGCGTACGCGGTCAACAACGTGGGCGACATTCTCGGCGCGTCGGGCTTCTGGGGCTGGAATCTCTCGAATGGGCTGCTGTTTACGGAATCCGGTCCGGTGACGCTGCCGGGCGGCGTGCTGGGATCAGACATCAACGACGCGCGGGTGGTGCTCAGCGGGCCGCGTCTGCTCGACCTGACCACGGGCGAATTGACGAGCATCCCGCTCCCGCCGGGCAACTGGAACGGGTTTGCCGGCGCGGCGCTGAACAACCACAACGATTTCTGCGGATACATCATTGGATACTCCGGATGCAGCACGTTTCCGATGCGTTACCGGCAGGGGATCGGCTGGGAGTACCTGGGCGGATGCGCGACCACGACCAGCGCGACGGCGATCAACGACCTTGGCGACGCGCTGATGTACTACTACACCACGACGTCCGGCGTCGACCTGGTCGGCGAGGGATATTTCGCGCTGGGCGCTCTGATCGCGCCGGGCGAGGGCTTGTGGTACGTGCAGTATGGCGGCGCGAATGCAATCAACAACTCGCGTCAGATCGTGGCCGCGGCGCGCGACGGCGTCTCCGGACCGATCGGCGCGATTCTCATGACGCCGATCGAAGCGCCGGCGCCCGGCGATCTGGACGGCGACGGGGATGTCGATCTGGCCGACCTGTCGCAGCTCCTGACGGCGTTCGGCACGTGCGAAGGGGATGCGGCGTTCGACGCGGCCGCGGACATCGACGGCGATGCATGCGTCGGGCTTGCGGATTTGAGTGCTTTGCTGACGAACTACGGCGCGCCGTAGCGCCGATCGCGCGTCGCACGCCGCGTATCAAGCGCGCGGGCGCGCTGCTCGACTGGTATGTGCCCTGGCGCTGTGAGGCCGCGTGCGCGGCGTGATCGATCGCCGCGGACCGGAAGGGGGATGCAATGATGTCGACGGGGAATTCACGTGCTTGCGCCTGTGTCGCGGCGACAGCGGCGGCGGCTCTGCTTGCGCTGCCGGTGCGAGCTGAGCTCTCTCCGGAATGGATTCGAACCGTGCCGGCGGGTTCTTCGCTTTCGGCCGGGATGGCCGGAATGGTGGTCGACGCGGGCGGCGTCACCTATGTCACGGGTATTAACGGTCCATCGGGCAATACGGATTGCATCACCGCCGCCATCGGTCCGGACGGGGCGCTGCTGTGGTCGCACGTATTCAACGGCGGCGCGAACTGGCACGACCAGGCGCGCGGCATCGCGCTCGGACCGGACGGCGTGCTCTATGTCGTCGGCAACACTCCCGGTCCGGGGAGTTACGCGCGCGTTCTGGTGCTCCAGTATGACGCGCTGACCGGTGCGCTGCTCGACACGACGGAGTACACCAGCGGGCCGTTCACGTCGGAGCACGGCGCGTGTGTGGCGGTGGACGAGGCGGGCGCGGTCTATGTCGGCGGCGGGACGGTCGGAGACGGCGCGGACGCGCTGATCCTGAAGCTCGACGCGGCCGGCGCGGTGCAGTGGGTCCGCTCGTGGGACGGGCCGGCGTTCGGTCCCTATTCTCAGGATTCCGTTCAGGGCATCACGCTCGACGCGGACGGCAACCCGGTCGTGCTCATTCACGGCGTGATGAATTCGCTGCATCCGGACTATGTGGTGATCAAGTACGCGGCCGACGACGGCGAGGCGATCTGGGAGTCGAACTGGGGCGTGAACGGCGGAGACTATCCTCACCGGATCCGAATGGACGCCGCCGGCGACTTCTACGTCACCGGCATCAGCATCAACGTCAGCGATCGCTTCAGCACGATCAAGCTGCGCGGCAGCGACGGCGCGCTCCTGTGGCAGCAGTACGACGGCATCGGGTATCACAACAGCGTGCGCGGCCTGGCGCTCGATGGCGCTGGCGGTGTATACATCACCGGCTCGATCGATCCGGACGGCGACCGTAGCAACGGCAACGACAACTTCTACACCGTGAAGCGCGACGCGCAGACCGGCGCGCTGCTTTGGACGCACTCGTACGGAGCGAATTGTCTGTACTGCTCGGACGTGCCCGGCGACGTGATCGCCGACGACGCCGGCAATGTCTTTCTGGTCGGTTCGACCAGTTCTCCGCCCTATAGCGCGGACATGATTCTCTTCGTGCTCGACGGCGTCGACGGGATCGAGCTGGATCGCGGCGTCGTCAGCGGTGACGCGACGCAGAGCGCGTCCGCGCGCATCCTGCGGTTCGACCCGGACTGGAACCTGCGGATCGGCGGTGGCTTCTATGACGTCAACTCCGGCGCGATCGAAATGGCCGTCGTTAACTATGCTTCGATGGCGTTCATGGCGGGAGACGTCGACCGGGACGGTGACGTCGATCTGGCCGACCTGTCGCGACTGCTGACGGCGTTCGGGTCGTGCGAAGGAAGCGGCGCATTCGATCTGAGCGCGGACGTCGACGCGAGCGGATGCGTTGACCTGGCCGACCTGAGCAGCCTTCTGACCGAGTTCGGCACAGGCGTCTGACGAGCGTCCCGCAGCAGAATGCGCACTCGGTGCGCCGCGGTTGGGCATTCACCCGCGGTTCCCGGGCGTTGCCGCGGCGCGAATCCCATCCGCTGGCGACGATCCGCGGCCGGTCGCGATGGCTGCCAAAAAAGGACTGGAACATGAGTACCCATTTCACCTTCGTTCGATGGTCGGCGGCGCTGTTCGCCCTGACGGTATGCGCTTCGGCCGCAGCGAATGCAGCGCCTCCTCCGGCGGATCCGGAGTATCGGATCCTCAGGCCGAGCAACACCGGAATCCCCGGCCAGAACAACATGATGTTCGTGACTTTCGGTCCGGACGGGCGATTGTGGACGCATGGGCGGGACTTCTTCTGGGCGCAAGGCGGCGTCGCGGCGCTGGACTTCGAGAGCGGCGCGTGGCGCACGTATTCGAGCGCGGAGACGCCGGTGCGGCAGTGGTGCTACGACATGGCGTTCGCCGCGGACGGCGCCGCATGGATCGCGTGCGAGAACCGGGTTGTTCGTCTGCACGCCGACGGCGAGACGTTCACGACGTACACGCCGGCGAACACGGGCGTGCTCGTGACCGGTTCGTACGGCACGATCGCGATCAGCCCGGACGGGCACGTGTGGGCGGCCAACTATGGTGAAGTGGACCTCGGCGGAGGTTTGTTTGAATTCGACGGCGAGCAGTGGGTCAAGCACGAAGAGCCGTGGATGACCACCTGGACCGGCGTCGGCATCGCGCCGCCGCTGACGGTCTTCGCGCGGTCCAATGGCGATGTGTGGGCCTCGTTCCTGTCGGCGCCGAACCGCGTCGGTCTCTATCGCAATGGGCAGTGGACGCTGGCGAGCGGCGCTCCGTTCCTGATCGACCTGTCCGAGACGGCCGACGGCACGCTGTACGGGGTGGGCGCTTCTGGAGCGTATCGGCTGAACGACGCCACTGGGCAGTGGGAGCGTTTCGGCACGATCGCGTCGTCGATCGTCGCGCTCGATCCGGTGCACGGCCATGTATTCGTGAACGACGGGCTGGACAGCGTGGCGCGCTACGACGGTTCCTCGTGGAGCACGTTCGCCACGTTTCCGGGATGGGTCGACGCCTTCACGGTCGGACCGGATGGCGACGTGTGGATCGCCGCCGAGACGTGGCCTTCGTTCCGCGACCTGCACCGCTACACGCCAGCTGGACATCTCGAGCGCGTGTACAACAGCATCAACACGGGCATGCCGACGTACTTCCCGCCGGGCATGCATCTCGATCGCGACGGCCGGATGTGGTTCACCGATTCGGAATATGGCGCCTCGCGCCTGGAGCCGAACGACGACTGGCGGAACTTCGGCGTCTACAACGGTCAGGAGGAGGTCTATCCGTTCTGGGTGTTCCCGGTCGGGTTGCCGTGGTGGCAGACGCCGGGAGCGGATTTCTGGACGGAGAGCGTGGACCAGGTCATGTCCGACTCGAAGGGGAACACCTGGCTGCGCGGTCCGAACATCCTCGCTCGCAGCCACGGCCCCGATCTGTCGCAGTGGGACGTCTGGCCGCCCGGACAGAACGGCATGCCGTGGCTGTGTGATTCGATGGGCGAGGACGCGCAGGGAACGATCTGGCTGGGCGATGCGTATGGCGCGTATCGACTGGTCGGCGCGGAGTGGATCGGCGTGCCGATCGGTATACCCGACCAGTTCGCTCCGGTGGGCTTCAAGCAGGGCGGCGACGGCGAGCTGTATGCCGCTCGCGTCTCGACCGTTTACCACGTCGATTCCGCCGCGATAACCCCGATATACACGCTCCCCGACGGGCTTGGCGTCATCACGGACCTGGAAGTCGACGCTTCCGGCCGGATGTGGATGGGCACGCCGAACGACGGCGCGGTGTTCTGGAACGGTACGACGGCGACGAACTTTACACCCGCGAATTCGGGCTTGGCCGAGCTGCCGGTCGTAGACATTGCGATCCGGCCTGCGGACGGTGTTGTCGCGGTGGCGACGTCCGACCAGCAGCAGGCGCCGTATGACGGAGGCGTGGCGCTGTTCGACGGCGAATCCTGGACCGCGTACGACTATGGATCAAGCTTCCTGCCGCACTATGCCGTGGGCGACGTGCAGTTCGACGCAGACGGGCATCTGTGGATCGGCGTTCTCAATTTCGGCGTGGTTCAGGCGATGATCGGCGACGCCGCGCCCACGCCCGGCGACCTGGACGGCGACGGCGATGTCGATCTGGCTGACCTGTCGCGGCTCCTTACCGCGTTCGGTACGTGTGACGGCGATGCGGGATTCGACCCGGCTGCCGACATCGACGGCGACGGATGCGTGGGTCTGGCCGACCTGTCGTCGCTTTTGGAGAGCTTTGGTCTCTGAATGCGCCCGCGATGTGCCGCGTGCGGCGTCTCGTCCGCCAAAACGCAACCGGACCGCGCGGGATCGAGCTGATCTCGCGCGGTCCGCGGCGTTGAGGAGAGGTCCCGGCGTGGTCAGCGTTACGGGCAGCAGCCCGCGCCCATCAGACTGATCAGGTGCGCGATGTCGAAGCCGTCCAGCACGCCGTCGCGGTTCACATCGGCCATCGCCGCAAGGCTGGCCGGATGCAGGTGCAATCCGTTGCCCAGCAGCTGCGCGCCGCTGAGCGCCGCCTGCGCCTGCCGCCGCTCGAAACTCTGCGCCGGGAGGCCCAGGGCCGTCGCCATCCACAGATCCCAGTCGGCCATGCTCCAGGCCACCGGCCAGCCGCCGGCGAAGTTCGGCACGATGCCGGCGAGCCCGTCTCCGCGACTCTTGAACGTCGAGCGGTCGCCCGTGGCCGCGTCGCGGCGGTAGATTGCGTACGCGATCCCGTCAATCATCCCGTTGGCGACGACGCCGCTGACGTTCACCACGCCGGTCGGCTCCCATCCGGTGGCGTCAAACTCGACCGCGACGATGTCGGAGTTGGTCGGGACAAACACCGGCAGCCAGCAGCACTGACCGGTCGCAGGGTTGTACATCTCGATCTCGAGCATCGCCGCTCCGCCGTCCCCGTCGTAGAACGCCACCACCTGCATGCGGCCGAGCGGCAGCGCGTTGAAGCGATCCGAGCTGAACGGGGTCTGCGGGAAGTTGCACGAGCCGCCGCCGACCGGTCCGGAGCACTGCCCGAAGTTCAGGTACCACTCCCACTCGAGAATGTCGTCGTCGTCCACGCAGCCGTCGCCGTTCAGGTCGCCGGCGATTCGCCCGGTCGGGATGGTGTGGACGCCATTCGGCAGAAGCTGCGCGCCGGAAAGCGTCGCCTGGGCCTGCCGCCGCGCGACGAATCCGTCATATCCGCTGCCGCCCAGTCCGGCCGGCAGGCGCGCGTCCCAGGTGGCCTCGGACAATCCCAGCGGCCACGCGCCGATGAAGTTCGCGGTGGTGGCGGCCAGTCCCGGTGCCCGGCTGTGCAGCAGCCAGCGGTCGCCGCTCGCGTCGCGGGAATAGAGTCCGAAGGCGATGCCGTCGACCGCGCCGTTGGGAATGACGTTCGAGACGGTGAACTCGCCGGTCGGCTCGAATCCGACCATGGAGTATTCGCGCACGTCGATGGCCGAGTTGCTCTGAAGCTCGATGTCGATGGTGCAGCAGAGCTGCGTGGTCGGATTCCAGACTTCGATGGACAGCAGCGGCAGGTTCAGCGGGTCGATGTTGCCGTCATAGTACGCCACCACCTGCATCCGGTCGGCCGGCAGCGCTCCGGAACGGTCCGGCGTGATGCGTTGCGGGCGGTTCATCAGCAGAGGGCAGCCTGCCCAGGGCGCTCCGATGGGCGTCACGTTCGCTTGGGGCGGACCGATGATCTGCGCCGGCGAGAATCCGCTCGTGCCGAGCAGTGCGGCGCCGATTGCGGCGACGTGGATCGGCAGGCGGCGGGTCGGGCGACGGTCGAATTTGCGGCTGCGCTGCATGACGAGTCTCCTTGTGATCGGCCTCCGTCGGGAGGCGGTGCGGTTCTGCGGAGACTCAGCGCGAGCCGGGCGAATCTAACAGTCGGCTGAAGTAAATTTCCGAGCCGATCGGAACGGACGGCTCGCCGGCGTCGCCATCCGGAACTCGAACCGCTTCGAAGCGGTCGCGCCCTCCGGCGGGACCGGGGCACAACGGTCGCCCGCCCCGCGGTCGGATGACCCAAGAAATAGAAAACCAAACGGTTGACAATCGCCCGCCGCGCGGGAATACTAAACCATATGGTTCTAGATCACTCGCCCGCGCTCGACCGACTCTGCCACGCCCTGGCCCACCCGGCGCGGCGCTCCATGATCCGCCGGCTCGCCGGCGGGCAGCGCAACCTCACCGAGCTGGCCGCTCCGCTGAAGATGTCGTTCCCCGCCGCCGCCAAGCACGTGCGCGTGCTCGAACGGGCCCGACTGGTGCGACGTCGCGTCAGCGGACGGCAGCACCTGTGCCGGCTGGACGCCGAACCGCTCACCCGGCTGGCGCAGTGGATCGAGCAGTTCCGCGAGCATTGGGAACAGCGTTTCCAGGCGCTCGACGCGCTGCTCAGCGAAATGGGCCAGGACGAATCGCGCGGACCGCAGCAGCCGTAGCGCCGTCCGGCACGCCCGCGACGGGCGCGTCCAATGCGGATCGGGGAACGACCCCCGTCCGAAAGGAGACAGCATGACCGCCGCCGCCTCAGGACTTGTCGTCACTACGCCGTCCGACCTCGAAATCGTCATGACGCGCGAGTTTCGCGCGCCGCGCGCCCGCGTCTGGGAGGCGATGACCCAGCCGGCGCTGATTCAGCGCTGGATGTTCTGCCCGCCCGGCTGGAGCTGGGCCGCGTGCGAGTCCGACACGCGCGTCGGCGGACGGTTTCGCTGGGCGTGGAACGGTCCGGACGGTCGTCTGGCGCTGACGATCTCCGGCGAGAACCGCGAAGTGACGCCGCCGTCGCGACTCGTTCATACCGAGCTCATGGAGATGGGCCCCGGCGCCGGAAGCTGCGGGCCGGACGACTGCGGCGAGCCGTGGGAGTTGCTGGCGACGATCGATCTGACGGAGAAGTTCGGCGTCACGCAGCTCCGAATGACGCTGCTGTTCCGCTCGAGGGCGGCGCGCGACATGGCGCTCGCGTCCGGCATGGAGCAGGGCGTCGGCGTCGGCTACGACCAGCTCGACGGCGTGCTGGCTTCGATGTAGCCGCACTGCGCGCAACGCTGGCGATGAGGCGGCCGAACCGACGTTACGGGTTCAGCCGCTTCATCGCCTCGTCGAGGTCGCGCTGCATCGCGCTCGAGTTCGGCGTGATCGCCAGCGCTCGCCGCAGCAATGTCGCCGCTTCGGCGAATCGTTCCATCTGCATGTAGACCTGCGCCAGCGCGCCGAGCCCCGCGGCGTCGCGCGGCGCGAGTTCGACGGCCGCCTCCAGATGCGCGCGGGCCTCTTCCAGCTCCCCGCGCCGCCGGTGAACCATTCCGAGCGAACGATGCGCCGCCACGCATTGCGGATCGGCTTCGATCGCGCGTCGCAGCTCCGCGATCGCGTCCGCCTCGTTCCGCTCTCGCAGGAACAGCTCCGCCAGGAGCACGCGCGCGGCGGTCGCGTCCGGGCGCGCCTGAACCAGCTCGACGCACAGCCCGAGCAGCTCGGACTCGCGGTCCTGCGCTCGCAGCGCCATGCGCAGCTCGGCGAGCGGTTCGGTCGCGCGCGGCAGGCTCCGCACCACCTCGAGCAACAGCGGCTCCGCGGCCGCGAAATCGCGCTCCGCCAGCAGGCGGTGGGCCCGCACGTACGACTCGATCACCGCGGTGTGCGCGTGCGGGTCGCCGCCGCCCGGCTCGAGCGATTCGAGCGACGCCGCGGCGTCCTGCTGCGCGTGTGTCGCCCCGCCGGCGTAGCCCAGCGACGAGAGCCGCTGAATGTCCTCCTCGGTGAGCGCCGGCGCGTCGGAGTCCGGCGGCTCGGGCGTCCCGGCGCTTTCCAGCAGCGTGCGGAGCTGGTCCCGCAGGCGCTGCGCGCGGGCCGGCTCGTCGGCGCTGCGATCGACCTGCTCGCGCGGATCGCTCGGCAGGTGAAGCAGTTGTGGCGTCGCCGCGTGCACGTACTTCCAGCCGTCCTGTTGAAGAAACCGCAGCCGCGACAGCCCGAGCAGCGAATGCGCGAGCATCGACTCTCCATATGCCGCCAGTCCGAGATCAGTGGCGCGCCCGAACTCGAGATCGCGCAGACTCACGCCCTGCATCGCCGCGGCCGGCGCGATGCCGAGGTAATCGAGCGCAGTCGGCGTGATGTCCACCGTGCGGACCTGCGCGTCCACGACCCGAGCCGCTGACACGACTCCCGGACAGGTCAGGATCAGCGGAACGTGCATGTCGGTGTCGTGCACGAAATAGCCGTGCTCCGACTCTCCGTGATCGCCGAGGCCTTCTCCGTGATCGCCGACGAGCACAATCAGCGTCCGCTCCGCCAGCCCCAGCGTGCGGAGCTCGGTCAGCAGCCGGCCGATCTCAGCGTCCATAAACGCGATTTCGTCGGCGTACGCCTCGCGCGAAGCCGGGTCGGCGTGCTGCGTCGATTCATACGGATAGTGCGGGTCGTAGAAGTGCGCCCAGAGAAAAAACCGCCGCCCGGCATTCTCGCGCAGCCGCGCGATGGCCTCATCGACCACCTCGTCCGCGCGGCGTTCGGCCGCCGCCGGGTTGCCGTCGCGTGGCCTGAAGCGGTCGGAATAGGTGTCGAATCCCTGGCCCAGGCCGAAGCGTCCCTGCAACACGAACGCGGCGACCACCGCGTGCGTGGCGAAGCCGGCGCGTTGCAGCGTTTCGGCCAGCGTTTCGAACGCCGGGCTGAGTCGATCGATGGCGTTTTGCCGCACGCCGTGCACGAAGGGATAGACGCCGGTGAAGATCGTGCTGTGCGACGGCATCGTCAGCGGCGTGCACGCGGTGCAACGTGCGAAGCGCGTGCCCTGCGCCGCGAGCGCGTCGATGTTCGGCGTACGAGCCGCGGCATCGCCGTAGCAGCCGATGTGATCGGCCCGCGTGGTGTCGCAGGAAATCAGCAGTAAATTGAGACTCGCCCCGGCGGCGGGAGCTGAGTTCGGCGACGTCGCCGACTCAGGCGACGTGGACACGCGTGGTCCGTCCGGAGGCGACGGCGGGACCGGCGCCGCGTCGGACGAACTCGTGTTTGCGCCGGTTCGCGGGCCGGCCGACGGATTCACGCTCGCGGAAGAGGGCACCACGGACTCGGATCGCGGAGCGGGAGTCGCGCGGAGGAGCCAGAATGACACAGTGGCGCCGACGATCGCGATGGTCGCGCCGACGCTGAGCGTAGTCCAGCGGGCGCGAATGTTCGTGGAATGCGGTCTCGGCGAGCGCTCGGGCGCGCGCGCGGCGGGCCGATTTGATTTCGGCGGTTCGCCGCGCAAGTCGGATTGCCTGCGTCGTCTGGGCATCGTACGTCAGTCTACTGGAAGTGTCCGCCGGACATCGTGTCCGAATCGTCCGGCCGGTCGGCGTCGAGTCGGGGCCTCCGGCGAGTGCTTCGGCTCGTACGGTCGTAGTTCGACTCTGTCGGCCTGAACCGGGGGATGTAGAAGCGCGTGTACGCGTGTGACCCGCGTGGCCGTCCAACACGTCTGCGGGCGCCGACGGACCTCAAGCGCAGTGTCTCTCATCCCCCGGCCAGCCGGGGAGCGTGAACCGGCCATCCTGCTGAATCCGCTCTCCGTCGGCGTGAATCGTTCCGCCCTGACTTGCCGCGAACGTCCCGCCCGGCCGCAGGTCGGATACCAGGTCCCAGTGCAGTCCGGATGTGTTCGTGTTGCCGGTCGGCGGATAGCCGAAGCCCAGCGCCAAGTGAAACGTGCCGCCGATCTTTTCGTCGAAGAAAGCGTTGCGCACGAAGCGCGTGAGCTGGAAGTTCGTACCGATCCCAAGCTCGCCGACGACGCGCGCCCCGTCGTCGAGATCGAGTAGCGCCAGCAGGTGCGCTTCATTCCGGGCCGCGCTCGCCTCGACGACCCGCCCGTCGCGGAACCGCAGCCGCACGCCGTCCACTTCGCGGCCGCGATAGACGCCCGGGAAGGTGAAGTTCACGACGCCGTCGACGCTCCGCGGGCCGGTGTCGATCTCGCCGTCCGGAAAGTTTTCATCGCCGGGGCGGCTCAGCCACGTGCGGCCGCTGACGTCGATGGCGACGTCGGTGCCGTCGTGCCGGCGCGCCCCGCCGACGCCGTCGCACGCCGGTGAGCGGATTTGAATCACGTTCTTCCGCATCAGGAATTCGGCTGCCCGCCCTTGCTGCTCATGCAGACGGCGCCACGCGGCCACCGGATCGGGCAGGTGCAGCATACCTGCGCGGAAGACCCAGTCCGCGTATTCGGTCAGCGACATCTCAGCGTCTTGCGCGGCCGCCTGGCTTGGGATTTCACTGAGGCAGTAGCGGAGCTTGCCTTCTGCGCCGCGTTGCAGCGAGCGCGCGATGATCTCGCGGCGGGCGGCCTGCTGCATCGCCGCGCGGGCCGGGTCGATCCCGGAGAGAGATTTCGTATTCACCGGGCAGACGAGGACGATCAGCACGTCGCAGCGCTCCAGGCGGAAGGCCTCGAACGGGCAGACGTGGCGGAGCTGCTCGTCGCTGCCGCCGCGCAGCACGAGTTCGTTCAGGCTGTCGCACTTGGCATGAAAGCTCGGGTGTCCGCCGGCCCGCAGGATGGCCCCGAACAGCGCTTCGACCGCCGGCATGGCCTGCGGCTCGCCGACGATCGTGACGAGATCGCCGGGTCGGACGGCGGTCGAGTATCGCACGATCACGTCGGCAAGCTGGTGGAGACGCGGGTCGTGCATGGGCGGGTCGCTCGCGCTAGAGGGGCGGGATCGATGCGCGGACCCTCTCGAGCGTTTCTCGGGTTCCTTGCGTGTCACACCGCTCATGGATATGGGTCCAGTTCAGGTTGTTCTGCTGGACGGCGATGACGTTGCGGGCGTCGTCGAGATCCTTGGCGCGGCGGCCTTGCCGCGACCATCGCAGCTTCGTGATGACGACATCTTCGGGAGTGGGCAGAAAAGGATTGCGCCCCATGAACGCTTGTCTCAATCGTCGCGAGAATCGGTTACGACTGAATGCATCATTCTCATTCAGTCGAAAGAGTTCAATCGTAAACGGACTTCCGGCAACGCGAAGCAAAAAATGACTTGTTCCTGTGCTCGTCTCACACCGAATTTGCGAGTCAAGTACGAACTGCGGGCAGAGCCGAATCGACAGGTCCGAGAGTCCGTGCGCTGCAAACTGAGCTTCGAAATCGGCGTCTTTCGTGGAGCGGACAAGAACGTATGCGTTGGCGGAGTATGCGCCAACAAGCATGTACGGCATGCCGACGGATTCGAGGGCATCGATGACGGAGGCGACCGCCTCGGCGGTGGTCATTCATTTCGCTCCGCTTCCTGCGGGCCTCTACTCATCTCATTCACCGCTCGCGATGCCCAGCAGGTCAGCGGACATTGGCGATTGCTCCAGTTTGCGAGCGATTTCGATCCGCTCGAGCAGAATGCGCTCGACGTTCAATTCTCCTGCCTCCGGGAATTGAGATCGTATTCCGTCGCGCAGGCGCGCGCAGAGTTCGTCGAACAGCTCGGCAGAGGCGAGCAGGCGCTGCTCGATGGACATACTGCGCGCGGCACGAGTCCGCTCGAGATACGGATCGGAGCCCGGCTTCGAGAGAGCCCCGGCGCCGGCTCGCAGTGCGTCTTGCGAGTCGAACTGTCGCCTATCGATATGTGGCGTCATGCTGGGATCTCCCGAATGAGGAAATCGAGGTCGCGCAGGAACTTGTCCAGCGAATGCGCGCACTCGCGCGCGGCACTATAATCAACACGGAGCAGCAGCGGGGTGAGGTCGATCGTTTGCTTGTAGCCGTTCGACTTGCGTTGGTCGATCCATTCTCGTGCTCCCCGAATGCTCTCAGGGTCGGTTGGAGTGCGGATACTCTCAGGTATTCCGCGATAGCCACGCAGTGACTCGATCCCGGCGATTAGCCAAGTCTCAATCTCTTTGACGGCGAGCACGACTCGACACGGCGTCGTGATCCCTTCCTGCGCCGGGAGCGCATTGAGAGTCGGGCCGAGTTCGCACGCGGCGTCGTCGTCGGCGTCGAATACGACCAGCACCGCGGCGCAGCCCTCGACGAGCCGGGCCATCCGCACCCGGTTTACGAAGACGTCGCGTCGCACGAGTCGCGCGCGGTGTTCACGGATTGGCCGCGCGACTTGAACGTGAAATATCGCCTGATCATGAAGCACACGTCGAATGAAATCTGCAATTGCGCCGACTTCACTGTGTCCTTCGACGATTGGAACCAGGTGACTCATAGACCGCTGAGCTCTGCGGAAAACATCCGAGGATCGTCCGGAATGGCGTCATACTCGCGGCGCGAGACGGAGACGTTGCCGTTGCGCAGAATCTCACCCGGCGTACAGAGCCGATCGTGGACGGCCTTCTTGGCCGCCGGGTCGATTTCAGAGACGATTGTCTCGCCGCGATCCATCACGACCGCGCGTAGGTCTTCAATTCTGACATCCTTATGGTCGATCATCTCTGGCGAGTGGGTCGTGACGATCACCTGCGAACGGCGGGCGCCGTGGCGGATGACGTCGAACAGCACTTGGGCGGCGGCAGGATGCACAGTTGATTCGGGTTCCTCAATGCCGAGCACGGCAGGCCGGGCGCGCTGGTAAATCGCAAGCAGGACGCCAAGCACTCGGAGTGTTCCGTCTGAAACGTTGGCTGGAAGAAACGTGAGGTGTTGCTTCTTCGCGTCGCCGACATCTTGCTTGAATTGCAGCGTTTCCTGCGTTCCGCTCGGGACGCGTTCGACTTCGGTGATACCCGGAACGACTTGTTGTAGGAACTCACAAACTTCCCGAAGTGCGCCATTCTCGGATCGGAGTTCGCGCACCACGGCGGCTGCGTTCGCTCCGTCTCGCGTCAGCATCAGCCCGGGATCGGGATCCTGAGGCTTGCGCATGATCTCCGGTACGAGGTTATAGAACCGCATCGCGGTCAGAAAATCGTAGACAGCTCGGAACTCTTCCTTCGCCGAGACGACCGAGAGCGCGAGCCGGTCTCGGGTGATCTTCGGTGCGACGCCGCTGGGCGCCAGCTTGAACCTTCCGTCTTCCAGCTCATACTCGCTTCGATCCAAAGCGTTAGCGCCGAAGACAATGCACCGCTCGTGGTCGATCGTAAACTCACCCTTCTGCAGGGCGCCGACTGTAAATGCGTAGAGGGCCGGGCGACCGTCCGAAAGCGCCATCTCCAGTCGAATGGTGAAGTGAGTGGGATGTCCTCGAAGCGTCTTCCGGCGCACAGCGCCGACACCGCCGCGCAGCGCCAATGCGTGCGCCGGCGTGACGCTCAATGCGTCAGAGACAAACCGCAGTGAGTCAAGGACGTTGCTCTTCCCGGCCCCGTTCGGGCCAACGAGAAGCGTCAAGTTTCCAAGCTGAATCTGCGCCTTCGCAATACTGCGGTAATTGCGGATGCAGAGCAACTTGATTCTTCCCTGGTCCACGCTCACCTCACACGCACGCGCACACGCGCTTCGCCGCGTCCGTCAGGTCGCTGGCCGGCTGAAGCTGCGGAATCGCCGCTTCCTTCAGCATCTTCCGCGCGATCTCGACGTTCGTGCCCTCCAGCCTCGCCACGACCGGCACGCGGAAGCCGACCTCCTTCGCTGCCTGGATGAGCGCGTCCGCGATCACGTCGCACTTGGCGATGCCGCCGAAGATGTTTACAAGAACGGCCTTCACCTTGGTGTCCGCCAGGATGATCCGAAACGCCTCGACCGCGCCCTCGGCGCTCACGCTGCCGCCCACGTCGAGAAAATTCGCCGGCTCGCCGCCGTGATGCTTGATGATGTCCATCGTCGCCATCGCCAGCCCGGCGCCGTTCACCAGGCAGCCGATGTTGCCGTCCAGCGCGATGTACGTCAGGTTGTGCTCGGACGCGCGAAGCTCCGCCGGGTTCTCCTCGCTCGCGTCGAACATCGCCTCCAGGTCCGGGTGGCGAAACAGCGCGTTGTCGTCGAAGTTGAACTTCGCGTCGATCGCCAGAATCTCCCCGGACTTCGTGCGCACCAGCGGGTTGATTTCCGCCAGCGAGCAGTCCTTGTCGAGAAACAGACGCGCGAGCTTGAACATCGTGTCGGCCGCAGCCTTCGCCTGCGCGCCTTCCAGACCCAGCTCGGCCGCCAGCGCCGCGGCCTGAAATCGCTGAAGACCCAGGTGCGGATGGAACCACGCCTTGCGGATCGCGTCCGGATTGCGGGCCGCGACCTCCTCGATCTCCACGCCGCCCTCGGCGCTGGCCATCAGCACCGGAACGCGTTTCGCGCGGTCCAGCACGACGCCCAAATAGAACTCTTTCTCAATCTCCACCGCCGCCGCCATCAACAGCTTGCGGACCTGAATCCCCTGAGGGCCGGTCTGCTTCGAAACCATGCGATTCGAGAGCATCCAGCCGGCTGCATCGCGGGCCGCGGCGGCGCTGTCCACGAGTTTCACGAATCCGGCCTTCCCGCGTCCTCCCGCGTGCACCTGGGCTTTTACAACCACGCGCGGCGCGCCGAGCCTGGCGAACGCGGCCTGGGCTTCCTCGGCGGCGGTGATGACCTCAGAAGGCGGAACGGCGATGCCGGCCGCCCTCATCAACTCGCGGCCCTGGTATTCGTGGACTTTCATGATCCGGCTCCGTTGGATGAATTCTTCGGCAAGTGTAGCCGAAGCCCGCATCCGCGCCACGCCTCGCGCCCGTCGATCAAGCCGCGAAACCCGTTCCATCGCGACGAGCCGGATCGGCCGCAGCAATCCCGTGCGCGCCGCGCGTCCCGCCCCGCGCGTTTCTCCACCAGCGAGCTTGGCGTACGATGCCGCCCCGGCGGTTTCGGCGGCCGTTCGCCGCCATTCCTGCCCCAGCGCCCCACGGGCGAGGACATCGCCACGCCATGACAGGCTCGCGCGACTGGCACGACGTGCTCGCGGAACACACCCGCGTGATCGCTGCGCTCGCCGGCAGCGCAGAGGTGCTCGAACGCGTCGCCGCAGCAGTCGTGGAGTGCGGACGCGCCGGCGGAAAGGTGCTGCTCTGCGGAAACGGCGGCAGTGCGGCCGACGCGCAGCACATCGCCGCGGAACTGACCGGCAGGTTCAAGCAGGAGCGCGCCGCGTTCCCGGCGATCGCGCTGTCGACGGACACGTCGGCGCTGACCGCGATCGCGAACGACTATGCCTTCGAGCGCGTATTCGCCCGGCAGGTCGAGGCGTTGGCGAATTCGGGCGACCTGCTCTGGGCGATCAGCACAAGCGGAAGCTCGCCGAATGTCCTGGCCGCGGCGCGTGCCGCGAAGGCGCGCAGCGCGCACGTGATCGGGTTCACCGGCGCGGGAGGCGGCGTTCTCGCGCCGCTCTGCGACCTGCTCTTCGCTGCGCCGCACACCGCCTCGGACCGGATTCAGGAGGCGCACCAACTCGCCTATCACTTCATCTGCGAACGCGTCGAGTCAGCACTGCTCTCCGCGTAGTCCCTCACGCGGGGTCGGGAGCTCTGGGAGAGCTCATTCTTCATCGTTGGCCATTTGCGGCGCAACGACGGCCGCCGCGCGCCTCTCCATGGGGGACCGGTCTCCGACCGGTCTTCCTTCTTCCCTTCCTGTGGGGGACCGATCTCCGACCGGTCTTTCGTGGGAGACCGGTCTTCGATGGGGGACCGGTCTCCGACCGGTCTT
>CAZKJT010000009.1:0-94335 GCA_964553225.1 uncultured Planctomycetales bacterium | reverse complement strand
CCGGTCTTTCGTGGGAGACCGGTCTTCGATGGGGGACCGGTCTCCGACCGGTCTTCGATGGGGGACCGGTCTCCGACCGGTCTTCGATGGGGGACCGGTCTCCGACCGGTCTCGTCGTCCACGGATAGCCGACGCGACTGGGTCGACGACGCGCGGCGCAGCCGACGCTGGACGCGACCAGCCGACGCCGCCAATGGCACGCAGTCTGCGTGAATCCCGTCACGTTGCGTAACGCCGTTGCCCGGCCAGCGGTCGGAGCAGGCGATTCTTCAGCACGTGCCACAGCGACCAGCCGCGCGGCGGCATCGTGAACTCGATCAGCAGCACGGTGACGTCGTCATGTCGCAGCGTATCGTCGGTGGTGAACGCGCGCAGCGCGTTTAGCACCGCCCGCACCATCGCGTCCGGCTGCTCGTCGCGGTGTTCGCGCAGCAGCGCTTCCAGCCGTTGCTCGCCGAACAGTTCGCCCGCCGGAGACGGCGCCTCCAGCACGCCGTCCGTCAGCAACAGAAGCCGATCTCCCTCGGAGACGCGCATCTGACGCTGTGTGAACGTCGTACGCGCGTCGATCGCGAGCGGAAGATCGCTGATTCCGGCGCTTCGCTGCACGGCCGGATCGGGTCGTAGCTGCGACCATGCGCGATCCGCGCTTCGGTAGAAATACGCCGGCGGGTGACCGGCATAGCTCACGGAGATTCGCCGGTTCGGCGGATAGAAAGAGACGGTCACGGCGGTGGTCATGGTCGGGTCGTCTGCCGATTCGAGGCGCCGATTCAGGTCGCGCAGAAAGCGGCGCTGATCGGGAATATCGATGTAGGATCGCAGCAGCCGGTGCATCTCGCCGCCCACTGCCGCGACTTTTTCGCCGTGCCCGGCGACGTCCGCCAGGCACATCCGCGATAACAGCCCGGAGCCGCATACCGTCAGGTAGTGCACGTCGCCGCCCCGACCGCCCCCGCAGGGCTGCGAAAAAAGGTGGCCGCGAAGTCCGGGCAGCTCGATGTCGGAATCGACGACGCGATTGCCCCCGCGAATCTCCGCGCAGACGAACCGTGCCACATCCTCGTCTTGCGTGCTGTGAGGCATTCTGGACCCGATCAATGCGTGCTCTATGGCGATCGCGCTGCTGTGCATATCGTATTCGATGCGTCTCGAGTGGACTGGATTACAGCGGATCGCGTTGCCCGCCCGGCCGCGCGTCGGGTACGCTTCGCACCTTCGGGCGGAGCGACCATCCTGGCGACATCCTTGGAGCGACGCGAATGATCGGCTTGATCGGCGGAACCGGACTGGGCGAAGCGCTGTTCGGGGAGGCGCACGCCGAAGAGCATCGGATGGACACGCCGTTCGGTCAGCCCAGCAGCCCCGTCCGGGTGGTGAGTTGGCACGGCGTGCGCGTCGCGCTGATCGCTCGGCACGGGCAGGGGCACATCTACAACCCGTCGCAGGTGCCGTACCGCGCGAACATCTACGCGCTCAAAGCGCTCGGATGCACGCACGTGATCGCCAGCGGCGCCGTCGGCTCGCTTCGCGAGCACATTCACCCGCGGCAGCTTGTCATTCCCGATCAGATTATCGACAAGACGCATCGCCGCATCCCCACGTTCTTCGACGCCGGGCTGGCCGTGCACGTCGAGATGGCGAATCCCTATTGCGGCAATCTGCGCCGTACGCTGCTGTCGCTCGCGCCGCGTGTCGATACGGTCGTTCACGCCCGCGGCACCTATGTCTGCATGGAAGGTCCGGCGTTCAGCACCATCGCCGAGTCGAACATGCACCGCTTCTGGGGCGGAGACCTGATCGGCATGACCGCCATGCCGGAGGCCAAGCTCGCCCGCGAAGCCGAGATGTGCTACGCCATGATCGCGCTGCCCACCGACTATGACTGCTGGCGTCCCCATTCGCCCGGCGCCAACAAGCAGAAGCTGCTCGAAGAGATCATCGGCCACCTGCGAGCCGCGACGGCCAATGCCGTCGCGCTGATGAAGGCCGCGATCGAGCATTTCTCGACCAGTCCGCCCACAACGTGCGAATGCCACGATTCGCTGTCGCTGGCGATCTGGTCGGACGGCTGGGCCGCTTCGCGCGTCAGCGATCGCTACGGCGTGCTGCTGCGCAAGTATGTTTCTTGACCGGAGTCCGGTCGCCGCGAGCGCTCAGCCGTGCCTGCTCTCCATCGCCGCACGAAGAATCTCAGCGACGACCGTTCGCTGGGAATCCGTCGCCACGTCGCGCGCCGTCCGCCCGGCGCCGTCGACTTGGCGCGGATCGGCGCCGCGCTCCAGCAGGAAGCGCACGACGTCCGCCTGCCCGGCGCGGGCCGCTTCGTGCAGCGCGCTGGTGTGCCCGTCCATGAAATCCACCAGCGCCGGGTCGTCGACCAGCCGCCGCTCAACCAGTTCAAGAAATCCCCAGCTCGCCGGCGCGCATATGCCGAACGCCCGAGGCGTGCAACGGTGCACATCGTCGAGCGCTGCCGGGTCGGCGCCGGCTTCGAGCAGCATTCGGACGATCTCGCGCGAGCCTCCGAAGCAGGCCCAATGCAGCGGCGTGCCGCCCTGGTACGCGCGAAAACGCACGTCCGCTCCGCGCGACAGCAGGAATCGTACGACATCCGCGTGCGCATTCCGGGCCGCGATGTAGAGCGCGTCGGATATACGCTCGACCGCGGTCACCGGCGGGCAAGGCAGACGTGTGCCGTCGGGCGCGAAACGCGAGCTGCCGCTTTGCGAAGCGTCGCGCGCCAGCTCCCCGGATTCGTCGAAGAAGCCGCGCACGTCGTTCAGCGCGCCGATGCCGGCCGCGACGAACAGATCGACCGGCACGCCGAGCTGCGCCATCGCCCGCGCGAAGTCGAACGCGGCGCACGTCGCCGCCCAGGATAGCGCCGTGTGCCCCGACGGACCGTACGTCGCCTGCGGGTCGGCGCCGTAGGCCAGGAGAATCAGTCCGACCTGCGCATCGTCACGCTCGGCCGCGGCGTGCAGGGGCGTTCGTCCATCTGCCGTCCGGGCGCGGACGAGCGCGGGGCACTCCAGAATCCGCTCGATCACGGCGCGCTGATCGCCCGCATTCACCGCTTCCATGAGGCGAGCCAGCCGCGGGTCGTCCGGCGGAACGGCGACTTCGTCGTCGATCCGCGTATCGAACACGCGCGGCAGGGTGCTGAGCAACGCGTCGTGCACCTCTTGCGCGCGGGCGATCATCGCGCGCCAGCTGCGGAACCCGTAGTCGCGCGCGATTTCCAGCTGGGCGTCGCTGAGCTGCGCGGTCGATCGTGTGCGCCGCAGCTCGACGAGCCGCTGTTTCGCGGTCTTTCTGAGCCACTCGACGTTGGCGCGTAGCGGGAGGAACTTGGCCACAAGGCACCCTCTTTCCTGTGCCCGGCGTGCGCGATCGCGGGCGGAAAGAAGGCACGGGATATCCGGCAAACGGGCAGGCGGGTTCGACCCTTCACGCGCACCGTGGGCCGCCTGCGGCGGCCCAGGACTTGGTATAGCGAAGTCGCGTCCAGATGAGAAGCGCGAGGTGGGGGCAATTCCGGATGGTTAGCGCACGCGGGCTTGCAGCGAGGGGCGAATCGAGCGAGACGGCGCGGTCAGCAACCGCGCCGGGGCACGCTTGGCGATCGGAGAATGTGCGCTCGAGGTCAGGCAGTCCATCGTCGGCGAATCGCGATCCACGCGCCGAAGAAGATCAGGCCGGCACTCGCCGGCTCGGGGACGACGGCGATGGCGAGACCGGTCGGGCGTCCCAGCGTGTCATCGTCGAAGTACAGCGGCGTTCCGTTCACGACGGCCAAAATCCGGTCGCTGGATGCGATGTGAACCAGCGCCAGGCTTGCGCTCCCGCCGCGCGTGTCGATCACGGACGCGCCGAGCAGACCACCTTCATCCACCAGGAAGGCCACGCCGGCCGCGACGCCCAGCGCGAGAAAGTTTCGCGGGCCGCCGGTCATGATCATCAGCGCGGCGCTGCCCGGGGCGTCGAACATGGTGAGATCCATCGTCGCCAGGCTGTACCAGTTCGCGCTCTCGGAAATAATCAGCGATTGGATGATCAGGTCACCCGCGTCCATTCGCAGCGTGGTGCCGCTCTCCGGACCGGGCGTGCCGGCCGTCACCCAGTCGGTGTCCAGCGCGCCGTCATCGAAGTGGTCGAAGAGGCGAGGACTTCCGTTCGCCGAGACATAGACCAGATCGAGGTCGATCGCGGTCTGGGCCGCCGCTGTGGGGATTCCCAGACCGGCGAAACACAGCAGAATCGCCCAGCGCATCACGTACCCTCCAACGGATTGTGCAATCCGTCGCTTGCCGCGCAGCGTGCGTGTACGGTTTCTCTCTCCATTCACTGATAGGCGCGCGGGAGGACGGATTTCCACCGACCGGACTCTTTCTCGGAACTCCAGCGCGAAGCGTGACTGCGGGCACTTCGCGCCCGTCGTCGGCGGGGCGCGCTCAGCACGTGAAGAATTGAACAGAGGTTCAGGCGGCGCGCTCGATCGGCTTCGGCGGGTCGTCCGAAAGGGTATAGAATGCCGCGCGGGCGGCGGACTGCGCCGCGCCGGAAAGCCCGATAACGAGCGACGAGCGAATGTCGGAACACATCCCGAAGATCGAGCAGGTCGGCGCAGCGTCCGCGGCGCGGATCGCGCTGGCGAAGTCGCTGCTCGCCGAAGGACAGCATCGGCAGGCGCTGGCGGAGCTCGACGCCGCGCTGGCTGCGAACGCGGAGCTGGACGAGGCGCATTTTCTGCGCGCGTTG
Source organism: uncultured Planctomycetales bacterium (assembly GCA_964553225.1). Lineage (GTDB taxonomy): Bacteria > Planctomycetota > Phycisphaerae > UBA1845 > Fen-1342 > JABRWC01. The sequence continues at coordinate 89,571 of CAZKJT010000009.1, read as the reverse complement.
ATTCTCGCTCGCGCCGGCGAGTTCGAGCCTGCCGTTGAACACGTTCGAGCGGCTACCCGGCTTAATCCGCAGAACTCCGGCGCGTGGCTGCTGCTCGCGCATCTGCTCGATCAGCAGGGCGACGTGGCCGGCGCGCTCGCCGCGGCCGACCGCGCGCTGACGTGCGAGTCCGGACAAGACACGGCGCACCTCGTTCGCGGGGACCTGCTGACGAAGCAGAACAAGCTGGACGACGCCGAGAGCGCCTATCGCGAGGCGATCCGCCTGAATCCGCAGCTCTTTCGCGCGCGGTGCCGGCTGGGCGAATTGCTCGCGGCGCGCGGCCGGTCGGACGACGCGCTGGAACAAGTCGTTTTCGCGTACCGAATGAACCCGACGCATGTGAACAATCGGCTGGCGCTCGGCGACCTGTTCCGCGCCCGCGGGCAGGCCGATGAAGCGCTGCGCGAGTATCGCGCGGTGACCGAGCTGGCGCCCGGGCATTGCGCCGCTCACGAAAAGCTCGGCCTTCTGCTGCTCGAGCTCGGCGCCGAGCGGGAAGCGGTGCGCAGCCTTCAGACCGCGCTGCGGTTGAACGCGAAGAGCGCCGCGTGCATGGTGGCGCTGGCTCGCGTCTACGTGCGGCAGGGGCTGGCGGCGCAGGCGGAAGAGATGCTCGACGCGGCGCTGGGCGTCGATCCTGGAAATCCCGACGCGCTCGCGCTCAAGGCGCAGTCCGGCGCGCAGACCAATGGGGCGGCCCGACCGAACGCGGGCGGCGCCGCGCCGACGCCCGATCCCGATCGGATTCGTCAAACATGACCGGCGGAGAAACGCTCGCGCCGAGCGAACCGGAAACCGGCTCGCGCGTTCGCCTGCGCCCGGACGTCCGCATCGTCCGCACCGGCCCGCAGCACTACGTGCTCTTCGATCCGCGCACGGGCAAGCGCTTCACGTTCAGCCCGCGGGAGCGACAGCTCCTGCACCTCCTCGACGGGCGCAACGACCTCGCCGGCATTCGCACGATGGCGCGCGAGCGATACGGACTCGAAGTCTCGCGACGGGACGTTCGGGATTTTGTGAACCAGCTCGCCGAAGCGGCGCTGCTCGCGGACGGCGCGCGCGATTCGACCGCCGCCGCTCCGCGCGACCTGTTCGATGAGCATCCGCAGGTGCCGTCCACGACCGATCCGCGGCTGAACCGCCGACTCGACCTGCTGGTGCTGCTGTTCGGCTGGGCCTATCACCCGCTGCTGCTGCCGGCCTACCTGGCGTTCATCGCGGTGGGCGCGGTCGAACTCGTGCGTCACTTCGACCTGTATCTCTACGACATGACCGTGCTGGCCGACGAGGTGCCGGTCTGGGCGCTCATGCCGCTGTCGCTTCTCCAGACCATCGTGTTCATGAACCTGCCGCGCGAGTTGGCGGTCGCGACCGCGTGCCGGCGGTTCGGCGGCTGGGTGCGGTGGTTTGGCGTGTTCTGGCTGAACGGGATGCTGCCGTTCTTCCTGTGCGAGACGGGCGATTCGATCTCGCGCATGAGCATGCGCGGGCGCTGGACCGTGCTGCTCTCCGGGCTGATCGCGCATTCGCTTCTGGGCGCGTTCTACACGCTGCTGTGGCGGATGTCCGAGCCGCATTCGTTCCCAGCCGTGTTCGGGATGCTCCAGATTCTGCCCTGGTTCGTGGCGACGTTCCTGCACCTGAACATCTTCGTGCGCCTGGACCTGTATCGCATGCTCTGCGTGGTGCGCGGCGATCCGCAGCTCTGGGAACGGGCGCGGGCGGAGACCGACGCCTGGCTGTCGATGCGTCCGTCTCCGCAGGCGCTCGCGCCGGACGAGCGGTTCTGGCTGCGGGTGTACGGGTTGGGCTGGCACGTGTGGATCTGGCTGCTGCGGTTGGCGTACGTGCTGGGCGGCGGCGGGTGGCTGGTGCTCCGCATGGGCGGCGGCGGGGCGCTGCTGTTTGCGGTGGTGCTGATCGCGTGGTATCGAAAACCGATTGGGAGACTGGCAATGGCAGTGACGCCCTCATCGTGGACGCGCGGCGGCGGGAAGTGGTGGATCCGCTGGCCGGTCCGGCTGGTGATCCTGCTGGGCATCGTGGCGCTGGGATTCATTCCTTACACGCACGAAGTGGGCGGCGACTGTCGTGTCGCGCCCGCGGCCGAGCAGGGCATCCGCGCGCAGGTGACGGACGAAGTGATCGAAGTCCGCGTGAAGGAGGGCGATTGGGTCGAGGCCGGCGACGTGATCGCGACGCTGAGCGGGCGCGAGGCGCGGGCCGCCCGCGACGAGCGGGCCGCGGAAGTTCGCGCCGCGCAGGCCGATCTCGACCTGCTGCTCGCGGGCTCGCGCCAGGAGGACATCACGCTGGCCGAACAGGAGGTCGCGCTATGGCGCGTCCGCCTGGAATATGCGCAGTCGGAATTCACGCGCGTGGACGACCTGCTAAAGCGCGGCGTCGGCGACGAGCAGGAAGTGCGCGACGCGCGGGTGGAAGTGGATTCGTCGCAGGAGCTCCTGGGAAGCGCGCAGGAGAAGCTTAAACGAGTCAAGGAAGGCGCCCGCCCCGAGGAAATCGAGGCCGCCCGGGCCCGGGTCGAATCGGCCGCCGCCCGGCTGGCCTACGCCGAGACGCAGGTGTCGCTGCTGACCATTCGAGCGCCGATCGCGGGGCGCATCGTGACGCCCAATGTGCGTCAGCGCGTTGGGCAGGTGGTGCAGTCGGGCGAGCTGATCGCAACGGTCCAGGACACGCGCACGCTGTCGATTGTCGTGGACGCGGACGAGACGGCCACCGCGGTGCGCGAAGGTCTGGACGTGAAGTGCCGGCTGTGGGGGCTGGACGGCGCGCTGGTGAAGGGCGTGGTGCGCGAGGTGTGCAGCGTCGCATTCGACGAGCAGGAACTTCAGATCGACTCGGTTCGGTCGGACCGCGAGGCGCTGATCGAGCAGTCGTCGGCGCGCCCGCGCACCGAGCGGCGCGTCCGGTTGTTCGTGGATCTCGAGCGGCAGGACGGACGTCTGCGTCCGGGCATGACCGGCAAGGCGCGTATCGTGCTCGGCGACGATCTGCTGTGGCGCGCCGTGTGGCGGCCGATCGCGCGCTACTTCAAGGTGGCGGTGTGGTCGTGGCTGCCGTGAGCGCCCGTGCGGGGCGGCTCGGACTCGTGTCGTGCCTTGGAAGTACTGCGACGTTCAGAGCCGCGACCGCAAGGGAGCGTGGGCTGCGCGCGACGCTGCCATGTCCGTTTCCCCGCTTCCTGACGGTCGCGGCTCGGTGTCGGAGACGCAGCGACTTCAATGCGGCACTACACTAGCCTTCCACGCTGAACTGAGCTTCGGAGTTCGCCCCGCCGATAGCGACGGTCGCGCTCGGAGTTGCCTTGGGAACCTCTCTGGCCAGCTTCTGGATAAGCAATTCCCATGTCTCGCGCTGATGCAGCAGGATTCGCAGGGCGTCGTCGGCGGGTTGGCGCGATCGTCGCATGCTTGCTTCGACGAGTCGCTGGTAGATGAACGTGAACAACGACGACATCTGATCGACGAGCTCCGGGTTCGCCTCGCGCTGCAGTCCTTCGTTCAGTTGCAGCACGATGCGCTGGGCGCGTTCCAGGGCATGAAACGCGGCTTCGATCGAGCGGCTTTCGATCGCCTCGATGCCGCGACGCGTGAAGCGGATCGCCCCGTCCAGCAGCATCAGTTGCAACTGCTCGGGCGTGGCCGTGTTCACGGCGTTCTTGAGGTACTCGTACGATGCTTTCGTGGTCGTGCTCATGGTGTCGTATCGGACGAACTCGCCGGACTGTGCAACAACGAGCCGTGACGGGCCGCCGGGTCAGCGCGTCGGACGGGCGGCCGCCAGCGCAGAGAGCTGCGTGAGCGCTCCCTGTTGGGACTGCAATTGCGCCAGGGACTGTTCCATCGCCAGGAACTGCCGCGTCAGGCGTTCGCGCTTCAGGTCCAGCAGCGTGTTCATCTGCGTGACGCGGTCGTCGAGCAGATCGCGCTGGTCGCCGAGGGACTCGGCGCGGCGTCCGATCAGACCGGTTGATTCGGTGATGGCCTTGGCCTGGGTTTCGAGCCAGACCGCCAGACCGTCCTCGGGATCAGTAAAGAGCTCGGTGACGCCTTGCGGGCTCTGCGCCAACGCATCGCGAAACTTCTGCTCGTCGAATTCCAGTCGCCCGTTCTTCAACTTCAGGCCGGCCGACGCGGCCCCGGTCAGCTCGCCCGTTGCGCGGATCGACGTGAATCGCATCAGGCGGTTCTCTACGCTCAGCAGCGTGCCGTCGCCAAGCAGAATTCCGCGCGCCTGCGTCTCGGAGTTGAAGCTGCTCAGCTCGTCGATCCGCTGCAGCGCCGAGTTGAACGCGGAGACCAGTCCCTTCATCGTCTCGATCAGCTTGCCGGTGTCCTGCGCGACGGTGACTTCGACCGGCGCGGCGGACGTGCCGGTCAGATCGAGCGTCACGCCCGGAATCAACCCGGAGATGGTGTTGGTCGAGCTGGTGGCCAGCACCCCGCCCGACGCGCCGCCCAGCAGCACGCGCGCGTCCTGCGCCTTCGCCAGCGTGGTGAAATCCAGTCCGGTGGCGCCGCCGTCCAGCACGAGTTCGCCGGCCAGCCCGGTCCGCGCCGAGGAAAGCTGAAGCCGATATGGCTGCACCGTCGCGCCGTCGTTGAGCGTCGAGCCGGTCGCGAGCCGCGAGCCGGCGTTGATCTTCGTCAGCAACGCTTGGAGCGACTCGGCGCCCGTCAGCTCGTACTTCTCCTCGAACGAACCGTTCACCGTGCCGCCGGCATGCTCTCCCAGCAGTTTCAGGTCGCGCGCCGCCGCGCCGGTCTCGTCCTGGACCTTCAGCGACAAGGTTCCGCCCGCGGCATCCTCCAGCAGAATGCCGTCCCCGGTGTCGTTGATCCGGGCGCGCACGTGAAGCTCGGACTCGCGCGCGTTGATCTCGTCGATCACGTCGCCGACGGTCTTCACGGTGGACGCCGACAGGTCGATCGACTCGTATACGCCCAGCGAGTTCGTGACCTTGATTTTCCCGCCCGCGAAACCGCCACCGAGCTGCGACAGCAGCGTCGTTTCGGAAACGTACTGTCGTTGGAGGTTCTCGCTGCGCAGCACGGCGCCGCTGCCGGTCAGCCCGGTCTGCTCCGCGAATCGTCCATCGAGGTCCGACACGCTCAGTCCCGTCACGCCGTCCAGGCTCCGCAGCTCGAGCCGGCTGCCGGACCCGTCCACGCCGGCCTCGATCGCGAGTCCGCCGGCCGACGCGGCGTCGCGGATGCGCTCGATCACCTCCGACAGCGTCTGCGCGCCGGTCAGATCGACCGTGATCGCGCCGGCGCCTGCCTGAATCTGAATGCGCCCCGCTTCCACGCCCGCGCCGCCGTTCAGCGAGTTCAGCAGCACCGAGTCGATCCCGCCCAGCAGCCGTGCGCTCGACGCCGTTCCGGCGAATGTGCCCTCGGACAAGCCCAGGTCTGCCAGCGCGTCGGACCCCGACACCGCCGCCAGCGTAAACGCGCCGCCGTCGGCGCTGCGCAGCCGCAGCCCCGCGCCGTCGATCTCCGCGAGGACGCGGCCGTCATTGCCGACCGCGTGCTGAATGGCGCTCAGCACATCCTGCGTCGTGTCCATGAACAGAATCTGCCGCCCATCGATCTTGCCGTTCGACGCTTCGCCGGAAATGCCGAGGTTCGCGGCCGTGGTCGAGTCGATGTCCTCGATCTTGATCTTGCGGTCGGTCGCGCCGTCGGCGTACGAAACCACCAGGCGTCCGGGATTGCCGGCCACCGTCACGTTCACGCCGCTGACCGCGGACGAGATCGCGCTCGCGGCCTGCCCGACCGTGCTGACGCCCGTCAGGTCCACCTCCGTCTGACGCTCGACGCCGGCCGCGTCCGTCGTGGTGACGCGGATGCGCCCGAGCGCTGCGCCCGCGCCATGGTTCAGCTGGCCGATCGCCGTGGTCTGCGTCATCAGGCCGCTCAGATCGACCGTGAACGCCGGGAACGCGTCGCCGCTGATGGTGAAGTCGCCGCCGGCATCGGCCGTGCGGATTCCCAGTCCGTCATTCAGGCGTGACAGCGGTGTGCCGGAGGAGAGGTAGAGCAGGTCGCGTCCATCGATCAGCCCATCGGCCGCGTAGGTCGCCCCGGATCCGAAGCCGAGGTCGGCGGCGGTCCGTCCGCCGTCGATTTCTGCGATCCGCAGCTCGCCGCCCGTGGTTTCGCGAAGCCGCACGTGATCGCCCCGGACTTCCGCCGCCACGTTCAGGCCCGCGCCGTTGATCTTGTCGATCACGTCGGACAGCGTGACCGCATCGCGCACGTCGATCGAAGCCGACTTGCCGGACGCGTCCGTGATCTTGAACGCGCCGCGCTGCACGCCGGCGAAGCCGTTAAGCTCCTCGAGCCGCGTGCGGTTGTTGACGCGCGCCGCGCTGGATTCGATGGTCAGCGTGCCGGCCGCCAGCGGCGCGTCGAGCGAAGCGAAGCCGCGACTGATGGCCTGGTGCCGCGTTGCGAGCGACTGCACCACGAAGCTGTACGTGCCCGGCAACGCGCCGGCGCTGGCGGTGGCGTTCAGCGCAGCCGTGTTCGACGAGGTGGCCGACACCGCCTGGAACGAGCTGGTTCGCTTCAGTTCCGCGGCGCGCGTCAGCATCGCCGTGACCCGCGCAGAAATGTCCAGCAGCGCCGATTTTTGCGCGTCGAGATTGCCGATGCGCTTCACCAGCAGGTCGCGCGGACGGCTGGACGCCACGATGAGCTGGTCGACCAGCGACTGAATGTCGATCCCGGAAACCAGCCCGGTGCCGGCGAAAATCGTGCCCACGGCGTCTCTCCTGGGGAGACTCGGCAATCGTTGCGCAGCGCGAAGACGCGCCGCGCGGCCGCCGCCGAACCTGTATCGGTCCGTGGAGAGGCAAGCTGCATGCCGAACGCGCCGGCGCCGCGTTCAGCCGCCCAGTTTGCGCTGCAGGTCGTCGAGCGATCGGCGCAGCTCGGTGACCGCCTCGCGCAGCTCCGACACTTCGCTCCAGAGGTTCTGAACGTCCTCGCGCAGGTCGTCGGGCAGGGGGGAGCTGGATTCGCCGGGCTCGGCAGCGACGGCGTCCGGCTTTGGCTGCGACGGGACGGGAGAGCCAGCGGCAGGCGAATGCGCTTCCGGGCAGATCAGGGACGCATAGCGCGTCGCGGACTGCCCGGCGCCGCGCGGCAGCGGGGCCACCACCGGCGGGTTCCAGTTCATCAGCGATTCGAGCGTCTGCATGACGCTCGCCAGGTCGGGCAGCGGCGTCATCCGTTCGCAGCGCGTTCGAAGTTCGCCGGGCGTCTGCGGTCCGCGCAGCATCAGTTCGGTCATGACGGCGCGCTGCGGGCTCTGCCAGCTCCATCGGTCGGCGACGATGTGCTTGAACTTGTCTGCGCGCGAGCCCGGAGCGGGAAGAATGCGCACGACCAGCCCGCGATCCGTCAGGCGGCGGAGCGCCGCCCACACGTCGTCGTCCTGAAGATCCAGGACCGGATCCCGGTTGCTCTTCTGATTGCAGGCAACCGTGACCGCGTTGAGCGTCATCGGGTAGGAATCGGACGCGGTGAACGACTTCTCCATGAGCACGCCCAGCACGCGCTGCTCGATCTCATCCAATCGATATTCCGGATTCATCCGTGGTCGCCCTCATCGAGGCGCGGTCCGCGCCCCCGTCGCGCCAGAACACGCTATCGTGAGCGCCCGGTCCGAGTCGCGCGCCGGACCGATCGGGATCATGGCCGGCGCTGGCGCCGATGCCCGCGCGCTCACGCTTGCGGACGGGACAGGCTGAGACTGCAACGCCAGTGAGGATCGTATCGCCGCGCGCGATCCGCGCGCATCGCCGACTCGACGGATGGAGACGCCCATGACGTTTCGTGGAACCTATACCGCGCTCATCACGCCCTTCCGCGACGGCGCGGTGGATTGGACGTCGCTCGACGCCCTGGTCGAACGCCAGATCGAGGCGGGCATCGAGGGCCTGGTCCCGTGCGGAACCACGGGCGAATCGCCCACGCTCGCCGAGGATGAACAGATCGAGATCATCGCCCGCGTCGCGCGCCGCGCCGCCGCGCGAACGCAGGTCGTGGCCGGCGTCGGCAGCAACAGCACGCACCACGCCGTCGAGCTGTCGCGTCGCGCGGCCGACGTCGGCGCGACCGCGCTCATGCACGTCAGCCCATACTACAACCGGCCGACGCAGGAGGGCCTGCTGCGACACTTTACGCAGTGCGCAGCGGCCACGCCGTTGCCGGTCCTGCTCTACAACATCCCGGGCCGGACGGGCGTGACGATCGAGAACGTAACGCTGGCGCGGCTGGCGGACGAAGTCGGCAACATCGTCGCCGTCAAGCACGCCACCGGGCGCGTCGACGACGCGGCCGACCTCATGCAGGAGTGCACGATGGCGGTGCTCAGCGGCGACGATCCGATCACGCTGCCGCTCATGAGCCTGGGAGCGGTCGGAGTCGTGAGCGTGCTGTCGAACCTGGCGCCGCGCGCCGTCCGGCGGGTCGTGAACGCGGCGCTGGCAGGGGACTATGGCAGCGCTCTCGCGGCGCATCGCGCGACGCATGCCCTGGCGCGCGGGCTGCTTTCCATGGCCACCAACCCGATCCCGATCAAGACCGCGCTGGCTCTTCAGGGGCGATGCGCGGAGGAGTTCCGCCTGCCGATGTGCCCGATGCCAGGCGAATCGCGCGGACGTCTGGCGGATTTGCTGCGTGCATGCGAATCGTCGCTCCTGCGCGACGAACCCGCGTAGCCGCCCGGCGCGCGCCTCAGCGCGGCGCCGGAATGCCGAGGAACTCCAGCGCGTTGTCGGCCAGAAGCCGGTCGCGCTGCGGACCTGTTAATTCGGCGATCGATTCAATCAGCTCGCCAGGGCGAGCCTCACCGAGCGGGAACGGATAATCGCTGCCCAGGCACACGCGGCGATCGCCCATGACGCCCAGCAGGAACCGCAGCGCGTCCGCGTCGTGCACCAGCGAATCCACCCAGAACCGCGCCGCGTCGCGCCCCGGTCCGGTGACGAAATCGCTCGGTCGCGTCGAGCAATCCACCGCGCACAGGTCCGGTCTGGCTTCGTAGCCATGATCGATTCGTCCGAGCGTGAACGGGAACGAGCCGCCGCCGTGCGCGAAGCAGACGCGCAGCCGCGGCAGCCGCGTGAACACGCCGCCGAAGATCATCGAGCAGATGGCGAGGGCCGTTTCGGCCGGCATGCCCACCAGCCAGGGCAGCCAGTATCGCGTCATGCGCTCCTTGGCGAGCATGTCCCAGGGATGCACGAATATCGCCGCGTCGAGCTGCTGCGCCGCGTCGAAGACCGGCTGTAGCGCGGGTTCGTTCAGGTTCAGGCCGCCGACGTGCGTGCCGATCTGCGCGCCGGGAAAACCCAGCTCGCGCTTGCAGCGTTCGAGCTCCCGGCACGCCAGCTCCGCGTTCTGCATGGGCAGCGTCCCGAGGCCGACGAACCGGCCCGGATGGGCGCGCACCACTTCGGCGATGTGATCGTTCAGCATGCGTGACAGGTCGTGCGCGTGCTGCGGCTGCGCCCAGTACGAAAACATGACCGGCACGGTGGAGAGCGCCTGAAGAGTCACGCCGGCTTTGTCGCACTCGTCGATACGGCGCCGCGGATCCCAGCAGTTCTCCTCGACGACCCGAAAGCAGCGGTCGCCGATCATCATCCGCGCGCGGCGCGGCTCGTGGTGCTCGAGCCGCACCCAGCCTTCGCCGCCATAGCGCTTCGCGAGGTCTGGCCATTCGCGCGGCAGAATGTGCGTGTGGAGGTCGAACTTCATCGCGGCAAGTGTACTGCGACCAGGCGATGGCGGCGAAGCGGCTCGATTCGTCCCTGATAGCGACCAAATTCGTGCGGTTTCGTCGTTCTGCCGAGCGGGGCGACTGGTTACACTGAAGAGATGCGGCTCGCCCCGACGGCGGTCGCGAGCCGTGTTCGCGCTCGCTGGGGCGCACCGACTCAGCCGAACCGCGATTGTCGGCGGTGCGCCCGCCGGTGCGAGCGTTCACGCGCTGCGCGCATTCTCGTCCGGCCGGCGGCCCGAATCGGAGATTCAACATGACGCAGGGATCGATCGAACGCACAAGCGGCGTCCAGCGCCGCGGAATCGCCTGGAGCGCGTTCGTCGCGTGCGCCGGGGCGGCGTGCTCGACGCTCGCGCAGCCGGCGGAGCGGGCCGCGTTCGTGGCTCACAACTACAACCTCGCCGGCAGCGTCTCGTCGTTCGTGTTCAACGGCAGCGGGCAGCCGGTGCTGGTGGACAACGTCCCCACCGTCGCGACAAATGCCTACGCGATCAGCCTGTCGCCCGGTGGACAGTTTCTGGCGGTATCGCACGCCACCAGCAGCGACACGGTCGAGCAGCTCGACGTGATCCAGGTATTCGGGGACGCCACGATGGAAGTCGTGCGGACCTTCCTGGTTGACGATTCGCCGCTGGACGTCGAGTGGATCAGCGACACGCTGCTGGCGGTCACGCACACCAGCCTGTCGGAAACGAACGAAATCGTCGTCTATCAGTTCGATGACGAGGAGCTGTCGCTGACCGAGGTGGACCGCAAGCCGATCTCGGGCTTTTCCACCAACATCGCCGTCCACCCCAGCCGCCTGTACGTGTACGTGCAGTGCACCGGACCGAGCACGATCCACTGCTTCTCGGTCGATGCAGGCGGCACGCTGACGCAGATCGAAGCGCAGGGCACCGGCAACTACCCGCTGGGCATGTCGATCACCCGCGCCGGCGACAAGCTGTTTGCCGGCGGCGGGATCAGCGGCGACGGGCACTCGGTGATCGGAGCAGCCATCAACGTCGACGGCTCGCTCACGATGCTGGGCGCGTCCCCGTTCTACTCGCCGGGCACGTCTCCGAAGGACACGGCCATCACGCCGGACGACGCCTACGTCTTCGTGGCCCACGGCACCGACGCCACCGTCCGGTCGTTCGAGCTCGACGCCGAGACGGGCGTGCTGACGTACACCGGCAACAGCTTCGACGTGGGGCTTCAGGGCTCGCTGGGCGACGCGGTCGTCCTGGGCGACCTGCTGCTCGTAACCGACAACACCACCGCGATCGACGGTCTTGCCGGCCTGTACGCGTTCGCGATTCAGCCGGACGGCTCGTTCACGTCCAACGGACCGATCGTTGCGACCGGCTCGAGCGTGCCGACTGAGATCGCCGTATTCGAGCCAGAGCCGCCGTGCCCGGCCGACCTGGACGGCGACGGCGCAGTCGGTCTGGCGGACTTGTCGGCGCTGCTGGAGAACTTCGGAGGCGCAGGCGGTTCGGCCGACGGCGATCTGGATGGCGACGGCGACGTGGACCAGGCCGACCTGTCGGCGCTGCTGGAAGTTTTTGGAACGGCGTGCGCGTAGCGGCGCTCGCCGGTGCTCCGCGCGTAACGGAGCTGTTCGGGGGATTCGTCCTGGGCGCCGTGGCGCGCCGTCGGCGACGGAGCGCCGGACCGGCGGAGCGCCACGGTGAATCACTGAGGAGGTTCAAGATGCGTGCGTTTCTCTTCGTCGCCGGATTGTCCGTCCTGGCGTCGGTCGCGGCGTCGGCCGGCACATTCCCGATCACGCCGCTTGTGCTCGAGGGCGACCTCGTGGCGGGTGTCGGCAACATCACCCTGATCGACAACATCGCGGTGAACAACGACGGCGACTGGCTGGTCGAGGCGGACACCAACGGCGCGGACACCGACACGGACGGCGTGCTGCTGCGGAGCGGCGCGCTGTATCTGCGTGAAGGCGATCCGATCGCGCCGGCCGGCGCGTCGCTGGGCAGCTTTGACAGCATCAACCTCAACAACCTCGGCAACAGCGGCTGGAACTTCTTTCTCGATGGGATGACGTCCACTACGGACTCCGGCATCTACTTCAACTCCACGCTGCTGATCCAGGAAAGCGACATCGCCACCGCGCCCGGGCTTTCGGCCGGCACGCCGTACATCGGCTGGTTCGAGGCCAAAATCAACGACAGCGACGACATCGTGATGATCGCCAGCGTGGACGACCCGGCCATCGCCACCACGGTCGACCGCGCCATCATCCTCATCGACCCCGCCAGCGGCGTGCAAACGCTCATTGCCAAGGAAGGTGATGTCCTGCCCGGTCAGGTCGAAGGCGTCGCCGACTTCGGCACCGGCCCGCACACGTTCGCGTATAACAACGCCGGCGAGTTGATGTACTTCGCGGACCTCAACGGCGACACGGCCGTGGACGGCGTGATTTACATCGACGACGCGATCATCGCGCAGGAAGGCGATCCCTCACCGGTAAGCGGCCGGAACTGGTCGAGCCTCGCGTCTCCGGAGATGGATCTGAACAATAACGGCGACTACGTGTTCAGCGGCTCGCTCGATGGCGACGCGAACACCAATCTGCTCATCGTCCGCAACGGCGCGAAGTTCATGCAGGAAGGCGACAACCTGCCGGACATCGGCGCGTTCACCTTCACCAGCTTCGGCAGCGGTCCGATCGAGATCGACGACGGCGGCAACGTGCTGTGGTACGGCGACTGGAACGACGCCGACACCACCATCGACGAAGGGCTCTTTCTGAATGACACGCTGATTGTTCAGGAGGGCGTCACGTCCATCGGCGGCGTGGTCATCGACACGCTTCGCGGCGTCGAAGACGGCTATCACATGAGCGACAACGGCCGGTACATCATCTTCGAGGCCATTCTCCTCGACGGCACCGACGGCGCGTTCCTGATCGAGGTGCCCGCGCCGTGCCCGGCCGACCTGGACGGCGACGGCGACGTGGACCTCGCCGACCTGTCCACGCTGCTGGAGAACTTCGGCGGACCGGGCGGACCGGAAGATGGCGACCTCGATGGGGACGGCGACGTCGACCTGGCCGACTTGTCCGATCTGCTGGAAGTATTCGGAACGAATTGCTGATCTTCGAGCGCCGCTGCCGTGAACGCGGCGGACGGGCTTGACGAGTCAGACCGCGGCCGGCGGGGCGCAGCGCGCGCTCTGCCGGCCGCGATCGCATTTCCCGGGGCTGTCACGCCGATTCGTTGCGAATGCGGCGTTCGATCTCGCGCCAGAGCTTGTCGAACGAAGGTGAGCGCTCGCGGCAGCGCTCAAGGTTCATCATGGCGCTCAGCTTCGGCTGGTCCACGGTCTCGCTGTATTTGTTTCGAATGGTTCGCTGCTCGATCCACTTCTTGCCAGTGCGCGACGCTTCTGGATGGAGGGGAATGCTTTCCATGTCGATTCGCAGGTAGTCGCGGAGCGAGTCGGCGCCCGCAACAAACCAAGTCTCGTACTCGATGTTCGCGAGCACGCACGCCACATCCACCCGCGAGTCCGTGCCACGTGCGACGTTTTGCAGCTCGGGGACTACTTGAGCCGGACAGTCGCGATCCGCATCGAGCAGCATCAACACGAAACTCGCCTGCGCCGGCTCGCCGTGCTCCAATTTCTTCGCCGCGAGCGCGACCGCGCGCTGGCATTCGGCCGTGTCAATCACGACTTGATCGTCGGACGTTCGCCGCAGCAACTTGGAGCGCGAGAGGCGGACTGGCCGGAGGATGTCAACGTGTTCGTTCGGCGCAATCGAGAGGCCGATCCGCCGTGGCAGGATCGGGAACGCCTCGACTTCGCCATGGCCTTCGACGATCGGCGCGATGCGAGTACTGCTCACGCTTCATCCTCGTCGTCGGCCAGTTCGAACTGAAAGCGAAGTTGCTCGGCCTGCGCGCGGACGCGATCCACGTCGGTCGCGAGCTGGCCCATTCGAAGCAGCTCGCCGGGCGTGTAGAGATGCTCTCGGATCGACGAGAGAGCGCCCGGATCGGGCGACGCGACCTCCGTCGTGCCGGCCTTCGACGCCACGACCAACAGCGCGTCCTGCTCCAAATTGAGGTGATCTAGCAGGTCCGGGCTGTGCGTGGTCGCGACAACCTGGGTGTGCGCTGCCGCCTCACGAAGCGCGTCGACCAGTGCACCCGCAGCCGCGGGGTGGAGCGCCGTTTCCGGCTCTTCGATGCCGACCAGGCTCACCGGCGACTCGTGATCCGCGAGCTGCGCGACCGCGACGAGGGCGCCGAGGGCTCGCAGCGTTCCGTCTGACATATTCGCGGCATAGAAGCGCCAGGGTTTGCTGGCGCCCTTCACGTACTGACGAAACTCCAACGTCTCCCGCGGACCGAGCGCAACGCGGCTCACCTCGTCGATTCCGGGAACAATCACTTTGAGATAGTCCCTGATTCGCTCGAACGCCTGCGGACGCTCGGATTGAATCCTCGCGATGACGCTCGGCAGATTGTCGCCGTCCCGACGCAGAATTTCGCCGGCGTCGGGGCTGACAAGCTCCTTCATCTTGTCCGGGTTCAGGTTGTAGAAACCCATCGACAGAAGCGCGTCATACACTTCGCGAAACTCGGGCAAACTCGCGGCCGTCACCAGGTAGAGCCGGTCCGACGAGACGGGCGGCATCGGATTGCGCGAGCTGCGGTCGACTTCGCCGTCTTTGACGTGGTAGAACGCGTCCGGCGCGCCGTCGCGCGACCGGACCGACAAGCTTTCACTCTTGACAGCGAACGCGCCTTGCGGGCGTGCGGCGATTTCAAAACCGTACGTCGCATTGCGGTGGTTCTGCAGGAACAGATCCAGTTCAATCGCGAAGTTCCGAGGGTGCCCGGTGCTGCGACGCCGCACCGCTTCGATTCCTCCTCGTGCCTTGACGGCGTGGTCCAGCGACGTGCGAAGGCCGTCCACGACGAAGCGCAGGGCGTCCAGAAAATTGCTCTTACCGGCCCCGTTGCGCCCGACGAGAACCGTGAGCGGCGCGAGTTCGATCTGGCACTTTCCGATGCTGCGATAATTGCGAATCCGAACGCAGCGCACGCTGGACTGTGGCGGAACCGAGATCAGGAAGTCGTCTGTGCCGCTCACGGATTGCATGACACGGATTGTATGGGATTCGCGCCGACGCCGCGCTGCACCGGACGATAGAGCGTGTCGCGCTCCACCGGCTCGCAGCCGGCCTCGCGAATCAGACGGTGAATCTGGTCGACCGACAGCTCCTGGCGGTTTGTCCCGCGGCCTTCTCGCTTGGTGATGTCATACCACACCACCGTACCGTCGAAGTCGTCCACCCCCCAGTTCAGCGCCACCTGCGAGAGCTTTGAACTCTGCATCGGCCAGAACGCCTTGACGTGCGGCACGTTGTCCAAGAGCAGCCGCGTGATCGCGAGCGTGCGCAGGTCGTCCAGTCCGGTCGGGCCGGGCAGGTGCGCGAATGCGCTGCCTTCCGGTATGAACGACAGCGGAATGCAGCACTGAAACGCGGCCGGCCGGACGGGGTCCGCCGCGCCGGTCGCGCGCGGTTCGCCCGGGCTGCTCGCCGCCGCGGCGGCCGGCGGCTCCGAAGATCGGGCCGCGTCGAACGCGGCGATCCGCGCCAGCGATTCGTCCTGGTGCTCGCGGAGCTTCAGCAGGTGCGTGACGCGTTCCGCGCGGGACTCGATGTGCCCATAGAGCATCGTCGCGTTCGACGGAATGCCCAGGTCGTGCGCGGCGCGATGCACCTCGAACCAGCGCTTCTCGCCGACCTTGGCCGTGAACGCTTCATCGTGCACGCGGTCGTCGAAAATCTCCGCGCCGCCGCCGGGCAGGCTGCCCAGACCGGCCTCGCGCAGCGACGAGAGCACCTGCTCGATCGAAAGGCGCGGCTTCGAAATGCGCGCGAAGTGCACGATCTCGATCGCCGTGAACGCCTTGATGTGCAGCTCCGGACACCGCTCGCGAATGGCGGAGCACAGGTCGGTATAAAACGAGAACGGCAGCTTCGGATGCAGCCCGCCGACGATGTGCACTTCGGTCGCGCCGCGGTCGCGCGCCTCGGCCGCCAGCGTCACGATCTCGTCCAGCGAATACTCGTATCCGCCGCCGTCGTGCTCGTTCGGCTGCGCCGCGGCCTCGCCCTTCGGATACGCGCGGTAGAACGAGCAGAACTTGCACCGCAGCACGCAGTAGTTCGTGTAGTTGATGTGGCGATTGATGTTGTAATACGCCCGTCGCCCATGAAGGCGCTCGCGGACGAGATTCGCCAGCTCGCCGATCGTGAACACGTCGCGGCTCTCAAACAACGCCACCCCGTCTTCATGCGTCAGCCTTTCGCCGGCCCGCACTTTTTCGCGGATCGAGCCCAGCGCCGCGCTGCTCATCGCTTCGCTCACGGCCGTCATCCCATACCCTCTTCAACCGCGGGCGCGTCGCCCGAGCGGCTCGCCGCCGGAGAGATCGGCGCTACCATCGTGCATTCTCGCCCCGTCCGGATGGTAACCGAACCGGCACGTCCGGAAACCCGCCGCGGCGAAGTTGGGTAGTGGTAGCGTTTGAATCCGAGCCGCGACCGTTAGGGAGCGGGGGGACGCGAAAGACGCTCGCCGATGCGCGCAGCTCGGGAGTACTCGGCCAATCGAAATCAGTACCGCGACGTGAGCGAGGAAGCCATTGGAAGAATCAAAGTCCGAACATGAACCCGCGTCCGGAAGGCGTCCGACGAGCGCCGCGCCGGGCGAGGCGCGGTCCCGCGGCGCGAGTCCCCGCGTCGCGCTGCTCTCGCTGGCTGTCGTCGCGTTCGCGCTCTGGCTTGCGAGCGAGTGGCGCGCCGCCGGCCGCTCCGGCGATGCCGACCTGCCGCAAGCGATTCGCTCGCTCGCACACTCCGCCGCGGCCCGCGGCTTCGAACTGGTCACACTCGATGGGCGCTCGCTGCGGTTTCCTCGAGACTTTGCCGGTCGGGTCGTTCTGATCGACTTCTGGGCAACCTGGTGCGGACCCTGCATCGCCGAATTGCCGCGGCTCCGGCAGGCGGAAGCGCGCTGGCGTGACGCCGGACTGTCGATCGTCGGCGTTTCGCTCGACTCGATGCAGTCCGTCCGGATCGACGCCGTTCGTGGGTTCCTCGAACGAGAGCAAATCGCCTGGCCCGTGGTCTATCACGGCGCGCCGCAACTGGCGTCGGAGTTCGGCGTAATCGGAATCCCGGCCGCGTTCCTGCTCGACGCCGACCGCGGCCAGGTTCTCGCCAGCGATGCAGCGCTGCGCGGGGACCAGCTCGCCCTCACGCTCGAACGCGTGTTCGGTCGCTCGTCGACACAGCGCCCGTGACGCGCCGTCGGCCTCAGCGCGCCGGCCCTGGCGGCGGCGAGATTCCGCCGCGACGCAGACTCCGCGCCACCGCGCTCAACCGCTGAACGTGCTCGGGAAACACGCCGCAGCAGCCGCCCACGACAACGGCGCCGGCCGCGACGAGCTGCGGAATCGGCCCGCAGAACTCGTCCGGAGTCTGCGGATAGTGGACGCGCCCCTCGACCAGGTCGGGCAGGCCGGCGCTGGGCTTGGCCCACAGCGGCTTGTCGGTGTTGGATCGCAGCGCGACGACCGCCGGCAGCGCGGTGGCCGAGGAGTGCCCGCAATTGCAGCCGACCGCGTCGACGCCGGCGCGCTCGGCGGCCCGCGCGAACTCCTCCGCGGTCGCGCCCATGACCGTCCGCGTTCGCTGCGGTCCGGAATCGAACGACATGCACGCCACCACCGGCAGGCCGACCGTCCGGGCAGCCTCGATCGCAACCAGCACTTCGGCCAGCTCGCTGAATGTCTCGAGCACGATCAGGTCCGCGCCGCCGGACTTCAACGCGTGAGCCTGCTGACTGAATCCATCGCGAAGCTCGCCCGGATCGACCTCGCGCAACGCCAGCATGCGGCCGCTCGGGCCGATCACGCCCGCAACCCGCGCCGGCGTGCCCGAAGCGACGATCGCCTCGCGCGCGAGCTGCGCTCCGAGCCGGCACAGCTCGAGCGGGTCGGCGTCACAGCCGCGGTCACGCAGCGCCCAGCGATTTGCGGCGAACGTGTTTGTGCTGAGAAACGAGACGCCGGCGCGGAGATAGTCCCGCGCCAGCGCTCGCACCAGGTCGGTCCGACATTGATTGCCAAGCTCTGCCGGCTGGTCAGCGGGGAAGCCGCGGGCTCGAAGCACGCTCGACCAGCCGCCGTCAGCCACCAGCGGCGGCGTTCCAAGCGACGTCAGAAACTGCGCCATACGAACGGCTCCGAGTCGCCTTGCTGCGCGCCGCGTTTACCCGTCCGCCCTACGGGCGCCGTCGCCGCGTCGGTCGGCGTCGAACACGATGAGTCCATCGTAGCCGTGTTGCGCCAGCATGGCGTGCAGGCGGGCGTCCGCCGCTGCCCGACGCGGATCGCCGCGACCCACGATCCGTATGCCCGCGATGTCCCGGTCAAGCGCTCGCAGCCATCGCAGCGCGTCTTCCAGCGGACGATCCGCATCATGCCGCACGCACCAGCCGACCGCCGGCGAATTGACCGCGTCCACGTAGTCCGCGGCCGAATCCGGCGTCGCATGGAGCGCGTCGCCAAGGTCCAGCCCGATCGACACGCCCCAAGCGGCTGCCTCGAATCGCACGGTGCGAAGCGCATCGAGCAGGATCGCCGCGTCGGCTGCGGAAAGCGGCGCGGCGTCCGGGCAATACACCCCGGCGTCGAGAATCAGCAGCGGCGCGCAGATTGACGCCGCTACCCCGAGCAGATGCGCCCAACGCTCAGACACGCGCCGCGCGGCGGCCCACGGCTCGACGCGCTGCGCCGTGAGCGTGCTCAGCCAGCAAGCATCAACGATTGCGACAATCGGCCGTCCGGCTCGGTCTGACGCGGAGCGCCACGCGGCGACGAGCTCGCCGACGCGACCCGCCCGGCATGCGTCGTTCGGCGCGGCGATCGCGATGGCCGAACAAGCCTCGTCGTCGGGCTGGGGCCGGTCGATGGCCTCGATGCGCTGGATGTGCTCCGCGAGGATCATGGCGTCTCGGAGGGCATCCTACTCCCACCCGTCCGGATCGAAACCGGCGTCCGCATCGCCTTCACGAGTGCGAGAAAAAAACGAGACCGGCGGCGCGAAACGCCGCCGGTCGAACAGGACAGAGGTGGCTCAATTCCTCATCGCCGCGCGAGACCGGACGGTCCTGCGCGGTGCGGCCGTCGTGTCCTGACCGCGGCCGCAGCTCCCGGAGGGAGTGTGCAAAACGTCGCGCTCGGCGGCCTGTGACTTCGGCCGGGTACGCTTCGGTCGGGGTCCATTCCGAAAACGCCTTCGGGCCGAGCACCGGCGGGGGTCGGATTAGCGGCTGCGGGCGGGCGGGGCGGGGAAATCGCGTGGAGCGTGGCAAACCTTGCCGGCCGCATTGTGAGCGCGTGCGCGGGTGCTATAATCCGCACCCTTTGGTGCGCGGATTCTGGCGACAGGCAGCGCGGTGCAACACGAAAAGCGGGCGGCGCCGTGCCGTTCGGCGCGGCGAGATTGCGGGAGTTCACATTCATGGAACCAATGGTCGCGAAGCGCATGTTCTTCACGCGCGGCGTGGGCAAGCATCGAAATCGGCTTCAGTCCTTCGAAGTGGCGCTGCGAAACGCCGGCATTGCGCAGCTGAACCTGGTGAAAGTGTCCAGCATCTTCCCCCCGGGCTGCAAGCTCGTCTCCACGAAAGTCGGACTCAAAGAGCTCATGCCCGGGCAGATCGCATTCGTCGTCATGGCCGAAGCCAGCACAAATGAACCCAATCGCCTCGTGTCGGCCGGCCTCGGCCTCGCGATTCCGGCCGAGGGCAACCGTTTCGGCTACATCTCCGAGCATCACGGCTTCGGCATGACCGAAAAGAAGACCGGTGACTTCGTCGAGGACATGGCCGCCAGCATGCTCGCCTCAACGCTCGACCTGGAATTCGACCCCGACGCCGACTACGACGCGCGCCGCGAGATTTACCGCATGAGCGGACAGATCGTCACCACGCGCAACATCGTCCAGACGGCCGAAGGCGATAAGAACGGGCTCTGGACGACGGTCGTTGCGGCTTCGGTGTTCCTGTTCCACTAGGACGCCGGGTCAGCGATCACTCGTCCAGACGGAAGGAAGTCGCCTTCTGAGCCACTCCATCCCGGACAATTTTCTGGGCCTGCCGCCGAAGGCAAGCGACTACGCGACTGCACGCTTCGCCGTGCTTCCGATCCCGTACGACGCGACCACGTCCTACTCCGTCGGAACCCGGGACGGACCGCGCGCCATCCTCACCGCGTCCCAACAGGTCGAACTGTATGACTGCGAGCTGGGACGCGAGCCGCGCCACGGCGGCGTGGCGACCCTCGCTCCGGTCGAACCACACGCCGGCGGACCGCAGTCGACGCTCGATCGCATCTATCGCGCCGCGCTCCAGCCCGTTCGCGACGGCAAGTTCCTGATCGGGCTGGGAGGCGAGCACAGCGTGTCGTCCGCGCTGGTCCGGGCCGTCCGCACGCGGCACAAGCGGCTTAGCGTGCTTCAGGTCGACGCGCACGCCGACCTGCGCGACAGTTACCAAGGGACGCCCTTCAGCCATGCCTGCGTCATGCGCCGCATTCACGAGCTGAAGACGCCCGCGGTCGCCGTCGGAATTCGCAACTACAGCGCGGAAGAGGCCCGCTTCATCCGCGCGCACGACCTGCCCGTCATCGCCGCGCGAACCTGCAACGAATCGTCCGATTGGATCGGGCGGGCGGTCTCCGCGCTCTCGGACGAGGTCTACGTGACCATCGACATCGACGGATTCGACCCGGCCTACGCCCCCGGAACCGGCACACCCGAGCCGGGCGGGCTGAACTGGGCGCAGGTCACCGACCTGCTCGAAGCCGTCACGCGCTCGCGCCGCATTGTCGCGGCCGACGTCGTCGAAGTTCGCCCGATTCCGCCCAACCACGTGACCGAGTTTCTCGCCGCCAAGCTGCTCTATCGACTGATCGGACTCGTCTCGGGCTGAGCCGCCGAGCCGCGCGCCGCGATTTGAGCGCCGGCGGGGCGCGCTCTATACTCGCGCGAGACATGATCCGTCGCGCGCATCCTCGCTGTTCGATCTCGCCGCCGCTTCGATCCAGTACGCGCCGTGCGCCGCGGGCGACTGCAAGCGCAGTTGCGATGCTGGCCGTGTTCGCGCTGCTGATCGCGGTCGCAGCCCAGACGCCGGGCGAATCGCCTGCGACGCCGGACGGGCGCCCGCCCGCGTCCCAACCGTTCGTCCTCCCCGAAAGCGCGTTTCAGCCGATCACGAGTTCGCTCCGCGGCAGCAAGCACGATTTTTCGATGAACGGCGAGCTGGGGCGCGACCTCTGCATGCCATGCCACACGCCGCACCAGGTGGCGCCGCCCACCGCGCGCCTCGATCGACGCCCCGAGAGCGTCGCGCCGCTGCGAGCTGCGCAGCGCGTGGATATCGAACTCACCGGTCCGTCGCTGATGTGCCTGGGTTGTCACGACGGGGTCACCGCCCCCGACGTCTACACAAACTCTCACGCGCTGCGCGCGGACTTCGGACCGCCCGGGGCGAGCGGTCTGCGTTCGCATCCGGTCGGCGTCCGCTATCCCGCCGCCGCGGCGGGGTACCACTCGCCGGGGTCGGTCGAGCAGGCCGGGCTGCCGCTGCCGGACGGCCGCATCCAGTGCACCACCTGCCACGACGCACACAATACGCACGGATTCGCTGGAATGCTGCGCATCTCGGATGAGCGCAGCGGGATGTGCCTGACGTGTCATCGCATCTGACGAAGTCGTCCGCCGGCGCCGCTCGCGCGCGTCGGTCGCGCGCTCTCGCGGGTCTTGCGTGCGCGATCGCGTCCTGGCCGCTGGCGGCGCTTCCCGGCTGTGACGCGCCGGCGCAGCGGTCGCCTGTCTCGCGCGCCGCCGGCGTCTATCCGCCGCAGCCGCAACAGCCGCGCGTCGTGGCGATGGGCACGCTTCGCGGGGCGCGCCGCGCCTCGGAGACCGAAGCTCGCCTGGCGCTTTTTCTGTTCGGGAGCGAGCCGGTCGCGCCGCTGATGATCGTGCAACCGGTCGAACTAGCCGTCTCGGGCAGCCTGCTGAGCGTCTGGGACGCCACGCTCGCGGGTGCGCTCTCGCTCGATCTCGAGAGCGGCGTGTTCGGTCCGCTGTCCATGCTGGAAGGATCGGGCCGGATCGTCGCCCTGGACGTCGCCCCCGACGGGTCGCGCTACGCCGCCGTCAGCGACCGTGCGGCGCGAGTCGGGCCCGACGGATCCGCCGAGCTATGGTACACGCTCGCATCCGGCGACCTTCGCAGCGGCGGCATCGTCGCCGTCGGCGACAAACTGTGGATCTCGAACGTCGCCGCGCACCGCATCGAAGAATTCGATCGCGCGTCCGGCGCGCCGCTGCGATCGATCGGACGCCGCGGGCACGGTCCGCTCGAGTTCGGAATTCCGCGGGCGATGGCGCGCCTTGCCGACGGCTCCGTCGCCGTCGTGGACGTCCTGAACAATCGCGTGCAGATCATCTCGCCGCAGGGCGCTTGGATTCGCGACCTGGGCGGACCAGGACATTCGGTCGGAACGTTCGGCCGCCCGCGCGACGTGGCCGGTGGTCCGGACGGCGTCGTGTTCGTGACCGACGCGTTCTCGCAGCGCGTGCACGCGTTCAGTACGGAGGGCGAGCCGCTGCTCGCATTCGGCGAGGCCGGTTCGGGGCCCGGCTCGCTGACCATGCCCGGCCCGATCGTCGTGACGGAGCAGCCGCCGCGCCAGTTGCTGAGTGGCACGCGTCCGGCGGAGCATCGCTACTACGTGCTCGTCGGCGAGTTGCTCAGCCGGTCCGGCGTTCGCGCCTACGCCTGGCTCGGCGCCGAACCCGACGGAACGCCCGAGCTGCCCGTTCGCGAAGCACTGAACTGGCAGGCGCGCTCGCCCGAGATGGCCGCCCTGAATCCGCACTGGCGCGCCGACGGATGCGTGACGTGCCACACCGCGGGCGATCCGGTTGCGCAGCCGATTCCGCCCGAGTCGGTCGATGCGCTCTGCCTCAGTTGCCACGATGGTGTTCGCGCCCCGGCTGACCCGCACCCGATCGGCCGGCCGTCGAAAGCGCCCGGCGTGGACACGCCCGATGCGTTCCCGACCGTCGGCGGGATGATCGGCTGCCTCACCTGCCACGACGTGCAGCGGCATTGTTCGCCCGACGCCCGCCGCCCGGTTGTGAACGCCGTGCTGCTGCGCGAGTACGACGCGCAGCGACCGCTGGACTACTGCAACCACTGCCACACGTCCGAGGCCGGCGCGCGGTTCAGCCCGCATCGCCAGAAGGACGCCTCCGGACGGGTTCGCGACGACGCCTGCTTCTTCTGCCACACGCAGAAGATGGAGATTCCGGTTGACGGACGGCGGCGGTTCGAGCCGCATCTGCGCGCCGAGTCATCCGAAATCTGCCTGGCCTGCCACACAAAGCACTGGGACTTCTCGCCGCTCGGGCACGTGCAGCGACCCGTTCCGGAGTCGATGCTCGAATACATGCTCGTCGCCGAGAATCGCCCGACGACCAGCGGCGATGGGACGCCTGCCGCGCCGGCCAGACTGCCTCTCGGTGACGGAAACGTAACGTGCTACTCGTGCCATAATCCGCACTATGCCGGGATGCTCTCGCGCGAGACCGAGCTCGGGGCGCTGGCGCGCGATCCGCGAGACGCCAAGGCCGCGCTGCGCACCGACTGGGTCGAGCTCTGTTCAGGATGTCATCACCAATGATCGCTTCCACACGCCGCGATCGGCGCGCCGTCGCCGCCTGCCTGGTTTCGGCCACGCTCGTCGTCGCCGGAGGAATCGGCGGTTGTCCTCCGGATCCCGGAACGGACGCGGGCCTGAACCCTCCGGACTCGACGCCGCTGCTTCGCAACACGAGCGACCCGACCAATGCCGGCGCGGATTACGTCGGCGCCACCGGTTGCGCGGCCTGCCACCGCGACCTCTCGGAGCAGCACGCCCGCCACGGGCACGCCCAGGCGCTGCGCGCCGCGCTCGGCGCGCCGCCGCGATACCCGGACGCTGCGGACGACGCCGGAGTGCCGACGCCGCCGGCCGGGTTGGCGTGGAACGACGTGGCCTATGTCATCGGCGGATATTTGCACGGCGGCGTTTTCGTGGACTCTGACGGCTTCCTGCTCACCGACGCGCGGGCCGGCGCGCCGGCCGCCTGGCGTCTGGCGCGACCGGGCGCGGGGCAGTCGGCGGGCTTCGTGTCCTTCGCGCCGGATGCCGCCGAGCCGGTTTCGTTCGACTTTGAGTGCTTCCGCTGCCATACCACCGGGCCGCAGTCCGCCGCGCAGACCGGCGGCGTCAGTCAGGGCGGACGGTCCGGCATTTCCGGCGTCTGGTTCGAGGACGGCGTGCAGTGCGAGGCGTGCCACGGTCCGGGCGGCAACCACGTTCCGAACCCGTCGCGGCGCGACCTCTTCGTAGACACTCGGTCGGAGCGTTGTGCGGAGTGTCACACCGGCGGGCTTGCCGATGGAGCGATTCCGGTGGTCGGCGGATTCGTGCATCCGTATGCGCAAAGCGAGGAGCTGCGCGCCAGCGGCGGGCATGCCGAGTTTCAGTGCACGGTCTGCCACGATGCGCACGCCTCGTCGCGGTACGACCGCGATCGCGGAATCCGCAACGCGTGCCTGAGCTGCCACAGCGAGCAGAACATGGCCTTTCACGGCGCGTTCACGTTTCGGGTCGGCGATCACGAAGAGCCGCTCACGTGCGAGAGCTGCCACATGCCGTTCTCAGGGCGGAGCGTCGCGTCGATCGACGCCGCGATCGTGGGTGACGAAGCCGCGATCGGCGACGTGCGCGGGCACATCTTTCGGATCGATTCGTCGGCCGGTCGCCGCGCGGACGTGTTCAGCGCGGGCGGCGCGCTGATGCGGTTGGATTCGCAAGGACGAGCGGCGCTGTCGCTCGATTTCGTCTGTTTGCGGTGTCACAACGGCTCGGGCAACGCCTTCCCGATCTCCGCCGACGGCGCGCCGTCGCTGACTGGTCGAATGCACCAGAATGCCGGACGTGCCGAGAGTCTCGGGCAGGAATAGCGTCCGTGTTGCCGTCGCGCCCAGGATCACCGCTGGCGCTTCGAATCCCACGTTCCCAGCGCCGCCTGTCCTGCCGACGTCGGGCAGACCTCCGGCGTGCCGCCTGGGTGCGGAGTCCTGCCGCGCGTGGTTGTCACGATTGCGGCCCGGAAAGTCGCGATGTTCCCATCGCGCTACCCGAGCGCTGTCGGCCGAACGGCTCGACGTGCATCAGCACGTCACGGACGGTCGGCATGCGTGCAAGGATTTCCGCCTCGACGCGGTGCGCGAGCGCGTGCCCGTCTCGAACGGTCAGGTCGGGATCGACCTCGAGATGCATTTCGATCCAATACTCCGCCCCGAGCTTGCGGGCGAACGCCTTTTCGACGCCGCAAACGCCCGCCACCTCCCGGGCGATCGAACGCGCGCCAGCCGCGATCTCCGGCACGTCACCGTCGCTCAGCTCGTGCATGGGCATGCGGATCAGTCCGGCCGCGTTGAAAGCGATCACGCCCGCGGCGACCAGCGCGGCCCAGTCGTCGGCCGGGGCATAGGCCGGCCCACCCCACCAGGCGATGCCGATGCCGAGCGCGGCCGCCAGCGAGGTGATGGCGTCGCTGCGGTGATGCCAGGCGTCGGCATGAACCGCATCGCTGCGCAGCGACTCGGCGGCCCGGTTCAGGACGCGGAAGAGCGCTTCCTTCACGATCACGACGCCGACCAGCACCCACAGCGTGAACGGCGCGGGGGCGTGATGGGGTGTGATGATCTCGCGGATCGCCTGAATCGCGATCCCGATCGCGGCGGCCAGCAGCATCATTCCGACAATCAGCGCGGCGAGCGCCTCCGCCCGCCCGTGCCCGTAAGGATGGTTGGCGTCGGCCGGCCGCGAGGATACGTGCAGCCCGCGCCACACGACCATGGACCCGAACGTGTCCGCCAGGGACTCGACCGCGTCGGCGATCAAGGCGTACGAGTAACCGGTCAGGCCGGCGATCAGCTTGATAAACGCGAGGGCGGCGTTCGCGGACAGGCCGATGAGCGTCAGCCGGGTCCCGGCCGAGAATCGCATCGCGGCGTGGCGCGGCGCTCGCGTGCCCTCCGGCTCGAACGAAGCGGGCGGCGGAGCGATCGGGCGCACGTGAAGACACTCCTGGCATTCGTGAGCGGGACGGCTCACTTACGACGGGGCGTCGCCTCCAGCACGGCACGGTAGTGCGTCTCGTTGAATCCGACCACCAGGGTTGCGCCGACGCGCAGGGTCGGGGCTCGCAGGTTGCCGGTCGGGCCGAGCAGGTGCGCCGCGAGCGCGTCGTCGTCGGGCGGATCCTTCCGCAGATCGAATGCGACCGGTCGCGGGCCGCGCGTCGTCAGGATTCGGTCGGCGGCGCGCGCCAGTTCGATCGCGGATTCGCGGCCGAATCGCACCTGGGTCGCGTCCACGGTTTCCAGGACCGTGCAGCGTTGGCGGGCGAGGAACCCTCGCGCCTTTTTGCACGAATCTCAGGTTGAGCGGGCGTAGAGCCAGTCCACGCAGGCTGACACAGCGAAACCTCCCGGCCGCATTGTACTGGCGACGTGCGGGGGCCAACGGGCGTCGCGCTCGAGTTGCTCCGCGCGGGGCTGATCGCTTCGCGCGACCTGGCGTGCCGTTAACATTCCCGCATGCAGGAGCTGAAGCTGGACGGTTCGCTGGTTGGACAGAAGGTGGAGAACGCGGCCCGGCCGGACTGGGGCGTGGGCACCGTGACGCGCGTTCAGCCGGTGCACTCGGGCCCGACGACGGCCTTTCGCGTCACGGTTCAATTCGCGCACGGGCAGAAGCAGATGCTGTCACCGCCGGCTCGGCTGATCGCGCCGCGGGGCGAGCAGACGCGTGAGCAAGGATGGCTGGACTCGATCGGGCGGCGCACGCTCGACGATCAACTTCGGTCGATCCCTGCGGAGTACACGGACGTTCTCGGGACGCCCGCGATGCGTCTGAAGGCGCTCGTGCCGCTGTTCGCGTGGGAAGACTCGCCGCAGGCGCTGGAGAAATGGGCGCGCAAGCAGACCGGGGTGGGTGATCCGCTCTCGCTGTGGAGCCGCGATGAGCTGGGCGTGGCCTGGACGGCGTTCTGCGCGGAGCGCGACAGCGTGCTGAAGGCGGTCGTGGCGCGCGTGCTGGCGGGCGAGGGGCGGGCCGGTCTTCAGGCGATCCTGAGCGAACTCGAACCGCAGGCGCGCGCGGCGATTGCGGCGGTCCTGGCGCGTCCCTTGTGACGGCCCCTGCGACCGGACCGCGGGGCGACGGATCGGGATGCCGCGCGGCTTTACACGCGCACCGCCCGCTAGTAGTGTCCGAGCAACATTCCCAAGTCGGCGCAAAGTGGGGGCACGTTGCCGCGGCGCAGGACCGGAATCATCGCCACGACGCTCCGGCGTGGCGCACTGCTCGTCGTTCTCTCCACGGCGCTGGTCGCCAGGACGGAAGAGGCGACGACGCAGCCCGCATATTCGGATCAATCTGATCCTAATTCTGTCACATCGCCGGACTGGAAGAGCATCGCTGCGAGCGACAAGGACGCCCTGTTTCGCCTGACGGAGCTGGTGGCCGAGCTGGGGCTGGAGGCGACGTACGATCGGCGCAGCGTCAGCTTCGACACGGAGAATGCGTTTCGGCTGGATTACGACCAGACCAACCGCGCGCAGCGCTTTGAGGAGACGATCGGGGCCCGCGGGGCGGGCAGCATTCTCGGCGATCGCTTTCTCACGTTTGACGCGGGAGCGCGGTGGGGGCTGTCGCAGGAGCGGTTCGTCGAGAGGCGTCCGGGGCCGGACCTGGACGAAGACCCGCACGGCGACCTGCTCGAGTACGACGTGGCGATGCAACTGCTGCCGCGCGGGAAGATTTCGGCTGATGCGTTCGCGTCGCGCCAGGACAGCCGCGTGCCGCGTGCATTCCAGCCGAGCCTGGACCGGCGGCGGGAGCGGTATGGCGGCGAGGTGCGTTTCAACGACGCCACGCTGCCGATGCGGCTGAGCTTCGAGCATTCTGACGACGACCTGTCGAGCCGGACGCGATCGATTTCGGACGATCAGGAGACCGGCGTCGACGTGCTTCGCTACGAAGCCGAGTGGCAGATCAGCGACGCGCACTCGCTGCGGCTAGACTACGAATATGAGGATCGCAGCGAGCGTTACTCGGGCGGAGAGAGCAAGTTCGACACCGTCCGCAACTACCTGACGCTGAACCACGCCCTGCGATTCGGCGAAGATCGCGCCAGCTCGCTCGAGACGCTGGGCCGCTTCCAGGACGAGACCGGCGACCTGGCGCGCGATACGGCCGAGGTGTCGTCGCGGCTTCGGCTGCGGCACAGCGAAACGCTGGAGACGTCAGCAGCCGTCCAGTATCTCAAGGAATCGTACGCGGAGCTGGAGACCGAGACCTGGCGTGGCGAGGCGGGCGTCACGCACCGGCTCGGAGACACGCTGACGAACGTGCTTCAGCTCTACGGGTTGCGGCAGGGGGCGGACGAGAACGCGGATTTCTCGGAGCTGGGGGCGCTGGCGAGCTCGAATTATTCGAAGGAGAACCAGTGGGGACGGTTGTCGGCGAACCTGTCGTACAACCGCGCCACGACGGACTTCGACGACGGCGGACGAACCGGATTGGTGCTGAGCGAGGCGGTCACGTTCCGCGATCCGCTCAATGCGTACCTTCTACGGACCGACATCGACCCGCTCAGCATCGTGGTGATGAATTCCGAGCGCACGCGCGTGTACGTGAGCGGGCG
Organism: uncultured Planctomycetales bacterium; assembly: GCA_964553225.1. Classification (GTDB taxonomy): domain Bacteria; phylum Planctomycetota; class Phycisphaerae; order UBA1845; family Fen-1342; genus JABRWC01. The sequence continues at coordinate 60,836 of CAZKJT010000009.1, read as the reverse complement.
CGATTACCTGGCGCTGCGCTTCGGGCGGCACACGGCGCTGCGAAGGATCGCGTCGGGGCGCATCGCCGATCGCGAGACGGTGTTTGTGAGCTACACCTATCGCATCCAGGTCGATCGGCAGGTGCAACGCGACCGCATCGACGTTCGCATTCAGCAGGACTTCGAGCACGGACTAACGCCGTACTACGCCGGTTCATTCCAGTTTGAAGACGTGGATTCTGGGGGCGGGCGGCCGTACCTCGAGCGAGACATTCACCGGCATCGCGTCGGCGCCACGTTTCGGCGGCAGCGCTGGTCGGTCGGGCTGGAGTACGAATACCACGACGACTCGATCGATCCGTACCAGGCGGTGCACTTGAACGCGGATGCGACCGTGTGGCAGGCGGCGATCGGGCAGGTGGACGCGCGGCTCAGCGCGTCGCAGTTCCGCTTCGAAGGGGCGCGCGACTTGCCGCGGCGCGACGCGTTCGTGCTGGACGCCGGCGCGAGCGCGCGCGCGGTCCTGATGCGCGACCTCGACGCGACCGCGTCGGCGATGTATCGCTACGAAGACGACGATTCGTTCGGCATCACGCACGGCGTGGATCTCACCGCGGGGTTGCAATGGCGGATCGGGCTGTTCGCGCTATCCCTGGACGTGGAGTATGACGTGCTGCGGCTGCCCGGCTCGCGCGACGACGGGCTGTCGGTGTGGATGAAACTGCGGCGCGAAATCCCGCTGCTCGCGGACGGGGGGCAGCGGTGAGCGTCGGCGGTGTGGCGATTCGACGCGCCGCGGCGGGCGGCGCAGCCCGTGCGAGCCGCGCCGCGATTATCGCCGGCTCTGCGAGCCTCTGGCTTGCGTGCTCCGGCTGCGCCAGCGGCGGCGGTCCGGTCTTCGCGCCGTCGACGAGCGCTCGCGTGTGGCCGCCGCCACCGGACGCGCCGCGTGTTCGATACGTCGGAGAATTGCTGGGCGAGGAGAGTCTGAACGCGCGTCGGACCGGGCTGGAAGCGCTGCGCGAGGCCTTGGCCGGTCCGCGTCCGCAGGTCCGATTCGTCCGGCCGGTCGCCGTCGCGCTGCTCGGTGAACGGGTATTCGTGGCGGACACGGGCCTTGCGGCAGTGCACCTGCTCGACTTGGACGCGCGCACGCATGCGCTGCTGGTCGGCTCGCCGGCCGATCCGCTTCAGGCGCCGCTCGACGTGGTCGCGGTCGGCGACGAAGTGGTCGTCGTGGATCGCCTGCGCGCGGCGCTGGATCGTTTCGACCGGCAGGGCCGCTGGCTGAGCACAACGCGCATCGCCGGGGTTGCGGCCCCGGTCTCAGCCGCGTGGTCGCGCGAAACCGACACGCTGTGGGTGCTGGACGCGGCGTCGCATTCGGCGTTTCCGACGCGTGGCGCCAGCGCGGTCGGTCCGGCGATCGGCGGGCGAGGTAGCGAACCTGGGCGGTTCAATCATCCGGCCGGGATCGCGGCGAGCGAGGATGGCGCGCTCTGGGTGGCGGACGCGATGAACTTCCGCGTGCAGAGCCTCGGCGCGCGCGGGGACGTGCGGACCGCGTTCGGCGCGAAAGGGGACGCGGCCGGCGATTTTGCGCTGCCGCGCGACGTGGCGGTGGATTCCGCGGGTCGGGTGTTTGTCCTGGACAACCAGTTCGAGAACGTGCAGGTGTTCGACGCGTCGGGGCAGTTGCTGATGGCGCTGGGGGGAGGCGGGCAGGGCGCGGGCGAGTTTTCGGTGCCGGTGGGCATCACCGTGGACGATCGCGACCGACTCTGGATCGCCGACAGCCTGAACCGGCGCGTGCAGGTGCTGGAGATTCTGAAGGAGAACGGGCCATGAGACGGCGAACGGCGCTGGCGAGCGTGCTCGGGATTGCGATCGCAAATCCGGCGATCGGCGACGACCGCGTGCTGAACTCGCCGCATGACCTGTCGGCGTGGGGTCCGGGACCGATTCGCGCGATCGACGAGAGCCGCGTGTGCATTTTCTGCCACGCGCCGCACAACGCCAGCCCGGCCGCGCCGCTCTGGAACCGGCATAACCCGCAGACGCATTACCGCATCTACCGCAGCGACACGACCGACGCGCGCACCGACCAGCCCGGTCCGTCGAGCAAGCTGTGCCTGAGCTGTCACGACGGCAGCATCGCGCTGGGCTTGACGCTGGACCGCGATCCGGCCGACCCGATCCCCATGTCGCACACGTTCATGCCGACCGGGCCGTCGAACCTGACCAGCGATCTGTCCGACGATCATCCGATCGGATTCCGGTTCGACCGCGCGCTCTCAAACCGCGATTCGCAACTGCGCCCGCCGGAGCTGGTGGACGAGCGGATCGCTCTGGGAGAGCGCGGCGAGCTGGAGTGCACCGCGTGCCACGATCCGCATAACAACGAACTGGGAGATTTTCTGCGGATTCCCGAGCGGGGCGGCGCGCTGTGTCTGACTTGCCATGACATGGACGGCTGGCGCACGTCGAGCCACGCGCTGAGTCCGCGGCCGGTGTCGGTGGCCGCGACCGGCGGAGAGCGATTGCCGTACGGCTCGATGCACGACAGCGCCTGCCGGAGCTGCCACACGTCGCACAGCGCGCCGCACCGCGAGCAGTTGCTGTATGACCGCCCGACGCAGCTATGCATCAACTGCCACGACGGCGTGGGCGGCGCCGACGTGGCGGCGGTGCTGAACCGGCGTTCGGGACACCGCGTGGGCGGCGTCGCTCGAGCCGGGCGCGACGAAGGCGGGTTGATCCGTCGCTCGCGGCGGGTCGAATGCACCGATTGCCACAATCCGCATGCCGTGGCGTCGGACGTGTTCGAGGCGACGATCGGCGGCATCGGCGAGAACGTGGTGACGCCGCCGGCGATGCGCGAAGTTCCCGGCGTGAATCTGGCCGGCGCGGCGGTCGAGCAGGCGGCGTTCTATTACGAAGTGTGCTTCACGTGTCACGGCGACGCGCCGGCGATCCAGCCGAGCCGGATCGTGCGGCAGCGCGACACCGGCGGAAACGTGCGGCGCGAGTTCCTGCCGACGGTCGCGTCGGCCCATCCGGTGACGACGCCGGCGCGGAACATCGCCGATTCACCGAGCCTGCGCGGGGAGATGCGGTCGGTGCGGCAGATCGGCTGTCAGGATTGCCACAACAATCCCGATTCGATCGGCGAGGGCGGCACGGAAATCAACGGCCCGCACGGCTCGCGCTACGACTACTTGCTGGTTGATCGCTACGAGACCGCTGATTTCACGTCGGAGTCGTCGCGCTCCTACGCACTGTGCTATCGCTGTCACGACCGATCTTCGATCCTCGGCGATGAGAGCTTTTCGCTGCATCGGCGGCACGTGGTGGACGCGCGGACTCCGTGCAGCGCCTGCCATGCGCCGCACGGCGTGCCCGGGTCGCAGGCTCAGCATTCGAACCTGATCAACTTCGACGTGTCGATCGTCTCCGGCCGCCGGTTCTTCAACGACACCGGGCGCTTCAGCGGGAGCTGCACACTGGTCTGCCACGGCGTGGACCACGTCAATTTCATCTACGGACCGTGACGACCGCGCGGGACCTGTCGCGAATCGCGCTTGTCGGAACGCGCAACGAACGAGTAGGCTGCGGACCGTTCGACTGAACATCGACGCTCGGGCGCGGAGATCATGCCAGCAACCGATGAGGGTCATCCGGCGGCCAAGAGCGATCGCGCGACGCGTCGATCGGCCGCGGACCTCTGTCGGGAAGCTCTCGACCGCATCGCTGCTGCGAATTCGCGTCTAAACGCGTTCGTCCAGGCGTTTCCCGAGCGCGCCATGGAGCGCGCCGCCGACATCGATCGCCGCGCCGCCGGCGGCGAGCCGGTGGGCGTGCTGGCCGGCGCGCCGATCGCCGTGAAGGACAACATCTGCACGTCGTTCGGGTTCACGACCTGCGGCTCGAATTCGCTCGAAGGGTATCGCTCGCCGTATAACGCCACCGCGATCGAGCGCATCGAGGCGGCCGGCGGCGTGATTGTCGGCAAGACGAACCTCGACGAATTCGCGATGGGCTCCTCGACGGAGACCAGCGCGCGCGGCCCGGTCCGCAATCCGTGGGACCGCGAGCGCGTCGCGGGCGGCTCTTCCGGCGGCTCGGCGGCGGCCGTCGCCGCGGAGTTGACGCCGTTGGCGCTCGGGTCGGACACCGGCGGTTCCGTGCGGCAGCCGGCCGCGTTCTGCGGCGTGGTGGGGATCAAGCCGACCTACGGGCGCGTCTCGCGGTACGGGCTGGTGGCGTACGGGTCGAGCCTGGATCAGATCGGCACACTGGCTCGCGATGTGCGTGGCGCGGCGGCGCTGCTGGAGGTGATCGCCGGACACGATCCGCGCGACGGGACCAGCGTGCCGCGCGACGGCAGCGATCTCGCGCGGTCCGCTTCGGACGAGGCGGCCGACGCGCTGCGCGGACGGCTGCGGATCGGCGTCGCGCGGGAACATTTCGGCGACGGACTGGACGGCGAGGTCGCCGACGCGGTTCGCGAAGCGCTACGAGTCTATGGCGACGCCGGGGCGACTGTCGTGGACGTGTCGCTGCCGAACTCGCGGTACAGCATCGCCGCGTACTACGTCATCGCGACGGCCGAGTGCTCGAGCAACCTGGCGCGTTTCGATGGCGTGCATTACGGGCGACGGGCAGGCGACGGCGGCGACATCATCGAGTTGACCAAGCGCTCGCGGACCGAGGGATTCGGTCCGGAGGTGAAGCGGCGGATTATGCTCGGCACATTCGCGCTTTCCAGCGGCTACTACGACGCCTACTACGGACAGGCGCAGCGCGTTCGCGGGCTGGTGCGGCGCGACTATGAGGACGCTTTCCGCGCGTGCGACTTGCTGATCAGCCCGACCACGCCGACGCCGGCGTTTCGACTCGGCGAGAAGCTCTCGGATCCGCTCCAGATGTACCTGGCGGACGTGTACACGGTCGGCGCGAATCTGGCCGGCATTCCGGCGATCTCGATCCCGTGCGGCTTCTCCCGCGCCGGATTGCCGATCGGCCTTCAGCTTACGGGACCGGCCTTCGGCGAGGCGACGTTGATCTCGGCCGCTCGCCTGTACGAACGGGCGGTCGGCTGGAACTCCCGACGTCCGGCCGAGTTCTGAATCGGGCGGATCGGACGCAGGCGCTTCAATCGACCAGGGAGCGCTCGTTCGTGTCGGCGGAAGCTCAGGAAAGGCGGAGGCCATGCGGCCGCTTCACAGCAGTCTGATTACGCGAACGAAGCTCGTGGCGACGATCGGTCCGGCGACGGAGTCGCCCAGTGATCTGCACGCGGTGCTCGAGGCGGGCGTGGACGTCTGCCGCCTCAACTTCAGCCATGGCGACCACGCTTCGCACCAGCGCGTGCTGGAGCGCGTGCGGGCATGGTCCGAGGAACATCGGCGCCCGGTGGCGGTGCTGGGGGACCTGTGCGGCCCGAAGATCCGCCTGGGAGAGCTGGAGGGCGAGCCGTTCGAGCTGCGCGTGGGCGATACGATTCGGCTGGTCCGGGGCGACGGGAAGGGTTCGCGCGAGCGGTTGACCACCACGCTGCCGACGTTGCTGGACGAACTGCACGTCGGGCAGCGCGTCTACATTGACGACGGGTCTGTTCGCCTGCTGGCGATCGACCGCGAATCCGATGCCCTGGTGTGCACCTGCACCACCGGCGGAACGATCAGCCCCCGAAAGGGCGTGAACCTGCCCGACTCGACGCTCTCGGCGCCCTCGCTGACGGAGAAAGACCGTCACGATCTGCTCTGGGCGATCGAGAATAAGCTCGATTTCGTCGCGCTGTCGTTCGTGCGGACGGCCGACGACCTGCGCGTTCTGCGAGCCGTGGTCGAGCCGCACGGCGCGCCGATCCGCATCATCGTGAAGATCGAGAAAGCGCAGGCGCTGGAACACCTCGACGACCTGGTCGCCATGGCCGACGGCGTGATGGTCGCACGCGGCGACCTGGGCGTCGAGCTCGATCCGTGGCAGGTGCCGTTGGTGCAGAAGTCGCTCGTCATCCGCTGCCGCGAAGCGGGCAAGCCCATCATCATCGCGACGCAAATGCTCCAGAGCATGATCGAGCGGCCGACACCCACGCGGGCAGAAGTCAGCGATGTCGCCAACGCCATCCTCGACGGCGCGGACGCGGTCATGCTCTCGGCCGAGACGGCGGCCGGCATGTTCCCGCTCGCGGCGGTCGAGGTCATGTCGCGCGTCTCGGAAGTCACCGAGGCGTTCCTGTCGCCCCTCGGCGGGCGAGACTCGCCCGAGGCCGTCGCCACGCCGAGCCGAACGGCGTCGGCCGTCGCACAGGCCGCGGTGCGCGCGGCCCAGCATCTGGACGCGCGACTGGTGGCGGTGTGGACGGCGACCGGCGAGACGGCCCGGTTGATCGCGCGGCATCGCCTGCCCATGCCGGTCGTGGGGCTGACGTTCGACGAGCGCACCTATCAGCAGATGAACCTGCTATACGGCGTGGTGCCGCTGCGCGTTCGTCCGATCGACACGCCCGCGGCGATGGGACCGCTGCTGGACGATGTGCTTGTGCGCGAGGGCCTGGCCCGCCCCGGCGATGTGATTGTGGTGGCCACTTCAACAAAGCCGCACACACCCGGCGCAACCGACACGGTTCTTATTCATCGCGTCCACGTCGGCGCGCGGTAGCGCAGCGCCGCTCGGACGCGCTGCCGGTCTGGAACGGCGCGGCGCGGCGATCCGATGCCGCAAGCGTCGCGCGGCCGTGTCCGGCGCGCACATCATGCCCCGCGGCGTGTTCGCGCACGCGTCGCGGCCCGCGCGTCCGGCTGAATCCAGACGCTGCGGGCCGCGGTTGAGTTCACGTCGCTGCGGAATCCCCGATGGGTGCTACCAGGGGAAGATCGACCAGTCGTCGTAGTACGATTCCTCGTAGTACGTCTCCTCGAAGTACACCTCTTCGACGACGTAGCTCGGACCCGGCACATACACGGCCGGCGACGGACCGCCGAAGTAGTCGAAGCCGAACTCGATGTCCTCGATGTCGTCGCAGCCGGCGCCGAACCCGAGTGCCAGACCCAGCAGAGCGATCGCAGCGATCCGTTTCATCGTTCGTCTCCTTTGTCTTGCCGGGTTCAGACCCGGTGCGAGGTACCGTGTTCCGTTCAAGGACACGGACGTGTGAGATGGGGCGACTATTCGCGCGATTTCTTGGCGGAGACGGATGGTCGGCCTGGGAGAACGCGCGGAATGGGTAGCGCGGCCTTAGTCCGATAACACGCTTGAGACCCGCCGCTCGCGGAGCGCGGTCTCAGGTTTGACACGGCGTCCCAGCCTCGCCGCAAGCGTAAGCGAGCGGTCCGTTTCCGCGATTCACACGCAACGGCGTCGAGGCTTGACCGAGCGACGAGCCGCTCTAGGCGCCGCTGTCGAGCACGCGCGGTACGCGGAAGAAATCGTCGATTCGCGCGGCGCTTCCGCGGAGCGCGATGTCGGCGTCGAGGCTTTCGGAGACCGTGTCCGCTCGGTGGGCTGGCGATTCGCTGAGCTCGGGCGCGCCGCTCACGGCATCATTCGCTGCGGCGCCGCGAAGCACCTCGACGTAGTCGAGGATTCGCGCGAGTTGCTCGCGATGTTCGGCTACTTCCGCATCGGAGAGATGGAGCCGGGCCAGTTCGGCCAGGCGAAGGATGAGGGTGTCGTCCAGGGGGCTGCTCATGAGGGCGCAAGCCGTGGTTCCGCGGCTCAGCTCGCCTCGGCCGGCGGCGACCAGTCGCGACGGAGCGGCTTGGTGATCGCGCCCATGCGAATGGCCTTGGTGGATACCCGAATTCGGCACACCTGGCCATCGACGATCGCGCGGACCTTTTGGATGTTCGGCTTGAACTGCCGCTTGCTGGTGCCGGTCACCTTCTTGCCGACGCCGCCGAGGTACTTCGCCTTGCCGCGATAGGTGCGCGACCGGCCGAAGATCGTCTTTTTTCCGGTAATCGGGCATTCGCGGGCCATAGCCAGCTCCAGTCTGCTTCGCTCGACGCGGCGACGGGGCCGGCGACGATCGAGCCGATTAATGTAGCCGGCCGGCCGCTTCGCGTCAACGGGCGGCGCTCCGCCCGACGGGTGCGGCGATGCGTTCGACGTTCGGCGTGTTCTGACCGCACGGGTCCGTCGCCCGTTCCGCGTGAGGATTTTGAATGCGCCCCGGGGATCCTCCGGTTGCGTGTCGCCTCCGCGGCACGCCTCGTTCCGAACTCGTGCCGGGCGGTGGTCGGATGTCCAGGGGCGTTCTACACTCTGGCCGACCCAGGATTTCGCAGGGGACCGTATGGCGAAGCTTCGGCAGCGCAGACGTCCGGCGGAGAACCGATGCGCCGTGGCCGCGGCTGGACCGTGGCGGACGCGCGCGGCACATTCGTCGACGCGGCTGGCGTGCCTGCTCCTCGCGATCCTCGCGGGCTGTGAGCGAGCGCCGACCGGCGACGGGTCCTCCGCATCGCGAAGAGACGCAACGTCGTCGTCAAGCGACGCGACCGCCGCAAGCACGCGCCCCGATGGCGAGCCGAACGAGCCGGCGTCGTCCGCGCCAGCCGACCTCGCGCAGCTTCCGCACATCGTCATTTTTCTGGTGGACACGCTGCGGGCGGACCGCCTGGGGACGTACGGTTACACGGCCCGCCGAACGTCGCCGCGCATCGACGAGCTGGCGGCCGAGAGCGTCGTGTTTGAGCAGGCCAGCTCGGCGGCGCCGTGGACGCTGCCGTCGGTGGCGTCGTTGTTCACGTCGACGTTCGCATGCGAGCATCAGCTCATCGGCCGGCGGCAGCGGCTGAACCGCTCGCTGCGGACGCTGGCGCAGCATCTTCGCGCGACCGGGTATACGACCGTGTCGATGGTCGCGAACGCGTTCGCCGGGCGGGAGTTCGGACTGGGACGCGGTTTTCAGCGGGTCGTGCCGTCGGTGCGGAACAACGCGGACAAGGTGCGCCGCATGCTGCCGGAGCGTGGCGAGCGGCTTTTTCTGTACATCCACAACATGGAGCCGCACGATCCGCATCATTACGCGCCGGAATCGCTGGAGGGCTTCGAGCGCGTGGATGAGGAGGCGCGCAGGTGGATCCGGCTGCACTTCAACGAATACAAGCGCGCCGGAGAATTCGACTATCGTCGTCAGAATCCGCTGGGCACGAACGATCTGACCGAAGCGCAGGACGATCACCTGGCCGGGTTGCGCAAGTACCTGGCGCAGTGGAACGCCCTGTACGACGCATCGGTCTTCGTGGCGGATCGGCGGGTCGGGAGCGTGATCGACCTGCTGAAGCGCCGCGGGCTATGGGACGACACATTGTTCATCCTGCTGGCCGACCACGGCGAGGAATTCGGGGAACACGGCGGCTGGCTGCACGACCAATCCGTCTATCAGGAGCTGCTCCACGTGCCGCTGATTGTACATCTGCCGCGCGGCGAGCACGCCGGCCGGCGCATCGCCGAGCCGGTCAGCCTGGTGGACGTGATGCCGACCATCCTGGCGTACGTCGGCCAGTCCGCCCGCGCCGCCGGGGCGCGTGGCCGAGACCTGATGCCGCTCATGCGCGGAGGCGTGTCGCCCGGCGGCGGCGCGCCGCGGGTCGTGGGCATGCGGATGAACACCACGCGGTTCTACCGACCGTGGGAGTCGTTGCGCGGCGGGGTGAACGTGGCGATTCGAAGCGGCGCGTGGAAGGGCGTGTGGAACCAGGCGATCGACACGCTGGAGCTCTACGATCTGGGGAGCGACCCGGGCGAGCGGACCAATGTCGCCGATGGGCACGAGCCGCTGGTCACCGCGATGCGGTCGATGGCGGAGCAGTGGTACGCCGAGTGCATGGGATCGAAGCAGGAAGCCGAGGTGATCGAGGTGCTGGATGAGGAGACGCTCAGGAATCTCCGCGAACTCGGCTATGTCGAGTAGCGCGCCCAGCCGGCGACGGCGTGCGGCGATCGCGTCCACCCTGGGGCTGCTGGCGCTGGCTGCGCTCGCCGCGGGTTGCGATGCGCGACCGAAGGCTGCGTCGGCGAAGCGACCGAACTTCGTAGTCATTGTGTGGGACACGGTTCGACGCGACCGCATGAGCCTCTACGGGCATGCCAACCGCACCACGCCGTTCGTGGACGAGTGGGCGAAATCCGCCCGCGTATTCGACAACTGCATCTCGGCCGGCAGCACAACTGTACCCGGGCACGCGGCGATGTTCACGGGTCAGTACTCCTATCAGCACGGCGCGGACAACGAAAAGCCGCACCTCTCCGAAGACGCGATGACCATCGCCGAGCTGCTGCGCGACGCCGGCTATGGCACCTATCTCTTCGCCGCCAATCCGCACATCGGCGAAGAGACGCGTTTCAGCCAGGGATTTCTGAAGGTGGAGCATCCGTGGTCGCCGGCGTTCCGCGACGACGCGATTCGCATCCTCCGCGACAAGCTCGTTCCGGAGGACATCAGCACCGAGCTGGCGATGCGCGTCCGCAGGCCGGAAGGGCTGAAGGAGTGGAACATCAAGACCGCGGGAGAGCTGGCGCAGCGCGGCGTCATGAACTGGCTGAACTCGCGCCCGAAGGGCGAGCCGTACTTCGTTCTCATCAACTACATGGAAGCCCATCGGCCGCTGATCCCGACGCGCGCGCATCGCGAGCGTTTCATGACGCCCGAGCAGATCCAGCGGTCCTACAAGGTGGATCGCACCTGGATTCCGACCTGGTCCTACACGTTCGGGTTTCACGAATACACGCCCGACGAGCTGGAGTTGACCGCGCTGACCTACGACGCGGCCCTGGCCGAGCTGGACGACTTTTTCGGCGAGCTGATGGACGTGCTGGCGCAGGCCGGGCGGCTGGAGAACACCGTCGTGGTTCTGACGGCCGACCACGGCGAGCACCTCGGCGACCATCACATGCTCGATCACCAGTACTCGGTGTACAACGAGCTGCTCTACATCCCGATGGTCGTGCACGCGCCGGGCCGCATCCAGCCCGGACGCGACGCTCGTCCGGTCTCCAACATGGACCTGTTCCCGACTCTGATCGAGCTGGCCGGTCTCACGAAGCCGGCCGGGCTGGTTTCCCGCGCCGTGAGCCTGCTCCATCCGGTCGAATCGAGGCCGCGAATGGCGGAGTACCCGACCGCGATGACGGACGCGCTGCGGAAGGTGAAGCAGGCGCATCCGCGTTTCGAGCCGCGCGCGTGGGATCGCTCGCTGCGCGCGTACTACGACGGGAACTATAAGCTGATCTGGGCGTCCGACGGGCGGCACGAGCTGTACGACGTCGTGAAGGATCCTGGCGAACACGTCGATCTGGCTGCGCGCGAGCCGGAGATCACCGCGGCGATGCTTGCGGCGATGGACGCGTACTTAGCCGACCTGCCGCGGGGCGCGGGCGAGGTGCAGGCGCTCAGCGAGGAGGCCCGGCTCCGGCTGGAGGGGCTGGGATACGTCCACGGCGTGAGTGAGGACGACGACGAATCGCCGACGAGTGTGCCGGCCTCTCAAGGTGCGGGCGACCCGGGCGATGAGTCGCCCTGATCTCTCTCGGAACGACCTTCGCCCGTCGGGCGCTCGATTATTGCCCGGTGCTTCCAGCCCCTGGAAAGCCTGACGATTCTGGCACCTGACCAGCCGCTTCTGGCCCCAGGCCGGCCGTTCAATCGCTCAGTCGGTAGAAACCCAGATCCAGCAGCTCGCGCGGCGTGCGGCGCGTCAGCGCCGTCCGCTCCGCCTCCTCCAGCACGCGACCATGTACGAAGAACGGCTTGCCGCTCTCCGACAACCCCTTGATCAGCGCCCGGCCTTGCCGAGTCTCGTAACGCGACCGGAAGATGAGCACCCGAATGTCCTGCCGCTGCGATGCCACATAGAACAGGTATCGCAGCGTCATCGCCTCGTCATACTTCGCCAGCAGCACCGTGTCGGGCGGGAAATCCGCCTGCCGAACGGCCGCCAGGTAATTCTGCCGCTGCGCTTCCTGCGTCGTGCTGCGGTCCACCTTCTCGAAATTGCCGACTGCCAGCGCCAGCGGCGCGAGCAGCGCCGCGATTCGAACCGCGAGCAGCGCGGCGCCGCGGCGGTCCGGCGCCCAGCCGGCCGCGCCGATGCCTGCCAGCAGCGACAGGCCGATCAGCGCCGGCGAAATGAACTCGAGATTGTCCGGCGGCGAGTGAAACAGGTAAAAGAACAGATTCCCCGCGGTCAAGATGGCGGCAAACAGCGCCAATCCTGGGCTGCGGCGCGCGAAGATCAGGCCCAGGGCGGCCAACAGCAGCCCTGGCGCGCCGATGCTGCCGCCGCGACCCTGCTCGAGCCGTTCGCGCCAGATTCCCTTGTCATCCGGCGCGTAGCGATCGGTCACGAGCCCCATGCCGCCGAGGTGCCACGCGAGCTTGTCCAGGTCCCAGGTCAGGTCTTTCCACGTGAACTCGGCCCGCCCGGCCCACTTGAGTCCCAGCGAGTAACTGATCGCATAGCCGATCTTCTGCGCCGTGGTCAGCTCGGCGAAGGGGCGCTCGTCGACGATGACTTCGCCGTGCGCGACGAGCAGCTTGGGATCGCCGCGCAGCAGCGCGTCGCGCGCACGGTCGTCGCGGGAGTACAGCGCGTCGCCGCTTTCCCGAACGACGAAGAAAACGAGCGTGAACACAAACGGCGCGACGCCGAGCGCGATGCACGTCAGCAGCCGCACGCGACTCAGCCGCGCCGTTGAACGGTGGCTCCACCATAACGCAAGGAGCGCCGGCAGCGCGAACACTTCCGACGGACGATTCCCGACGCACACTCCGAGCGCCAGCGCGCCGGTATACAGCCAGCCGACCGGCGCGCCGCGGCAGAATTGCAGCACGCCGTAGAAGCCCGCGACCAGAAACAGCGAGTAGAACGCGTACACCTCGGCCACCAGCGCGTGCGACCAGTAGATGCCGCTGAAGCCCAGCGACGCGCCGGCAACCAAGCCGGCCAGGTCGCGCCCGGTCGCCTGCTGCACCATGCGGCAGACCAGCAGGCACGTTGCCACGGCGCAGCACGCGGTCATGAGATTCACGCGCCACGCCAGGTCGCCGAGAGGAAGCAACACGGTGAAGAGCCGTGCTCCCAGCGTTACGAACGGGTAGCCGGGCGGATGGCACACGCCCAGCAGCGGGGCCATGAGTTGCAGTTCCGCGCCGTCCGCATCCTCGACGCCGGGGTGCAGGGTGGTCCAGTAGCACGCGCCGAGGACAACCGTGAGCAGAACCGGGGCGAGAACGCCCGCCCTGCGCGGGGCGATGCGCAGCGCCCCGTCGCGCCCGGTCCGGTCGTCGGATGCCGCGGGGCGCGGTGGCGCTTGGTCGGGGGTTCGAGCCTGAGTACGGTTCATCACGCGGGTCCGGTCGGGAGTCGTCGGCGCGGCAGGCACTCGGAACGGGTGGGCCGCGCGGCTGGGGCAGACTGCGACCGCCGTTGGCGGTAGCCGGACCGTGCGCGACCGTCGCGCCGGTCCGCCGACATGGTACCACGACCCGCGCGGCAGGTCGGCGTCCGTTCCGGCTCTCCCGAACGCGACTCACCTGACGAGCCCGAAACGACATTCTCGGACGTGCGCGAGTTATCCGACCGCATTTCCGGCGGGGACGGCAACGTGTCGCGTGTGTCGAGTCTCGGAGCACCCGATCCGGCAGGCGCTGACTCCCGACGCGCGCAGCGCCCGTGCGGCGCGAGGGTCGGTCGCCGCGCTGCTCGGACCCTCCTGGCTGAGCCGGGGTGTGCACGGAACGGCGGGCCGAATCACTCCGGAGACGCGCGCGAGGCTCCGCGAATTGCGAGGGAAGTCACCGAAACTTCGGGAGCGCTTGCAGCGATGCAAGCGTTGTGTTAAGATTACAGATCGTCTAGGGGCGGGCCAATCCCCCGAAGACAGCATTTTCGCGTGTTCGCCTGTATCGTGGGCGAAGCGGACGAATGTCACGCAGCATCGGGTACATGTTCGACGCCGATGCCGATTCGTTCCGCGGTCGGCAGTTTCCGTGCTTAGATCGGGCAAGCTGTGCGGGTCTCGGTGACCCTGCGGCGAGCGGCCCGTGTATTTGCGCGCAGGAGGAGGACTGTTATGACGTGGAGAATCAGCGGAATGCTCGCGCTGATGGTTGCTGGCAGCGGCGCGGCCGTGGCCGGCACGATCGGCGATCCGGACGACATGTATGTTCTGAGCGACTCGCAGAGCGAGGTGTACCAGTTTGAGCGCGTTTCGCCCTGGTCGCACATTCAGGGCAGCTACGCCGGCTCGCTCGCTTCGCCGTACGACATGGTGTTCAGCAACTCGGCGCAGTGCAACAGCAACTTCCCGTACCTGGGCGCAGTGGCCGGCACGAACGCCAACCTGTTCGTCGGCGGATTCGGCAGCCTGGAGATGGTGAACAGCACGACCGGCGCGAACATCATGACGGTGGGCGCCGCCGGTCTTCGGCTGGGCCCGCGCGAGGCGCCGAACGGAAACATCGTCGTCGGCGGTCCGTCGGGCACCGAGGAGTACGACGCGAACACCGGCGCGTTCGTTCGGAACGTGCAGTCGGTTTACGGCAACGGTTACAACCTGCACGCGTTCCAGGGCAGCACCATGTACGTCGTGCCCTGGGGCTTCTCTTCTCCGGTCGGCGGCATTCAGCAGTTCGACTTCGCGTCCGGCAACTACCTCGGCACGATTCCCGTGCCGTTCGCCCCGCAGGAGATCAGTTTCGGTCCGGATGGCGCTCTGTACGCCACCGCGCTGTATGAAGGCCCGGGCGTCGAGGGTCTGTGGCGCTATGACAGCGGTTCGGGCTCGTGGTCGCAGTTCATCGACGTGCAGGCTCTCGCCGGCGGCGGCCCGCACGGGTTCACGTACGATCCGCAGACGCTGGACCTGTACATGGCGTTCAACACCGGCGAAGTGCATCGCTTCCACCCGGTCAGCGGCGCGTGGCTGGGCCAGGTCGCGTACGTCCCCGCCAAGCTCACGGACATCCTCTTCCATGTGGTGGTCCCGGAGCCGGCGACGTTCTGCCTGCTCGGTCTCGGCGCGCTCGCGCTGCGCCGCCGCCGCTAGGGTGACTCTTCCGGGCGATTTCGCCCGCTGAGTCGCGCAACACGCATGCCGCCGGGATGTTCGCCTTGGCGAAGTCCCGGCGGTTGTGTTTTGTAGGACGATGGCGATCCCCGGGGTCGCCTGGTCGGGTCGCCCTGCGGGGTCGCTCGGCCGGGTCGCTCGGCAGGGTCGCTCGGCAGGGTCGCTCGGCAGGGTCGCTCGGCGGGTTCGCCCTGTGGGGTCGCAGCGCGCCCGTTTCCGTGGGGGACCGGTCTCTGACCGGTCTTGTCGGACACGGAGGGAGAGCGAACACGTCGGCGACAGGGGGCGGACGCTACTGGGAAAGGTGAAATCGCGCTAGTCGTGCTTGTCGCGGCGTTCGTTCGTGCGGACGCGGCGCACGGCCAGCAGGCTCTGCACCCGGTCGTGCAACTCGAGCTTGTTCACCGGCTTGCTCAGGAAGTCGTCGGCCCCGCACTCCTTGGCGCGTTCGACGTCTCCGAGTTCGTTCAGCGCTGTGACCATGATGATCGGAATGTCGCGGAATCGCGGATCCTGCTTCAGAATCCGGCACACCTCGAACCCACTGCGTTTGGGCATCATCACGTCCAGCAGGACCAGGTCGGGACGCTCCCCCTCGACCGCCGTGAGCGTCGCCTGACCGTCCGCGGCCGTGACGATTCGGACGCCCAGCGGATCGAGATAGGCTTCCAGCAGTTCCAGAATTTGCGGGTTGTCGTCAGCGACCAGGACGGTGGCGGCGGTGATGTCGGCGTCGGCGTGTTGCATGGGCATTCGGCCTGTACCGGGTGACTGGCGGAACGCAAAGAAGGATAGCGTCCGGCGGTCGCAGCCGCCACCCGATCGGGCCGGCCCGGTTTTTCCTGCGCATGGAGACGATCCGCGTCTTCTTGAGAGAATCCTGGGGCCTCCGTATAGTGAATTGGCGGTTGTTCCGGCGGACGCGAGGAAAGTGGTCGGCCGACATCGCGGGGAGCGTGGAATGAGATTTGCATTGAGCTGGGTTCGCCCGGTCGGATGTGCGGCCATCGCGGTTACGCTGTCCTCAGTCTGGCTGAGCGGGTGCGGAACGGCTTCGGGCAGCCCGTTCTCGTTGTTCGGCAGTCCGCTGTTCACGAATCGGGGCAGCACCGGTTCGACCGACGGCGGCGGCGGAACGGATGACGGCGGCGGCTTTTTCGGCGGCGGAGCGGGCGGCGCCGTGGATCCGTGCGACGAGCCGCTTCAGCGGAAATTCGTCGAAATCTCCATGCGGAATCTCGCGCCGCGGGACCACGTCCACTACTTCCTTGCCATGATCGCTCTGGTGAACGGTACGGTCTATCCGGATGGCGGCGTCTGCCCGGATGACATCCCGATCTACACCAACTTCGGATACACCGAAATCCCGGAAGGCGAAGCGCAGCAATTCGGGACGTTCTGCATCGTCGGCCCCGCGCTGCTGTACTTCCACGAGAGCGGCCGGTTCCGCTCGTCCGGCAACCAGATTGCGTCGGCGATTCCGCCCGCGCAGGGTACCAGCGCCACGTTCGACCGACGATTCACTTCGGCCGGGCTCAGCGTTCCGATTCCGGACCTGATCGTGTTTCACAACCCGGGAACGGGCGATGGGCAGAACCTGCTGGTCAGCTCTGCGGCGACCGATCCGTGCGCGCTGCTCACGGTTCCCGGCGATCCGGAGTGCAGCCAGGACGCGTTCTATTACACCGATCAGAACGACCTGCGGGCCGGCAGCGCGACGCTAGGGGCCGGCTCCGGGCGACGCGTGCCGAGCGAAATTCAGGGCACAGCGTGCGAGTGCCTCGGCTTCCAGGATGCGACCCAGTCGCTCGCAGCCTCGGGCACGCGGGCGGCCAACGCCCGCTGCAACGAGTTCCTCCGCGGAGGGCGAATCGAGTACGTCTTCGTTCGCGACGACCGCAATCCTCCGATTCCGCAGCTCGTTTGGCGTGTGACGGACGCCGCCGGCTCGCTCGTGCACGAGTTCGATCCGCGGGTCGATATTCCCTGACCGCGCGAAGTCGAACATCCGCGGATTGTCGAACAAAACCGCCGCGTGACGCGCGGGCCGACGCCGGCTCGCGCGTTCTGCATTGCGACGCCCGCCGCCAGAGCTGCGAGCTCTCTCGACGCGGTTTCAACGGCGCCGGTGCGACTGGACTTCGCGTCGGGACCGGTCGCTCAGCCTCGCCGCTGGGTGCGAACGCCGTCTCAAAGCCGTGGCCGCTCAGATTCGGGTGTCTATACCGATGAACGAAAATCGCCCAAGGATCACGATCGAGTGGTCGCCCGCGGCGTGGCTGGTCGAAGCGCTCGCCCTCGCCATGCTGATCGCGTGCGTGGCGCTCGTCGCGGCCGCGTGGAGCGGACTGCCGGCGACCATACCAGTTCACTTCGATGCGCTCGGAAAGCCGGATCGCACCGGCCCGCGCGAGACCCTCCTGCTCCTGCCGGCGATTCATCTGGTCCTGTACGTGTTGCTCACGGTCGTGGCACGGTTTCCGCACTTGTGCAATGTTCCGTTTCGCATCACGCCGGAGAACGCCGCGCGGCAGTACCAGCTCGTCGTCGGAATGCTGCGATTCGTCAAGCTCATGTCGGGCGCGCTGCTCGCCTGGGTGGTGCATGGGTCGATCCGCGTAGCGAAAGCAGACGCGGCCGGCCTCTCCAGCATCGGACTGTGGGGCATTCTCGGGGTGCTCTTCGCCGGCATCGCGGTCTACTTCGTGCTCGCACTCCGCGCGCGGTGACGGCGCGGCGGCGCGGCCGATGCGCGGGCCGCCGGGCCGATGGGCCGCGGGTATGATTCCCTGCCATGACAGAGATTCTCGCGACCGCGCGGCTCGCGCTTCGGCTGCTGACACCTGGCGATCTGCCGTTCATCGCCGGTCTGCTGGGCGACGCCGAGGTCATGCGGCACTGGCCGCGGCCGTTCTCGCCGGCGGAGGCGGCGGATTGGATTGAACGCCAGCGCGAGCGCTACGCGCGCGACGGCATCGGCTACTGGCTGGCGCTGGATCGCGCCAGCGGGCAGCCGGTCGGGCAGGCCGGGCTGCTCGTGCAGGAGTACGCAGGCGTCCGGCACGTCGGCTTGGGGTACATGCTGGCCCGTTCGATGTGGGGGCGCGGCCTGGCGCTGGAGGCGGCGCGGGCGTGCGCCGAGTACGCGCTGGCTCGGCTGGGCGAGCGCGAGGTCGTCAGCCTGATTCGCCCGGAAAACGTGCGTTCGCAGCGCGTGACGTTGCGGGCAGGGTTTCTTCCGGAATCGTTCGTCCGCTACGCCGATCTTCCGCACCTTGCATTCGTTCGACGGCGAAGTGAGGCTTCGCTATCCGCGATCGCCGCGCACAGCCTGTCGCACGCGGCGCAGGGAGTTGTCGCCGGAAGTGTCGATTCGGATCGGTGGGCGCGGCTGTGGGCCGGCGAGGGATGCGCGCTGTGCCCGGCCGACGAGCGTCCGCACAGGATCGCGCGCCTGGACGCGAGCGTTCTGACCGCGCCGCCCAGCGCGTGCTTGCGCGGCTACTGCTGCGCGGTCTATCCGTCGCACCGGACTGAGCTGCACGCGCTGTCCGCGACGGAGGCGGTCGCCTTCGTTTCGGACGTCCGGCGAATCTCCGGTGCGTTGCAGCGCGTCACGGGCGCGCGCAAGATCAACCTGTTGAGCCTCGGCAATCTGGTGCCTCATCTTCACGTGCACGTGCTTCCACGGCTGCCTGGCGACCGCTTCGAAGGGCGAGCGCCCGATCCGGGCGATGTGCGGGACGATCTCTATGGCCAAGGCGAACATGAACGATTCATTGGCGCGCTGCGGGCCGAGCTGGACGCGCCCGGCGGTTCTTGAGGCAATCGGGAGGTTCCTGTGCGAGTGACGGGATGGCTGTTCGTGGTGGTGGTCTGGTCGGTTGCGGGTTGCGCGGCGCGGAGCGGTCCGACGGTCGGCACGGTGACGTCGTTCGACGGCGTCGAGATTGCGTACGAGGCGCGCGGCGCCGGGTCGCCGGCACTCGTGTTTGTGCACGGCTGGAGCTGCAACCGCGGGTTCTGGAGCGAGCAACTGCCCGTATTCGCGAGCGCTCATCGCGTGATCGCGCTCGATCTCGCCGGACACGGCGCGTCGGGCGGTGGGCGTAGCGATTGGACGATGGCGTCGCTGGCCCGAGACGTGGAGGCGGTGATTACCCAGCTCGACGCGCGCGACGTGATCTTGGTCGGGCATTCGCTCGGCGGTCCGGTGAGCCTGTTGGCGGCGGCCCGCATGCCGGAGCGGGTCGGCGGCGTGATTGCGGTGGACACATTGCACGATGCCGAATTCCGCGTGACGGAGGAGCACGTCGCGCCCATGGTGAGCGCGTTCGAGCGGGATTTTGAGGGAACCATGTCGCGCTTCGTATCGAACGCGTTCTCACGCGGTACGCCCGAGGATGATCCGATGATGGCGCGGGTTCGGGAGGAAGCGCTACGCACAAACCCGCAGGTGGCGATCGGAATCATGCGATCGTACGTGGGATACTCGCCTTCCGATGCGCTCCGCGCTTGCCCGTGTCCGGTTCGGGCGATCAATGCCGCGATGCAGCCGACCCGGATCGACGCGAACCGGCGCTACTGCCCGCAGTTCGACGCGGTCATCGTCCCGAACGCCGGCCATTTCCTGATGCTCGAACGGCCGGAGGAGTTCAACGCAGCTCTGGTTGGGCAGATCGACGAGATTCTGTCGGCCGGGGGCGTGGGCCGTTCGTAACATACGAGCGCGCAGCGTCGCGGCGCGGTTCACGTCAGCGATCCTGCTGAGGGAAGCGGTCGGGTTGTCAGTTCGGGTCGAGCCGGAGCGGGCCGTCGCTGCCGTTCGCGCAGGCACGCTCCCAGCCGGTTCGCACCAGATGCAAACCGTGCACGCAGGACTCGAACTCCTTGCTGAGCGCAAGCAGCACGGCCGCGGGCGGATCGCCGGACGCGTCGCTGAGCTCTCCGGCGATCTCGTACGAGCGTTTTCCCTGGAGCAGAAATTCCTGCATTCGGTCTGAGCCGGACAGCCGCGGTCGGAGGGATTCGGGATAGACGCCGGTCCAGAAGAGCGTGAAGTCGCCGATGTAGCGGTGCACGACGCAGTCCCGCGCGGCGCGCGGCGCGACGTCCGCCAGGCGTGCGTCGGCTTCGATTCGCGACACCTCTCGGATGACCTGACCGTCCACGTTGCGCAAGCGATAAATGTGGTCGACGTGCACGAACTCGACCAGCAGGCCGGACACGTAGTCCGTCACGCGCGGGTCGCAGATGCCCAGGTCGCTGAAGAAGACCTGTTCGACCAGGCCGGCGAAGAGCCTGCGAAGCGGATGATCGTCGGGGACGCTCCAGACCATTCGGTCGCTCGCTGCGTGGGACATCGATCATGCGACGGCGCTCGGGTCGCGCCGCGACCAACGTATTATTCATCGGTTGCAGCGTCGAGGACGAGATTTTTTGTGAAATTGCCGGCGAGACGCCAGCTCTCGCGGCGGCGCGCGAGGAGCGTCCGTAGAAAAACGCGGGGCGCGACAACGCCGGACGGATTACCCGACGTGAGGGGAGTCCGGACCGCCGGGTCGGGGTCGCTGCGGACGCCGCATCGGCGGGACGGCGCCTTCCGGGCGTCCGAATATCATCCGGCCGGCGGAGGTCTGAAGAACGCTGGTCACGACCAGCAGGACTTCCTCGCCGATGCGGTCGCGCGAGCTTTCCGCAACCACCATGGTGCCGTCTTCGAGGTAGCCGACGCCCTGGCCCATTTCCTCGCCGGGTTTGATGATCTTGACGCCGACCGTCTCTCCGGGGAGTACGACCGGTTTGAGGGCGTTCGTCAGGTCGTTGATGTTGATGACGTCCACCCCGCGAAGCTGCGCGATCTTGTTCAGGTTGTAATCGTTGGTCATGACGCGCCCGTCGATCTTTTTTGCGAGCGCGACGAGCTTGTGATCGACGTCGCCCGTGTCGTCGACCTCCGGCAGGCGCGTGTCGGAGATTCGAACCTCGATCTTGTCGTTGGTCTGAAGCTTGTTGAGCATGTCGAGGCCGCGCCGGCCGCGGTTGCGCTTGAGCTTATCGGAGCTGTCGGCGATCGTCTGTAGCTCCTGGAGCACGAAACGCGGGATGATGAGCGGCGCGTCGAGGATGTTCGTCCCGGCGATGTCGGCCACGCGCCCATCGATTATGACCGACGTATCGAGCAACAGCGCCCGGGCGCCGCGCGTCTGCTTGGCGAACTCGACATACGGGATGACGAACCGCACGTCGTCCTTGGTCTGGAGAATGAAGCTGATCGCCAGGTAGCAGCACGGCAGACCGATCAGCAGCTTGGTCCACGCGACGGCCGCCTCTCCGCGGAGGTTCGGGGCCAGGGCGTCCACCATCATCTGGACGACAAGCCCCAGGCCGTACGCCGCCACCATGCCGACCAGCAGCCCGAGGAACGCGCCCGACAGCGCCGCGAGGTTCTTGCGGGGAAAGAACACGTCCACGCCGATGACCACGCCCGCGAACGCGAACGCGGCGAACATGAAGTACACGGCGAAGCGGTTCGACGGCGCTGACACCTCCGAGAGCGACGACAGGGCGGAGAAAGCGACGGCGGCGATGAGAAGCACGAATAGCGCGCGAAGTCCCCAGAGCAGCACGCTCCGTTCCTCCTGTATGATGTCGTCGCGCCAGCGTCGCCGGTCGCGACCGGCGACGCAAGCGCGATTCTCCTAAGAGTCTCTGCGTCCGACAAATTCTACAGTCTCGGCGGGGTTCGTGTACGACGCTGCCGATTTGCTCGTCGAAGTGCCGCGGCCATCGAGGAAGACATGCCCGTCAAGAAACCCCGCAAGGCGACAAGCCGAACGGCCAGTGACAAACAACGGAGCCGCGACGCAGCGGCCCGAGCGCTGGCACGCATCGACCCCGCGTTCCGCCGCCTGATGCGGGCCGTCGGTCCGTTCGCGCCCGAGGTGCACCGCGACGCCTTTGTCACGCTGCTCGGTTCGATCGTGCATCAGCAGATCTCGATGTCCGCGGCCGCCAGCATCCAGGCGCGGCTGATCGCGATGTGCGAGGAAACCGGGCTGACTCCGGCTGCGGTCTACGCACTGAGCACGGCGCGTCTTCGCAAAACGGGCCTGTCGCGGCAGAAGACCGAGTATGTGCGCGGGTTGGCGAAGGCGTTTCTGCCCGGAGGACTGACGACGCGTCGGCTGCGGGCCATGGACGACGACGAGGTCATCCGGCATCTGACCGAGCTGCACGGCATCGGCGTTTGGACTGTGCAGATGCTGCTGATCTTCTGCCTGGAACGGCTCGACGTCTGGCCGGCGGACGACTTCGGGCTGCGCAGCGCCGTGCAGCGCTGGCTCGGATTGGCCGAACTTCCCAAGCGGCGCGAAATGAACGAGATCGGCGAACGATGGCGTCCGCAGCGCACCTGCGCGACCTGGTACCTGTGGCGGAGCTTGGAGAATCCGATTCAGCCGGGCGTGGTAGAGGGGCTCAGCGCGCGCAATGGAAAGGCGGCCGGCAGCGCGACGCGATAGCGCAGCGGATGAACGCCGACGCGCCCAACGCTCGCAAGACGGCGTCGTCGCCGTGGCAGCGCTAATCCAGTCCGCCGCGAAGCACCTTCTTCGGCTTTTTTTGCTGCTTGGGCGGCGCGCCCGGCGCGGCCGACGCGTCTTGCGCGGCGGACGTCTGCGGCTGAGCCAGCTTCAGCGAAAGCGAGACGCGTCGCTGCTCGACGTCGACGGACTTCACCCGGACCTGCACGACATCGCCGATCTTTACCACGTCCCCGGGCGTGCGGACGTGCTGTTCGCTCATCTCGGAAATGTGCACAAGCCCCTCGACGCCCTCTTCGAGCTCGATGAACGCGCCGAACTCGGCCAGTTGCTTCACGCGGCCGGAGACGACCGAGTCGGCCGGATAGCGCTCCTGCACGCCCTTCCACGGATCGTCGGCCAGGGCCTTGAGGCTAAGGCCGATTCGGCGTTTTTCGGGGTCGACCGAGAGCACGGCGCAGCGCACGGAGTCGCCGACTTTGAGCAGGTCGTGCGGACGACGGACGCGCTGCGTCCAGCTCATTTCGCTGACGGGAAGCAAGCCGTCTACGCCTGGCTGGATTTCGACGAACGCGCCGAAGTCGGCCAGTCGCGCCACCTTGCCGTGGATCTGGTCGCCGACGCGGACGTTTGCGGGCACGAGTTCCCACGGATCGGGCGCGAGCTGCTTGAGACCGAGTGAGACGCGGTCCTTTTCGAGGTCGATTTTGAGAACCTTGACCTCGACCTCGTCGCCCACCTTGAGCACGTCGCGCGGATGGAACACGTGTCCATGCTGAAGATCGCTGATGTGGACGAGACCCTCTAGCCCGCCCAGATCGACGAATGCGCCGAAGTCGGTCAGGCGTCGCACGACGCCTTGTCGGACCTGTCCGACTGCGAGCTCGCCCTTCAACTGGTCGCGCTGCACGGCGCGCTCGCGCTCCAGCATTCGCCGGCGGCTGACCACAAGCGTGCGATTGCGGCGGTCGATCTCCGTGATCTCGCACTCGAGGCGACGCCCGATGTAGGGCGCGAAGTCCTCGACGCGCTCGAGCTCGACCTGGCTCTTGGGCATGAACGCCCGCAGGTGCCCGGCGACGAGCTCGAGTCCGCCGAGATTGACTCCGCTGACGCGGCCTTCGATGACGTCACCGTTGCGCAGCGTATCGAGGTCGGCCTGAAGGCGCGCTTCGCGCAGCGACAGCCGCATCAGGCCCGAGTCGGCTTCGAGGCCGTGCATCACGAATTCGTGCGTCTGCCCGGCTTCGGGCGGGTGGTGCTCTTCGAACTCGGAGAACGCGACGATCGCCTCGCTCTTGCCGCCGATGTCGACGAACACGTCCGCGCCGCGTACGCCGATGATGCGGCCCTGGACGCGGCCGCGCTCGTGTGCGGCGTGAGATTGCGGTCCGCGCAAGGCCATGCGCTCGAGTTCTTCGGGCGTGAGCCCGGCAAGTTCCCGCTCGAGGTCGAGCCGAAGCGCGTCGCTGTCTTGTTCCATCGGGTTGAGACTCACGTATTCACCGATTTCGCCGTTGCCGGAGATGGGTCGCGCCGACGAACAAGGCGCGCCGCGATGAAGCGGTATTGTCGGCCGCTGAGGCGCTCCGCGTCAACCCCGCGGCGCGCGGGGAGCGCGCCCGCGTGAAAAACAGTCGGGGACGGACGAGGCTCGTGCTCGTCCGTCCCCGGAGTGGCTGTCGTTCGGCTCGAAACGGACCGTCGGCTACGGAACGATCATCGAGTCCGAGTTCACGAGCGAAGCGATGTCATTCTGCTGGGCGCGCTTGTAGTTCTGGCCCAGCAGACTCGTCTTCGGCTCGTTGAAGTTGGTCATCGCCGTGTACATGTTGTCGTTGTTCACGCCGATGATCGGACGCTTCACGAACTCCGCATGGCCGTCGACAAACAGCGCGTTCTGGCCTTCACCGGTGTGGTTCTGGCTGTTGTAGGGGCGCCACTTGTCGATGTTGACCGAGAGGATCTCCTCGGGCGTGTCGCCCAGGGCCGCCTCGTCGGCCATGTTCACGCCGCTCCAGTCGTCCTGGGCGCCATTGCGGTCGCCCGTGAGCGCCGGGCCGGCCTTGCCGAACGGACCCTTGTCGGCGCCGATCGGCATGCGCACGTCCATGTTCGAGCGCGGCTTGCCACGACGGCCATAGGGAACCTGGTAGCCGTAGC
Organism: uncultured Planctomycetales bacterium; assembly: GCA_964553225.1. Classification (GTDB taxonomy): domain Bacteria; phylum Planctomycetota; class Phycisphaerae; order UBA1845; family Fen-1342; genus JABRWC01. Next base: position 36,069 of record CAZKJT010000009.1, on the reverse strand, counting down.
TGTACGTCAGGTAGCCACGGAAATCGAAGCGATTGCGACCGGGCTGCGCCGCCGACACGTCGCCCGACGGGCTGGCCGTGCCGAAGTTGCGCAGATCATCTTCCGCGTCGCCCGAGCTGGGGCAGATGAACGAGCCGGGCGTGGACTGGCCCGACGCCACCAGCAGGAACAACGAACGCGACGGGTGGTTGGTCCGCGAGTTCGTGGTCGGGCTGGTCGGCTTCTCGTACTCAAAGCCGGAGTTCTTGACGTAGATCACCATGGAGTTCCACGGCGTGCCGCTGCCGGCATCGGCGTCGTCCGACTCCGCGTTGTAGTAGTGGTGCGGGAACCAGTCCTGGTTGTCGTTGCCGTAAATGTGCATGCCCTGACCGATGCCGCGCTGGTTGGAGCCGCAGACCGCCCGCTTGGCCAGCTCTCTGGCGCGGGACAGGCTGGGCAGCAGGATGGAGATCAGCAGAGCGATGATCGCCACCACGACCAGCAGTTCAATGAGCGTGAACGCCTTCTTCTTCATTGTGAGTCGAGCCTCCTGAAACGTTGTGCGAACCTTCGAACCGAATGTAGAAAGAAACCACTCGCCGCTCCGATTTTGGCCGTCGCGCGCCCGAGGCGACGCGGCGGCGGACATTGCGGAGTTAGGCACGCCTTAACCGCTTTCACCAAAGCGATTTACGGGCGACGATCGCACGCGATCCGTCGCACTTCACGCGCGCCAGCGAAGCGAACTCACGTAGAGGGGACGCATTGAAGCGCGCACCTCGTGGAGCCGATTCTCCGACGCTTCTCAGGAGGGAAGAAGCAGCACAGATGCAAACCGCCCGGGACGTTTCGACCTGTCTGCTGGTTCGAACTCGGATGGGGGCAAACGACGCTCGTGTGCAGAGATCCGAAAAGACTGAAGATAAATAATTGCTGTTACGCTGCTTACGATTGATTTATGAACCGATATCGATGCGCAGCGCGTCTGCACGCTTCCGAGTTATTACCTCCTATGCATAGCCTAAGCGGGATTTGGCTGATGTCAAGGGAATTGTGCGGCGCCGCGCGGGCCAAACCGACGAAAAGCACGCAGCCTCGCCCGTGCTGCCGTCAATACTCGTGCTCCAGCTCCTGGTGTTCAACCTCCGCCGGATGCCACCGCCCGACGCCGTCATGCGCGGCCGCCGTCAAATAGGGCACCGAGAGCTCGTCGTTCAGCCCGAAACTCCGGCGCGCTCGCAGCAGCGCGGACCACCCGATCGTGTCCACAGCGAGCGGATCACGTCCGAGGATCAGGCCGCCAAGAGGAAGGACGTCCGCCTCGGCAGCTTCCGGACCATTCCGGCCGACGATCCGAACGGCGTTGACGATGTTAAGTCGCAGGCGGCTCGACACCGGCACCGATCGAATGACGCGTCCAACGTACGGGGCGCAATGGTTCGCGTGATATCGGGCCGGACGCTTGATGACCGCATGCGACAGATTCTTCATGCATCCGGACATGCCGGCAAGCTGGTGTGTCTTCAGAAGCGAAACGTTGATGATCGCATCGCACTGCCCGACGTACGCAGCGATCGGCTCCGGCTGCCCGTCCAGGTCGATGCTCGACGACCAGCCGGTCTCCGGAAACGCGCAGCCCAGGCCGCCGGTGACGTGTTCCGGACACTCGACCAGCGTCACGGACTCGGGCGGCCAGCCGGCGTCCGCAAGGCTTCGCACGATTCGCTCCGCCAGCGCGTTGTTCGTGCCCAGCAGCTCGGCGCCGACCGAGTTGAACTTGACCAGAATGCGTGCCGCATCGCCCAGCAGTCGACGCCACGCGGTCGCCGGCGACGGCGTACGGGTCAACGATTGCAGGCCAGACTCGAGCAGCGCGCTCAGCGCGACCGGATCGACGACCGACGCGTGCAGCACGCCGGCGGTGCGCACGGTGACGACGCGGGCGGACGGACCGTCGGCATCGACCCACGGCATCGTCGTCGTCGGGGCGGAAGCGGGCGCGGACGCCGCGAGTGTGTCGCGCTCCGCGCTCGCGAGCGCGCCGCCGAGCATCGCGGCCGACGCCGCTGCGGCGGAGCGGAGGAACTCTCGCCGGGACGGCTGCGGGCGAGGTTGGCGCGTTTTGACCCGGTATCGGCCCATCGGTAGGCTCTATCGGAATTCAATCGGGGAGGACTCAACCGATTCCGCCAATCGCGCGCGTCGAACGAGGCGCGAGCACGAACGTCACCCGGTCGGGAGTTACGGCCATGCAGGAGCGCTACGAGCGGCGCCGGGCGGACCTGTCGGCGCATGGGCAGCTTCATGTACTTCGCTACTGGAGCGAGTTGGACGCCGGGCAGCGGTCGGCGCTGCTGGACGATCTGGAGCAGGTGGACCTGGAGCGCTGCGCGCCGTTGATCGACACGATGGTGCGCGGGCGTCCGGCGGTGCACGTTCCAGAGCGCATCGAGCCGCCGCCGGCCTACCCGGCCGTTCCCACGCCCGAGCTGCGATCGCTGTATGCGCGGGCCGACGAGCTGGGTCGGGAGGCGATCGGCGCGGGGCGCGTGGCGGCGCTGACGGTGGCCGGGGGACAGGGGACGCGGCTGGGATACGACGGTCCGAAGGGGATGTTCCCGATCTCGCCGATCCGGAACGCGTCGCTGTTTCAATGGTTCGCGGAATTCCTGGTGGGCATGCGGCGACGTTACGGCCGATCGCCACGCTGGTACATCATGACCAGCCCAGCCAACGACGCGGCGACGCGGGCGTATTTCCGCGAGAAAGCGTACTTCGGGCTGCCGCCGGAGGGCGTTCGGTTCTTCGTCCAGCGGCAGATGCCGGCGTTCCTGCCGGACGGGCGCATCGCGATGTCGGCGCGGCATCGCATCGCGTTGTCGCCGGACGGGCATGGCGGCACGCTGCACGCGCTGGCGGCGAGCGGTTCGCTGCGCGAGATGGCAGCCGAAGGGATCGACACGATCAGCTACTTCCAGGTGGACAACCCGCTGGTGTGTCCGGTCGACGCACGTTTCATCGGGTTGCACCTGGCGCACGGGTCGGAGATGTCGAGCAAGGCCGTCACGAAGGCCAGCGACTTCGAGCGCGTCGGCATCTTCGCGCAGCTCGACGGACGACTGGGCGTGCTCGAGTACAGCGATCTCCCGGAAAGCCTGGCTACGGCGCGGGCGCCCGACGGATCGCGCCGTTTCGACGCGGGCAGCATCGCAGTGCACGTGCTGAGCCGTGCGTTCATCGAGCGCGTGTCCGGTACGTCCGGCGGCGCGCTCGGCTGGCACCGGGCCGAAAAGAAGGAACGCGTCCTCGACGATCGCGGGGAGGTGATCACGCCCGACAAGCCGAACGTCATCAAGCTGGAGATGTTCATCTTCGATGCGATTCCGCTGGCGTCGCGGCCGATGGTGCTGTTCACGGAGCGGGCGGAACAGTTCTCGCCGGTGAAGAACGCCGAGGGCGTGGACTCGCCGGCCACGTCGCGCCGCGATCTGGTTCGTCGAGCCGCACGCTGGCTGGAAGAGTGCGGCGCGCCGGTCGCGCGCGACCCGGCAGGCGAGCCGACGTTCGCGCTCGAAATCAGCCCGCTGTACGCGATCGATCGCCAGGAATTGCGGGAGCGACTGAGCACGTCGCCGCCGCTGCGGCTGGACGCGCCGCTGCTGCTGGCATAGCTGCGGGAAGCTGCGCGGGGTCTTGCTCGGGGCATCGTCGTTCGCGATGCCCGTCGCGCCCATCCTCGACCCCTTCGGGGCTGAATTCTCGGGATGCGGGTCGTCGCGCGCCTTCTTCCGAAACGAATGAATGTCGCTGGCCGCACGTCCGCGCCGTCGATTCGCGCGTAACCGCAGCGCGACCGCGGCATCCGACTCTTTCCGCGGTGAACGGCTCGACGTCCGGGCCGACGCGCGGACGAAGGAGTCGTTCATGCCTCGCATTCAACCTGTCAATCCCGAAACCGCCGGCGAAAAGACCCGCGCGCTGCTGGACGCGGCGAAGAAGAAGTTGGGCGGCATCCCGAACCTGCTGAAGACGTTCGCGCACTCGCCCGCCGTGCTGGAGTCGTATCTGGCGTTCAAGGCCGCGCTGGACCAGGGCGTGTTGACGGCGCGCGTCCGCGAGCAGATCGCGCTGGCCGTCGCGCAGGACGGAGGATGCGACTACTGCCTCGCCGCGCACACGATGATCGGCAAAGGCGCGGGGCTGAGTCCGGCGGAGATTCTCGACGCGCGTCGTGGGACCGCGACCGACGCGAAGGCCCGAGCCGCCGTGACGTTCGCCAAGCGGGTGGTGAGCGAGCGCGGGCATGTCGCGGACACCGACCTTGCGGCGGCGCGCGCGGGCGGGCTGAACGACGCGGAAATCTCGGAGGTGATCGCGGTCGTCGCGCTGAACCTGTTCACGAACTACTTCAATCACGTGGCCGGAACGGATGTGGACTTCCCGCGCGCCGAGTCGCTGGCAAGCTAGAGCCGGTTCGTACGGCGCGGTCGCGGCTGAACTGCGGGAGTGGGCCGCTCGCTCACCCTCGCGGTTCGGCCGGGACGCTGTGTCCGTGCGGGGACCGTGTTAGACCGTGAACTTTGCGTTGGGCTTTGTAAGCCGCGTGATGGCGCGGGCCTGTTTCTCGTAGCCCTTGCGGCCCATCAGCGCGAAGGTGTACTCCTTGCCGAGCTGGACGGCCGGTTGATCGTAGGGATTGATGCCGAGAAGCGCGCCCATGATGGTGGTCGCGGCTTCCCATAGCATGATGAACTGGCCGATCGCTTTCTCGTCCACGCTGGGGAGTCGGATGGTCATGCAGGGGCGGTTGCTGGCGACCAGCGCTGCCTCGGTGGCGCGTTTTTCGGCGTTCAGCAGCTTTCCGAGGGACGCGCCCGACAGGTAGCCCCATTCGGCGGCCAGCGGCTTGCCGCCGGGCAGCTTGACGTCGCGCGCGAACTTCTCCACCTCCAGGAAGATGAACACCTTGTCGTTCGGACCTTCGCGGTAGAGCTGGACCTGAGAGTGCTGGTCGGTCGCGCCGAGCGCGCGGATGGGCGTCGGACCGACGACGAGCGGGCGGCCTTGCAGATCCGCGCACTTGCCCAGGCTTTCCGCCCAAAGCTGGCGGTACCAGTCGGCCATGTCCTTGAGCTGATGGCTGTACGGCATCATCACGTGCAGCCGTTTTCCGCGAACGTAGAACTGGTAGAGCAGCAGCGCCAGCATGGCGGCCGGGTTTTTCTGAACGCGCGCGTCGCCGACGCGACGTTCCATCGCCGCGGCGCCTGCGAGAAGTGCGGCGGGATCGGCGCCGCACATCGCGGCCGAGAACAGTCCGACGGCGGACAGGACGGTGAAACGTCCGCCCACGCCCGGCGGGACGAGCAGCGTTTCGAGGCCTTCTCGGTCGGCCAGTTCGCGTAGCACGCCTTTTTCGGGGTCCGTGGTGGCGAGAATCTGCCTGGGCAGCGCGCGCTTGCCGAGCTTGCGGGAGAGCAGGTCGAGAACGATGAGCAGTTGGGCGGCGGTCTCGGTGGTCTCGCCGGACTTGCTGATGACGTTGAAGGCGGTCTTGTTGAGCTGCGGGCCGATCACGTCCAGGAGGTTGCCGAACAGGATCGGATCGACGTTGTCCATCACGAAGAGGCGCGGGCCGCCGCGGCGCGACGCGGGCAAGAGGTTGTAGAACGGCGGATTCAGCGCGGTTTGCAGGGCGATGTTGCCCAGCGCCGAGCCGCCGATGCCGAGAACGACGAGATTCTCGATGCCGCGCCGCCAGCGCTGCGCGGCGGCGCGCACCTGTGCGAGCATGGCGCGGTCGGACGGCAGCGCGCGATAGGCATGCGCGCCGGCGCCGCGCTCCGCCTCAATGCGCCGGACCGCCGAGGCAGTCGGCTCGATGCCGCGCCGCACTTCCTCCGGCGTCAGGCCGTGGGCCTCGCCGATGGCTGTAGACAGGGTGTTTCCGTAGTCGAGTTCGATTGCGCCCCGCGCCATGGACGTCCGCTCCCGCTCGAGGAATGGATTCCGAGCGGCGGGAGAATAGCGGAAGCGTCGGTGTCGGGCCAATGCAGACGCAGCGGGGGCGGAATTGCGTTGCGAGGCGCGCGGGCCGGCGCTACACTGGGGCTGACGGCGTCGTGCATTTCGCACGCCTGTTCGGGGCGCCGCGACGGGAGAATCAGAGCATGCCTGCGATCGAAACTTCGCCGACGGTCCGCAAACCGATCAACCTGAAGCGCTGGGTGGAGGAAAACCGGCACCTTCTGAAGCCGCCGGTGAGCAACCAGTATTTGTACAGCGGCAAGGACTTCTTCGTCATGGTGATCGTCGGACCGAACGCGCGGAACGACTTTCACCTGACCGAGTCGGAGGAGTACTTCTACCAGCTCCAGGGCGATGTCCGCGTGCGCACGCGCGAAGACGGCAAGACCTGCGAATATGTGATCCGCGAGGGGGAGACGTTCTTCATTCCGGGCGGCGTTCCGCATTGCCCGGTGCGCCCGCCGGGGACGGTCGGCGTGGTGGTCGAGCGCGTCCGCCCGCCGGGCGAGATGGAGCACCTGCTGTTTTACTGCGAGAAGTGCAACGAGCTGGTCGAGGATATCGAATTCGATTGCAGGGACATCGTGGAACACTTCCGCGACACGATGGAGGCGTTCTGGGCCGACGACCGCCGCCGGACGTGCAAGCACTGCGGTCAGCGTGTCGAGCGCCCGCAGCCGGTTCGCGCCTGACCGGAAGGCCGCCGCATCCGGCGGCCGGCCGTTCGGTCACAACGTACGCTCCAGCCAGAATCCGCCCGAAGCGAGATGATCGGCGGCTTCGGCGTCGGTCGACGACGTGACGACGCGGAAGCCGCACGCCACATGCGCGGGAATGCTCTCGGCGGCGTATCGCGCCACCGTATCGCTCGTAAGCTGCGCGCAGCCCTGCGCCCGCGCCCATTCGGCCGCCGCGTTCAGCAGCGCCCGGCCCACGCCGCGGCGGCGGTGTGAACGCAGGACGAACCAGCCTTCGACGTGCGCGCGCAGCGGCCGCCCGCCGCGGATCCGGTCATCGCGGAGCGAGCACTCCAGGAACCCGGACAACGCAATCGGCGGTTCAGTGTCGTCGGCCACGAACACGGCGTGTGGGATGTCGGCGATCCTGCCGGACACGAAGTAATCGGCCGTCTCGTGGGCGTTCTGGGCGGCTTCTTCCGGCCAGAGCAGGCGGCGCAAGTCGAGCCACGCGTCTCGGTCGTGCGACGCCGCAAGTCGGACCCGGTTGCGCGCGCCCGGTGGATTCACGTAGATTCTCCGGGGCGGCTCGCCCGGCGCAACCGGCCCGCGAGCGCGCCCATCGGCCGTACTCGCACATAATAGGGCGAGTGGCGGGCGATACGGCGGCATATCGACGCGATCCGTCGCGTACCGTATCGTTACGAATCGGAACCGGACCGGGAGGCGATTCATGATTCTGAAGGACCAGGTTGCGATCGTGACGGGCGGGTCGCGCGGCATCGGCAGGGCGATCTGCGTCGCGCTGGCGCGCGACGGCGCGACCGTGGTCGCCGCGGCGCGGAACGTCGACGCGATTCATTCCTGGGCAGCCGACCAGCCCGAGCTGGGCGGGCGGGTCATGCCGATGCGGTGCGACGTCAGCAAAGCCGAGGATTGCGAAGCGCTCGTGGAGCAGTCGGTCGAGCGATTCCAGCGCGTCGACGTGCTGGTCAACAACGCCGGAATCACGCGCGACGGTCTCATCATGAGCATGCCCGATCAGGACTTCGACACGGTAATCGACACGAACCTGCGGTCGGCGTTCCGTCTCATTCGCGCGGCATCGCGGCACATGGTGCGCGCGCGGCGCGGGCGGATCATCAACATCACCAGCGTCGGCGGCGTGATGGGCAACGCCGGACAGGCGAATTACTGCGCGGCCAAGGCGGGCATGATCGGCCTGACCAAGAGCGTGGCGAAGGAGCTCGCCAAGCGCAACATCACTTGCAACGCCGTCGCGCCCGGGTTCATCGAGACCGACATGACCGACGCGCTGCCGGAGAAGGTGAAAGAGACGGTCAAGCCGCTGATCCCGCTACAGCGTTTCGGAACGCCCCAGGAAATCGCGGCGGTGGTGGCGTTTCTCGCCAGTCCTGCGGCCAGCTACCTCACGGGCCAGACGATCGTCGTGGACGGCGGCCTGCACACCTGACCGCCTGGGCGGGACGATATTCCGGGCCGACGAATGGATACACTAGGATCATCGGCGTCGCGAATCAGCCGGCGGGGGCGGGCTGCGCGCCGCCGGCCGACCATGATGCGAGGAGAGACGAGATGATCCACCGGCTCGCGCTCGGGAAGCTTCCGCCGAAGCCGCACACCACGTTTCGCGATGACGACGGCCGGCTGCTGATGGAGCAGATGATCACGCGCCAGGGATTTCACGGCCCGTTCTCGATCCTGTACTACCGGATTCCGCCGACCGACGAGTTCGAGGTGGAATCGATGCAGGTTCCCGGCTTCGTCCCGTTCGAGCCGCTGGCGAATCAACGGCTGTATCGTCGCCACCTCCGGACGCAGGATCTGCCGCCGGGCGGCGATTTCCTCAGCGGGCGCAAGATGTTGATGTTCAATCGCAACCTTCAGATCAGCCTGTGCAAGCCGACCGAGCCGCCGGTTCGGTTCTTCAGCAACGGCGACGGCGACGAGCTGTGGTTCGTGAAGCGCGGCTCGGGCCGGGTGGAGAGCCTGTACGGCGTGCTGCCGTTCCGGGAGCACGATTACGTGCTGATTCCGAAGAGCACGCCATACCGCATGTCGTTCGATGGCGATCGCGGCGTCGCGCTGGTGTTCGAAGGGCGGCCGTGGCTGGGCGTGCCCGGGGACTATCGCAACAGTTGGGGGCAGTTGTCGGATTCGGCGCCCTACTCGCATCGCGACTTCCGCGGGCCGATCGAGCTTCTGGGCGACGACGTCAAGGGCCGCAGCGAGCGTCCGTTCCACCTGGTCACGAAGATGGGCGACGCGCTGACGGTTCACCGATACAAGCATTTTCCGCTGGACGTGGTGGGCTGGGACGGCGTGATCTACCCGGTCGCGTTCAACATCCACGACTATCAGCCGAAGACGGGGCTGGTGCACCTGCCGCCGACGACGCATACGACGTTTGCCGGCGAGGGATTCGTGGTGTGCTCGTTCGTGCCGCGCAAGGTGGATTACTTCGAGCGGGGCGAGACGCGCGCGATCCCCTGTCCATACGCGCATGCGAGCGTGGACATGGACGAAATTCTCTATTACGTGGACGGCGAATTCAGCTCGCGCAAGGGCATCGAAAGCGAGTCGATCAGCCTGCACCCGCAGGGCATCACGCACGGCCCGCACCCCGGCACGTACGAACGCAGCGTCGGCACGGATCGCACGAACGAGCTGGCGGTCATGTGCGACGCATATGAGGCGTTTCGCCTGACGAAGCTCGCGGCCGGATGCGAGGACGCCGAGTATCACCGCACGTGGGTGGACAAGGAAGGCGCCTCGACCTGGGTATCGCGTTAGCCGCGCCGCATCCGGGGCGGCGCGCCGAACGGTGGACGCGCGCGGCCCGTGCCTGTAATAGTTGCTCCGCAATCATCGTTTTTGCGGAGTATCTCGCGCCTATGCGTCACGCACTCATCATGGCCGGCGGCTCGGGCACGCGGCTGTGGCCGATCAGCCGTCGTCGTCGTCCCAAGCAGCTCATGCGCCTGTTCGACGGCGCTTCGCTCATGCAGCTCGCCCGGCGGCGGCTGGACGGACTGTTTCCGCCGGAACAGATCTGGGTGGTCACCTCGGCGGACTACATCGACCAGATCGCCGCGGAGCTGGGCGACCTGCCGCGCGAGAACCTGATCGGCGAGCCGGTCGGTCGCGACACGCTGAATGCCATCGGGCTCGGCGCGATGGCGCTTCGCCAGCGCGATCCGGACGGGACGATGGCGGTCTTCACGGCCGATCATCTGATCACGCCGCAGGACAAGTTCGCGGCGTCGATCGAGTCGGGCCTGCGTGCGGCCGAGACGTACGCGGACCACTTGGTGACTTTCGGAATCACGCCGGACAGTCCGCACACGGGCTACGGCTACGTGCATCGTGGTCAGCCGATCTCGCCGGGCGTGTACCGGGTGCGCGAGTTCAAAGAGAAGCCGGTCCGCGAGATCGCCGAGCACTACCTGAAATCGGGCGAGTACTACTGGAACAGCGGCATGTTCGCCTGGCGCATCGAGACGATCGTGCGCGAGCTCGAGCGCCACATGCCGGACAATCACCGCATGCTCTCGGAGCTGGCGTCGCGGTGGGCGAGCGCGCCGGGGCAGGAATTGCGGGCCGCGTTCGAGGCGCTGCCGCGCATCTCGATCGACTACGGCGTGATGGAGAAGGCCGAGCGCGTGCTGGTGGTCGAGATGCCGTGCGAATGGAAGGATCTCGGCTCATGGGAGGCGGTCGCCTCGACCTGCAAGCCCGACCGGCTGAACAACGTGATTCTCGCGCCGCGGGCGCTTCCCGTCGGCGGCAAGCACAACATCCTGGTGAGCGAGGACGACCATCTGATCGTCACGCTAGGGCTGAGCGACGTCGTGGTGATTCACAGCGGCGACTCGACGCTGGTTTGCCACCGCGACTACCTGCAGCACGTTCGGGAACTCCAGGATCTGCGGGTCAAGCACTTCGGGGATCAGTTCGAGTAGATCGCGCCGGTCGCGTCACGGCGCGGGCGAGCCGGCCTCCTGAAGCGCCAGCAGCGCGTACGCGGTCGTGAGCGGCGGCAGGCCTTCCATCCAGCGATCTTCGTCGTTCACCCAGCTTCCATCCTCGCGCTGCATCGACGCCAGCTTTCCGCGGAGCTCGTTTCGCCAGTCGTGCCGTCGGCCGACGGCGTCGGCGAACGTGTCCTCTCCGTAGGCGGCCATGGCGCGGGCGAACGTGTGAAAGTAGTAGAAGAGCCCCTCTTTTGACTGCGCCTCGGGCATATTCGGGTTGGAATCGAGCGTCCAGTGCCGTCGAAGCCAGTCCAGGACGGCCTTCACGCGCGGGTCGTCTGCGGTCAGACCGGCGTAGAGCATGCTCTTGAAGCCGGCGTAGGACATCGAGCCGTAGCAGCGCAGTTCCGGCCGGCCGTCGATCTCGATCTTGTCGCCCTTGCTTTCGCCGTCGTTCGCGGGCGAGTAGATGAAGCCGCCCTGCGACGAGCCGCGCGCGAACGGCTGATCGTTGTGCTCGCCGAGCATCTGGCAGCGCTGCACGAACACGAGCGCTTTCTGATACGCCGGGTGCTCCGGCGGCAGGCCGCTGTCGCGCAGCGCGTCGAGCATGAGCTGCGTGTTGGACAGGTCCGGGCGCTTGCCGTTGCCGTAGCCCGCGCCGCCGTACCACGCGTTGCCGCGGTCGATGCTCTCGCCCTCGTCCCATTGCAGGTCGCAGACGAACTTCACGGCGCGATCCAGGGCGGGCTTGTGCCGGGCGTCGTTCAGCGCGGACAGCATCGAGATCGCGACGCTGGTCTCGTAGTTCTTCAGCAGGCCTTCGCCCGAATAGACGCCTCCGTCGTCGCGCTGATGCCGCAGAACGTATTCCACGCCGCGCAGCACCGCGTCGTGACGCGGTCCGATCGACGGTTCACGAATCAGCGCCTTGAGGCACAAGCCGGCCACGCCCGGACCGGCGCGGTCGCCCCAGCCGCCGTCCGGCTGCTGCGACGCGAGCAGGTAGCGCGCGCCGCGGCGGATCAGCTCGTCGCCGTCGGCCGGCCGGCTGGCCGCGTTTGCGGCGCGGGCGATGTCGAGTCCGGACACGGGCTGTTCGGGCGCGCTTTGCGCGAGAGCGGCGCACGCCGCGGCGCAGGAAGCGATCGTGGTCAGCGACCGTCGCAGGGAAGAGCGCGCGTCAGTCATAGCCCAGCTCCGCCAGGCGGTCCTCGTCGAGGCCGAAGTGGTGTCCGACCTCGTGCAGGACCGTGACTCGGATTTCGTCGATCAGCTCTTCGTACGTTTCGCACATGTCGCACAGGTTGCCGGCGAAGATGTAGATGCGATCCGGCAGATGCGCCGGCCCTTCGCCGAGGTGCTTGTCCTCGAGCGGGACGCCGACATACAGACCTAACAGGTCATCCGGCACGTTATGCTCGCGCTGGAACGCGCGGTCCGGCCGCTCGCGGACTTCAAAGACCACGTTTTCAAGGTACGGTTGGAATTCCTGCGGAATGGACGCGAGCGCAGCCCGGACGGCCTGATCGAACTCGTGTCGCGCGATCGATATCATGCCGGCATCCTGGCGCCCACTTGAGCGCTCGACGGAGGAGTATAACGTGGACACTTCACAACGAATCTCGCGCGTGCGGCGCCTGGCGGAGGTCGGCGCGATCCTGGCCGGGGTGTTGGCGTCGGCGAGCGGTTGCGGCCCGACGTCGTTCCTGATTACGCCGGTATCGGCCGATCGCAGCCTGATCGAGCACGTGCTGCTGCGCGAAAGCCCCTTCGCCGGCGACAAGATACTCTTGCTCGATCTGAACGGCGTCATCTCGAACGCCGTCGGCGGCACGCTGCTGGGCATGCCGGCCGCCAATCCGGTCGTGAGCTTCAAGGAGAAGCTCGACAAGGCCGGACGCGATTCGCGCGTGAAGGCGGTGGTTCTGCGCGTGAATTCGCCCGGGGGCGGAGTGACGGCCAGCGACCTGATGTACACCGAGCTGCGCCGCTTCCGGGAGAAGCACGGCAAGCCGGTGATCGCGAGCTTCCTCGATACCGCCGCGTCGGGCGGGTACTACGTCGCGTGCGCGGCCGACCGCATCTTCGCGCACCCGACGACCGTGACCGGAAGCATCGGCGTGCTGATGGTCGCGCCGGACGTATCGGGCACGATGGCGCGGATCGGGCTGCGCACGAACGTCATCAAGAGCGGGCCGATGAAGGACGCCGGTTCGCCGCTGCGCGAAATGAGCGAGACGGACCGCGCGGTCTTTCAGGGCATGATCGACGCGATGCACGAGCGGTTTCTGAGCGTCGTTCAGGCGGGCCGGCCCGGGATCGACCCGGGCAAGCTGCGCGAGCTGGCGGACGGTCGCGTTTATCTCGGGCCGCAGGCGAAGGAGCTGGGGCTGGTGGACGAGATCGGCACGCTCGACGACGCGGTCGCGGCCGCGAAGTCGGCCGGCGACATCGCCGGAAAGCCGATCGTGCTGGTGAGCTATGCGCCCGCGGCGGCCTATCGGCCGAATGCGTACGCGCAGCCGCCGGTCGACGGACCGTCGGTGAGCGTGATTCAGCTTGAGCTTCCGGAGTGGCTGCGCGGCGGTGGGCCGCAGTTCATGTATCTGTGGGCGCCGCAGTGGTGAGCGTCGCGCGCAGCGCCTCGATCACGCCTCCGGCGCCTTGAAGAAGAAGCGCGTCGCCGTGGGCATGTGATCGCTGATGGTCTCTTTCAACTCCTTCATGACCGCTTTGACACGCGGGCTGGTGAGCGCGCCGGTGTCGCGGATCGCGTCCTCGATCGGCTTCCATCGCACGGTCTTGGCGACGACGTCGGAGACTTTCTCCATCGATGCGGCGCTCATGGCGGTCAGGTCGATGCGCGACACGAATCGGCTGGACGAGTTCGCGAGCCACATGTACGAAAAGTCGCTCGGGTCATTGATGCGTTCGAACCAGACCTTGTTCTGCTTTTCGAGGTCGTGAAACGGCTTCCAGCTCTTGGCGTCGCCGGGCGGGGCGTTCCAGTCGCCCAGGATCATGACGTCCGCATCGATGAGCGGGGCGTCCTTCGACATCCAGTCCGCCAGAATCATCGCGGACTTGAGCCGCTGCGGATGGCCGTCGCCCATGGCCTTCAGATGCACGCCCAGGGCCTGAAATTCGAACTTCTGCGACACCGGCGCGGGACCGGCCGCAACCTCCGGCACGCGCGCGATGAAGTAGCCGTAGAGCGGCGTGCGGCCGGCGAAGGCGTCCTTGCCGTCGGGCATCGGGTGCGTGCCGCGCGGAAACAGGTCGCGCACGTCGTCCTTGGTGCGGACCCACTCGCGGTCCCACATCATGGCCACGCGCTGCTCGCCGCCAGCGCGGGTGTAATCGACGACGTATTCGCCGGCGCCCATCGCGGTGAGCTCCTCGGCGATGCTGTCGAGCACGCCCTCGCGGCGGCCATCGGCGGAGGGGCCGGCGACTTCCTGAAAGACGAACAGGTCGGCGTTCAGCGCCTTGAGGATGTCGACGACGATCGCGCGGCGGCGCTTGTCCTTGGCGGTGCTCTTGGCGGCGCCGAACCACTCGATGTTCCACTGCACCACGTTGAGATAGCGATCGGAGTCCTTGAAACGGTCGGGCACGATGTCGGACATGCCGGCCGCGAAGGCGTCGTTGTCGGAGGTGATGACGTTATGAGCGCGACGCGTACGCCGCGCGGTGCGGCTGGTGCTGGATCTTCGGGACGGCATGCGGGGCTCCTCTGAATAGGTGTATCGGCCCGCCGCTCGCGTTGAGCGGCTCTGCTCTCCGAGACGACTCCCGATGCTGATCCGAGCCGCGGTTGTGTGGAAGCGGCGTGGACGCGCGACCGGCAGCACTCGGCCTTTCCGGCTCCTTCCCAGTCGCCGCTCAGAATGTGCGGACCGTCGCGACCGGTTTCGGGATCGCGTCATTCGTACTGCGCGTTCTTCTCGCACTGCGCGCAGTTCGCACGCACCACGTGCATCGCGCCCGGCGCGCGTCCGGCCGTCTGCTCCAATCTTGCGCGCATAGCGCGAGACATGAACGGTGCGAAGTCTACCCGGACCGAACCGCTTATGCACTAACAATCCCTTCAATGTGCTGGGGACGAGGAGTCGCCGTGCGCACGGAGACGGAACCGCTCAGCCGCTGAAGTCGGTCCCGGAGCGGTTGTCGCGCGCGATCCGCCGGCCGCGCAATCGTCTCCGCAGCGCCTTGACGCCGATTGCGCCGGTTCGCTACGATTCCCGACCCGCTTGGAATCGAGGGCTGATCCGTTTTCCGGGGCGGCAGGTCGGTGCCATGCGGGGGGGCGGCAGGCACTACCCGGCGCGGTCTCGTTCGCGGTCGTGCAAACCGAACAGCCTCAGGACGAGCGAGCGTCGGCCCGTACCGCGTTGATGGGGTACGCCGGGCTCGGTACCGAACTGGCCGGCGGAATCGCCGGGTTCGTTCTGCTCGGCTGGTGGATCGGCCGGCAGTTCGGCCGCGAGAAACTGGGTCTAACCATCGGCGCGACAATCGGTTGCGTCGGCGGAATGATGAACTTCCTGCGCCGCGCGATCGAAATGTCGAAGCGGCAAACTGCCGGAAAAACGGTCGCCGGGAAACCGCCTGCCGGAACGCCGGCCGGCCGCGAGACGCGAGACGATGATCGGCCCCATGAGCCAGACGCAGGATAGCGTTGTCGTCCGCGCGGTTCGGCTGGCACTGCTGGCGACCGCTTGCGGCGCTGCGGTGCTTCTGGCGGCTGGCTGGTGGCCGGCAGAATCGCTTGCGGGCGCCGGCGGGGTGCGGACGCTGGCGTCGGCGTGTGTGGCCGGCGCGGCCGGCAGCCTTGCGGGGAATCTTCCGGCGATGCTGTCGATCTCGGGTCCGCCGCAGCGGTTCGTGAGCGGGTTCTTCCTGGGCCTGACGAGCCGGTTCGTTCTGACGATTCTGGTCGCGTTCGCAGCGTACAGGCTGCTGGGCGACCTGCCGTACTTCGCGTTTCTGGTCTGGGTGGGGATCGCCCAGACGCTTCACCTTGCGGTGGACACTGCCGTGCTGTTGCGGTGTGCGCCGGGAACAGCGGGGACCCGGGAATGATCGCATCGCTGCTCGCCGAAGGCATGGTGGACATCAATGCGGCGATGTCGCACGTCGCGCAGCACATCCCGCCGGGCGCGCAGATCGGCGAAGGCATCTTCTCCTGGCCGCTGTTCAGCAATCACATTCTGATGCAGATCATCGCCGCGGCGCTGCTGGTGGCGTTCGTCCCGCGGGCGCTTCGTGCGCGGGCCGGAAGCGACGAAGTCGGGCGGCTGGTTCCGCGCGGCGTGGGCAACGCGATCGAGTCGCTGTGCGACGCGATCCGCGTTCACGTGGCCGAGCCGAATCTGGGCTCGTACAGCAAGATGTTCCTGCCGTACCTGTGGTCGGCGTTCTTTTTCATCCTGACGTGCAATCTCCTGGGCATGCTGCCGCTGAGCGCGTTGTACACGCTGCTGAGCGGCGGCGACGCGCACACCTCGCATTATTTCGGCGGCAATCCGAACGGGAACATCTACGTCACCGCCACGCTGGCGGTGCTGACGCTGATCCTGATGGTGTTCAACGGGCTGCGTTATCACGGCATGGACTACGTGAAGCACTTCTTCATGGGTCCGCCGTTCATGGCGTGGTTCATCGCGATTCTGGAGGCGGGCGGGCTGCTGTTCAAGACGATGGCGCTGGCGGTTCGTCTGTTCGCGAACATGATCGCCGGGCACATCGTGCTGGCGGCGCTGCTCGGGTTCGTCGGCTGGGCCGCCAAGGCGTCGGCTCTGGGCGGCGTCGGCGTCGGCGCGGTGGTCGTGCTGGGCAGCATCGCGCTGAACTTCCTCGAGCTGCTGGTCGCGTTCCTGCAGGCGTTCATCTTCACGCTGCTGACGGCCGTGTTCATCGGGATGTCCGTGAACATCCACCACGACCACCACGAGGAGCATGAGGAGTCTGCCGGTCACGCGGCCGGGCACGGTTCGCATTAGGCGCCTGGCGGCGAAATAGCCGCGGGCGAGGGTCTGGGTGTTGGGACAGGGCGGCGCGGCGCGACAGCGCCGCGGCGCGGAAGCCAAGGAAAACGAAAGGGTCGCTCATGAGCATGGGGCGCAAGCTGCTGGCGATGTCGGGTCTGGTTCTGGGGTTCGCCTGGATGGGCGCCGCGACGGCATTCGCCGCCGATCCGGCCGCGGTGCCGAATCCGGCTGTGCCGGCCGGCGTCGGCGCGGGCATCGGCGCGGGTCTCGCGCTGGTGGGCGCGGGTCTGGGCATCGGCCGCATCGGCGGCAGCACGGTCGAGTCGATCGCGCGTCAGCCGGAAGCGGCCGGCGCGATGTTCACGCCGATGATCCTGACCGCGGCCATGATCGAGGGCGCGGCGTTCTTCGCGCTGATCGTCTGCATCGCGAAGTAGGGATCGGGCGCGGTCGTCCGCGGTGATCGCGGGCGATCGTGTCGAAGGAGCACGACGTGCGAACAGCGATTCGATGGGCTGTCGGCGCGTTCGCGGCAGGTCTGGTCCTGCCGGCGGCGGCGCTGGCGGCGGGGGCAGGCGAGCACGCGCCGGGCATCTGGGAAGGCGGCATCGGCAATTCGATCGTCACGCTGATCGTCTTCGGCGGCGTGGTGTTCGTGCTGGGCCGCTACGCGTGGGGTCCGCTGATGCGCGTCCTGGCGGAGCGCGAGCAGACGATCCGATCGCAGCTCGAGGACGCGCGCCGGGAGCGGCAGGAAGCCCAGGCGCTTCTGGCGCAGTACCAGCGCCAGCTCGAGAAAGCGCGCGAGGACGCGACTGCGATCGTGGAGGAAGGCCGGCGCGACGCCGAGGCGGTTCGTCTTCGCATTCACAGCGAATCGAAGCGCGAAGCGGACGAAATGATCGCGCGGGCTCGGCGGGAGATTTCGCTCGCGACCGACGCGGCGCGGACCGAGGTGTTTTCGCTCGCTTCCGACCTGGCGCTCGATGTGGCACGGCGTGTGGTTCGCAAGGAGCTGTCCGACGCCGACCACGCCGACCTGGTTCGCGAATCGATCGAGGCGATCCGTTCGCGCGGTCGCATGAACTAGCCGCTTGGCCGGCACACGGAGCAGAACGTGGCTCAACTCGATGAGAACCTGAGTCTGGCCGGCGTCTATGCGTCGGCGCTCTTCTCGCTGGCGGTGGAGTCCGGGGCGGTCGGTTCGGTTCGCGCGGAACTGGACGGGCTGATCGAGCTGTCGCGCTCGCAGCCGGAGTTCGCG
The DNA here is from genome assembly GCA_964553225.1 of uncultured Planctomycetales bacterium. Taxonomy (GTDB): domain Bacteria; phylum Planctomycetota; class Phycisphaerae; order UBA1845; family Fen-1342; genus JABRWC01. Next base: position 18,128 of record CAZKJT010000009.1, on the reverse strand, counting down.
CTGTTTCTCGAATCGCGCGGGCTGAGCGCCGAGCGGCGCGAGGCCGGGCTGGAGAAGATGCTTCGCGGGCGCGTCGGCGACCTGCTGCTGAACACGCTGCTGGTGATGAATCGGCACGACCGTGCCGGGCTGCTCGAGCCGCTCCGGCGGCAGTTCGTGCTCGAGCAGGAGCGCGCCTCGAACGAGGTTGAAGGCGAGGCGATCACCGCCGTCGAGCTGTCCGCGGAGCAGCGCGGCGAGATCGAGCGGCTCGCGGGCGAGCTTTCGGGCAAGAAGGCGTTGATTACGTTTCGGGTCGAGCCGGCGATCCTGGGCGGGCTCGTCCTGCGGGTCGCGGACGTGCGCTGGGACAACTCGGTGCGGACGCGCCTGTCGGGCGCGGCTCGCGCGCTGGCGGAGCGCGCGGATCGGGGATTCGCGGAAGCCGCGGCCTAAGGCGTCGCGGGATGGATCGGCCGGGCCGATCGTGAGGGCAATCCATGAAGTTCAAAGCGGACGAAATCGCCACGATCATCAAGAGCGAGATCAGCCAGTTTCGCGCTGAGCTCGACGTTGCGGAGATCGGGCGCGTGCTCGAGGTGGGTGACGGCGTGGCGCGCGTGTTCGGCCTGCCCAACGCGAAGGCCGGCGAGATGCTCGAATTCGCGAGCGGTGCGACCGGCGTCGTGTTCAACCTCGAAGAGAACTCGATCGGCGCGGTCGTGCTGGGCGACTACCTCTCCGTGAAGGAGGGCGAAGAAGTCCGCTGCACCGACCGCCTGCTGAGCGTGCCGGTCGGCGAGGCGATGATCGGCCGCGTGGTCGATCCGCTGGGCCGCCCGCTCGACGGCAAGGGCCCGATTCAGTCGCCGCACCGCCGCCCGCTCGAGATCATCGCGCCAGGCATCGCCGAGCGCCAGCCGGTGACCGAGCCGCTCCAGACCGGTGTGAAAGCGATCGACAGCATGATCCCGATCGGCCGCGGCCAGCGCGAGCTGATCATCGGCGACCGCAAGACCGGCAAGACCGCGATCGCCATCGACACGATCATCAACCAGCGCAGCAGCGGCGTCATCTGCGTTTACGTCGCCATCGGCCAGCGCGAATCGACCGTTGCGGGCCTGGTCGAGAAGCTTCGACAGCATCACGCGATGGACTACACCATCGTGGTAGCGGCCGGCGCGTCCGATCCCGCTCCTCTTCAGTACATCGCCCCGTACGCCGGATGTTCGATGGCCGAATACTTCATGTACGAGCAGGGGCGGCATACGCTGTGCATCTACGACGACCTGAGCAAGCAGGCCGCGGCTTATCGGCAGCTTTCGCTGCTGTTGCGTCGTCCGCCCGGCCGCGAGGCCTATCCGGGCGACGTGTTCTACCTGCACAGCCGCCTTCTGGAGCGCGCCTGCAAGATGGCCGAGCAGCGCGTGATCGTGAAGAAGGGCGCTCCGGCCGACGCGGAAGCGGGCGTCAACGGCAAGGTCTACAAGGGTGAGCAGGACAAGGAGGCGCTCGAGCACGATCTGAAGCAGCTCGGCGGCGAGCACGAGGCGCGCAAGCTTCGCAAGAGCGGCGGCAGCCTGACCGCGCTGCCGGTGATCGAGACGCTCGAGGGCGAAGTGTCGGCGTACATCCCGACGAACGTCATTTCGATCACCGACGGGCAGATCTATCTCGAGCCGGACCTCTTCTTCGCCGGCGTGCGGCCGGCGATCAACGTCGGCATTTCGGTCAGCCGCGTCGGCGGCAACGCGCAGGTCGGCGCGATGAAGAAGATCGCCGGCTCGCTGCGACTGGACCTGGCGGCGTTTCGCGCCCTGGAGGCGTTCGCGCAGCTCGGCACGGAGCTCGACCCTGTCACGCAGCGCCAGCTCGATCGCGGTAAGCGCATGGTGGAGCTGCTGAAGCAGCCGCAGTACGAACCGATGGACGTGGTGGATCAGGTGCTCAGCATTCACGCCGGGGCGCGCGGCTTCCTGGACGATCTGCCGCTCGCGCAAGTGCCCGCGTTCGAGGCGGCGCTGCTCAAGCACTATCGCGACGAGTTTCCCGAGGTGCGCGAGCGTGTTCTGAAACAGAAGTGGACCGACGATCTGGACAACGAGATGAAGAAGATCGTCGGCAACTTCAAGACCACGTTTGTCGGAAAGCGCTAGGCGCGGGACTCGTGCAGCCGCCGAATCAGGTGAACCATGGCCAAGGCCAGAGCCATCGTGAAGCGCCGCAAGGCGGCAGGAAACATCCGCAAGATCACGCAGACGATGCAATTGGTCGCCACCGCGCGCTATCAGAAGTGCTACCAGCGCGCCGTCGCCGCAAAGCCCTACACGTCGCGGCTTACGCAGATGATCGAGACGCTCGCGGCCGTTGGCTCGGCCGATCACCCGCTGCTGCGTCCGAACGTCGGCGCCGACCGAGCCATCGTGCTGGTCATCACGTCCAATCGTGGGTTGTGCGGCTCGTACAATTCGGCCGTGCTTCGGCTGGCGGCCGAGCGTCGCGAAACACTTCGCAAGCAGGGGCTGAATGTTCAGCTTGAAATGGTCGGCAAGAAGGGCATCAGCTACGCCCGCTTCCTGAACTGGGCGCTGTCCGAGCGCATCACCGACGTCGAGGACAAGATCGCGTATGCGCGCGTCGCCGAGATGGCGCAGCGCTACATCGACCAGTACGAAACGCGGCAGCTCGCCCGCGTGGAAGTGGTGTACACGCGGTTCGTGTCGCTCGGATCGCAACGTCCGACGGCTGCGGCGCTCATCCCGATCGAGCCGCCCAAGTCCGACAAGCCCAAGGGCGGCGTGCGGGTGGATTTCGAGTTTTCGCCGCCGCCGGGCGAGCTGCTCAGCCGCCTCATCCCGGAGACGGTGAAGATCGGGCTGTATCAGTGCTTCAACGAGGGCATTCTCAGCGAGCAGGTCGCGCGCATGGTGGCGATGAAGGCCGCCACCGACGCGGCCGGCGACATGATCAAGTTCCTGACTCGGCAGTACAACCGGGCGCGGCAGGGGCAGATCACGACCGAGCTGGCCGATATCGTCGGCGGCGCGAACGCGGTCGAGGGCAAATAGCCCGCGGGCGGAACCGTCCGCGGTTCGTGGGAGAGTTCAATGGTCGCAGCCAGCAATAATGTCGGTCGAATTACGCAGGTGATCGGCTCCACGCTCGACGCGGAGTTCAGCGAGGGCAATCTGCCGAAGATTTACAACGCGCTCCAGGTCGGCGTGCGTCGTGACGTCGGCGGACATCCGAAGGAAGAGACGCTGTGGTGCGAAGTCGCCCAGCACCTCGGCGGCGGTCGCGTCCGAGCCGTCGCCCTCGGCAGCACCGACGGCCTACAGCGCGGGATGAAGATCCGCGACCTGGGCCAGCCGATCTCCGTGCCGGTCGGCGAGCCGACGCTCGGACGCGTCTTCAACCTGGTCGGCGAGCCGGTGGACGGCCGCGGGCCGGTCGATGCAAAGGACCGCCGCCCGATTCACCGCGAGCCGCCCGCGTTCGCCGACCTGACTCCCAAGACCGAGCAGTTCGAGACCGGCATCAAGATCATCGACCTGATGGTGCCGTTCGTCCGCGGCGGCAAGATCGGCCTGTTCGGGGGCGCCGGTCTCGGAAAGACCGTGGTCATTCAGGAGCTGATCGCCCGCATTGCCACGCAGCACGGCGGCTACTCCGTGTTCGCCGGCGTCGGCGAGCGCACCCGCGAGGGCAACGACCTCTGGCTCGAAATGCAGCACGCCAAGATCGGCAACACCGGCAAGAGCGTCATCGACCAGACGGCGATGATCTTCGGCCAGATGAACGAGCCGCCCGGAGCTCGCCTTCGCGCCGCGCTCACCGCGCTGACCATGGCCGAATACTTCCGCGACCAGACCGGGGCCGACACGCTGCTGTTCATCGACAACATCTTCCGCTTCTCGCAGGCCGGCTCGGAAGTGTCGGCGCTGCTGGGCCGCATGCCGTCGGCCGTCGGCTATCAGCCCACCCTCAGCACCGAGATGGGCGAGCTCCAGGAGCGCATCACCTCCACCACCAAGGGCGCCGTGACCAGCGTGCAGGCGGTCTATGTGCCGGCCGACGACCTGACCGACCCGGCCCCGGCGACCACCTTCACGCACCTGGATGCGTTCATCGTGCTCGAGCGTTCGATCGCCGAAAAGGGCATCTATCCCGCGATCGACCCGCTCAAGAGCAGTTCGCGCGCGCTCGATCCGCAGGTCGTCGGCGAGGAGCACTACGCCGTCGCCCGTCGCGTGCAGCAGATTCTGCAGCGCTACAAGGACCTCCAGGACATCATCGCAATTCTCGGCGTGGACGAGCTGAGCGAAGACGACAAGATCATCGTCGCCCGGGCGCGCAAGATCGAACGCTTCCTCAGCCAGCCGTTCTTCGTGGCCGAGACGTTCACCGGCTTCCCCGGCAACTACACCAAGCGAGACGAGACGCTCCGCAGCTTCCGCGAGCTGTGCGAAGGCAAGTGGGACCACCTGCCCGAAGCCGCGTTCATGTACGTCGGCACTGTCGAGGAGGCGGCCGAGAAGGCCGAGAAGCTGAAGGCGAACTGACGCCGCCCGGCGCGCCCGCGTCATCGCGAGATTCGGCGAGCGCGGGCGTCCAGCCCGTTCCGGTGCATGCGAAAGACCGGTCTGGAGACCGGTCCCCCAAGGGTGGTACGGGCGTCCCGCCCGTTCCGGTGCACGCGAAAGACCGGTCTGGAGACCGGTCCCCCAAGGGTGGTACGGGCGTCTCGCCCGTTCCGGTGCATGCGAAAGACCGGTCTGGAGACCGGTCCCCCAAGGGTGGTACGGGCGTCCCGCCCGTTCCGGTGCATGCGAAAGACCGGTCTGGAGACCGGTCCCCCAAGGGTGGTACGGGCGTCCCGCCCGTTCCGGTGCACGCGAAAGACCGGTCTGGAGACCGGTCCCCCATGCTCGCGGAGCGCGGGCGTCCCTCCCGCCCGTGGTATCATCCCCCGCGATGCACTTCTTCGGCCGACAGCATGAGATCGCCGCGCTCACGCGCTGGGTCGAATCCGAGCCGCGCGACGATTTCGGCCGCGCCGGCCTGCTCATCGGCTCCGCCGGCATCGGCAAGTCCGCGCTGCTGCGCCGCCTGGCCGAGCTCTGCCGCGACCACCCGCAGCGCTGGGTCGTTCAGCACGAGACGCTCAATCGCAACGAGGAGCCCGGTCCGTTCTTCGAGCGCCTGCTCAGCGACGCACACCAGCTCGTTCGAAACAAGCCGCTGAGAACCGGCCCCAACGACCGGCGCTACCTGAAGGAACTGCTCGGCGCCGTCCCCGCCGCGGGCACGCTGCTGGCCGCGCTGGTCGCCGACGTGCAGCGCCCGCCGTGGCGTCGCTTCGTGGACTACGCCCAAGCGCTGTCCGACGCGCTGGCGCAGTCCGACGCCCGCTACCTCCTCCTCATCGACCCCGACTGGGCCATGTCCGATGCGCAAGCCCACGAATGGCTCTCCGTCGCGAATGCGCTGCCGCCGCGCGTGCGCCTGCTGATCGCGCAGCGCCCGGACGACGCGATCGCCGCCCATCCGGAATCGCGGCGACGCTTCGTCCGCCCCTTGGCGGATGGTCTCGGCGACCTGACCGAGCCGCAGGTGGCCGAATGGTACGAGACGGAACTCGCCCAGGGTCTGCTCGAGGAGCCCGCGCGGCGATCGGCGTGGGACACCGAAACGCGCCGCTCCCTGCCGCACGCGGCGTTTCAGCACTACCGCGGCCATCCGCTCGCGCTCGACGCGGTCATCAAGCTGCTCGCGGCGGACATGCCGCCCGACCCGCTGGATCGCATCCGCCACTGGCCGCCCACGCTGGCCGGCCTGATGGATTCGCTGTTCGACCGCCTCGCGTCCGACCCGAAGCGGCTCGGTGCGGCGCTGATGCTCCAGGTGTTCGGCGTGCCTGCGCCCCGCGACGTCTGGGCGCGCGCCGCGGGCCTGTCGCCGGATGAGCTCGCTTCGGCGCTGGCCGACCCGCGCTTCCGAGCGTTTTTCCTCTCGCAAACGCGCGAAGACGGCGAGGTTTTCGCACCCTATCACGCGCTCTTTGCCGAGCGGCTCGAGCGGCATCTCGCGTCCGAGCCGGCCGAGACGGCGCTCCGCGCGGAGCGGGCGTGGGGCCAGATCGAGCGCGCGCTCGAAGCGGAGAAGCTGAACACGTCCCGGCCGCGCGATTTCGAGCTGCTGGCCGCCGTGCCGGTCGTCCTGCGGCTCGGCTCGCCGAAGCGCCTGATCGAAGTGGTCAATCGCGTCTGGTCCGTCAAGTGGCGTCTCGGATTGCTGGGCGCGGCCGAGGCGGACTTGAGGTGGGCAGGCGCAGCATTCGAGCGCGACGAGGCCGTGCAGGCCCCCGTCTACGGCAATCTCGGGCTGATCTACCGAACGCGCGGCGACCTGGACGAAGCCGAACGCATGCATCGCAAGTCGCTGGCGATCGAAGAGAAGCTCGGCCGGCAGGAGGGCATGGCCAGCGATTACGGCAATCTCGGGCTGATCTACCGGACGCGCGGCGACCTGGACGAAGCCGAACGCATGCTTCGCAGGGCGCTGGAGATCAACGAGAAGCTCGGCCGGCTGGAGGGCATGGCCAACCAGTACGGCAATCTCGGACTGATCTACGAGACGCGCGGCGACCTGGACGAAGCCGAACGCATGCTCCGCAAGGCGCTGGCGATCGAAGAAAAGCTCGGCCGGCAGGAGGACATGGCCGCCCAGTACGGCAATCTCGGGCTGATCTACCAGACGCGCGGCGACCTGGACGAAGCCGAACGAATGCACCGCAAGTCGCTGGCGATCGAAGAAAAGCTCGGCCGGCTGGAGGGCATGGCCAACCAGTACGGCAATCTCGGGCTGATCTACCAGACGCGCGGCGACCTGGACCAGGCCGAACGCATGCTCCGCAAGGCGCTGGAAATCAACGAGAAGCTCGGCCGGCTGGAGGGCATGGCCGCCCAGTACGGCAATCTCGGGGGGATCTACCGGACGCGCGGTGACGCGGCCCAGGCGCGCCGGCTGTGGACACAGGCCCGCGAACTCTTCGCACGCGTCGGCATGCCTCACCGCGTCGCGCTCATGGACGAGTGGCTCGCCACGCTCCCGCCGCAAGCAGAATCTTGAAGCTGCTCTTGAAACCGCGAAAGCTACTGAAGTGCCTCAGAATGCTGCCATATTCAGAGCCGCGACCGTGAGGGAGCGGGGGCCGCGCGAAACTCTGCCGAGCCCGATTCCCCGCTCTCTGCCGGTCGCGGCTCGGTTCCGGAGACGCAGCGCTTCCCATGAGGCGCTACACTACGGCCAGTCGCGCGGCCCGATCGACAGCAGCAGCCCCTCTCCGTCGATCGGAAAGCGACCCAGCACGCTCGCGATCGACTCGGCCGTGACTTGTTCGACTGCGGCCAGTCGCGCGTCGGCCGTGCGGACATATCCGTTCGTCTCGACGTCGTCGATCATCTGCATCAGTCGGGTTCGCGGGTTCTCCGCTTCGAGCGCCAGTTGCGTGCGGCGACGGTTGCGGACGCGTCGCACTTCCTGCGGCTCGAAGCCGTCTCGCATGACGCTCTGCGCCTCGCGTCGCAGGGCCGCGACCATCTGCTCGCACTTCTCGGGCTCGCCGTTGGCGTACAGCGCCATCATGCCGCAGTCGGCGTAGCTGATCCACGCTGCGCCGGCCTGCGAGCACACGCCCTTCTGCACGATGTTCCAGTAGCAGCGCGAATTCATGCCCCCGAACAGGGCCTGAAACGCCTCCAGCTCCTCGTCGGCCGGGTCGTCCTGGGCCGCGCACGGGTAGACGAGGATGACGTACTGCTGCTTGAACTGCTCGAGCTTTTGCTTGAGGACGCCGACCGGCGGCGTGGGCAGCGCCACGGACGGCAGCGATTCGACCGGGCGGGCCGGCCAGTGGCCGCAGCATCGGCCGCCGAAGGCGAGCAGATCCTGCGGATCGACCGCGCCGGCGCCGAAGAGCACGAGGTTCTCCGGGGCATAGCGGCTGTCGTGATAGGTCTGCATTCGAGCGCGCGGCAGGGCGGCGATCGTCTCCCGTTCGCCGAGAATCTCATGGGCGAGCGGATGCGATTGGAACCAGGATTCGTGCAGGAAGTTCCAGACGTGATGCTCGAAGCCGTCGCCGCTCATGGCGATCTCTTCGAGAATCACCTTGCGCTCGGTCTCGAAGTCGTCGGGCGGAAGGCTGGGGCGCATCATGTCTGCCAGCAGGTCGAGCTGCGGCGCCAGCCGGTCGCTGGGAACCCAGCCGTAATAGCAGGTGTGCTCCTTGCCGGTAAAAGCGTTGTAGATGCTGCCGAGCTCGTCGAAGCCGACGTTGATCTCCCGCCAGTCGCGCCGCGCGGTTCCCTTGAAGCACATGTGCTCGAGGAAGTGGCTGACGCCGTGATCGGCGGGCGCCTCGTGGCGCGAGCCGGTCCGGGCCAGAAAACCGACGGCGGCCGAGCGGACGCGCGGCATGGTCTCGCAGATCACTCGCAGTCCGTTCGGCAGGCGATGTTCGAGCAGGGTGGAATTCATGCGCCGATTCTAGACCGGGCGGCGCGGCGCGCCCAACGGCGGCAGGCGATCGGTCGGCAGTTCCGCGCGGAGCGCGGCGTGATCCGCTCGAGCGACGGATAGACGGCGTCGCGAGCGCGCGTGGGACGCTTCAGGCAGGCTGCTCTTCGAAGATGAATTCGACGCCGATGAGATAGCCGATCGGCGCGCGTGTGCAATGCCGGACCATGGCGTGCCCGTAGCAGCTCAAATCGGGTTGATGAAGCGCGAGCGAGATCTTCGTGTCGCTGTCGATCGGCCGTCGCGTGCGCATCGCCAGCCCGCCGGGGCTGAGGTTGTGCAAGGTCGCGAGCAGGTGCCGTTCGCCATAGCAGTCGTCGGGCAGCCAGACTTCCACCGTACCGGCGAAGGGCCAGCGGTCCCTGCGTCGTTTGTCGGATTCGAACTTGCCGATGCTGGCGACGGCGCGCGAGCGGAGCAAGTCCTCGATCGCGTCGGAGCTGAGCTTGACGATGCGTTCGGCGTCCATGAGACCGCCCCCTCCATCTCGCGTGCGGCGATTCGCCTGATGGTGATATCGATCGGCGATCGCGTGCGATCCAGCAGCCGTTTCGCCAAGTCCGCGCGGCGATAAACGCAGCGTTTTCCCGCCACGGGAATTGTTCCATCCGTTTTCGCGCGATGCCCATCATCGCGACGCGATTTCTGAAGCGCAAGGCGACGGCGTTTCACAGACTTTCCCGCGGAGGGACCGCGCGCCCGGCGAGCGCCGCCGCGCGGTCCGATACTCGCTCAGCCGCCAGGACGCTCGAGCCGGAGGGACGCGATGAGCGGTTGGAAGCGTTTCGCGGCCGGGGCCTCGCTGCCGGCTGTGCTGTGCGGCTGCACGATGGAACTGGATTCGATCGCCGGCGGCGATCCGCCGCCCGATGCGTCGGGCGGGGGGCAGGTGGCGAGCGCGGTGGTTGTTTCCGCGCCCGCCGTTTCCGGACCTGAGCAGCCGACCCCCGAGCCTCAGCCGGACGGCGACCCGCCCGACGAGCCGGCCTCGCAGAGCGATTACTTTGCGGTCGAAGGCGGCGTCGGCGCGGGCGAGTTCGCGCTCTACGAGTTGACGGTGAGCGCGCTCGGCGATCGCTGGACGGTCGGCGCCGCCAACGCGCAGCTCGATTCGCCGCTGGTGCTGGCGCTGTTCGATTCGGAGTACAACCTGCTTCAGCGGCAGTACGTGTTCAACGGCGTGCAGCTCGATCACACGCTGCGCGCCGCGAGCGGGATGCTCTACCTCGGCGTGATGGCGCCAAACGGGCAGTCGGGTTCGAGCTTCCGCCTGATCGCCGGCCGGCACGACGCCTCGGCGGCGCAACCCCGGGCGCAGCGCGTGCTCCTGCATTTCGGCGGCGCTCAGAACGTGCGCGTCAGCAACCGCAGCGGGCTGGATTTTCCGGCGTTCGACGCGGCCGACCTGGGCGCCGCGTATGCGAGCTTCACGGACGCGGTTCGCGCGGCCATCGTGGCGAGCGTTCGGGCGGACTACGCCGGCTTTGACGTGGAGATTCTGGATGCCAGCGCGGCTTCGCGCGGCGCGGAGGACTCGGTGATCTACTTCGGCGGCGTCGAGCCGGGCCTGCTCGGACTGGCGGACAACGTCGATCCGTACAACTCGGTGCGCGATCAGAACGCGATCGTCTATGTACCGAACTTCGCGCCCTACCAGGGCATGCAGCTCTCGCCGGAAGAAATGGGCGTGATGATCGCCAACGTCGCCGGGCATGAGCTGGGCCACCTGCTCGGGTTGTATCACACGCGCGATCCGAACGACATCATGGACACCACCGGCACGGCGTGGGATCTGGCTGGAGAGCAGGTATTCGGGCGGGCGCCGCTCGAACCGAGCGTGTTCCCGTTCGGCTTTCAGGACTCGACCGCGATTCTCGAACAAGCCGTGGGGCGGGTTGCTGTCGCGGAAAAGACGTTCGTCGACCGGGTGCGCCTTCCCGCGCAGCGCGCGCGGATGCTGCGGCAGATCATGCGGCGCGAATTGTCCTATTCCTGCGGCACGTGTCGTCGGCTCGATCCGGGATAGCGCCGGGGCAGGGCGGGCTGGAAGCCGAAGCGGCGCGGCGTGCGACCGACTTGTCCGAGCGTCTATAATGAATCCGGGCGCGGGGACGCATACGCGGGTCCGCCTGAAAAATTCACGAGAATCGGGCGCAAAGGAGCCTGCATGACCGGTAGAGTCGCGTCGCCGAAAAGGCGGCAATGGCGGGCGTCTTGCCCGGCGGCGCTCGTCGCGATGCTTGGTCTGGGGTCGCTGGCCGGCTGTCCGGCGCCGGGCGGGGACGTCTTCGACGGCGACAACTCGACCTTTTCGACGGCCACGGCGCTCAGTTTCACTGCGGACGGCAAGTCGGACTTCACGGCGCGCATTTCCGAGCCGACCGATCTCGACCTGTTTCAACTGGGCGAGCTCTCGCCCGGCGACCGCGTGGTCATCGACGTGCGCCAGACGAGCGGCGATCTCGACCCGGTCGCGGCGATCTTCGATGACCAGGAGAACATCCATGCGTTCAACGACGATCGCGAGTCGGACGCGTCGAACCTGAATCCGCGTCTGGACGTCACGATTCGCGGGCGGACGGGGTCGTACTTTCTCGGCGTCGCGCCGTTTCCATCGTCGGAATCGAGCGGCGAATACTCGGTGTCGGTCGAGATCACCCGCGGCGGCGGCGATGCCGGTCCGGTCGCTCAGATCGTGTTTCTCGATTGGGCTGGCGGCGACGACATTCGCGTCGAGAACGTCGGCGTGTTCGACATTCCGCCGTTCGATGCCGAGCGGATCGGTCCGTACTTCGGTCAGACCGAGGAACTCAAGGACCGCATCGAAGACTACGTGTCGGAACGGTTCGACGGCTTCGCGGTATCGCTGCTGAACTCGGACGACGACCAGCGGCCCGGCGGCGATCATTCGACGGTCTACTTCGGGACGTTCAATCGCCGCGCGTTCGGCATTTCCGAGCAGATCGACACGCACAACGTCGATCTGCGCGACAACTCGATCATCTTCACTGATAGTTTCCGCAACGCCTTTTCGGTGACGCCGACGCTGCGGGAGATGGCGATCGCGATCGGCAACACGACCGCGCACGAGATCGGGCACCTGCTGGGCTTCGTGCACACGCGCGACTGCGACGAGCTGATGGACACGACCTGCGGCAACGACAGCATTCTCGCGGTGCAGACGTTCGGCCGGGGCGAAATCGACGACAGCGTATTCCCGATCGGATTTCAGGACGCGGCGAGCCTGTTGGAATGGCTGGTCGGCGTGACCCCCGAGTAGCGCGGCAGGGAAAGCCGGCGGCGGCGCCTCAGTGCTTGCGCATCCACTCTGGGCCGGCGTATCGCTCGCGCAACGTCGCCGCGACGCGCAGCTCGTCATCCGTCCAAGCGCTCGGAGTCGGCGTCAGGCTCAGCGCCGCGCCGAGTCGCGCGAGAAACGAGTCGATCCACCCATCGACCCGATCGGACGACGGGCCGTCCAGGTCGGCGCTCGGATGATCTTCGTAACGCCGCGCCAGGATCAGCGAGCCGTGCTGGAGAAGGCGGGTGGGCAGCCGCCGCTGCGCACTGCCGAGCATTTTTGCGCCATCCACGGAGACGAGGTCCGTCCGTCCGGGGCGTTCGAAGCAGAAGAACGGTCCGCCTCGCGGCCGGGGGAGTGGAGCGTCTTCCGGGGCGAACTCGACGCGAATGCCGTCGTCGCGCAGCGTCGTGAGCCAGCAGTCGTGCACGACGCGATAGAGATCGGTCGGGGCGCGGTTCGCGGTCGGGATGGTGTGGCTGAGCGCGAGGCAGTAGGTGACTTCGGCGTCATGCAGGATCGCGCCGCCGCCGGTGATGCGGCGCACCGCGGCGAGCCCGCGCAGCGACGCGGGCAGCGCGGCGACGGCGGAATAGGGCTGAAAATATCCGAGGCTGATCGTCGGGGGCGACCAGGCGTAGACGCGAATCACTGCGGGTCGGCTCTGTTGCGCGTGGAGAAGGGCTTCGTCCCGGGCCATGTTGGTAGGGCCGTCGAGCGGCGGATCGCGAAGCACGTACAGCACGTCAGACATGGATCGCACACTTGCCTCGCGCGGCATTCCGTACCGAGTCCGGTCGCCGTCTTGGGACACTCGAATTCCGCGGCGTTATAGTAAGCCGGATGAACGCACTTCGATCTGTGCTGTTGGCGTCTCTGGCGGCGCTGGGCATGTCTTGTCGCAGCGGCAACACCGAGCCGGGCGCTCCGCCGCCGGACGTGAGTCGCCCCGTGCTGCGCACGGAGGCCGAGCTGGCGGACGAGCGCGAACGCATGATTCAGTCGGGTGAAGTCGTGCCCGCGGACGCTCCCACGTTCGAGAGCGAGCGGACGGCGCCTGCGGCCGAGTCGCGGCCGGCGGCCGCGCCGCTGGTCGGGTCGATTTCGAGCGACATCCTGCTCGTGAACGGATCGGTGCTGACGGCGTCTGAAGTGCTGTTTCTGCTGCGGAAAGAGCTGGTTGAGGGCGCGGCCACGCTGACGCCGGCGCGTTTTCGCGAGCGGGCGGAGCGTTGGGTTCGCGACGTCGCGCAGCAGGAGATCGGCGTGTTGCTGGTGTATGAGAAGGCGGTTGCAGGTCTGGACGAGACGCGGAACGAATCGCTGGATCGAACCGTCGAGACGGAGCTGGACCGGATCGTCAACGTCGAATTCGGCGGAAGTTCGGCGCGTCTGTCGTCCGAGCTGGACAAGTTCAACATCACGCTGGAGCAATTCCGCGAGCGGCTTCGGCGACAGATCGTGGTGTCGAGCTATACACGCGAGATCATCGCGCCCAAGATTCAGCTTCGCCGCGACGAGCTGCTGTACCGCTTCGAGCAGCAGGCCGATCGGTTTTCGACGCCGGAAACGCGCGAGCTGCTGATGATCGAAGCTCCGTTCGAGAAGTTCCTTCCCGACGGGCTGGAATGGACGCGTGCGACCAGCGACCAGCGCGCCCGAGCGCGCCTGGCGGCCGTGCGGCACATCCGCGCCGCCGCCGAGGCGCTGCAGACGCGCCCGTTCCGCGACGTGGCGGCGGAGTTCTCGCGCGGCGCGCACGCCTCCGACGGCGGATCGTGGGGGCAGATCGGCGCGCCGCTGCAGGCGCCGTACGATCGCGCGAGCCAGCACATTTTCGATCATGCTGACGGACGCGCCAGCGCTCCGATCGAGCTCGTTGGCGGCTGGTGCATCGTGGCATGCGGGGAAAAACAGGCCGCGACGAGCAAGACGTTCCTTGAAGTGCAGGACGAGCTGCGCGAAGAGCTGTTCCGCGAGCGATTCAACAAGCTCGCGGGCGATTACATGCTGCGTCTGGCCGAGAAGGCGACCATTTCGTCGATGGATGAGTTCGTGAAAGCGTGCGTGCGGCGGGCCGAGCGGAATCTCGCGCCGGCCGCGGCGCAGGGATCGTAGCGCGCGTCAGGATCGCGCCGGCCGCTGAATCTGGTACTTTCGCAATCGATAGCGCAAGTTGTCGCGACTGATTCCCAACGAGGCGGCCGCCCGCGTCTGGTTCCAGTCGGCGTCCTCGAGCGCTTTCACGATCATCGCCTTTTCATAGCCTTCGAGCGCCGAGGCCGCCTCGATCGGCTCGGAACGCGGGCCGCTGGCGATCTCGCGCGGCAGCGTGTCGGGCGTGATGCGTCCGGTGTCGCACAGCAGCACCGCCCGTTCGATGACGTTTCGCATCTCGCGGATGTTGCCGGGCCAGCGATAGGCGCACAGCAGCTCCATCGCCTCGGGCGAGACTTCGGGCTTGCGCCAGCCGAGCTCGCGCGCGTTCCGTTCGACGAAGTGTTCGATGAGCAGCGGAATATCGTCGCGCCGGTCGCGCAGCGGCGGAAGGTGCACCGGAAAGACGTTCAGGCGATAGAACAGGTCTTCGCGGAATTCACCCTGATCCATCGCCTTCTTCAGGTCACGGTTGGTGGCCGCGATGATGCGAACGTCGCACGAGACGGGCTTGACGCCGCCGACGCGCACGAACTCCTTTTCCTGAAGCACGCGGAGCAGCTTGATCTGCGTGCTCGAGCTGATGTCGCCGATTTCGTCGAGAAAGAGGGTTCCGCCGTCGGCCAGTTCGAACCGCCCGAGCTTGGTGTGCGTCGCGCCGGTGAACGCTCCGGCTTCGTGGCCGAAGAGCTCGCTTTCGAGCAGCGTTTCGGGCAGCGCGGCGCAGTTGATTGCGACAATCGGCTTGCGGCTGCGCGGGCTCATGGCGTGCACGCGGCGGGCGCTGAGCTCCTTGCCGGTGCCGGTCTCGCCCAGCAGAAGAACGGTCGCGTTCGTGGCGGCCACGCGGTCGATGAGCCGCAGCACCTCGGCCAGCGCCGGGCTGCGCCCGATGATGGCGTCGTCGGTCTGGGCGCCTTCTCGCAGCGAGAGGTTTTCGCGCTTCACCTCTTCGTGCAGCGTCGCATTCGACGTGCCGATGGCGGCGAGGTTCGCGAACAACTGAAGGATTTCGAGGTCATGCTCGGTGAACGCGCTGTTGTCGCGCTTGTTCAGCACTTCGACCACGCCGAGCACGCGGTCTCGGTAGCGCAGCGGCGCGGCGATCAGGCCGCGCGTAGTGAATTCGAGCTTGCTGTCGATGCCGGGGTAGAAGTGCGGGTGCGTGCGCGCGTCGAGCGCGATCTCCGGTCGGCCGGTGGAGGCTACGCGCCCGGCGATGCCGAGACGGGCGTCAAATTCCTCGCCGATCAGGCGCGAATGATCCACGCCGACGGCCGCCTTGAATACGAGCCGCCCGCGGGCGGCGTCGAGCAGCATCACCGAGCTGGCTTCGGCCAGAAGCACGTCCGCGGCGGACACCGCGATGGCCTGGAGAACTTCGTCGAGCTCGAGCGTGCCGTTAATAGCGGCGGATGCGGCCAGCAGCGTCGCGAGTGTCCGCTCATCGAGCGCGCCGGTCTGAACGCTGAAGGACTGCGATTCGGGCTGCTGCACGAGGCGGCTCCGTCGGCGCGTGCCGGGCGACGCTGTCGGGCCGTCGCAAGATCTGGAAACGAGACGCGTATTATGCGCGCCGCTGGTTGCGAAACAAGCGCTTACTCGGTTCTGCATCTATACTTAACGAGCGGCGGCGCGTCGGCGCCGGGTCCGCGGTTCCGCGATTCTCGGACGAACGCACGTTTTGCGAACCGCCCTGGCGTTCTCCCCGTATAGAAGGCGGATGATCGTGAATGCCCGTAGTGACGAACAACTGCTGGCCGATCATCTGGCGGGAAAGCCGGGCGTCTTTGACACGCTCGTCTCGCGATACGTGGAAGACCTGTATGCGTTCATCGCGCGATTCGTACGCGATCCGTCCGTGGCGGACGACCTCGTTCAGGAGACCTTCGTTCAGGTGCACCTGTCCGCCGCCTCGTTCGATCGCGCGCGCTCATTGCGGCCCTGGATTTTTACCATCGCGGCCAACAAGGCGCGGGACTTCCTGAGAACGAAGTCCCGCCGGCCGCACCGCTCGCTGGACACGGGCGCGTCCGATCCGGACGCACCGTCCGCGGTGGACCTTGTGGCGTCGGGCGACCCGCCGCATTCGGACCGGCTGGAGTCGGACGAAACGCAACGGCGGGTTCGCGAATTGGTGGATCGCATGCCGGAGCACCTGCGGATGATCCTGATGCTGGGGTACTTTCAGCAATTGCCCTACGCCGAGATCGCGGAGGTGCTGGAAATCCCGGTGGGAACGGTGAAGTCGCGTCTGCACGGCGCCGTGACGCACTTCGCGCGGCTGTGGCAGGCGGCCGATAGCTCGGACACGGTGAAACCATGACATCGGATTTTCAACCAGGATTCCAGGATTCGCCCAGCTTCGACGAGGCGCTGCTCGACTTTCACCTCGGGCGGCTCGAGCCTCAACAGCAACAGGCGCTGCGGGCGCGCATCGCCTCGGACTCGACCCTCCGCGCGCAGCACGAAGCGCTCGCGAGCGTGTTCGCCGCGCTGAGCCGTTACGACGTTCCCACGCCGCCGGCAGACCTGGCGCAGCGCGTATCGCGCCGCGTCGCGCAAACGCCCCGGCTCGCCGTGCGCCGCTCCGCGCCGACGCCGGTCCGCGGCGATCCGCCCATCACGCTGCTGCCGATGCAGACGGTGCGCGACATCGCGGCTGTCGCGGCGGTCGTCGTGCTGATGATCGGCGTGGGCGTCCCGGGCGTGTTGCACATGCGGGAGCGAAGCAACCGCACCTTGTGCTCGATGAATCTCGGGCAGATCGGGCAGGGACTCAGCAGCTACGCGAGCGTGTTCGGCGACAGCCTGCCGTTTGCGGGCTGGTCGAGCCGCAGCTCCTGGAAGCCGACCAGCGAGCCGAACGCCGTGGTCGCGCCGAACCGCCGGCATGTCTACGCGCTGGTGCGCGCGTCGTTCGTGCCGACGCAGTCCTTTGTCTGTCCCTCCACGACCGATCAGCCGATGCCAAGCGAGCAGATCGCGCGGTCGAACGACTTCCTCGAAGCACGAAACATCAGCTACGCCGCGCAAAATATGGCCGGCGCCCGGCCGCGTCTCGGCGATGCGCCGACGATGCCGATCCTGGGCGACGACAATCCGTTCTTCGACAACGGGCTGCCGCTGTTTGACGCGATTCGTGGGCTCGGGCTTGCCGATGCGTCTCAGTTCAATTCGCGGGCGCACCGCGCTGCGGGACAGAACCTGCTGTCGCTCGGCGGCACGGTTCGCTGGACGAGTTCGCCGGACTGCGGTGTGGACGGCGACAACGTGTGGACGCTCCGCGACGTGTCGCAATACACCGGCCGGGAAGGTCCAAGCCTGGCGAGCGATTCTCACCTGCTGAAGTAGCGCTGGGCGTCGGCGCTGCATCGTGCGGGAGAATTCGGTTTAGTGGACGCGCGCCGCGCGCCGCGCGGCTCGATCGCCGTTGGCAGGGCTTCCGCAGCCCCCGACGAACCGCATCCCATCCGCGCCTGACGATCCCCATCCGCCCCTGACGAACTCGATCCGCGCGTGACGAACCTCGTTCGCCGCTGACGAACTCGATCCGCGCGTGACGAACCTCGTTCGCCGCTGACGAACTCGATCCGCGTGTGACGAACCCCGTTCGCCCGTGACGAACTCGATCCGCGCGTGACGAACCCGATTCGGCTGCCAAGACCGCCAGCAGCCTTTCGACGATCGCCAGCAGCCTTTCGACGATCGCCAGCAGCCACCGACGACGGCCAACAGCCACCGACGACGGCCAGCAGCCACCGACTATCGGCCGCAGAAGAACGCCTTGACACCCCGGCCGGCGCGAGTAGGCTAGATTGTTCGTTCCGTGAGCGAGCGGTCGCCGCGCGGCTTCGGCGAGAGCCGGGGATGTCCGAGCGGGTCGGCCGCGAGTCGTGGAGCGGTCCGATCCCCGATAGCTCAATGGTAGAGCACCCGGCTGTTAACCGGGTTGTTGAAGGTTCGAGTCCTTCTCGGGGAGATCAACGATCGGTCGCGAGTCTGGCGACCGACCAGTTAACGCGAAACCCCGGGCCAGAGAGCGCCCGGGGTTGCTCGTTGTGTGCCAAGCATGTTTGATCGTTTGGAGGTGCAAGTCCTCTACCCAGCC
>CAZKJT010000008.1:0-192163 GCA_964553225.1 uncultured Planctomycetales bacterium | reverse complement strand
CAAGCGCCGCAAGCCTAGTATTACTAGGATGTTACGCGCTGGCGCAAAAGCCTCTCACGGTCGCGGCTCTGAACGACGCATTATTTCTGAGGCACTACATTAGCGAGCGGTACACTTCCGCTGTTCCCACGCAGCTCGATCCGGAAGCCGAGCCGGCGGCGATCCTGCTGCGGCGCGCAGCACCAAGGTCGCTGGTCAGCTCGGCTGCGGCTTGACCAGCGCGATCCGCTCGCGGCCGTAGTCTACGATCATCTCGAACTGTCCGAGCACGCCGGCGCCGATTCGTCCGCTGCGCGCGGTCTGTGCGTGGGTTCCTCTGGCCTCGATCGCGAAGCTGGCGGGGACGTCGCGCAGCGTCACGCCGCCGAAGTCCAGTCGATCGATCCGCCCGGCCTTTGCCGCGACAAATCCCCCCACTCCGCCCAGCTTCTGGTCCGTCAGCGTTCGGCCGTCGAGCAGGTTCCATTTTTGCACGGCCGGCTCATGAAACGTGATGTGGGTGTGATCGCCCGTATCGAGCATGAACAGGCCTTCGTGGCCTTCGAACGTGGCGGGCATGACCGGGACGCGATCGCTCAAGTCCAGCGGCGTCCATGCGCCCGCCTTCAGCGTGAAGGCGGCCGGGTCGTACAGCGCGATGCTCGGCGTGGACAGCTCGATCGCCGCGATGCACTGCGAAAGCACACCGAAGCCGATGACGCCGCTGACGCGCTCGCCCAAGTGCTGATCGAGAAACGCCAGGTCGACGGCCATGAGGGGATGATCGGCGAGCCGCATCGGTCCGATCTGGAGGCTGCGCGCCCGATAGACCGGCGCTTTCTGTCCGCCGCCGCCGCCGGTCGCGTCGATCTCACCGACGCGCGTCAGGCCGAGCGATTCGACATCCGAAGTCGTCACGACGCAGATTCCTGCGCCGGTGTCGAAGATGAACCAGCCCGCCTCGCGCCCGTCGATCTTCGGGCGCACCAGGAGATGTCCGGTCTTGGCCTTCTTGACGTCGAGTTTTGCCGGAGCGCCCGCGATGAAGCTCGCGTCGCCCTGTCGCAGCAGTTCGCCGCGATCGGCGGCCTGAGCGTCGGCGGGTGTCGCGCTGAGCAGGCTCGACGCGAGGACTGCGGCGATGGTGGCAGCGGATCGGAATCGTCGTGCGTTCATGAACTCTCCTTGCGGCGGCTTCGCCGAGCGCGTTCGCCCGAACCCGCCGGCGACAGCAGGAAACCGATCGAAATCGCCTCGCGTCCCTTGCCCGGATGGCCGGACCGAAGCACGGTGTGCAGTTCGGCGAGCAGTTCGTTGACGCGCGCCAGCTCGCGTGGACCGACCCAGCCCATGACCCGCCCGCCCCACAGCCTGCGCATTGCGCCGCCGCGAACGTGCTTGCCCGAGAGGCATTCGCGCTCGAACTCGCGCAGGGCGAGTCGGACCGCCATCCGGACAACGCGGGCCAGCTCGCGTCGCGGCGCGCGGGCGTAATCGAGCAGGATCGGAGCGGGCAGCTCGAACAGGGCGGAAGCCCGGCCACGGATGCGCCGCGGCTGGCACGCTCGGACGATGCCGGCGCGCTCGAGGGCATGCAGGTGGAAATAGAGCGCGTCCGGGCGGCGGCCGAGCAGGCGCGCCAGTTGCGCGACGGTGACCGGTCCGCTGCTGGCGAGGACGTCGACGATTTCCTGCCGCGCCGCGGAGGCCAGGGCGCGCAGGACGACGTGGTCGTCGCTTCCGGCCTTGGCCTTTCGGATGCGCGTCGTGGTCGCGGCCATGTTTGAATAATACACGATTTATTCAAAAAGTCCAGAAGAGCGCGTCGGTTGTGTGCGAGGCAGCCGGGCTTCCAGCGGGACGCAACGCGATTCCCCGCCGTCGCCGAAAACGCGCAGACCAGGCGCGCCGAGGCGTTCCGCTTGGATTCAGCGAAGCGAGTCCTGAAGCTGTGCCGAGAACGGTCGTGACGGAACGCGCATTCCGAGCCGCGACCGTCAGGGAGCGGGGAAACCCGAGTGGTTTCGCTCGCGCGCTTGTCCCGCTCGCTGACGGTCGCGGCGCGGATCAGGTTTCGGAATGGCTTCACGTCAACGCGCTCGGGTTCGCGTCAGGGCGGAGCGTGACGCGAAGCAGGCTGCGATGCGGTCGCGGAATCGTCGTCCGCGCCGCCGACGTAGCCGAGCTGCATCAGCCGCTGAATCACATCGGCCGACGGGTCGGCGGCGGCGTCCTGCGACCAGTGCGGGCGGATGCCGAGCGAAGCCCCTTCGATGCGCGCGATGGGGCGCGCTTGGACGAGCAGGCCGAGCAGCGGCGTGCCGTCCATCTCCTCCCACGCGGGCAATCCAAACAGTTGCAGCAGCGTCGGCGTTACGTCGAGGATGGAAGCCGAGCCGCGCTCCGCAATCCGGCGAAAAGACGGGCCGGCGGCGAAGAGCACGCCGCCGCGCTCATGCTCCGGCAGCGACGTGGGCAGCGCGATCGCGGTCGGCCTGCCGAAGTAGGGTCGGCAGAGGAACTTGCGGTCGGCCTCGAGCAGGATTTCCGGCAGATCGCCGTTCGCCGGACCGGGATAGAGCTCTGACGTGCGCCACGCCCGCACGAACACCGGTCGATCGCTGTCGGGAAGTCGATACGCGAGCAGTTGTTCCAGAATCACCCCGATCGTGGCGTCCGCCATTCCGGCCGGCACGACGCCGTTCGGCTCGCGTCCGGCGAGGTTCAGCCGCAGCGCGGCGAAGTGTCCTTCGGTCGAATCGCAGAACACGCTGGTGCGCGGGAAGTCGAGCGCGCCTAGATCCTGCATCGCCATCATCGCGAACGTCTGCGCCAGATTCTGATTGGCTGCCGGCGGCGGGCGACGCCGGGTGTCGCGGATCGCGAGCAGTCCCAGGTCGGCCAGCACGCCGTGCACGCTGAGCTGATGCGTGTACATGCCGAAGCCGTGATCGGACAGCACGAGCACGTCCGTCTGCGGGCCGGCCGCGGTCCGCAACTGACCCAGCGCGTCGTCCAGCCGGGCGTAGTGCAGCGCGACCGGATCGAACGACGTGCCGGTGTAGAGCCGGTGGGCCAGCACGTCGAGGCTCTTGTAATTCGCCAGGATCAGATCCCAGTCCGAATCGACAACCAGGCTGCGCAGGATGGTCGTGCGCGTACGGTGGTCTGCCTCGATCCGCTCGGTCGTCAGCGGCCGCACCTGCTGCCACGCGTCCAGGTCGGGTTCAAAGCCGAGTTTCCGCAGCGCGGTCGTTAAGCCCGGCGGGTGAGCGTAGTCGGCGTCGAACGGCGCGAGCATGCAGCCGAAGTTGACACCGGGCACATCTTCGGGCGGATAAGTGATGGGTACGCTCACGAGGTGCGTCTTCAGCCCGTAGTGCGCGGCGATGTTCCAGACAGCCGGAACGCGTCGATCGCGGGAATTGACGAGCACCGGCTCGTAGCTTCCCGGCTTTCGCGCAAAGAACCCGAACACGCCGCTCTTGCCGGGGCCGACACCGGTTACCGCGGCCACCCACGCGGCCGACGAGATCGGGATGACGGTCGACTCCAGGTTCAGGTTCACGCCATCGGCGACGAGTTGTCGGAGATTCGGCAGTTTTCCGTCGCGCAGCAGCGGGTCGATCTGGTTGAAGGTCGCGCCGTCCCAGCCGATCACGAGCACGCGGTGGCGCGGCGGGCCGGGCGGCTGAACGAACGGGCGCAGCGCCTTCGAAACCGGATCGGCCGGTCCGGTCTCGCCGCAGCCGGCCAGCGTGAGCGGCGCGAGCAGCAGCGCCGCGTGAAGGATCGCCGGAGTGCGTCGCGTCATGAACGAACCCGCCCGTGGGGACTCACCGCCGTAGCGGACGACGTGCAGGCGCGTCGCGACGCGGCGTCCCGGTTGACTATACTTTCGCCCGGTCTTTGAGTCTGCGCGTTGGGGCGCGGTCGCGCCGATACGCCCGGGTTTCCGCACGCATGGGGACGGCCGCATGCCGCGATTTGGTTTCGCGATCGATAACCGCGCCTGCATCGGCTGCCACGCTTGTACGGTGGCGTGCAAGAGCGAGCACGACGTGCCGCTGGGCGTGAACCGCACGTGGGTCAAGTACATCGAGAAGGGCGAGTTTCCGAACACGCGGCGGCACTTTTCGGTGCAGCGGTGCAACCACTGTGCCGACCCGCCGTGCGTGGAGATTTGCCCGGTCACGTCGCTCTACCAGCGCCCGGACGGCATCGTCGATTTCGACAACACGCGCTGCATCGGTTGCAAGGCGTGCATGCAGGCGTGCCCGTATGACGCGCTCTATCTGGATCCGGCCACGCTGACGGCGGCCAAGTGCAATTACTGCACGCATCGCGTCGATCAGGGCTACGAACCGGCGTGCGTGGTGGTGTGTCCGGCCGAGGCGATCGTCTCGGGCGATCTGGACGATCCGGGCAGCCGGATTTCGCTGCTGGATCAGAGGCAGAAGGTTCAGTATCCGAAAGTCGAGAAGGGCACGCAGCCCAAGCTGTTCTACGTCGGAGGCGAGACTGCGGCGCTCGACCCCGCCGCGGCCCCGCCGCAGGCGAACTACCTGTGGAGCGGAAACGACGGCTCGATCAATGCCCGCACGCTGCGGCAGGCGGACGAGGAAGCGACGGCCGACGCGGCCCGGCGCGCGACGCGCGTCTATGACCCGCGCAGCAAGCCGGCGCCGTGGGGTTGGATGGTCTCGGCCTATATCACAACCAAGGCGATCGGCGCCGGACTGCCGATGATCGCGACGGTTGAGTATCTGCGTGGATCGATCGGAACGGCGTTGCCGACGCCGGCGTTTCTGGTGGCGGCGCTAATGCTGGCGGCGACCGGCGCGCTGCTCGTGGGCGACCTCAAGCAGCCGGCGAGGTTCGCGTGGGTGCTGCTGCGTCCGCAATGGCGTAGCTGGCTGGTTCGCGGAGCTTACATTCTGACAGCGTTCGTGGCGGCGATGACGGCGCAGTGGCTGACCGGGCTGGGCGGCGGGCCGCGCGGGGCGCAGCTGGCGCTCGGCTGGCTGGTTCTGGCGCTCGGAGCGGCGACGGCGGGCTATACGGCGCTGCTGCTAGCGCAGGCCAAGGGGCGCGACTACTGGCAGAATCCGCTCCTGGTCGTGTCGATGATCGCGGATGCGCTGGTCGCGGGCGTGGCGGCGTGGGTCATGCTGGGAGCGGCGTTGCCGTCGATGGAGATGGTCCCGTTGGCGACGATCGCGTTGGACGAGGCCGGCGCGTTGCGCTGGACGCCTCCGAGCGATCCGGCACCGGACACGTTGCTGCTGGGACTGGGCGCGCTGGTGCTGCTGGTTGCGGCGGAGTTTGTACCTCGGCACCAGACGCAGAACGCGGAGCGCGCGGCGCACGTCATGACGCGCGGTTCGCTCGCGGGCTGGTTCTGGCTGGGCGCGGTGCTGGTGGGGCTGGCGCTGCCGGCGGGGATGTTGCTGCTGGGCGCGCCGGCATGGCTGGCGGGTCTGTCGGCGCTGGCGGGGATTGCATGTCGAAATCACGTGGTAATTCAGGCGCCGCAGCGTGTCCCGCTGAGTTGAGCGGCGCGACCGTCGTGTTTGGCGGATGCGCCCGTTGCAGCTAGGATGCCCGATTCGGCCGTTGCACGCGGACGATGCGGGGCGCTCGCCGCGCCGATTGCACCGGGCGCGCGCGGCGTGTGCGCGCGACGGCGCGCGGCCGCAGGGGCACGCGGGGCGTTCACACCACTGGGAGAGGGCAATGTCGGATCACGGTCTGATTCCGCCGCACGGCGGGAAGCTGGTCAATTTGCTGGCGATGGACGCGCGAAAGGCGCAGTTGGTGGAGATGTCGAAGAAAGCGCTCCGGATCGCGCTGGCGGAGCGCGAGCGTTGCGATCTCGAAATGCTGACGATCGGCGCGATGAGCCCGCTGCGGACGTTCATGAATGATGCCGACTTCCGGTCGTGCTGCGACCGCATGCGGCTTGCGAGCGGGCTGCCGTGGAGCATGCCCGTGACGTGCTCGGTGGACAAGCCGACGGCTGAACGCGTCGAGCTGGGCCAGCCGGTCGCGCTGACCGACGACAAGGACCGGCTGCTGGCCGTGATGACCGTGGAAGAGAAATATCAGCACGACAAGAAGCTGGAGGCCGAGCGCGCCTACGGCACGCTGGACGAAAAGCATCCGGGCGTGGCGGTCGTCTACGCGCAGGGCGACGTGTGCCTGTCGGGTCCACTGGAAGTGGTGACGGCGCGGCACGAGCCGAATTTCCCCGAGCAGCGGCTGACCCCGGCTCAGACCCGGGCCGCGTTCGCGGATCGCGGGTGGCGGACGGCGGTCGCGTTCCAGACTCGCAACCCGATTCACCGCGCGCACGAATACATCACCAAGTGCGCTCTGGAGATCTGCGACGGCCTGCTGGTTCACCCGCTGGTGGGCGAGACCAAGGAAGGCGACATCCCGGCCGACGTGCGCATGCAGTGCTACGAGGTGCTGCTGCGCGACTATTACAACCCCAAGAACACGATGCTGGCGGTGTTTCCGAACGCGATGCGATATGCCGGTCCGCGCGAAGCCATCCTGCACGCCGTGATGCGGAAGAACTACGGCTGCACGCACCTGATCGTCGGGCGCGACCACGCCGGCGTCGGCAGCTACTACGGCACGTACGACGCGCAGCGCATCTTCGACGAGTTCGAACCGGCCGAGATCGGCATCACGCCGCTGAAGTTCGAGAACACCTTCTGGTGCAAGCGCAGCGGCGCGATGGCCAGCGA
This sequence comes from uncultured Planctomycetales bacterium, assembly GCA_964553225.1. Classification (GTDB taxonomy): domain Bacteria; phylum Planctomycetota; class Phycisphaerae; order UBA1845; family Fen-1342; genus JABRWC01. The sequence continues at coordinate 185,429 of CAZKJT010000008.1, read as the reverse complement.
CAAGACCACCAACAGCCCGCAGGCCGAGCGCGTCTCGCTGTCGGGCACGGCCGTCCGCGAGATGCTCGCCAAGGGGCAGCGTCCGCCGGTCGAGTTCACGCGTCCGGAGGTGGCGGACATCCTGATCGCGTCGATGAAAGCGGGCTGAGCGCCCGCGCGGTCCCGGGGTCACGAGCGCGTCGCCATGAAGCCAAGCGTCTTGAACGAGCTCCGCGCCCGGATGTCTGAGGCGCTGGGTCGCGTCGCAGGCGACGCGTCGCTCGACCCGGTCGTGCGCGCCACCGGAGGTGCGAAGTTCGGCGATTACCAGTGCAACGCAGCGATGCAGACCGCCAAGGCGCTCGGGTCGAAGCCGCGCGATGTGGCGGAGCGACTCATCGCCGCTGCGCCGCTCTCGGACGTCGCCGAGCGCGTCGAGGTGGCCGGCCCGGGCTTCATCAACATTCACCTGTCGGCGGCGTACCTGTCGCGTCGGCTGGAAGACACGCCCGCTGAGCTGACGCCGGCTGGTCGAGCGCAGGAGGCGGGCGAGCCCGCGTGGCGGGGGTTAGACCGGGTGGGTATCGACCCGACCGACGCACCGCAGCGCGTGGTGATCGACTACTCCTCGCCGAACATCGCCAAGCAGATGCACGTCGGGCACTTGCGCGGCACGATCCTGGGGGACTGCCTGGCGCGGACGCTCGAGTTCATCGGGCACACCGTCATCCGGCAGAATCACGTCGGCGATTGGGGCACGCAATTCGGCAAGCTGATCGCGTGGTATCGCGATCGCGTGATTCCGGACGGCGTGGACGGCGACGCCGTGCTGGATGCCATCGAGGCCGATTATCGGGAGGCAAACCAGCGCTTTGACGCCGATCCCGAATTCGCCGCGCGGGCTCGCGCGGCGGTCGGACGGCTGCAGGGCGGCGAGGCGGAAGCGCGGCAGGTCTGGCTGCGCCTGGTGGCGATCAGCCAGCGGGCGTTCAACGACGTCTATGCTCGGCTGGGCGCGTCGCTGACCGACGCCGACGTCCGCGGCGAGAGCTTCTACAACGACAAGCTGGCGGCCGCGTGCGACGAGCTTCAAGCGCGGTTCGGCGCCGAGCAGTCCACCCGCATGCAAGTGCGTCCGGATCAGGGCGCGCTGTGCGTGTTCCTCTACGACGAATCGGGCGCGCCGGCGTTCCGCAACCCGGAGGGCGGGGCGTTCCCGATGATGATCCGCAAGTCGGACGGGGCGTTTCTGTACGCCTCGACCGATCTGGCGGCGCTGCGGTTCCGCATGAGCGAGCTGTGCGCCGACCGCGTCATCTACGTGGTGGGCAACGAGCAAAGCCGACACTTGCAGATGCTGTTTCAGGTCGCGCGGCACGCGGGCTGGGCGAAGCCGCAAGTGCGGCTGGAGCACGCCGGGCACGGGTTGGTGCTGGGGGCGGACGGACGGAAACTGACCGGGCGGGCCGGCGGCGCGGTGCACCTGCGGTCGCTTCTGGATGAGGCGGTCGAGCGGGCACGGGCGATCATGGCGCAGCGCGCCCAGGAGCGCGCCATGCGGCTGGGCGACGCCGATGAGCCGCCCGCGGAAGGCGAGCCGGATGAGTCCACCGCGCGCGTCGTGGGGGTCGGCGCGATCAAGTACGCCGATCTCTCTCACGATCGCAATACCGATTACCGGTTCGACTGGGACAAATTGCTTGCGCTGCGCGGGAACACCGCGCCCTATCTGCTGTATGCGTACGCGCGCGTTCGCTCGATCTATCGCAGGGCGGCCGAGAAGCTCGGCGCGAGCGAATCGGACGCGTCGGGCGCGGCGGTGCGGATCGGCGCGCCGTCCGAGCGGGCGCTGGCGCTGCGGTTGATTCGGTTTCAGGAGACGATCGAGGTGGTCGCGGGCGAGCTGACGCCGAACGTGCTGTGCAATTATCTCTATGAGCTGGCCGGCGACTTCATGCGGTTCTACGAGGAATGCCCGGTGGTGGCGGCCGAGGACGAAGCGGTCCGCCGCTCTCGGTTGCGGCTGTGCGACCTGTCGGCGCGCACACTGCGGCTCGGATTGTCGCTGCTCGGCATTCAGACGGTCGAGCGGCTTTGAGGCGGATCGTCGGTGGAAGGGCGGTCGGCCGGAGCGCCCGTGCTCGCGGAGAGCGAGGATGAAAGGGATGAAGAAGAAAGACCGGTCAGAGACCGGTCCCCCGAGAGGATGGTAGAGGTCGCGCGGCATCGCGGAATCGCGGCATCGCGGAATCGCGGCATCGCGGCGACGCGTCAGTTCTGCGAGCGGGACGTCGCGGGGCATGCGCCGCTCGCGCCGATGTTCGGCGCGCCGGATTCGAAGACGTCGTGCCGAGGTCGCGCGGCGAGAATGCCGGCCTTGCCCCAGTCGGTGACGCCGCGGAACTGGCTCGACGACGTGAACGCCTCGAAGGCCGCACGGTCTGTCCATACGGACAGGATCAGGTAGGCGGTCGGGTCGTTCACCTGGCGGTAGAGCGCCGTGCGCTGGTGGCCGCCCATTCGTTCCATGACGCCGAGCACTTTGTCGAACACGGCCTCGAATTCGCCCTGTTTGCCGGGGACAACCTGGTAGTTCATTCCGACCGTGACCATCGCGGCCTCCTCGATAGACGTTGCGTTCGCGTTCCAGGAGCGCGGCGCGCCGTGACGCCGCACCGCGCTACGCGCTGGCCCCGGCGAGCTGTTCTGCCAGGCTGTCGGCCAGGAGCTTGTAGACGCGGCTGGGGATGATCTCAATCTTGAGCGCGTTCGCGAGGTCGGACAAGTCGGACTCGACGCCTGGCAGCACTTCGCACAGCGCCGAGAGCGGCAGTCCGACCCGCTCCATCGCCCAGACGCTCATGGCGCGGAGCGTGGGCGCGGCGGCGGCCTCGCAGAGAAACCGGGCGATGTCGGATGAGCCGTGCAGGACGCGCGCCAGCGGCACGACTCGATCGGGCGCTTCGTCCATCGCCTGGGCATGGTGCCAGCGCACCGCCTCGACGATGGGCGTTGGCAGAGCCCAGCGCTCGAGCGCGACGGCCGACACCTCGGCATGCGAAACGCCGACCGCGTCCAGCTCGCGCGGCAGGAAGTCGTCGCACTGCTTTGGCGCGTAGAGCTCGGCGACCGGACCGTACTGCTTCGGCAGGGCGCGCGTGAGGATGATGACGCCGATGTCCGCGAGCAGGCCCGCGGTGAACGCCGGGTCACGGAGCGTTCGTCGGACGCGGTCAGCCAGTCGCGCCGAGAGGATCGCGGTCGCCAGCGATCGTCTCCAGAAGTAGCTCAGGTCGATCGGTCCGATCGAGCCGCCGCCGAACGAAGCGATCATGGAATGGGCGGCGACCAGGGAGCGCACATGTTGCAGGCCGAGCCGGGTCAGGGCTTCCTGGACGGTCGTCGCTTTTCGAACGCCGACGAACAAGGCCGAGTTCGCGATGCGCAGCAGGGTGGCCGCGATGCCGGCGTCGGTGGCGAGCAGCTTGGCGACGTCGTCCTGGCGGTAGTTCGGGTCGGCGGTGATTTCCATCAGCCGCGAGACGACCACGGGCGGAGACGGTACGGCGCTCTTCTGATCGATCTGCTGGAGTACGGGGCTGAGCACGGCGGGTTCTCCCGCAGACGTCCGTTGGTGTGCGTCCGGACGCGCCCGGACGCCGCTTCTTCCCTATCGGACAATTCGGTCGGCGTCGCTAGGGCTCGATCCGGTTGGGACGGGCTGGCGTGGTCGCGCGGCACGCCTAACTTCACAGGCCGGGCGGTGCAACCGATGTAAGCACAAGTCCCGCGCGACGGTCCGAAGTCGCGGCCGCGCAGAATCGGCCCGATCCCTCCGCGGAGGGCATCGTTGGCGGGCCGCCCGACACGGAGCGAAGCGCGTCATGAGTACGACCGCCAGCGCAGAGCCGGCCGTCGAGCCGCGGACCGCAGTGTTCAGCGCGGGAGAGCCGGCTCGATCCGCGGCGCTCGCGGACAGCGTTTCCCGGATCGTGAGCTTTCGGCTGGCGAACGAGGAGTACGCCGTTGACATCCTGCGCGCCCGGGAAGTCATCATGCCTGGGCAGATCACGCGCATGCCGGAGGTGCCGGAGTACGTCTGCGGACTGATCAACCTTCACGGGCACGTGATTCCGATCGTTGACTTGCGCAAGCGGTTCGGCCTGCCGGCGCGGGAAGCCGACCAGCACACGCGAATCATCGTGGTGGACGTGGGCAGCAAGACGATGGGGATCGTGGTGGATGCGGTGACGGCGGTGCTGCGGATCGCGGCGGATCAGGTTGAGCCGCTGCCGTCGAGCGTTCCGGGCATCGACCACGATCATGTGCGCGGGCTGGTGAAACTGAAAGACAGGCTCCTGATTCTGCTGAACATCGAGCGGATTCTGTCGCGCGGAGATGCGGCGCAGATCGACAACGCGCGGTAAATCGTCGAGCCGCGGCGGAGCGATTCGCCGCCACCCTCTCCGGTCGTCATCCGCGGTTGCGCGACGAGTTTACTGACGACGCGGCGCGGCAGAGAGCAGAGCCGCCGGCGTCCTGGTAGCGCGCGACACGCCGGCTGGCGCGATGGGCGATACGGCCGGGCCCGGCGCATGCAACTCCGGCGCGACCAGCGGCACGACGCAGCGAGGACCAGTCGATGAACAGCCAGGATCGCGAGGCAGCGGACACGCAGGCTGTGGAGTCGTTCCTCAGCAACGCGGACCCGGCAGCGGCGCTCGGCAAGCTTCAGGGCGCGCTCGACAATCTGCACACGAACGTCTTCATCGCCGACGCCAGCCTTCGGCTGGTGTACATGAACCGGAGAGCTCGCGCGACGCTGCAGGCGGTTGCCGGCGAAGTTCGCAAGGCGTTCAACGTGGACGCAAACAACCTGCTGGGCCTGTCGATTCACACGTTTCACAGCCGTCCGGACGAGATCGAAAAAATCCTGTCGAATCCGGCCAACCTCCCGCGCAAGGCGGATCTGCGTTTCGGCGACGTTGTGCTGGAGACTCACATCAACGCGGTGGTCGGACCCGGCGGCGAGATCGTCGGTTACGTCGTGAATTGGGAAGAGGTCGGCGCGGCGCGGCGCGCGGCGGCCGAGGCGGTCGTCCGCAACGCGATGATCGAGAGCGCCCCGATCAACATCCTGCTGGCGGACCGCAATCTGAACATCGTGTACGCTAATCCGGCGACGCTGAAGAACCTCCGGCCGCTGGCCCACTTGCTTCCGGCGCCCGTCGACGAGCTCGTCGGCAGCAACATCGACATGTTTCACAAGAATCCGGCGCTGCAGCGCAAACTGCTCGCAGGCCCGAAGGGGCTGCCGGTCCGCTCGGTGATCGCGGTTGGCGATCAAAGTCTGGACCTGCTGGTCAGCGCCGTCTATGACGAGCACGGCGAGTACATCGGCCCGATGGTCACGTGGGAGAACATCACCGAGCGGCTCCGGCTCGAGGCCGAGAGCAAGCGACTCCGGGCCGAATCGGAGCGGAACGCGCAGCAGCTCGAGCGCAAGGTCGCGCAACTGCTCGAGACGGTGCACGTCGCCGCGGCCGGCGATCTCACGATCGCCGTCCCGGTCAGCGGCGCGGACGCGGTCGGCCAGCTCGGCGATGGTCTGCAGCGGATCATTTACTCGCTGCGCAGCGTGGTGATGCAGATCCAGGAAGCCGCGCAGCAGTTCATCGAAGGCGCGCGGGTCGTGTCCGAAGGCTCGACCAGCCTGAGCGACGGCGCGCAGACGCAAAGCGCCGAAGTCGAGGCGATGTCGGCCAGCATTCAGTCGCTGAACAAGATGATTCAGTCCGTGGCGGACAACGCCCGCGGCGCCGACCGGATCGCCGCCGAGACCAGCAAGCGGGCCGAAGAGGGCGGCGTCGCGGTCGGCAAGAGCATCGAGGCGATGAAGCTCATCGACAGGAGCAGCGAGCAGATCGGCGAGATCGTCGGCGTCATGAGCGAAATCGCCAGCCAAACCAACTTGCTGGCGCTCAACGCCGCGATCGAAGCAGCCCGCGCCGGCGAGCACGGCCTGGGATTCGCGGTCGTCGCCGATGAGGTCCGCAGGCTGGCGGAGCGCAGCAGCGACGCGGCAAAGGAAATCGCCGGACTCATCCGGGAGAGCACGCAGCGCGTCAGGGAGGGCGCGACGCTGAGCCGGCAGACCGGCGACGCGCTCACGAAGATCATCGAGGGCGTGGAATCGACCGCCCGCAGCATCTCCGAGATCGCCTCCGCGACGGAGGAGCAGGCTCAGACCGCCCGCGACGTGTCCACGGCCATTCAGAACGTGGCCCGCGTCACCGAGAACAACGCCTCGGCAGCCGCGGAGATGTCCGGGTCGGCCGAAGCGTTGTCCGGCCAGTTTCGGCGGTTGATGGAGCTGGTCGGCGCGTTCCGGGTCGAAGACGGCGGCGCCGCCGCTCCGTCCCGGACGGTCGGGTGGACCAGGCCGGCGAGTCGCAGGTAACGCGAACCGTGCGAGCGAAACGAGAGTTTCGGCGCGCCGCGCCGTCGCCTGGAGGCGCGGCTGCCGACCGCACTGCGGGCGACAGTTTCGCCTCGAAAGAGTGCCGACGATGGTCCAGCTCATCAGACTCCCGGACGCCGAGTTCGAGCATTTCGCGAGAGTCTCGCACGAGCTGGCTGGGATCCACCTGGCGCCGACCCGGCGCACGCTGCTGAGCGACCGGCTGAGGGCGCGCGTCGCCGCGCTGGGACTCTCCGGCTTCGCCGACTCTGCCCGGCGCATGGAGAATCACGAGACGCGCGAGGACGAGCTGCCGCACTTGCTCTCCGCGGTTTCGACGAACCAGACGTATCGCTTCCGCAATGAGCGCCTCGGGGAGCTGCTCAGAGAGCGCCTGATTCCGGAATTCGTCGCGGCCGACGAGCGCCGCACGCGCGCCATCCGCACTTGCGAGCGCGTACCGAACTTCGCGAATTGGAAGGTCTCGATCATCGGCAGCGATATCCGCCCACGGGGGCTCGAGAAGGCGTCGCGCGCGGTCTACGGCGAGTATTCCCTGTCGCGGACATCGCCCGAGCGCCGCAAACGGCGGTTTGCGCCGGTCGACGGAAGACACCAGCTCAAGGAAGAGATTCGGTCGATGGCGTCGTTCCGCCGTCACAACCTGCGGGTCGCTTTCCCGCAGGGCGAGTTCGATTTCGTGCTGCTGCGAAACGTACTGACGCACTTCGGCGGCGCCGCGAAGCGGCGCGCCGTCGCGGTGACGTCCGACGCCTTCGCCCGGGGCGGCTACGCGTACGTCGGAGGTGTCGATCCGTTCCGCACGTGCACGGAGCTGTCGGGCATCGTGAAATTCACGGCGGACGTTTCCGGCCGGTATCACTGCCTTGCCCGCGCGCCGGCCCTGGCGGGGAGGCCCGGCGCATGAGCTCACACATTGATGTCACGCCTGACCTGCTGGCCGGCTTTCTCGACGAAGCGCCGGAGTATCTGACTGCGCTGGAGGAGGGCCTGCTGGCGTTCGAGAGCTGTGCGGAGGATGGGGTGATCGCCCTGCGCGACGATGCCGACGCGGAGCGCATGAACGCGATGTTCCGCGCCGCGCACAGCCTCAAGGGCGTCTCCGCCTCCCTCGGGTTTCACAGCATTCGAGACCTGACGCACGCCATGGAATCGCTGTTCGACCAGCTTCGCTCGCACACCCGCGCGCTGCTCGCGCAGGAGGTTCAGACGCTGTTCGCGTCGGTCGATACGCTCCGCGCGCTCATCGGCGAGCTGAGCCAGCCGGGAGACACGCCGGTGTCGATCGAACAGTCGCTCTCGCAGGTCCGAGAGTTGCTGGAGCACCCATCCGCGCCGGCCTCACGTCCCGCGCCGCAAGAGGTCGCTGCTGCGCGCGCGCCGGCTCCGCCCGACCCCGCGTCACCGCCGGTGGACGCCGACCTGCTTCAGCGGTTCGTCGAGAGCGCCGTCGAGTCGCTCGATGCGCTGACGAATGGCCTGCTGGCGCTGGAGAAGTCGCCCGGCGACACCCGCACGATCCACGAAGTTTTCCGCAGCGCCCACGACATCAAGGGCTCCTCCGGCGCGGTGGGATGCATGGCGATACACCGCGTCACGCACGACCTGGAGTCCGTGCTGGACCGGATCCGTCGCAACGAGCTGCCGGTGCAGCCGGCGCTGATGAACGCCCTTCTCGGCGCGACCGACTGGCTTCGGTCGGCGCTCGAGGCCGTGCGCGCGGCCCAGCGGACGGACGTCGTGAGCGGTCCGACCGATCTCGCGCTGCGCCCGTGGCTGGCCGGCGAGACGGACACCGAACCGCTTTCGACTGCGCCGATTCCGCCCGCGGCGAATCGCTCGGCGTCTGCCGACGACGCGGACGCTCCGATCGAGCTCGTGATCGAGTTTCCTGATCCGTGCCCGGAAGCGGCGATTCTGGCGTGCATCCTCTACACCCGGCTCTCCGGTCTGGGCGACGTTTCCAGCTCGACGCCCGACGTGTTCGCGCTCGCGGACGACGTGCCGCTGCGCCGCGTGGAATACCGGCTGCGCACGAAACGTTCGCACGCCGACATCGAGCGCATCGTGCGGTCCTACCCCGTATCCAACGTCAGTGTGCGCCGGGCGTCGGTCCAGCCGCACGCGCAGCGCGGCGCGGAGTCCGCTTCGTTACCGCGCGCGGCGTCGGGCGCATCGGTCGCGCCGGCGGCGGCGCAGCCTCTGCCCGCGGCGAGTCCGATCGCACCGGCCCGCACGAACGCAGCGCCGCCGGTCGCACTGTCGGCCGAAGCGGGCAGTCGATCGGCCGGCGCCGGCAAGGCCAACGAGACGCTGCGCGTGGACGTGGAGCGATTGGATCAGTTGATGAATCTGGGGGGCGAGCTGGTGATCACGAAGGCGCGCTTGGCGGAGATCAGCCGCAAGCTCGCCACGCTGTTCACTCGCACGAACCTGGGCTTCCTGGTGGACGACATCGCCGAGCGGCTGTCGCGCGTGTGCGCGGACGTCGCCGCTTTGCGGAACGGCGGCGATCGAATCGGGGCTCTGAGCGACCTTTCGGAACAGTCGCAGCGTCTGCTGGCGGATTTCGAGACCGTTCGCGGCGTCGTGCGCCGCGTGCACGATTGCCGGGCAGCGATGAGCGAATTCAATGAAGCGGTCCACGGCCTGGATCGCATCGCCGAGGGCATGCAGCGGCGCATCATGCAGACCCGGATGGTGGCGATCGGTCCGCTGTTCCAGCGGTTCCGCCGGGTCGTTCGCGATCTCTGCAAGAGCACGGGCAAGGAAGTCGACCTGGTCTTGCGCGGCGAAGCGACCGAGCTCGACAAGCGGATGATCGACGAGTTGGTCGATCCGCTGACGCACATGATCCGCAACAGCGTGGACCATGGCATCGAGCCGCCGGACGAGCGGGTCGCGCGGGGCAAGCCGCGATCCGGACAGATACTCATGGACGCATTTCATCGCGGGCGGCACATCTGCATCGAGGTCCGCGACGACGGCAGAGGTCTCGACGTGGACGCCATCCGACGCAAGCTCGTCGAGCGCCAGCTTGCGACGCCCGAGGCCGCCGAACGGATGTCCGATCACGAGGCGATGCAGCACGTGTTCCGGCCGGGCTTCTCGACTGCGGCGCAGGTCACCGATCTGAGCGGGCGCGGCATGGGAATGGACATCGTCCGCACAAAGCTGGAGGCGATCAACGGCGCGATGACGCTCGATAGCCACCCCGGCGTCGGCGCGACGTTCACGATTCAGCTCCCGCTGACGCTGGCGATCATCAGCGCGCTGATGGTTCGGATCGGGCGGTGCGTGTACGCGCTTCCGCTCGATATGGCGGTCGAGATTCTGACGATCTCGCGCGGCGAATTGCAGCAGATTCAGCGGCAGCCCGTCATCCACGTGCGCGACCACGTCGTGCCGCTGGCGGCGATCGAAGACGTGCTCTCGTTGCGGCACGAAGAGCAACGCACGCGATCGCTAGGCGAGTCGGCGCTCACGATCGTCATCCTCGAGACTCAGAAGGACCGCCTGGGACTGGTCGTGGACGAGCTGATCGGCCAGGAGGACGTCGTCATCAAGGACGTGGCCGTCAACTACGAGAGCGTCGAGGGCATCGCCGGCGCGTCGATCCTGGGCGACGGGGCCGTGTCGCTGATCCTGGACGTGGCCGAGCTCATGAACCGGTTCTCGCGGCGCGGCGCGCGGGGCGGACGGCTCGGCTCAGCGCTGTCCGAACGGGCGCAAGGCGGCGACTGACGAGTCGGAAACTCAAGACCTGGCGTCGAGCCGCGGGAACCCGCGCAGGTCGTGTGACGCGAGGACCGCCGTGGACCGGGACGACGCGCTCCGCGCAGCCGCGGCCGCGGGAAGCGGCTCGTACGACATGTCCCGCATGCTCTCGAAGCGGACGCGGCGACGAGCAATGGCGCGTGGATTCCGCGCACGGAACTCGTGCCCGGATCGCGCCGGGTGCCCGGCCGACGGCCTCTCGCGTCGGCCGGCTCAGGGAACGCCGCCCACTCGGATCGCGTTGTGGAATGCTCGGACTGAACTTCCTCGCCTTTACCGAACTCGGAATCATGCCGCCATCTCGGCCAATTCTCGATTCATCAGCCTGAACCTAGTCGCGGACGCGCCCGCCGAGTCTTTCTCGCTTGGCTCGGACGAAGGCCCGCACGGAGTCGGCGTCCTGGGCGTTCAGCACGTCGCCGCGGCGCAGCCCGGCACGCCGCGCGGTCATCACGCCGTACGGCATGTTGGCGAAGTGGTCGCCGGCGTGTGCGTCGCAATTGATGCAGATCCGCGCGCCCAGGCTCGCGGCGAGCCGCGCATGCTGGTCTTTGAGGTCCAGGCGGTAGTCGCTGGCGTTGATCTCGAGCGCGGTCCCGGTCGCGGCCGCCTCGCGGGCGATCGCCTCGAGATCGAGCGGCATGGCCTCCCGCTTGAGCAGAATCCGTCCGGTCGGATGCGCGACGAGGTTCACGTACGGATTACGAATGGCGGCGAGCGTTCGCCGCGTATTGGTCTGCTCGTCCTTGCTCATGCCGACGTGCACGCTAGCGACAACGAAGTCCAGCTCGGCCAGAAGGTCATCATCGTAGTCCAGCCGTCCGTCCGAGAGAATGTCCACCTCTGCCCCGACCCACAGCGTGAAATCGGTCAGCGCGCGCGCCGCGGCCCGCACGCGCTGCATGTGCTCGCGCAGCCGCTCGGGTTTCAGGCCGTTGGCGATCACGCTGGCCTGGGAATGGTCGGTGATGCAGGCGTAACGATATCCGCGCGTCCGGGCCGCATCGACCATCTCTTCGATCGAGTTGCGCCCGTCGCTGGCGGTCGTGTGCATGTGCAGCTCGCCGCGGATGTCCTCGACGCGCAGCAGGTCGTCCGGCGCCGCGCCCGCTTCCAGCTCGCCGCGGTCTTCGCGCAGCTCCGGCGGAATCCACGCCAAGCCGAGCGCCGCGTACACCTCCGGCTCGCTGGCCGATGCGATCACGCGCCCGCCGTCCGTCTCCGACAGCGCGTATTCGTTCAGCGTCCAGCCGCGCCGTCCGGCCAGCTCGCGCAACCGGACGTTGTGCTCTTTGCTGCCGGTGAAGTATTGCCACGCGACCCCGAACGACTCGGCCGGCACGACCCGCAGGTCGGCCTGCACGTCGTGCTCCGGTCCGCGCACCCGCACGGAGCCCTTGGTCGCGCCGCCGGCCAGCACACTCGTCACGGCCGGCAGTTGCGTGAACGCGGCGATCGTCTCGGCCGGCGAATCCGCGACGCAGAGCAGGTCCAGATCGCCGATGGTCTCGCGTCCGCGGCGGAGCGAGCCGGCCGGCTCGACGCGACGCACGCCCGGCAGCTTCGCGACCGCGTCGCGCAAGGACTCCATGAGCGCCCAGGCCACGCCTAGTCGGATACGCCCGGCGCCGCTGTCGAGAAAGGCGAGGCCCTCGCGAATCTGATCGATCGTCTTGTCGCCGAAACCCTTCAGCCCGGCCAGGCGACCCGCTTCAATCGCGTCCTTCAAAGAAGGCAGGTCGGTCACGCCGCGCTCGCGCCACAGCACGGCCGCCTTCTTCGGGCCCATGCGCGGGATTGCGAGCAGGTCGAGCAGCGTCTCGGGGACTTCCGCCTTGAGCTCTTCGAACAGGGCGATGCGTCCCGTGCGCAGAAGCTCGTGGATTTTCTCGGCCATCGACTTGCCGATTCCGGAGATTCCGCCGAGCTGGCCGCGCGACGCAAGTTCGACGATCGACGTGCTGGCGTCTTCGATGGCGCGTGAAGCGCGGCGGTAGGAGTTGACGCGAAACCCGTCCTCGCCCTTGATTTCGAGAAGATCCGCGAGGCGCTCGAAGGTCCGGGCGATTTCCTGGTTCTGCACAGCCGGCTCCCGCGGCGACGGGCGGGAAGGACTCGCGCGAAGGCGCGGCCGGTTCGCGCGAGAGCGCGCCGCGCCCGTTCCGCCGGATTGCCGAAGGTGGGACTCGAACCCACACTCCCTCGCGGGAACGGGATTTTGAATCCCGCGCGTCTGCCAGTTCCGCCACTCCGGCCGGATCGTTCACGCGCCGTGGCTGCCGCGAGAACGGTCGCTGCCGAACCGCCAGTCTACGAAGCGGTTCCGGCCGCGGCAAGCCGGGCGCAGCGCGCTCGGGATGGTCATCCGCCGGATCGGATTCGCTCGAATTCCGCGATGTGCCTGGCGATCCGCTCCGCGTCGCACCGCGCGCAACACAGACGCCGGCCGCGTCCCAGCAGCAGCACCTTCTCGCCGGCGCACTTCGCGCAGTCCACCCGCCCGGGGAGCTGCCAGATCGGCTCGGAAAAATTGCCGCGCGCCTGCGGCAGCGCCGCGGCCAGCCGCGCGAACTCCTCCAGCGGAAATGCGTTTGTCATGTGCAGATCGCGCAGCGCGTGCAGGCCTCGCAGCGGCGCGAGGCTGTCATCGACGGTCGCGACGCCCACCAGCCGCAGCCGCTCAAGCCGCGCCAGGGCGCCGAGCGGCGTCAGCGACGGGAAGCGCTGCGGGCCGCGCGCATCGCGGCTCGGGGCAGTCTCGTAAGTGAATTCGCGCAGCTCGGTCAGCGTCTGCACGCCCTCGAACGACGCCAGCTTCGGTAGGTCCCAAAGGTGCAGCGTCCGCAACCCGCGCAGCGCGGCCACGTCGCCGAGATCGGCGAGTTTCGTGGCCCAGTGAATGCGCAGGCTCTGCAACCCGACCAGCGAACGGAGCGGCGCGAGCGATTCGCCCCGCACCTCGGAGAGCCAGAGTCCCGTCAGCGAACTAAGCCGGGCGATGTGCGGCAGATGCTCCGCGCGGACGCATTGAACCGCCAGCCGGCGCAGGCGCGCGAGCGAAGCCAGCCCATCCCAGTCGGTGAAGCGCTTCGTTTCGACTTCGAGCGCCTCGGTGTCCGGCGGAATGTGGCGGACGTCGCACGTCACGGAGTGAACGCGCCGATCGTCGAAATCCTTCCACGAAAAGGCGCGGCTCACGTGTCGGAGCACCTCCGACGCCGAACGTCTCCGGCGTTGGGCACGGCACATCGCGTCTGTGCAGCGTATTATCGGCGCGGAGATCGTGCGGGAATAAGGTGCGGCCCGCGAAGCAGGTTGCCCGCGGGCCGCGATGCGCTGTTCGCCCCGGAGCGAACTCTCGAACAACCGAGCCTCAGCGCTTCCGCAGGGCCGCCAGTCCCAACCCCAGACCCAGCAGAACCAGCGACGCGGGCTCGGGAATCCCGGTCAGACGGAAAGACATGTCCAGCGAGGTCCATCCCGCGGGCAACGGCCCGTCGTATAGGTCGGGGTCCAGGTACCCGGACGGACTGCCCCAGTTGGACCACGGGCCATACCCGAAGTAGTCCGACGCAAACGCGGCGTCGTCGCCCCAGGTCGGCTCATGCCGGTCGCGGAAATTCCAGTAAAACGCGTCGAGAAAGCCGTCGGTGACCATCACGCCCTGGATGCCGATCCAGTAGACGATCGGGTTTTGCGGCGTTCCTTCCTGGCGGAACCAGAAATCCTCCGGGAGATCGATCTTGAAGTGATTCGCCTCGATCTCCTCCCAGCCGAGGCTCAGCGGGTCTCCGGGCACGGCCGGATCGACGTAATACTCGTACAGCAGGTTCCCAGGATGGCTGGCGTCGTCCGGGCTGGCCGGCACATCCGACCAGAACGTGATGCGGAACTGGTCGAGGTACTGGCTTCCGTACGCCGACCAGCCCCAGAACTCGATATCCGTGATCCACCACGGATCGGTGCACAGGAAATCGTCGGCGGTGATCGCGTCGCTGGGCGTGTCATAGTCGATCCAGCTCGCCGCGCCGTATGGGTCCTGCGGGCCGAGCTGGTCCCACTTGATCTCATGGTCCCAGTCGGCCAAGACCGGGACCACCAGCAGCGCGGCCGCCATCACAACAGCGATTGCGCGCATCTTGACTCCTCCTCCCCGGCGGCATCGGGAATCCGCTCGGGCGGAGAGTCGTCTTCCGCTTCGGGTGTTTCCGGGTGTCGCCGACATGGGCCGCCGCCCCCCAACACAGCCCCAGCGAGGCAGTCGCTGGCGACGCGGCGCTCCGAGGCGCGCGGGGCGCTGCGTTGGGCGAGCGGCGGATTCGGGCGGGAATGGCTCTCCCCGGGCGTCACGCGCGGCCCGGACAGGCGAGAGCGGCCCCGATCGGGGCGAGAAAGAACCCGCCCTGCCATCCACATAGAATAACACACACTAGAGACTAATAAAACCTTATTCGAGATTCTCTTCCTTCAGGAGTTTCCGAATGTCGGCTCGCACCGGCCAGCGAATCTGTCGCTACGGGCAGTCCGTAGCGCGCCAAAAAGAAAACGGCGGGCCGGCGCCGCGCGCCGAACCCGCCGCGTTGAACTCCGCGCAGACCTGTCCGCGGGGCGCGGACGGCGTCTGCGGCCGTCAGTTCAGAATGCCCACGGCAATCACGTCGCTGGTGATTCCCAGCGTGCTCAGGTCCAGTTCCATGGAGAACGTCCCCGAAGTGGCGGATCCAAGCGCCGTCGGCACGAACTCAAACACATCCTCGTCCTGGCCCGAAGCGCCCGTCACGGTGAACGAACCGAGCGTCGAGAGCAGTAGCGAGCCGGCGCCGGTGACGGCCGCCGCGTCCACGTCCTCGTTGCTGCTGTTCGAGAGGCCCACGTCGCTGCCGTCGAAGTAGTACGCCCACGTTCCGGACGTCGTCGAACCGAGGCTGGTCGGCGTGAAAGCGATCAGGTCTTCATCGGCCAGCCCGCTCAGCCCGGTGACGCTCGGGCTGTCCGTGGTCGAGATGAGGATGCGACCGTCGGAGAGCACCGACACCGCGTCGACGTCCTCGCCGTTCGTCGTCAACCCCACGTCGCTTCCGTCGAAGTACATCGACCACGTGCCGGCGGTCGTGCTGCCGAGCGAAGTCGGCGTGAAGCGCAGAAGGTCGGAATCATCCGACGAGACGCCGCCGATCGTGCCGGCCGCCGTGAAGCTGAAGATCAGCGTGCCGTCGCTGAGCACTTCGAACGCGTCGATGGCGAAGCTGCCCAGTCCGACGTCGCTGCCGTCGAAATACAGCGACCACGTACCGCTGGACGCGTCGTACGCGACGACGTCCTCGTTCGCGACCGTGCCGACGCCCGGAACGCTGGTGGACGTATCGAACGCCAGCAGCAGGGTCGGGCCGCTCGGGCACGGGTCGGGATCGCAGGCGTCGGGCGTGCCGTCGCCGTCGCAATCCTCGTTGTCGTCGCCGCCCGGACACACGTCGTCGCAATCCGGCACGCCGTCGCCGTCGCTGTCCGTGTCGGGCGTGCCGCAGCCGCACGCGCCGGGCGAGATCTTGCCGGGATCGGTCGGGCAGCCGTCGTTGCAGTCCGGCGTGCCGTCGCCGTCGCCGTCCGTGTCCGGTGTGCCGCAGCCGCACGCGCCGGGCGTGGTCTTGTTGATGTCCAACGGGCAGCCGTCGCACCCGTCGATGACGCCGTCGCCGTCGCTGTCCGGCTCGCAGTCGTCGTCGATGCCGTTGCTGTTGCAGTCGGTGATCGGGCCGGGCTGGCACACGCCGCCCGCGCACGTCTCGACGCCGTTGCACGGATCGCCGTCATCGCATTCGCCGTCGTCCACGCAGCCCGTGCCGGTGTTCACCGCGTTGAACAGGTTCACGCGGCCGCTGCCGAGCCGACCCACGTACGATGGATTCAGCGCGTCGATGTTATCCGCGGTGTCGCGAAGCTGGGTCCACACCTGCGAAGCCGTCCAGCCCGGGTTCCGCGACCACACCGCGGCGGCGCAGCCCGCCACCAGCGGAGTCGCCATGGACGTTCCGCTGACCGCGGCGACGTAGTCGTTCGCGGGATCGGAGCTGACGTGATAGGTGCTGGTGATCGACACGCCCGGCGCGGAGATATCGACCCACGTGCCGTAGCTCGAGAAGCTCGCCTTGGTGTCGGTCTGGCTGGTCGCGGCGACGCAGTAGATGTCGGTGCGCGCGCACATGTAATCGGCGGTCTGGGTGTTCGCATTGCCGGCCGCCTTGAAGATCAGCCCGCCCGAGGCGAGGAAGTAGTCGATCGCCGCGGCGATGCCGCCGCTGTTCGACGCGCCCCACGAGCAACTGGCGATGCGCGCCCCGTTGTTGGCCGCGTAATAGAATGCCTGCGCCGCGAAGTCCATCCGGACATAGCCGCCGCCCGGCTGAGACCAGCCGATGCGCATGCACATGACCTTCGAGCCGTTGGCGGTCGGCTGAAGCGTGCCGTTGCCCCATCCGCCGGCCGGGCTCGCGGTTGCGTAGCCGTTGTTGTTGATCGCGGCGACGTTGCCGGCGCAGTGCGTGCCGTGGCCGTTGAAGTCGCGCGGGTCGTTGTCGATCGTGCTGCAATCCTCGCCGCTCGAGCAGCCGGTCACGCCGGTGACGAAGTCGTAGCCGACCCAGTCGTCCACGTAGCCGTTGCCGTCGTCGTCCACGCCGGCGACGCCGTTCTTCTCCGCCAGGTTGATCCAGACGTTGCCGTCGGCCGCAGTCGGATTGCTGGACGACGCGGCGCTGCCGCCGAGATCCTTGTGGTAGTAGCGCACACCGGTGTCCAGGACGGCCGTGATGATGGCCGGATCGCCGGTCTCGATGTCCCACGCCTCCGGCGCGTCGATGTCGCGGTCCGACGCCTGGTTCAGGTGCCACTGGCTGGAATAGTTCCCGTCGTTCGGAACGGCGTAGATCGGGTGAGCGCCGATCGTCTCGGCGTGCAGCACGCCGGGCGCGGCCAGGTAGGTCGCGACGGCCTGCTCCGGCGTGGCGACCGCCGGGTCGAACTCGATCACGTAGTAGCCCGAAAGATCGGGCAAGCCGGCAAACGCGGCTTCAACCGGGTCGGACCCCGGGAACTGCTTGCGCAGCGTGTGAATGCCGAGCACCGGGGCCAGCTCGTCGATCGCCTGCACGCCGACGAACGGAATCCCCCCGTTCGGCGCCGCGAGCGCCTGCCCGACGGCTTCCACCTGGGCCGACGTTGCTTCGTCGAACTGGACGACGATCGCGTCGGGCACGGTGAAGTCGGCAGCCAGCGGCGCCAACTGCGGCGGGAACGCCACGGCCGGCTGATCTGCGGCCGCTGCCGGCGCGAGTGCGCAGAGCGCGGCTGAAAGCGCGAGGAGTGGTGGAAATGCGCGCACGGAGTACCTCCCAGTCGAATGACGATGGCGCACGCCCCGCGTTCGGCTACACAACACCGAAACAGACAGGCGCAGACGTGCAACGAGGCGGCGAACCGAGATGAGCGCTGAGTCGCGCCGAATGGCCCGACACCCGCAATCGAAGAGTGTAGGCATTCGCGGTGCAGCGGGTCAATGGATGTTCCGACCCGGGACGCTGGAATTCGGCGCAGCACTGGACGCAGCGCGTTTTTTTCAGACCCGCCAGCGCAGCGCGCGGCGCGACGCCGTCCGCGAGCAGCGCGTTGCGCGGTCCTTCGCGACCGGCGCGCGCGTTCCGCCCGCGGCGCGCTGCGGTTGGCGCGACCGGGGTCATTTTGCTATCGTTGAGCATCCGCGACGCGGCATTGCACCGAGACCTTGAACGGTCGCCGCAACCGCACCGGGGGCGAATCATGTCACGCATTCGGCGAAGCGCAGCGTGGGTGTGCGTCCTGAGTCTCGGCTCGATGTCCGCGGCGCTCGCCGGCGACTGGACCAACGCAGGCGGAAACGCCGGGCGAAACGGGCAGAGCGACGAGCTCGGCCCGGACGCGGCGGACCTGCTGTGGAGCGCCGGGCCGACCACGCTCATCTGCTGGCAACCCGTGACCGACGGCGATCGCGCGTTCACGGTCCGGCAGAACGCCTTCCCGCCCAGCAATGTGCCCAACGACTCGCCGATCTACGCCTATGACCTGAACACCGGCGTGGTGCTGTGGACAGTGAACCTGCCCTACGTGCCGGGCGACTGGACCGCGTGGATCGCCGGCGCGCGCGACGGCGTGGTCTATGCCTCGCGCAGCGGAAACGGCGCGACGGTCGATGCCCCGCTCTACGCCCTCGACGCGGCCACCGGGGCGACGCTGTGGACGTCGGACGACTTGATCGACGCCGGGCCGTATGACGGCGTCGTGTTCGCGCCGAACGGCGATCCGATCGTGGCCAGCTTCAATCGCATGTGGCGAATCCGCGCGTCGGACGGCGCCACCGTCTGGAGCGTGCCGCGGGTCTGCTCGGTCACGAGCAGTTGCGGCTGCGCGCTGAGCGATGAGGCGATCTACCTGGCCGACGCCGTCCCTGGCGGGCACCAGATTTTCCGTCACAACCTCGACACCGGCGCGCGGGAGTACGGCGGCCCGCTGATGATCGGCTTCACGCTCCAGAATACGCCGATGGTCGGCCCGGACGGAGGCATCTACCTGTCGCGCACGCAGAACAACGCGTTCACGGACTTTTTCTACGCGTTTGACGATGACGGCGTCGCAATCACGCAACGCTGGAGCGTCCCGGCGCGATGGACCACGTTTTCCGAGTTCTGCATCGGCCCGGACGGATCGATCTACATGATCGGCGCGGAAGACCGCGTGAATCGGCTCGATCCGGCCACCGGCGCGCTGCTGGACGAGTCCGATCCGCTGCTGACCGATGAGCCGGGCGGCAACCTCACGCCGCGCATGGCGACGGATTCGGCCGGCCGCCTGTTTGTCTCGAACGGGCAGTTTGATCTCGGCCGCCTCTATTCGTTCAACGCCGACCTGACGCCGCGCTGGGATCTCGTGATCGCCCGGATCAACATCGGCGCGCCGGCGCTGGGCGAATCCGGCACGCTGGTGATCTCCCGGCCGAACTTCGTGCGCGCCTATCGCACGCCGCGGCTTTGCGCGGGCGACTTGGACGGCGACGGATTCGTCGGTCTGGGCGATCTTTCGCAACTGCTGACGCATTTCGGCACGGCTTCCGGCGCGACCGCCGAGCAGGGCGACCTGGACGGCGACGGCGACGTGGACCTGGGCGACCTGAGTGCACTGCTCGAAGCGTTCGGATTGCCGTGTCCGTAGTGTCGTGCCTCGGAAATTCCGCGATCTTCAGAGCCGCGACCGTAAGGGAGCGGGGGCTGCGCGCGACGCTGCCATGTCCGATTCCCCGCTCCCGGACGGTCGCGGTTCGGTTCCGGCGACGCAGCGTCTTCAATGAGGCACTACAGTAGGGCGCGGGCTCGGCGCGAGCGGTCGCTGCAGCGGGTGTGAGAACGAGTGGATTCCGTCCGGATCAAGTCGGTGACGCCGCAGCGCTTCGCGTCGCTCCGCACGCGCACGACTCCGTTCGAGATCGGCGCGGCGCTCTCGCGCATGCTCGAAGCGGTCTGGAAGCAGCTCGGGCGCCAGCCGCACGTCACGGTCGGTCCCGCGATCGCACGGTTTCACGCCTTTGACGAGCGCGAGATCGACGTCGAAGCGGGCTATCCGGTGCTCGAGTCGATCGAGCTCGATCGCCCGGTGCAGCTCTCGCAATTGCCGGGCGGACAGGCGGCGACGCTGATCGTGCACGGCTCGTATGCCGCGCTTCCGGAAGCGTACGCGCGCGTGGAAGCGTGGATGCGCGCGAATGGATTCGCGCCCGACGCTCCGCCCTGGGACATCTACTGGGTCGACGCCACCCAGGTCGAAGCGGAGTCGGACTTGCGCACGGAGATCGTCTGGCCGGTCCGCCCGGCCGCGAGCTGACCGCCTGGTAGTGGTCGCGTTTGGATCCGAGCCGCGACCGTAAGGGAGCGGGGTCCGCGAAAACCGCTCGCCGACGCGCGCAGCGCGGAAGTATTCGGCCAATCGATACCAGTACCGACCGCCTTCCGCGATTTCGCCCCCGGCGCGCGAGCCGTTACCATCTCCGAACAGCGTTCCCTCCCGGACGGGTGGGATTCGCTCGCCGACACCACCATCAAGGGAAGCCACTGGATGAGACGAGTCGCCCGCATTTGGAGCGCCGCCGTCGTTGCGGTCGTAGGAATCGTGCTCGTCGGTTGTGAGCGTCCCGCCGGCGAATCCGCTGGCGGCCGACAGTCCGGCTCGACTGCGGACGCGCCGAGGCCTGCCCGCGCGCCGGCCAGCGTTCCGACGTCGGTCCCGGTGGTTGTGAACGACATCGGACCGGGCACGCTCGATGGCACGGCGTACCGCCACGAGAAGCTCGGTTTGAAGATCGACTTTCCGGAAGGTTGGTATGTCGAGCTGGGCAAGCTGGATGCGTCGAATCCGCGCACCCAGGTGCTTGTGCAGGCGGCGGAGCGTCCGCCAGGATCGCCCGGGCTGTTCAATCGCAGCGTGGTGGTGACGGCCAGCACGGTCGCGCAGTTGCCGGCGCCGATGGGGCCAGCGGCATATCTCGAGATGCTGCGGGTGAACCTGCCGCTGACGGGCGTGGCGTACGATTTCGATCGCACGTCGCCGGCGGTGACGCTGGGCGGGCGCGAGTTCGCGGCGCTTCAGGGACGCATGCACATGGGGCAGGCCCGCGCGCACCAGCGCTACCTGGCGCGGCGCGTGGGCGACAACATCGTCACGATCTGCACGTCGTGCGAGAACCGCGGCGGCTTCGATCAACTGGCTGAGCTTTTCCTGAACAAGCTCGAAATCGCGGAGAAGTAGCCGCGGCGCGGGGCGATTCAGCGATCGAGCGCTTCGAGCGACTGCACCAGCGCCCGAAGGAACGGCTCGACGTCGGTGACGAGCGCCATCGTGCGGGCGGTGCCGCGATCCACCACTTTCGCCAGCGCTTCCGGCGAGATGTCGGCGCACACCATCGGAATCCAGCCGGGCAGCGCCTTGGCGGCGGCGACGGAGTTCAGCGCGGCCGCGGCCATCAGCGCGAAATCGACGCCCCGAGACAGCTCGCGAAGCTGGCGCTGCGCGACGACGGTGTCGGTGACGACGTCGGGCATGGGGCCGTCGTCCTGGACGGAGCCGGCCAGCAGGACCCGAACGTCGCTGCGCACGCACGCGTGCAGGATTCCGGAGTGCAGCAATCCCTGCTCGACCGCTGGGCGGATGCCGCCGGCGGCGCGCAGCGCGTTGATGGCCCGCAGGTGGTGTTCGTGGCCGACGTCGGACAGCGCGGCCTTGTCGATGTAGACGCCCATGCTGGTGCCGAAGAGGCTGTGCTCGACGTCGTAGGAGGCGAGCGCGTTTCCGGCGAAGAGCACATGGACGTAGCCCATCTCGATCAGCCGCACGACGTGCGGCGACGCGCCGGTGTGCACGATCGCCGGGCCTCCGACGAGCATGAGCCGTCCGCCGTCGGCGCGGGTTCGGCGCATGAGCTCGGCGCAGTTCTGGATGAGTCGGCGCTTGGGTTTTTTCGCGGAAATCTCGGGCGAGTGGAACTCGCGCAGCTCATCGCCGCGCTCGCGCTCGACCGGGCTGACCCGGACGCCGTACTGCCCACAGACGATCGGCTCGCCGCGGCGCACGTCGGACATCGACACGCAGCGAAACCCGCCGTCCGGCTTCTGCGCAATGCCGCAGTTCATGGTCGGGTCGCAGACGTCGACCCACAGGTGATTGAACCGCACCGCGGTGGTCAGGTTGGTGGTGACATAGAACCCGGGCGGGAACAGGCCGTCGGCCGGGGCGGGCGTCAGCTCGACGTCCTCGTGAGATTCCCACAGCGCGCCGTGGCGGCTGACGGTCGAGAGCAGCTCGCGCATCTGTTCGGCGGTGTCGCAGCGCAGCTCGATACGGGCGTGGCTGCGCTCCAGGCGCGTCCGCCCGATGTGGATTTCCAGGATCGTGAATTCGGCGCCGAACGAGCTGACCAGATCGAGCACCTGCGAAAGCAGGTTGGAGTCGATAATGTGCCCTTCCAGCGTCACCACTTCGCTGACCATGCGCCGCACCTCGCCCCCGCCCGGCGGCCTCTGATGCGACGCCGCCCCGGCAGACTACGCGACGCCCGGCGCGCGCGGCAAGCGACTACGCCGGCTGCTGAGGCGTGGGACACCAGCGGGCCAGGGTCGATCCGATCGCTGCGCACAGCCGCTGCCCGTCGGACGACCAGCACAACTCATCCACCATCGTTCCGCGCGGCAGCTCGCGCGAGGCGATCGCGCCGCCGACCGCATTGACGACTTCCAGGTACGACCGGCGTCGCACGCTGCGGACATATGCCAGCTCGCGCGCCCCCGGCCGCCAGCGGATCAGGCGGATCAGACCCGGCTCGCATCGCGCCACGCCTTCCCAATGCATGCCCTCGGGCGTGAGGCGCCCGTGCGCCAGGTAGGTGCGCGAATCGTTGGCGTCGTGCATGAGAAACGCCATCCATCCCGAATCGCCGTGCACGAGCATCTCGGGCGCGGAGCGCCCGCCCACGTTCGCCAGCGCGATCGGCTCTGCCGCGGACGCTGCCGGGCGGATCCGCCACAGCGATTCGGTATACGCGTCGTACACGACGAACACGCCCGCCAGCGGACTGAACGCCAGTTGCAGCGGCAGGATCGAATCGACTCCGGCGTGTCGCGTGACGCGGCGCGTCTCGCTGTGAACCGTGGCGAGCGTATAGCGGAAGAAATCGGGTCCGCTGTCGCCGCGGCTCATGCACAGCAGAGTCGCGCCGTCCTGCGCGGTCCGCACGTCGCAGAGCGGATCGGTGATCTCGGGCGGCGGCGCGAGTCGGCGCGGCGCGCCCGGCGTCTGGAGCGAGATGCGATCGATGCCGCCCGACCAGGCGACCATGACCGCGCTGTCGTCCGGCGTGACAGAGAAAGACTCGTCCACGCGCTCGCGCAGCGGCGGCGCCGAGTCGCGCGCGGTCAGATCGAGCCGCGACCCGGCGGCGGCGGCGGCGTCCAGGTGCTCATCCTTGAGCAGGAAGAGCGCCTGCCCGCAGCGTGCGACGAATCGCCCGGCGCCGGCCGTGCGGAGCGCGTCGATGGGCGGCTGAACCGAGACGGAGTCGAAGTGCGGGTCGGCGAGCGTCGTGTGCGGGTGATCGTGCGTGTGCGGCGTCGATTTCATTAGAGCAGCTCCTCGCTCTGAACGTCCGCGTCGGGCGCGATCGCGCGGACCTTGCCGGAGGGAAAGCCGCGGAAGTAGTACGTTCCGCCGTGCAGAATGCCCATCATGTCGAACGGCGATGAAAACGGATTGAGCTTGCGGACCATTTCCTCGGGGTCATACTCGGACGGGTTCAGCAGAAAGTTGCGTCCGTACTCTTTCACAAGCTTGAGCACCTTGGTGATGGCGTTGGACTCGCGCGTCCGCAACCCGATGACGACGGCGTTCGGAAAGTAGTTCGACCACATGATCCGCGAGCAGCGGTACGACAGCGTGTTGCAGCCGATCAGCATGACTCCGCGGCAGTCTTCGTGCGGGGCGGTGAACAGCGGGTTGTCCTCGGGTCCCATGTCGTAGACCCAGTCGCTGCCCGTGTGCATGTACACGTCGTTGGCCGAGCGGCCTTCGTCGGGGTTCTCGCGGTCCGCGTGTTCCCACGTTCCGAGGTGATACGGCTCATTGAAGAAGCCGGCGTACTCGGCCCGGTTGTACAGGTCCACGCCGTCCAGGTCGTCGTTGTCCGCGACGTACTGCCGGCTGTGATGGCCGGAGACGTAGTACCAGTCGGCCTCGACTTCGGTCATGGCCTGCTGGAACTCCGGCCAGCGGCGGATTGTGGCCGAGTCCTGCTTGAAGGTCGGCACGGTGGAGTTCTGTCCCCACAGCGGCGACACGTCCTGGAAGCCGTGCGACAGCATGAGCGCTTTCATGGCGTTGCTGTCGAACGTCTCCAGGAATTCCATGAACGCGACCGAGAGCGTGGTCTGATTCAGCGTGCCGAAGGGCTCCATGCCGACGACGGCGCGGGCGACCGAAGCGAAGAGGTCCATCGCAGTGACTCCGACAGCCGGCGACGGGAGGCCGGGCTGGTTACGAACCGTGCTTTCGAGCCAGCGCGTCGCGCGTGGCCTCGTCGATGTCATCCGATTTCGGCAGGCCCTCGCTGTCACGGAACTCGTTCAGCGCGTCGATCGTGGCGTCGTCGCGCTCGCCGGTCTGCGGGCATTCGAATCCGAGGTTCTTCAGCCGCGCCTTGACGCCGGCCCAGGTAGCGACGGGGTCGAGTCCGCCGAGATTCAGCGTGGCCTTGTACAGGTCCGGCTCGACGCCGACCGTCAGCTCGCCCTTCTTGGCGTTGCCCGGAATCGGAACGTCCAGGCGGCCCTCGGGATCGGTAAACCCGGTGATTTCCTGTTGGCCGTCGATGACGAGCTTGAACGGCTCGTTGGCGCGCGGCTCGTCCTGGTCAAGCACGCGGATTTTCAGGTGCGACGGCTCGCCGCGGCGCACGAAGCGATGTCGCAGCTCGGTCGCGCCCGGCTCCTCCTTGCGTCGGACCGGCGGGACATGCAGCCGGTCGCCCGGCATCAGCACGTTCGGCTGAATCCGTGTCTGCTTGACGATCGCGTTCTGCGCGTCGTCCCAGATCGTCTGCCAGAACAGGCCGTGATCGCGCGCGATGCTCGATACGCACTCTCCGGCGCGCACGACGTGCTCGCCGATCCCGACCGGCTGGGCGTCGGGTCGTGTCTCGGGGCTGCGCGGCGGAGCGGGCGGCGAAGACGCCGGCTTGACCGGACCGGGCGGCAGGTGCGCGCTGGCACTGCCCTTTCCGCCGAGCATTGACTGGATGCGCTTGCTGAACTCGTCGCTGCCCTTGGGTATGGACGGGGTGTTCGTCATTACGCGCGCCTCCACGCATCCTGATCCAGCCGGGGGAAGCAGATGCGGCATTCGCCCGGAGTGTTCACCTGGACGCGCGCCTGCCCGCGCGCGTCCAGCGAGCCTTTGTGCACGGTCCCGTCAGGCTCGATGACCTCGTACGGCTCGTTCGGCCAGGGTTGACCCGCCTCGTCCACCAGCTCGATCTCGATCCAGGTGGTTTTCTTCTGCTCGCCGGGCTGTGCGGCCGGCGGCGCCTGCTGGGTCAGTGCCGACGAGCCGGCGGCGCTCTTGTCGGCGCGGTTGTACGAGACGTCGTAGCCCGGCGGCTCGACGAACTCGGCCTCGTACACCTCGACGAACTCGGGGAACGGACCGCCCGTGCCATTGCCGGCCGATCCGCCGCTGTTGATGTTGACGACGCTGCCGACGATGTCGACGCCGCCGCCGTGGATGGCGACGAAGTTGCCGCCGACCTTGAGCGTGATTTTGCTGGCGCTCTCGATCACGACCTCGCCCTTGTCGGTGGTGAGGTAGTACGAGCCGGCCGCCTCGTAGTGCGAACCGAACGACTCGGCCACGGCGCCCTTGACGATCTGCGACTTGTTGCCGTGAATCTTCTCGTCGTGGTCGAGCTTCACCTCGGACTGGTGATACTGCCGGATGAGTTCGAGGCGGCTGCGGTCGATCACGGTGTAGAGGTCGTTGCCGTAGTGCTCGGCGCAGTCGCGCTCGGCGGTCAGCTCCAGGTCGAGCTGCGAGTGCACGAACACCATCTCCTCGTCTTTGGTGTCGTCGAAGATCAGCGCGCTGCAACCCTCGCCGCCCTTGGTGCTCTGCGTGAAGAAGCCGCTGAGAGCCTTGTCCTCGGGCAGCGGATACACCGGCTTGAGGTCGGCGTTGTGCACGCGGCCGACAACGATCGGCTTGTCCGGATCGCCCTCCAGGAAGTCCACGATGACTTCGTGCCCGACGCGCGGCAGGAACACCGAGCCGTACTCGCCCCCGGCCCAGCCCTGGCTCACGCGCACCCAGCAGGAGCTGCGCTCGTCATAGCAGCCCTCGCGGTCCCAATGAAACTGAATCTTCACGCGACCGAACTCGTCCGTGTAGATCTCCTCGCCGGCCGGACCGACCACGATCGCCGTCTGCGTCCCGCGGACGTGCGGACGCGGGGTGACGCGCGGGGCGCGGTACTGCACCGTGTCCGGGATCAGGCGAATCTGCGCGGCGTAGCCGGTCTCGTCGCCCGGCAGCACCTCTTCCTCGCCGCTCTGCGGCTGCCGGCCGCGGTGCTGCACGTGCGTGATGAGGTACTTTCGGTTCAGGCGCTGGGCCGGGTGCTCGAGCAGCTCGAACGTGTAGCCGCTGGTCATGGATCGCGCGTTGCAGGTCATGGTGATGACCTCGCGCGCGCATTGAAACTCCTCGAGGCGCAGCTGCGCGACCTGCTGGCCGCGCGGCTTCTCCAGGTAACCGCCCGGGTAGTCGTGGAATTCGAGCGCCGTGAACGCGTCCGCGGCGCGCGTGCCGATCATGTCCGCGTCCATGGGCGGCTTGGCGAAGTTGAAGTCGTCCAGGCTCACCCTGCCGGTCTGAATCTCGCGGCGGTTCTGCACGCGGAAGACGTACTCCCGCTCCTGCACCAGCCCGGAGACGGTCCGGAACGGATACGTCGCGTTGCTCGAGGTGGGCACGTGCGCCGAGGGGCTGTCGGCGATGACGAGCACGTGCGATCCCTCGCTGTGCTCAAAGTAGAAGTATGCGCCTTCGTCTTCGAGCAGGCGCGTGATGAAGTCCAGGTCGCTCTCGCGATACTGCACGACGAAATCGCGCGGCTCATACTGGCCGTGCGTCGCCAGGCGCAGCTGGCTCTCCGGAATGCCGGCGTCCAGCAGCACCTTGCGGACGATGCCGGGCACGGTCATGTCCGGGCAGTTGTGCTGCTGGAAGATGCGGCAGCCGCTGCGACGCGACAGCAGCCAGTGGCGCGGCACGATTTCGGCCGCGTAATGCGTCTTGCTCGATCCTTCGTGCAGACGCTCGAACAGGCGCACGATGCCGTTGACATACCGCGGGCCGCTCTCGGTTGCGATCTCGAGCACGCACGGCTCGCCCACGAGCTTGTCGAATTCGAGATCGGGTTCGTCGCTGACGAGCTCCAGCGAAAAGTGGAAAAGCTGATTCAGGCCCTCGCTGCCCGAGAACGCCACGACGCGCAAAAGCTGGTTGTCGCCGCCGGCGGCGCGGAAGACGAACTCGGCCGTGTCAGCCGATTGGTACGCGGCGTCCGTGGTTTGCGGCATGGTGCGAACCTCCCGTCGGATCGCGCTTCGTAGTGGACCTGCCGTGCGGCGCGATCGGCGTCCGTTCCTCTCCAATCCGACGGGACGCGGAGGGGGGCGACAGGCAAGCTGCCGGCGGGCGTGCGTAACGAACGGCGGAGGCCCCGGAAAACCCATGGCCCGGGCGCCGAACGGATGGTCCGTCGGGCGCTCGGGCCGGGATGGGGCGCAGCGGGGGGTTGCGGCCGTGCGTGATCCGGGCGTCTACGGGTTTTCCGTTTCCGTCGGAGCGGCGGCGGGCATTTCGACCACCTGGACGCCCGGCGGAGGCGTAAAGGTGAAGGACGCCTTGTCGAGCGTGGGGTTCACCTCGACGTCGGTGACTTCCATCGTCATGCTGGGCTTGCCGTCCGGACTGTACGACACCATGCGCGGCATGATGGCGTCCGACTTGCGGAACCAGTACACGGTGCGCGGCGCCATGGCGGCGCTCGCCTCGTCCTTCGGGCGTGCTTCGATGACGTAGCAGTCCGCGCCGCCGACGGCCTCGTCGGGCAGCAGCTTCAGGTTGTAGTCCTTCTTGAGGGCTTCGAGCGGGTTTTCATTCCAGGGGATGGCTTCGCCGGAGTTCTGCTTCATTTTGGTGCACATTTTCTGACCGTCCGTGTCGGAGAGCGTGTACATGTGCTCCCCGTCGCTGACGCTTGTCGCGGTGGACTCGCTGCGCTGCTCCTGGCCGGAGAACTTGGTCGCAGTCTGCATCTTCGTTTCGCTGCGGAAGAAGACCTTGTCGCCCTCGCGGAGCCATTCCCACGATCCGGAGGACTCGCCCTTCATCTCGTAGCCTTCCATGGAAACGTCGGTCATGGTGCGCATCTTCATGCGCATCGACGTTGTCTTCCGGGTCAGCTCGGTCAGCTTCTTCTCGATCGAGTCGAGGTCGTCGGCGCGGGCTGCCTGCGGGGCGGAGATCATCGCCAGAATCGCACACGAAACGCCGAATTTCCACGGGGTCAACATGGGGCCGTCTCCTGAAAGGGCTAGCGGGAAGATACAATGCTCGTGGGTCTCGGTCTCGGGCGACCGAATGCGGAAACCCTATCTCAATCCGCCGCGTCGGGCGAGGCGCCGACAGTCCGAACCCGGGAATCGACAGGAATCGAACCATGAGCGAGGCGCCGCAGACCCGCGTGACCATGCTGCTGAACGCCGCCAGCCAGGGGGACCGGGACGCGGCCCGCGAAGTGCTGCCCCTTGTCTATGACGAGCTGCGAAAACTCGCCCAGCGACGGCTCGCGCATGTGCCGCCCGGCCAGACGCTTCAGGCCACCGCCCTCGTCCACGAAGCCTACCTGCGCGTCGTCGGCGACACCGACCCCGGCTGGCAGGGCCGCGGCCATTTCTTCGGCGCCGCCGCCCAGGCCATGCGTGACATCCTGGTCGAACGCGCGCGCCGCCGCGATCGCATTAAGCACGGCGGCGGCCGCAAGCGCGTCGAGCTGAGCGACGACGCCGTTTCGATCGACGACCCGGGCCTGGACATGATCGCGCTGGACGAGGCGCTGAAGTCGCTCGAGGCGACCGATCCGCGAAAGGCCCGCATCGTGATGTTGCGCTTCTTCACCGGGCTGTCGATCGAGGAAATCGCCGAACTGCTTGAAGTCTCATCCAGAACGGTCGAGCGCGAGTGGCGCTTCACCCGCGCGTGGCTGTCGAAGGAGCTGGCGTCGCCCGGCTCGGGCGCCGCCGCGGAGTCGCCCGGTGCGGACTGACCGCTGGAAGCGCGTCGAATCGCTGTTCAACGCGGCCATGGATCTGCCGGCCGACGCGCGCTCGGCCTACCTCCAGTCCGCCTGTGCGGACGATGCCGATTTGCGCGCCGAGGTGGAAGCGCTGCTGGCCGAGGACGAGGCGCCGAAGCTGAACGCGCTGGCGGACGCGACGCTGGACGCGGGCGGGATTCTCAAGCGGCTGGACGAGTTCGGCTCCGACCCGTTGTTTCAGGAGCGGTTCGGCGAGCGGGTCTCGCAGGCGTCCGAGGCCGACGCGCCGATTCCGCACATCGAGGGGTATCGCATCCTCGACGTGATCGGCGAGGGCGGAATGGGCGTGGTGTATCGCGCCGAGCAGTTGAACCCGCCGCGCGTCGTGGCGCTGAAGGTCATGAAGGCGGGCGCGTCGTCGGCCCGTTTGCGTCGTCGGTTTGAATTTGAAGCGCAGGTGCTGGGCCGGCTTCAGCACGCGGGCATCGCGCGGATTTTCGAGGCGGGAATCGCTCGGACCAGCCCGGACGCCGAGCCGCGCGCCTATTTTGCCATGGAGCTGGTCAGCGGGAGCACGCTGGCCCAATTCGCCGCCGACCGCCGCCTGAGCCTGCGGCAGCGCCTGGACCTGATCGCGCGGGTGTGCGACGCGGTCGAACACGCTCACCAGAAAGGCGTCATTCACCGCGATCTCAAGCCAGCGAACATTCTCGTGGACGACGCCGGCGAGCCGAAGGTTCTGGATTTCGGCGTGGCGCGAACGGTGGATCCGGACGACTCGCGCACCACGCAGCTCACCGGCGTGGGGCAGATCATCGGCACGCTGCCCTACATGAGCCCGGAGCAGTTCTCCGGCGATCCGGGCGAGGTGGACACCCGCGCCGACGTGTACGCCCTCGGCGTCAACCTGTTCGAGCTCCTGTGCGGGCGCCTGCCGCACGACCTGTCGCGCCGTTCGATCGCCGAAGCAGCGCGCATCATCCGCGACGACGAACCCGAGCGCCTCGCGACGCTGAACCGCGCCTGCCGCGGCGACATCGACGTGATCGTCCATCGCGCGCTGGAGAAGGACAAGCAGCGCCGTTACCAGTCTGCCGCGGCGCTGGCCGCCGACCTGCGCCGATACCTGGCGGACGAGCTGATCGAAGCCCGCCGGGACAGCGGCTGGTACCTCCTGAGGAAGGCGATCGCGCGAAACCGCGGCGCGTTCACCGCCGCCGCCGCGTTCATGATTCTGCTCGCCGCCAGCGCCATCTCCCTGGGAGTGCTCTATCGCGAACAGACTCGCGAGCGCAAGCAGGCGGAGTCCGCGCGCGACGAGGCCAACGCGGCCCGCATCGCCGAGGCGGACGCTCGCCAGCGCGCCGAGCGCTCGGCCGAGGAGGCGCGGCGTGAGGGCGAGAAAGCCTCGCGCGTGCTGTCGTTTCTAATGGAGACCCTGTCGCACGCCGATCCGCGCCGCAGCGCGAATCCGGACATGACGGTGCGCGAAGCGATGATGCACGCGCTCCGGCTCGTGGAGGACCAGGAGCTGGAAGCGCAACCGGAGATCGCCGCGGCGGTACGGCTGGCGATCGGCGACGTGATGCGGTCGCTCGCGCAATACGACGCGGCCGAGCCGCTGCTTCGCGAGTCGTTCGAGACGCGCCGCGAGATGTTCGGAGAAAGCAGCGTACCCGCGCTCGAAGCGTTCAGCTCGCTGGCCGGACTTCAACTGGAGGCCGGGCGCGTGCGGGAAGCGACGCCGCAGATCGAGCGGGCGCTGCGTCTGTCGCTGGAGTCGCTGGCGCCGGATCACCCGATCATCACGTACAACATGAACAACCTCGCCATGTGCTACCAGGAGCAGGGACGGTGGCAGGAGGCTCTCGAGCTTCATCAGCGCGTGCTCGCCGCGCGCCGCCGGGCCACGCCGGTCTATCCGGAGAACATCGCGCTGAGCCTCAACAACGTGGCCGCGTGCCTGAAGTACCTGCATCGGCTGGACGAGGCCGAGCCGCTCTATCGCGAGGCGCTGGAGCTGCGGCGCGAATCGCAGGAGTCCTCGCCGGTCCCGCTGGCCGACATCCTGCACAACCTCGGCGCGCTGCTGCACGCGCGCGGCCGGTGGGACGAGGCCGAGTCGCTCTACCGCGAAGCGCTGGAGATCCGCGAGAAATCCTGGGGACCGGACAGCGCTCCGGTGGCGCTCACCCTGAACAACCTCGCCGGGCTGCTGTATGAGAAAGGCGACTTCGCCGAGGCCGAGCCGTTGTTCAGAAAGGCGCTCGAGCAGCGACGGCGGTCGCTGCCCGCTGCGCACCCGAACGTCTCCGGATCGCTCGTGAACCTGGGATCCGTGCTGTCCCGCCTGCGGCGATTCGACGAGGCCGAGGCGGCGCTGCGCGAGGGATTGGAGCTCCGAAGCCGGGCCTACGGACCGGTGCATGCCAACGTCTCCCACGCGCTGATCGTGCTCGGCCGCATGCTGACCGACCGCGGCGACTTCGACGAGGCGGAGCAGGTTCTCACCGAAGCGGCGATGCAGCGGGAACAGAACGCCGCGTCCGATCCGCCCGGGCACATCGGGGCGCAGTTGAACCTGTGCGAGTTCCACGTGCGCCGTCGCTGCGAGGAGGACTTGCCCGCAGTCGTCGAGCGCATGACGGAACTGCTTTCCCTGCTCGAGCGCGAGGTCAGCGCGCCGCCGGACCGCGCGCTCATGGCGCGGCACCTGCTCGCCGTCGCGCGGTGGCGGCTGAACCCGGCGGACGCCGCGCTCGCGGAAGAAATGATTGAGATTTGCTCCGAAGCCTGCGAGTGCGTCCAGTTTCCATCCGATCAGCGAGCGCGCATCGCGAACCGGGTGGCCGACGTATGGTCGTGGCGCGGCCGGCTCGACGAAGCGGAGCATTGGCGCGAGATCGCGCGCGCGATCGATGCGCCGGCCGCGGATCGCTGGTAAGCCGCGCGCCTCTGGAGCGCGCCGCGCATCGACGCGGCGTCCCAGCGGAGCTGCGCGGGAGAGAGCGGATCTCTTGCGCGGCTATTGTAGCCGCGGCTCGATGGCTCGATCAGAACCGCGTCAGCGGGCGTATTCGACGGCGCGGATTTCCCGCAGCACCGTCACCTTGATCTCGCCGGGATACGTCATCGTCTCTTCGATCTTCTTGGCCACGTCCCGGGCGAGCTTGAGCGACGAACGATCATCGATGCGGACTGCGTCCACGATGACGCGAATCTCGCGCCCGGCCTCGACCGCGTACGCCTGTTTGACGCCGGGAAACTCCGTCGCGATCTGCTCAAGTTCCTGGAGCCGCTTGATGTAGCGCTCGAGCGATTCTCGCCTTCCGCCCGGGCGCGACGCGCTGATCGCGTCCGCGGCGGTGACCAGCGGCGTATACGGGAACGTCGCCGGCACGTCTCCGTGGTGTCCGGCGACCGCGTTGATCACCGCGGCGTGCTCGTTGAACCGCTTGCAGAAGTCGGCCCCGATCTGCGTGTGCGTGCCCTCGACGTCGTGGTCCAGCGCCTTGCCGATGTCGTGCAGCAGGCCGCAGCGCCGCGCCAGCTCGCCGTCCAGCCCCAGTTCGTCGGCCATGATGCCGCACAGAAACGCGACCTCGACGCTGTGCCGCAGCACGTTCTGGCCGTAGCTGGTGCGATATTGCAGGCGTCCGAGCACGTCGAGGATTTTCTTGTTCAACCCGTTCACGTGCGTTTCGATCGCGGCCGCCTTGCCCGCCTCGACGATCTTCTCCTCGACCTCGGTCTGCACCTGCTGGACGAGCTCTTCGATCCGGGTGGGGTGGATTCGCCCGTCCTTGATGAGCCGTTCGAGGGTTTGCCGCGCAACCTCCTTGCGGACGGGGTCGAAGCACGACACGCTCACGACGCCGGGGGTGTCGTCCACGATGACCGTCACTCCGGTGGCCTTCTCGAACGAGCGGATGTTGCGCCCTTCGCGGCCGATGACCCGCCCTTTCATGTCGTCCGACGGGACGTCGATGGTCGCGACGGTCGATTCGCAGGTGTGCTCAGCGGCGTAGCGCTGGATCGCTTCGATCGTGATCTGTCGGGCGCGCGTGCGTGCGTTCTCCTCCGCCTGGGAGATGACGCGCTCGACCATCTGCCCGGCCTCGCGCTCGACCTCGGATTCCATACGGCGCAAGCACAGCTCGCGGGCTTCTTCCGGCGAAAGGCGGCTGACCCGCAGAAGTTCCTGCCGCTGGTCCGCCAGCAGCGCATCCACCTGCGCCTGCGTCTGAGCCACGCGCTGTTCGGCCGCGGCGACGCGCTGCT
Source organism: uncultured Planctomycetales bacterium (assembly GCA_964553225.1). GTDB lineage: Bacteria > Planctomycetota > Phycisphaerae > UBA1845 > Fen-1342 > JABRWC01. Next base: position 151,974 of record CAZKJT010000008.1, on the reverse strand, counting down.
CGGCGTCCTCGATCTTTTTTTCCTTGGTGTGCAGGACGTCCAGCTTCTTGTCGAGCGTGTCCTCGCGCTTCGCCAGCCGCTGCTCGGAAGCCTTCAGCTCTTTCCGCGCCTCGGCCGTCTCCCGCTCGAAGCGGTCCATCGTCTCCAGGAGTTTCTTCTGCGCGTCGACTTCCGCGCTGCGAATCAGCTCGTCTGAGCGGGCGCGGGCATCGGTGAGCACGCGCTCGCTTTCGGACCGGCTGGCGGCCAGCAGAGACCGTCCGCGCGAGCCGAGCAGCAGCCAAGCGGCCGCGCCGCCGACCGCCGCGGAAATCAGCGCGGTCAGAATCATGCCGGCCCAGCCCTCGCCCGCCGCGACAAGGGTCGCAAGAGCCATGTGCATCGTTGTACCGTTGTTTCGAGTGACCCTGGCGTTTCCGGGTGAAGCGCGGCGCCTCACCGCACCAGACGGGCACGCGGTTGACGCGTCGGGAGCCGCCAGGGCGGACGACGTGCGAGGTCGATTGAACGAACCCATGGCGGCCGAGACCGACCGCGCGCCGGCGCATCGCCAAGCCCGGGCGGCTACGCCCGCTGCGGCGATTCGTTCATACCACTTTCCACGAGTTCCTGACCATCTTGGCGCCGAAACCGGCGCGGCTTATCCGTTCAGAACACCCTGCGGGATGATCATGCATCTTCTTATGAAATACAGAGCGTTCGCTTTGCTCACTGCTCGGATGACGCTCCCATCGAGCGCCCGGCGGCCTGCGCCGCGACGGTCAGCTCGCAGCTCGCACATCGCTCGGCCCAACGTTCATTGCGGCCAAACGCTCAGCCTACGGCCCATCAAGAAAACGTAACCAACCAATGATTGTAGTGCCTGCGCCGCCGCCCGCCAGTCCCCGGCAGGCGTCTGGCTTGAACCCGGGGCGCGGCGCGATTATCCTCGACGGGCTTTCGTCGGCGTCCATCCGCAAAGGCGACGGTTTTCCATGCGTGAGCTATCCGCGCCACCCAGGTCACGACGGACCGGCGCGTTACCCCTGTGGATCATCGCGGTTCTACTCGCGTTCATCGCCGGGCGATTCGCGTTCCAGGACGCGTCCGGTCCGACGCTCAGCGCCCTGGCTCAGGCCGGTCCGCTTGCCGGCGCCCGCGGCGTCTACGCTTTTTCCGGGCAAATCGATCGCAATCGCTGGGGCCTGTTCATGCTCGACATCGAGCAGGGCACGGTCTGGTGCTACGCCATGGACACCGAGAACGCGACGCCGAAAATGCGCCTAATCGCCGGAAGAAGTTGGATTTACGATCGATACCTGCGGGACTTCAACGGCGCTCCGCCCACCGTTGCCGACATTCAGCAGCTCGTCGCCATTCAGCGCGACGCGCGACCGCAGACGCCGCCGACCTCGCAACCTGCCGAGTCCCCCTGACGCCCCCGTCGAGAACCGGTCGCATCGCATCGCGCCGCAGCGGCCTCCCGCCTGAACGGCCACATGCACCCATGCAAAGCCCGGACGCGAGGGTCGCAGAGTTCGCCGTCGCCGCTATACTCGCCCGCTCGCGGCGCAGCCCGGCCCGCACCGGTCGCCTGGACACTGCGCCGCGCGTAGACTCTCACAGAGCCAGAGAATCGCGCGAGGGTTCCGCTCATGGCCAAACCGTTCTACTCCATGGAAGAAGTCTGCCAGCTTCTGAAAAAGGACGCCGAGCAGATTCGAGCAATGGTCCGCGACGGCGCGCTGCGCGAGTTCCGCGACGCCGGAAAGGTCTTCTTCAAGGCCGACGACGTGGACAAGCTCTCCGGCCGCGCGACCGCCAAGGGAGATAGCGGCGAGATCATGCTGGAATCGCTGGAAAGCGAGCCGTCCGCGGCGTCGGATGAGCTGCCCAGCCTTTCGGATACGCCGCTCAGCGATTCGGGCATGATCAGCCTCGAGCCGCTCGACGACGAGCCGAAACCGAAGAACAAGAAAGAGGGCACGGTCATCTCGGCATCCGGCATCGGCGTCTTCGACGACGACGAGCTGGAGATCGACGCCGACCCGATGGCCAAGACGCACATTACTACCGGACCGGGCGACCAGGTCTCGCTGGAAGGGTCCGGACTGCTCGACCTGCAGCGCGAATCGGACGACACGTCGCTCGGGGCCGAGCTGCTCGACGAGATCTACCCCGGCGAAGAGGACGCCTCACCCGCGCAGCGCACGGGCATCACGGCCGCGGCGGCCGCCCAGCCCGAAGAGCCGGAGCCCGAGCCGATGCCCGTGACGTCGGCGCCGGAGCCGGTCGCGATGACGCCGTCGTACGCGATGGCGGGCGATCCGAACGAGGGCATGTTCGGCGGGCTGCTGATCGGCGGCGTGGCGCTGCTGGCGGTGACGGGCAGCGTGGTCGCGGCACAGTACCAGGGCTTCGTGCCGGAGTATGCGCGGCTGCTGAGCAACTATTTCTGGTTCACGCTGGGCGGGGCGGCGCTGGTGCTGATCGTTTCGCTCGGGCTGGGCTGGATGCTGGGGCGGATGGCGGCGCGGTAGGGCCGGACTCGATGTGCCGGCGACGCGCGCTTGACAACGCCTGCATCGTGACGGCTCGCGCGGGTTCGATTCACGCCGCGGCACAGCGTCTCGTTGCCGCCGGCGCGGCCTGTGTACGGAAGATAGAGCGGGCGTGGATCGGAATCCCGACCCACGCCCGTTTGTTTTGCGGCTGGTTTGCACGCCAGCGCGACTTAAGTGCGGCTTCAAGGCCGCCGATGTGCGGGCGGCGCGGAATACGGCCGCTCGCTCACGCTCGCGGCTTGAAGAGTCGCGAGCGTCCTGACGCGCGGCGCTCTAGCCCTGCTGGGCCTTCTCGATCGCCATGATTGCGGCCATGAGGCGGGCCTGCGCCATCTCGACCTTCGCGGTCGTCTCGCACGGCGAGGTCTTCTCGCCGACGCAGTACTCGACCGGTTTGCCTTCCTTCTTCGCGGCGTCGCCGGCCATCGACGAGCAGCAGTACGACTTCTCGCCGACCTTCCAGCTCAGCTTCACGCCATCTGCCGCCTCCTTTGCGTTCTTGGCGGCGGTCTCGGCGGCTTCCTTGCTGGCGAAGTCGAACGTCGCCAGGCGGTAATGAACTTCCTTGCCTTCCTTCTTGGCGAGCGAAGCGGCTTCCATCGGACAGGGGACGCACGTCTCGCCGACCGCGAACTTGACCGTGACGAGATCGTTGACGTAGGTGTCGATCGCGGTCGCGAGCGCGACCTGGGCTTCGCCCTCGTTGTTGAACTTGTTCTCGCCGACCACGTAGACGATCTTCGACTTGTCGCCGCCGGCCAGCTTCGCCGCCTCATCCGGGCAGCACGTGCTCTTGTCGCCGACCTCGTACTTCATGCACGGAGCGCCGGCTTTGCAGGCGGTCGCTTTCGCACCTGTGCATCCGGCGGTGGCGCCGCCCGACGCGCAGGCAACGGTCTTGGCGCCATCCTTGGCGGCGTGCGCGCCGCCCTGGCAGCCATCGCCACCCGCGAACGCGGCCGAGGTCGAAAAGAGAGCCGCGCCAACAAACAGGAACACGTTACGCATCATCGAGATTCTCCTATGGGTTAGGGGTTTCATCGGTACGCAGTTATCGCGTAGTACTGGTCTAGAGTGCCCTCGCCCGGGCATCTCTTGCAGAAAATTACGCCGGTGCCCGCAACCCGGATTCGCCCCCGGGGCAGCCGTCGCCGGACTTCTGAGTCCTTTACGGTATCGACCGCGACGCGGTGCGTCTATATCCAGCGCCAAATGCACGCGATGGCGCCAAGCATGCCTCCGGCGAATCGACGCGTCGAATCACGGGACGTCGAACCGGGCGCCCGTCGTCCTTGCAGCTTCACGTTCTGCGATCCATCCTCGCTCTGAGCGCTGTTATGGGACTGCCGGTGATCAGAACCCGCGTACCGGCCGCGGACCGCTCGCGGCGGTAGCCGCGCGTCGGCCGCTCAGGTCCCAATCGACGACGACCGATTGCCCTTCGGCCAACTGATCCGAGATGACGTGCGTGCTCGATCCGTCGGTCAGACCGACTTCGACGGCGATTTCAGCGAGCATCGCACCGTTCAGGACGAACACGCGCGGCCGCGAAACCTGCCCGCGTCCGGGGCGCCAGTCGGTCAGGTCGGCCGGTCCAGCCGAGGGATCGAACCGCAGCGCCGCGTTCGGCACAACCAGCACGTTCTCGGCCCTGCCGGTCTCGAGCTGGATCGTCGCGGTCATGCCCGGGCGCAGCAGCAGCTCTTCATTGTCGACTTCGATCAGCGTCTGGTACGTGACGACATTGTTCAGCAGAGTCTCGGCGAAACGCACCTGCGTGACCACGCCCTGGAACCGCCGCGACGGGTAGGCATCGACGCGGAACTCCGCGCCCATTCCCTCGCGGATCGATCCGATGTCGATCTCGCTGACGGCCGCGTTCACCCGCATGCGGCGGAGATCGTTGGCGATGGTGAACAGCGTGGGGGCCTGGAGCGAGGCGGCGACGGTCTGGCCCGCGTCGACGTCGCGCGAGATGACGATGCCGTCGATCGGCGCGCGAATGACGGTCTTTTCGAGCTCGATCTCGGCCGAGCGCAGCTCGGCCTGGGCCGATGCGACGGAGGCCGTTGCGGCCTGAACGGCGGCGAGGGCCTGCTCGTCCTGCATTCTGGCGGAATCGAACTCGAACTGCGATGCGGCGTTGCGGTCGAACGCCGATGCGATGCGGCTGACTTCCAGCGAAGTCTCGGATCGGCGCGCCTTGGCCTCTTCGACCCGCGCTTCGGCGATCAGCACGGCCGCCTTTCGCTGGGCGATCGTGGCGCGAATGCGCTCCTGGTCCAGCTCCGCCAGCACGTCGCCGGCGCGGACCTCCGCATTGAAATCGAAGTACCACTTGGTGACGGTGCCGCTGACCTGCGACCCGACCAGGACCTTCAAGATCGGCTCGATGAACCCGGTCGCGGTTACGGTGGCGCGGAGCGTGTCACGCCGCACCGGTTCGGTGCGATACAGCGGCGCGGCGTCGTCCGGGCTCCAGTGGGAGTACGCCAGATAGCCGCCTGCGCAGAGGCCGCACACCAGCAAGAGGGAGATAAACAGTCGCATCATGCTCGCCCAGCGCTGACCGTTGGTCGCGATTTCGATGGACGGCTCGTCGCCGCCGCGCTCCCGCCCGCTCTCGGGCGGCGCGCAACATGAAGAGCCGGTGCTGGATTGTATCCGCCCGGCTCGATCGAGATCGTCCGAAGTCCGCGTCGCGGCGACCCGGCTTCCGGCGACGCTCAGCGCCGACGGCGGCGGCTGGGAAAGCGGCTGCCGAGCGTTCGCGGCGGGCGGGTGAGCTGCGGCTCCGCCGGCGCGGCGCTCACAGCGGCATCCGCGTGCGAACCGCTGTGCGGGCCTTGCTTTGCGTGGTGCGCCGGCTTGTGCGACGCGGCATGCGTCGTCGCGGCGTCGCCGTGATCGGGCTTCGCCGGTCGACGGGGCTGCATCGGGCGCAGCTCGCGGTTGATGAGCTTTTCGATCGCCGTCAGCTCCGCGCCCTGCTCGCGGGTGACAAATGTCAGCGCATGTCCGCGTTCGCCCATGCGGGCGGTGCGGCCGATGCGGTGGACGTAGATGGCGGGGTCTTCGGGGATGTCGTAGTTGATGATGTGCGAGATGCCCGACACGTCGATTCCTCGCGCGGCCAGGTCGGTGGCGACGAGGACTTTCAGCTTCCCGGCCCTCAGGTCGCTGAGGACGCGCGTGCGTCGCGACTGCGCGAGCCCGCCGTGGATTTCCGCACAGGGGATGTTCGCCCGATTCAGGCGGCGCGCGACATTCGCGGCGCCGCGCTGGGTTCGGGCAAAGACGATCGCCAGGCTGGGCGAAGCCGTGCGGAAGTGCTCGCGCAACGCGTCGAACTTGCCGCTTGGCTCGACCGTGAGGTAGTGCTGCTCGATCGCGTCGACGCTGAGATTGTCGCCCGAGACGTTGATCTCGACCGGGTGGCGCATCAGGCCGCGGGCCAGCCCGCGAATCTCGTCCGTCACGGTCGCGGAGACGAAGATCGTCTGGCGGTTGGAGGGCGTCGCGGCCATCACTTTGCGGATGTCGTCGCGGAAGCCGATGTCGAGCATTCGGTCGACTTCGTCGAGCACGGCGATGCGCACGGTGGAAAGATCGAGCGCTCCGCGCTGGATCATGTCGATGACGCGTCCGGGCGTGCCGACCACGAGGTCGATCGGGCCGCGCAGGTCGCGCAGGTTGGAGGCGATCCGCGTGCCGCCGAAGATGACGGCGCATCGCGGCGGGCGCTCGGGCGAGAGCAATTGCACATGCTCGCCGACCTGCGCCGCCAGCTCGCGCGTCGGAACGAGCACGAGCGCCTGAACGCCGCCCCCGATCCTGACGCGTTGCAGCAAGGGCAGGGTGAAAGCGGCCGTCTTGCCGGTGCCGGTACGGGCCTGCCCGAGGCAGTCTTTGCCGGCGAGCGCGGGCGGGATCAGCTCGCGCTGAATGTCGGTGGGGGTTTCGAAGCCGGCGCGCGCGAGCGCGTCGAGCAGGGCTTCGCTGAGGCCGAGTTCGGCGAACGCGGCGCTTCGAGGGGCGGCTTTTCGCGGCGCTTCCGCGGCGGTTTCGCCAGCGTGAGGGACTGCGGCGCGAGTTTTTCCGCGGGGCCGGCGCGGGCCGGCGGACGGTCTGGCGGAGGGCTTGCGCTCGTGCAGCGTCGGCGGCGCGATGTCATCGGTCGTCGGGATCAACGTCACTTCGTTCTCCATGGGCCGGGCCAATCCGCGGCCGTTTTTCTTGTTTCGTGGGGCGCCGGTCGAAGCGGTTCGACCGGGGCGCGGCGTCGCGTGCGGCCGGGACGGCGTGCGGCGCGACGGGGGATGCTCGTGGGGCGATGCGGGCATCAGCGCGAGTCGTCCTCTCGCCGAAGCGCATGCAGGCTTGCCAGTGCGGGGACGCGCACGCGCCACGCCAGCCCGAGCCGCTGCATCGCGAGGATAATGAGGTAGCTCGAGTCGAACTGCCACCACTGCAGGCCGTGTCGAGCCGAAGTCGGGAAGGCGTGGTGGTTGTTGTGCCAGCCTTCGCCAAAGGCCAAGATGCCGAACAGCGCGTTGTTGCGGCTGTGATCGCTGCTCCGGAAAGGTCGCGTGCCCCACAGGTGGCAGACGGAGTTGATGCTCCAGGTCACATGATGCACCAGGAACACGCGGACCAGCCCGCCCCACAGGAATCCGAGCAGAGCGCCCTGCCACGTGCCGGAGATCAGGCCGCCGGCGACCGCGGGTATCGTCAGCCCGAGCAGCACCCAGACGCCGAAGAGGTCGCTGACGCGGCGCAGCATGCGGTCTTTCTGGATGTCGCGTACGTAGCGCGAGAACGCGATCGGCTTGCGATCGAGAATCCAGCCGACGTGCGCATGCCACCACCCGGCAATCACGGAAAGGAAGCTGTGTCCGAACCGATTCGGCGAGTGGGGATCGTCATCCTGGTCGCTGTGAAGATGGTGCTTGCGGTGCGTCGCGACCCACTCGAGCAGCGGTCCTTGTACAGCCATCGAACCGAGCACGGCCAGCACGAATTTGATCGGGCGGACGGTCTCGAACGAGCGATGCGTAAAGAGGCGATGAAACCCGATCGTGATCCCGAGGCCGCTGGCCGCGTACATCACGACGAGCAGGGCGAGATCGACCCACGAGAATCCCCAGCCCCAGAATCCGTAGACTGCGACGAGCAGGCCGATGAACGGCGCGACGACGGCAAAGAGCGTAACCGTGCGCTGCGTGTTGCTGATCGCGGGGGCGGAATCGGTTTCGATGCGGTCGGGTTCGATGATGCTCTCCAGCAATTTCATGGGGTCTATGTCGAAGCGAGGATCGGCAGCGGCGTCGAACGGGCGGGCGTCGAGCTGGGCTGTCTCGCAGGTTGGGGCGGACCATCGAGGAGCGCGGCCGCCGGCAGGGCGTGGCCGGCGCGCGAGCCGTCCGGGGCGCGCATCGGCACGCGGTTGACCGGCGGCGCGGACTTTCGGCGGATTTTTCCGAAGCGCAGGCGCAGCACCCAGCCGAACGTCTTGCGCGCGGTTTGAGCGAGCCCCCACATGCCGAGCGCCTGCCAGATCGCGTCGGCGAGGTAGAGCCGCGTGTTCGGGCGAACCAGCGCGATCAGGAATCGGATCGGGTTGTAGAAGTAGGCATATGCGATCAGGATGTTGACCTGCTTGCGCCACGGCTTGGGGTGGTTCGATGCGATGACGAAGTTGCCGCCCAGCATGTGCTCTTCGACGCGGCGGCCTCCGACGCTCTCGTATGCCATGCCGGACGTGTACGTTCCGCTGAAGAGCTTGGAACCGGTCGCGGGCACGAGCATGAGCACCTGCATGCTGACGGCGCCGGCCTTTCGGAGCAGGCGAATCTGGTTCAGCAGGCCGTAGGGCTTGGGTCCGAAGCTGACGAGCGGCTGATCGTCGTGGTGCATCATCATCGGCATGGGCTTGATGCCGTTGGCGCGGAGCAGTCCGAACGCCTCGCTGGTCTTATCGACGCTCTGCCCCTTTTTCACGAGCGTCGCCGTCATGTCCTCGATGCCCATCCAAAGAGCCCGCACGCCCGCTCGTCGCGCCGTCGGCAGGTGTTCGCGAAGCTTGAGAGTGTCGTGCACGGTCACTTCGGTCGCCCAGCGGAACCGATGGCGCTTGCCGCACGCCAGGCGCGTCTCGGCGAGCGTCTGCAGGATGTCCAGCGTGCGGTCCTTCTGGTCGAAGAAGTTGTCGTCCGCGCCGAAGAAGAACCGGATGCCGTACTCGCTCCCGAGCCGGGTCATTTCGTCCGCGATCCGCGCGCCGCTCTTGGCGCGGTGCTGGCGCTGGTTGTACGCCGGGATCGGGCAATACTGACACGCGAACTTGCAGCCGAACGTCAGCGCCAGCGAACCCATCGGGCTGTACCGGCGGACGCGCTCCGGCGGCAGCGGACGCGACGCCAGCGTCGCGGCGCCGCTCGGCGGCTCGAGCAGCCGATAGCCCAGAACCGGGTGCGGAAGCTCATCCAGATCGCCGACCAGGCGCTGCACGCCCGTGTCCACCAATTCCTCGGCCACGTCCTCGACGCCGCCGCGGGCGTAAACCAGCCCGGGGATATCGTCGATCGCGCCGGCGCGCCGCGCGCGATGGAACGCGGACCGCAGCGACTCTCCCGCGGCGCGAGCGTCCAGCACCGCCTCCAGCAGGTGGAGCAACACGAACTCTTCGCCCGTGACCGCGACATCCGCGGCCCACGGATCGGATGGATCGACGCTGAACGCGTCCCATGGCTCGTAGATGAACTTCGGACCGCCGACGATGATGAGCGGGCGATTGCGCGAGTCGATGCGGCAGGCGTCGCGAATGAGATCGGTGCATGCGGCCGAGTGCAGCTGCATGCTGGAAACGAGGAACAGGTCGGGAATTCGCCCATCGAGCCGCATTTGCGACGGCCTGAAGCGGCGATTCCACTGCTGAAGTACGATGCGGGTCTTTTCGAAGCCGGCATCGACCATGGCCGAGCCGATCGCGCGGACGCCGGCCGGCGCCATTCTCATGTCCGCGTAGATGAACGGCAGCATGCGTGTGCGGTGATCGAATGCACACGCGATGACGGTCGCGAGATCGTGCTGGCTGGCCTTGCCGCGCAGCCGGCGGCGCAGCTCGCTGAGCTCGCCGGGTTTCAGAAGCTCATCGCCGCGGTCGCGGCGGGGTAGTTCCATTCGGGACTCTGTTCCTGGGACGATTCAATCACTGGGAAATTCGCCACGTCGCGGACCCTCGGCGACAGGCGGCGAACCGGACGAAGTCGTTCGATCCACGGCTTTCGCGGCCCGCGTTGGCCGCGTTGCTTCCTCTGGTGCGGCGCGCGGCGGCGTGAAAAAGTCCATTCCCGTCGCGCTCGCACCGGGGACTGTACCGCGTCCGAGGCGGTTTGTCCCGCGCCCGGTCGAATATCTTCGCGGAGCGCCAGGTGCGGGGGGCCACGGCCGGCCCGCCGTGCGCTTGACACCCGTCGGGTCCGGGCTTTCGGGGCGGTGGCCGTAATCGTTGCCCGAAGCCGGTGCGGGCGCCGTCAGGAATCCGCGACAAATCGGTATCCGACCCCGACTTCGGTGAGAATGTGCCTCGGCTGCGTCGGGTTTGGCTCGAGCTTCTGGCGAATCTGGCGAACGAAGATGCGCAAGTAGTGCGATTCGTTGCCGTGCCCAGGCCCCCAGACTTCCTTCAAAAGCTGCCGGTGCGTCATGACCAGCCCTGCGTGGCGCGCGAGCGCGGTCAGCAGCTTGTACTCGATCGGCGTGAGATGCACCTCCGCGCCGCCCCGTGTGACGACGCGGCGGGCGAGGTCGATCACGACGTCGCCGGCGACAATCGCGCTGTCGCCGCCCGGCTGGGCCAGGCTCAGAGCGTGGCGGAGCGCGACTCGGATGCGGGCAATCAGCTCGGCGACGCTGAACGGCTTCTGAACGTAATCGTCCGCGCCCGAGTCGAGCGCGGTGACCTTGTCTGCCTCCTGGCCACGCGCCGACAGAATGATGATCGGCAACGCGGACCATTCCCGCACGCGTCGAACGACTTCAATGCCGTCTGCGTCGGGCAGACCGAGATCGAGAACGATGACATCCGGACGGGCCTGGGCCGCTTCCAGGATGCCGGCCGCGGCGGTTCCCGCCTCCACGAGCCTCCAACCCGCGGCTTCGATCGACGGGCGCAGGAACCGTCGGATCGGAAGCTCATCTTCCACGACGAGAATCGTCGCGGGAGCGGCGTTCATCGCGAAGCTCCTTCCGGGCGTCCGGCTTCCGGGCGCCGGGTCGCGGCCGTCGCCCCGGAGTCCTCTTCGGACGGCATCGGCGGCGGGGCGGTCCGCGGGATCGTAAACCAGAATCGAGCGCCGCCGCCGTCTCGATTCTCCACGCCGATCTGCCCGCCGTGCAGACGCAGGATCGCGGCGCAGATCGCCAGCCCAAGCCCCGAGCCGGCGCGGTCGGTTGCGGGCCGGTGGCGGACGAAGCGGCGAAAGATGTCCACCTCGCCGCCGGGCTGGATGCCCGGTCCTCGATCGAGCACCTCGAACAGCACGTGCTCCGGGTCGGCCGAACCGCGAAGCGTGATCTCGGATCCCTTCGGGGTGTAGCGGCTTGCGTTTTCGAGCAGATTGGCGAGCACCTCGTCGATCAGGACGCCATCGACGTGAACCAGCGGCAAGTCATTCGAAATGACGGTTTCGACGCGATGCTCCGCGAGCGCCGGGCCGAGGCGGTGGAGCGCCGATCCGACCAGTTCGTCCAGCGGATACCAGTCCCGCTGAAGCTGGAAGCCGGTCGACTCGAGGCGCGTCATCTCCAGGAGCTTGCCGACGAGCTGATTCAGGCGGGCGGCTTCGTCGGCGACGGAGTGCAGCAGCTCGCGCCGCGTCCGTGCGTCCAAGCGGGATTCTTGATCGAGCAGCGTGCCGGCGGCGCCGGCGATCGCGGCCAGCGGCGTGCGCAGGTCGTGCGACACGCAGCTTAGCAGCGCGCTTCGCACCTGCTCCGTCTCGGCCTGGCGCGTCGCGGACTCGGCTTGCGCGGCGAAGGCGGCGCGTTCCAGCGCGATCGCGAGCTGTGTCGCAAACGTCTCGAGCATGTGGCGCTGATCCGGTTCGAGTGTGCGGCAGCGGTCATTCGGGCGCAGCCCCAGGACGCCGAGCGATCGGCCGGACGCAACCAGCGGCAGGTAGATCGCCTGCACGGATGGAAGCGTGTCGGTGCTCCATCCGGCCCACTTCTGTTGGTCAAACACCCACTGCGCCGCGGCCTGTTCATTGGGTTCGAGTTCCGGGGCGTCACCCTGGCAGCCGGCGAGCTTCAGGGTCTCGCTGGGGTCGGGCAGCAGCACGACCGCCGCGCCCTCGAACACATCGGCGACGTGGCGCACGACGCCGCGCGCGAGGCTGACGGCGTCCGCCGCGGCGGCGAGCTGCCGGCTCATGAAGTAGAGCGCCGCCGTGCGGAGATAGCGCGCCCGGGCGGCCTCGCTCTGGTGGCGCACGCGCTGCGTGAGTCCGCTGATGACGGTCGCTGTGATGAGCAGAACCACGAACGTGAGCACATACTGCGGATCGTGGATCGCGAGCGTGTAGTAAGGTTGCGTGAAGAAGAAGTTGAACAGCAGCGGTGCGACGACGGCGGATGCGACCGACGGCCCGCGGCCGCAGCGCGTCGCGACGAACACGACCCCGGCCAGGTAGAGCATGGTCAGGTTCACCGGCGACAGCCATTCCGCGAGCACGAAGCCGGCGAGCGTGCAACCGGCCAGCGTGGCGAGCGCCGCGGCATATCCGGACCAGCGCGTCCGCGCCGTGCGCGACATGCGAGTCGCGTGGGGCGTCTGCTCGCCCTCGCCTTTCACGACGTGAACGTCGATCTCGCCGCTCCGGCGGATCAGCTCGTCCACGGGCGAACCGCGCAGCCACTCGATGAGCCGCGCGGGCGGGAATCCGGCCCGCCGCGGTTCGGGCTTGCCGATCACGATCTTGGTGATGTTCCGCTGCACCGCGAACGCCAGCACTTCGTCGGCGAAGCGTTCGCCGCTGAGGATCGTCGTTTCGGCGCCGAGGCGCTCGGCGAGCTTCAGATTTCGGCGGATCTGCGCCGTGGCGCGCTCGCTCTGCCCGGGCGATTCGACGCTGACGGCGATCCAGTCGGCCTGGGCCGCGGCGGACATGCGCCGCGCCGTGCGGACCACGCGCGCCGAGAGCGGGCTGGGACCGACGCAGACGAGAATCCGATCCTGGGTCGCCCACGGACGCGCGTCGCCGCGGCCGGCCCGTTCGACCTGCACCTGCGCCCCGACGCGTTCGGCGGTCTGGCGCAGCGCCAGCTCGCGCAGCGCGACCAGGTTGTCGCGGCGGAAGAACCGGTCCACCGCGCGGCGGGCCTGCTCGGCGACGTAGACTTTGCCTTCGGCGAGGCGTTGGAGCAGGTCATCGGGCGGCACATCGACCAGCTCGATCTCGTCGGCGCGCTCGACGAACGAGTCCGGCACCGTCTCGCGAACGACGACGCCGACGATCTGCGCGACGACGTCGTTGAGCGACTCGATGTGCTGGACGTTGACCGTCGTGTACACGTCGATGCCGGAGTCGAGCAGCTCGGCCACATCCTGCCAGCGCTTGGCGTGGCGCAGCCCCGCTGCGTTCGTGTGGGCCAACTCATCGACCAGGATCAGCGCCGGCCTGCGGGCGAGCGCGGCGTCGAGGTCGAACTCGCGCGCGCGTACGCCGCGATAATCGACCCAGCGCGGCGGCAGCGCATCCAGGCCCTTCAGCAGCGCGTCGGTCTCGGCCCGGCCGTGCGTCTCGACGTAGCCGACCGCGACATCGACGCCGGCCTGGCGCTTCTCGTGCGCCTCGGTGAGCATGGCGAAGGTCTTGCCCACGCCGGCGCACATGCCGAAGAACAGCTTGAGCCGTCCGCGGCGGGCAGCGCCGGCGTCGGCCCGCAGGCGGGCCAGAAGCGCATCGGGATCCGGGCGGGCGTCAGGCATGGGCGCCATGCTAGATCGCGGCGAATTGCGCCGCGAGCGCGTCAGTCCCCGAGCACGGCGTTCGAGAGCGCCGTCAGCGGGACATTGAGCAGTCCCTGGAACAGGAACACGAGCAACTGGAAGACCAGGTCGATCCAAAACACGGCCGATCTCCTTGCCGCACCCGGCGGACACTAGAAGCGGAACGAAAACCCGATGCCGGTGAAGAAGTCTGGCGCATCGTCGTTCAATCCGAAGCCGGCCCGAATGTCGATCTGAAAGTTCTCGTTGATGAGAATGACCGGGCCGAAGTCGAGGCTGTGCTGACAGTCGTTGTCACGCGCTCCGGGGTACAGCCCGTAGTACTCGACGAAGCCGCCGAGCTTGTCCGTGAACTGGTAATACGTTGCGAGCGACGCGCCCGACTGGAAGTATCGTCCGTCCGAATCGCTGAGCGACGTCAGCAGCGCGACGCCGTAGACCGACCACTCATTGGTGAGCTGTCGATTCCACGCGAAGCGGACTTCGGGGTCCACGTCGCCGGACGACTTGCCGCCCGCGCCGGTCGGGATCGAGATCGCCGGGATGATCGAGAGGTTGGGGATGAACCCATCCTGCTCGAGCAGCGGCAATTTGAAACCGACGCTCATGTCCGTCGGCCCGTCGTCGTGGTCCGTTACGCGAATGCGCCGGCCGGCCCAGCGGCTCGTCGTGTCGAACTGCGATTCCGTCAGCGACAAGCCGCTCCACTTCACCCGCAGTTCGGACCAGTCGGTCAGTCCGGTCCGCAGTGAGTATTCGCCGATCAGGTGGTTCCTGGTGACGTCGCTTCCACTCTCGTCGAGCGTGAATGTGTAGCCGAACTCGAATTGGGTGTAGCCGCGCGGCACCAGTGAAACCGAGTCGGAGAATCCGGGACGGTCTGTGACGAGCGGCCCGAAGACCGGGGGCCGTGAGGGAAAGATCCAGAGACCCTCCGATGCCTCGTCGGTCGCCGCCGGCTCAGACTCCGTCAGCGGCGCGGATGGGGCCGTGCTCGGGCCGACGGACTGTGTGGTCGGCGACTGCGCGCTCGCCTGCGCAGCGGTCGTACACACCACGGCGACGGCGCCCGCAAGTCGAAGCGTCAACGGCCGACCTCCAGCGAATCCAGCGCGCGATTCAGTGTGAGAACATGGACGCGTGGCTCGCCCAGGAAACCGAGCTGCGGCGCTTCCGTCGCCGCCCGAATCATCTCGCGGACGCGCTCGATCGACGCTCCTCGCAGGCGGGCGACGCGAGCGGCCTGAAACTCGGCCGCGGCCGGGCTGATGTGCGGGTCCAGCCCGCTTGCGGAGGCCGTCACGAGGTCGATCGGGATCGGCGTCGTGTTCCCGGGATCGGCGTCGTGGAGGCGGGCGGCGCGCTGCCGGATCGCCTCGCGCTGGGTGGGATTGCTGATCGCAAGATTGCTGCCGGAAGACGAGGCCGCGTTGTAAGGAAACGGGCCTGTGGCCGACGGGCGACCCCAGAAATAGCGCGGGTCGTCGAACGGCTGACCAATCAGCTCCGACCCGACCGGCTTGCCGTTCTGCAGGATGAGGCTGCCGTTGGCCCGGTGCGGAAAGCAGGCTTGCGCGACGGCCGTGATTGCAAGCGGATAGGCGACGCCGGTCAGCAGCGAGAAGAGGAGAATCGCCGCGCCCGCTGTTCGCAGCTCGGGCAACAGGAAGGCAGGTTCCGGTTTGACGCGATCGTCGTTGCTCATGCGAGCCCCAGTCCGACAAGCAGAAGGTCGATCAGCTTGATGCCGACGAACGGCACGATCAGTCCGCCCAGGCCGTAAATCAGCAGGTTCCGCGACAACAGCCGCGCGGCGCTTGCAGGGGGGCAGCGCACGCCGCGCAGCGCGAGCGGGATCAGAAAGACAATGATCAGCGCGTTGAAGATCACGGCCGAGAGGATCGCGCTCTGCGGGGTCGCGAGCCGCATGACGTTCAGCGAGGCGAGCGCCGGATACGTGCCCACGAAGGCCGCCGGGATGATTGCGAAGTACTTGGAGACGTCGTTGGCGATGCTGAACGTGGTCAGCGCGCCACGCGTGATCAGAAGTTGCTTGCCGATCTCGACCACCTCGATGAGCTTGGTCGGGTTGCTGTCGAGATCGACCAGGTTGCCGGCTTCCTTCGCGGCCTGCGTGCCGGAGTTCATCGCCACCGCCACATCTGCCTGAGCCAGCGCCGGGGCGTCGTTGGCGCCGTCGCCGCACATCGCCACCAGCCGCCCGCCGGCCTGGTTTTCTCGAATCAGGCGCAGCTTGGCCTCGGGCGTCGCCTCGGCCAGGAAGTCATCCACGCCCGCCTCGGCCGCGATCGCGGCGGCGGTCATGGGATTGTCGCCCGTGATCATCACGGTCTTGATGCCCATCTTGCGAAGCTGCGCGAAGCGTTCGCGAATGCCTCCCTTGACGATGTCCTTGAGGCGCACGACGCCGAGCACACGGGGTTCCGGCTTTCCGCGATCCGACGCCGTACCGCCCGCGTCGTCCGAGAGCGGTTCGCGACGGCGCGCCGCTTTGACGACGACCAACGGCGTTCCTCCGGTGCGCGCCACCTCTTCCGCGACGCGCCGCACGGCGTCCGGCAGTCGCCCGCCCTGCGCCTCGACGTAGCGCGCGACCGCGTCCACGGCCCCCTTGCGGATGGACAGGCCGTCCAGATCGACGCCGCTCATGCGCGTTTGCGCGGTGAAGGGCACGAACACCGGATTCGCGTGCGGCGAGACGCCAGACTCGCCGGCAAGTTCGCGGCCGCGCAGGCCGTAGCGCTGCTTGGCCAGCACGACGATGCTGCGGCCTTCCGGGGTTTCGTCGGCCAGCGACGCGAGCTGCGCCGCGTCGGCGAGTTCCTCGATGCGCACGCCACCTGTGGGAATGAACTCGGCGGCCTGGCGGTTTCCGAGCGTGATCGTGCCGGTCTTGTCGAGCAGAAGCGTGTCCACGTCTCCGGCCGCCTCGACAGCTCGGCCGGAAGTCGCGATCACATTCGCCTGGATCATGCGGTCCATGCCGGCAATGCCGATCGCCGAGAGCAGCCCGCCGATCGTGGTCGGGATCAGGCACACCAGCAGCGCGATCAGCACCGTGAGTGTGACGATTTCGCCGCGGCCGAGCATCGTCACCGTGAACAGCGAGAACGGCGCCAGAGTGGCGACAGCTGCGAGGAAGATGATGGTCATCGCAGTGAGCAGGATGCTGAGCGCGATTTCGTTGGGGGTCTTCTGACGTTTCGCGCCCTCGACGAGCCCGATCATGCGGTCGAGGAAGCTCTCGCCCGGATTCGACGTGACCCGCATGACGAGCCAATCGGACAGCAGGCGCGTGCCGCCCGTGACGGCCGAGCGGTCGCCGCCGCTCTCGCGGATGACCGGGGCGCTCTCGCCGGTCACCGCGCTCTCGTCCACGGAGGCGGCGCCCTCGACGACCTCGCCGTCGGCGGGAATGAACTCGCCGGCGCGGACGAGCACAAGATCGTCCTTGCGCAGCAGCGACGAGGCGATCATCTCGGCTGTGTCGATGCGCTCCTTCTCCGTGGACCGGAGTGGCTGAGCCAGCCGCCGGGCCGGCGCGTCGCGTTGAATGCCGCGCAGCGCTTCGGCCTGAGCCTTGCCGCGGCCTTCCGCCATCGCCTCGGCGAAATTGGCGAACAGAAGCGTGAACCAGAGCCAGGTCGAAATTGCGACGATGAACAGCGGGGACGCGTTGCCGTCTCCCAGGATCGCCAATGCCAGCGTCGACGCCGCGCCGAGCAGCACGACGAACATCACCGGGTTGCGGATCTGGTGGCGCGGATCAAGCTTGCGGAACGCGTCGCGCAGGGCGCGACGCACGATCGGCGGATCGAGCAGCGGGCGCGCGTTCTGTTTCTCGGCGTTCATCATTCGATCACTTCACCGCCGGAAGGGCCATGTGTTCCGCGATCGGACCTAGCGCCAGCGCCGGCACGAACGTCAGCGCGCCGACGATCAGCACGACGCCGATCAGCAGGCCGACAAAGAGCGGCGTATGCGTCGGCAGCGTGCCCTCGCCGGCGGGCACGCGCTTCTTCGCTGCCAGCGCCCCGGCCAGCGCGAGCACCGGCAGCATCACGCCGAAGCGCCCCAGCAGCATGGCGATGCCCAGCAGCAGGTTGTGCGGTACGGTGTTCGCGCCGAAGCCCGCGAACGCGCTGCCGTTGTTGTTGGCCGCGGACGAGAACGCGTAGAGAACCTGGCTGAAACCGTGCGGCAGCGGATTCGTGAGCGACTCGCCGATGTTCGGCAGCGCGACCGCGACCGCTGTCCCGATCAGCACTCCCAGGCACGGCAGCAGCACGGCCAGGGCCGCCATTTTCATCTCGAACGCCTCGATCTTCTTGCCGAGATATTCCGGCGTTCGCCCGACCATCAGCCCGGCGACGAAGACCGTCACGATCACGAAGATCAGCATTCCGTAGAGGCCCGAGCCCACGCCGCCGAAGATTACTTCCCCGAGCTGCATCAAGACCATGGGCACGAGACCGCCCAGCGGCGTGTACGAGTCGTGCATCGAGTTGACCGAGCCGTTGGAAGCGGCAGTCGTCGCGGTCGCCCAGAGGACGGAGCCGGCCACGCCGAAGCGCGTCTCCTTGCCTTCCATGTTGCCGACTTGCGCTTCGAGCGCAGAACCCGGCGCGGCGGCATCGGGCGCCGACGTGGTCTCCGCCCAGAGACCGATTCCCAGGCACGCCACCAGCACCGCCGTCATCGCCGCGAGCACCACCCAGCCCTGGCGCATGTCGCCGACCATCCGACCGAACGTGAAGCACAGCGCCGCAGGGATCAGCAGGATCGCGAGGCATTGCAGAAAGTTCGACAGCGGCGTGGGGTTCTCGAACGGGTGCGACGAGTTCACGTTGAAGAAGCCGCCGCCGTTTGTGCCGAGCTGCTTGATCGCGACCTGCGCCGCGGCAGGCCCGACCGCGATCGCCTGCTCGGTCACGACCACGCCGTCCGCGCTCACGACAGGCTGAAGCAGCGACGCCATCGCTCGGCCGCCAAACGTCTGCACCACGCCCTGAGAAGTCAGAGCGAGCGCCAATGCGGCCGACAGAGGCAGCAGGATGTAGAGGATCGACCGCGTCAGATCGACCCAGAAATTGCCGATCCGGTCCGCCTGACGCCGCACGAACCCGCGGATCAGCGCGACGAGCGCGGCCATCCCCGCTGCGGCGGACACGAAGTTTTGCGTCGTCAGACCCAGCATCTGGGTCAGATAGCTGAGTGTTGTCTCGCCGCCGTAGCTCTGCCAGTTGGTGTTGGTCACGAAACTCACGGCCGTGTTGAAGGACAAATCGGCGCTGACCGGCCCGAGTCCGTCTGGGTTCAGCGGCAATGCGTGCTGCGCCTGCTGGAGACCGAACAGCACGATGAACCCGAACCCGTGAAACAACAGCGCCGCTACCGCATACCGTTTCCAGCTCATCTCCAGGTCGGCCCGCACGCCGCAGGCGCGATAGATGCCGCGCTCCAGCGGTCCGACCCAGCGCATCCCGCGCGGCGGACCGCCCTCGTAGACCGCCGCCATGTAGAGACCGAGCGGCCGCGCGCACAGCAGCAGCGCGGCGAAGTAGACCGCGAGCTGAAGCCAGTCGGAACCGCTCATCAGAACCACTCCGGCCGCATCAGGGCTACGAAGAGGTAAATCAGAAGCAGCGTGGCGATGGCCAGCGCGAGCAGGTACACGAATGTCACGTGGAGCCTCCGCGGCGGAACCGTTCCAGAGAATTGTCGCGCGAGCCCCGTCAAGACGCTGTTGGAAAGGCGGCTCAGCGCGTAAGGAAGTCGTAACGCCGACGCGGACACGAGCCGGCGGCGATGAACCGGGCGCGCCGCGTGCCGCTCATTCCGGGTTGCCGGCGGATCGTGTCGTCAGCGGGGCGATGCCGGAGACAGGTCCGAAGCGCGCCGGGATCGGAGCATGAACGGCTTCAGGGAGGGCGCGATCAAGCGGGCGCGGGACCGGCGCGCCATCGCATCGAGCCACCGGGAAACGCGATGGCGATGAGATCGATGCGACTCCGATGCAGCGGGAACCCCGAAGCCGCGCTACAACTCTCGAAACGACTCGATTCGCTCGAATTCGGCGTCGTCCACCAGCCGGTTTCCCGGCCGCACCGCCAGGCGCGTCTGCATGCCGGCGTCGCGGGCCGCGGTCAGCTCCGCGGCGACGTCGGAGACAAACAGCACGTCGCGCGCTGTTCGCCCGATCGCGTCGGCGATGCGCGCGTAGCTCGCCGGGGCCTGCTTCGGGCCGGTGGACGTGTCGTAGAATCCGGTGAAAAGGGGCGTCAGGTCTCCGTCGGTCGTATGTGCGAAGAAGAGCTTCTGCGCCGCGACGCTGCCGCTTGAATAGACGCGCAGATCGACGCCGTGCGCGTGCAGCGATCGCAACGCCGGCGCGACATCCGCAAACAGCGTCGAGCGCAAGGTGCCATCGGCGTAGCCCTGTTGCCAGATCATGCCCTGAAGCGCCTTCAGCCCGGTCGCCTTCACGTCGCGATCCATCAGCGAAAGCAGGTGCGGCACGATCGACTCGCGCGAGAACTCCGCTTCGCCGGCGTCCGCAGAGATCTGCCTGCGAACGTCGCAGACGCCGGGATCGTCCCAGCGTGAATCGAGAAAGGCCGCAAGACGCTGCCGCGCGTAGGGATAGAGCACGTCGGTCACGAAACGAATCGGCGCGACCGTGCCTTCGATGTCCAGCAGAAGCGTCTGGAACGCGCGGTCGCTCATTCGCGATCCGCGGTCGGCGTCGCCGCGATCGGCGCTGTCGCGGCGGCGACGACGCCGGCGAATCCGCCGGACTGCGGCGGCAGGAAACTCGGCCCCCAGCACACCGGCATGAAACCCGCGTGGACGCCGTCGGCGGCGTAGTGCGGCGTCCATCCCGACACGTCCAGGAACAGGCGAATGGCGCGGATCGTGCGATCGCCGCACAGGTCGAACCAGTGCTTCGTGCCGGCGGGCACGCTGATCTGATCGCCGGCTTCGACCGTGATCGAAAAGACCGGGTGATCGTTCGGGCGAATGTGAAAGACGCCCGAGCCTTTCACGATGAAGCGCACCTCGTCCTCGGTGTGATGATGCTCCTTGTTGAACTTGTTCAGCATCGCGTCGAGGTTCGGCGTCCGCGGCGTCACGTCGATCACGTCCGCTGTCACGTATCCGCCGCGGCGCTTCAGTTCATCCAGCTCCGGCGCGTAGGCCGCCAGAATCTCTTCCGATGAAGCATCCGGGCTGACGCGCTCCTCCAGTGGCCAGCGGCGATACTCGATGCCGAAGCGACCGAGAAACTCCGCGATCGGACCTAGGCCTTCGACGCTGCGGCTCTGCTCGGGAATGCGAACGGTCGCCATGCCTGCTGCTCCTATCCCGCCAGGGCGGTTCGTCGCCCGACCACTTCGAACAGAAACTCCAGAATCTCCACATGTCGCCGGGCTTCGTTCAGGTCGCGGCCCCAGGTGTAGAGCCCGTGCCCGCGAATCAGGAACGCGTGCGGCGGTGACGGCTCGGGGTTCAGCTCCCGGACGAGCCGATCGGCCAGCGCCGGAATGTCCTGCGTGTTGTTGAAGATCGGAATCTCGATCGCGGTGTCGTGCGTGTCGATGCCTGCGAGGCCCTTGAGCATCTCATAGCCGGCGATCCGCAGCGCTCCGCTGCCCGCGTGTCTCTCCGACAGCACCGTGTTCCAGACCGAGTGCGTGTGAAGCACGCTGCCGACGCCACGGCGACTGGTCAGCGCGACGTGCAGCATGGTTTCGGCCGACGGCCTGCTGTCGTGCCACTCGATCGGCGATCCCGACTCGCCGACCAGCAGGAAATCGCCGACGCCGAGCCGCCGCTTATCCCTGCCGCTGGCGGTAATCAGCAGCCGCAACGGCTGGCGATCGATCACCACGCTGTAATTGCCGCTGGTCCCGAACGCCCAGCCGCGGTCATACAAAAGCGTTGCCGTGTCGCACAAAGCGGCGATCACGTCGTCAACGGCCGGACCGGCTGCGGCCGCCGGTTCAGGTGTCGTCGCGCGAGCGTCGCTCGCGGCGCTTCGGGAGCGCGTACGTGATGACTCGACGGCGTCGCCCGAGCCGCCGCTAGGCATGAACCACCGCCCCTTTGAAGTTCGCGATGCGCCGGGCCGCGTCACGCAGTACGTCGTCTTCTTTCGCGAAGCAGAAGCGCAGCAACGAATCGCCCGTCTTGCCCCGGTAGAACGCCGTGCCGGGCACGCTCGCGACCTTGGTTTCTTCCAGCAGCGCCATCGCCGCGGCCTTGGCGTTCGGATAGCCCAGGTGCCCCACCTCCGCCAGCACGTAGTACGCGCCCTGCGGCACGATCGGCCGCAGTCCCGCCTGTGACAGGCCGTCGCAGAGGATGTCCCGCTTCCGCTGATAGTCACCCGCCAGCTTGGCAAAGTACTCCGGCGGCGAAGTGAACCCTGCCGCCACGCCGTGCTGAAGCGGCGTCGGAGCGCACACGTAGAACAGATCGTTGGCCAGCGTGATGGCCCGCGCCAGAGACGCCGGCGCGACCGCGTAGCCGATCCGCCAGCCGGTCATGCTGAACGTCTTCGAGAGGCCCATCAGCGTCACGGTCCGCTCGCGCAGCGAACCCACGGTGGCCGCTGAGACGTGTTTGCGGCCGTCATAGACGACGTACTCGTAAATCTCGTCGGTGATCAGCAGCAGGTTGTGTTCGCGGCAGACGCGATCGAACGCTCTCAGGGTCGCCTCGCCGTACATGCGCCCGCTCGGATTCGACGGCGTGCACAGCACGATCGCCCGCGTGTTCGGCTGGATCGCGGCCCGCAGCCGGCCCTCGTCGATTTCGAAGTCCGGCGGGGAGAGCGAGAGGAACTGCGGCACGAGTCCGGCCATCAGCGACGCATTCAGGTGATAGCCGTAGTAAGGCTCGAACAGCAGAATGCCGTCGCCGGGGTTCAGCAGCGCCATGATCGTGCAAGCGAACGCGCCCGACGAGCCGACGGTCACGACAATCTCGCTCATCGGATCGGCGGTGATGCCGTTGTCGCGCGCCAGTTTCGCCGCGATCAGCCTTCGCAGTTCGACGATGCCTTCCGGGAACGAGTACTGGCCCTTCAGGGCGTGGATGGCTGCAATGGCGCCGTCGCGGACCACCGGCGGCGTCGGCAGATCGCCCAGCCCCTGTCCGAGGTTGATCCCGCCGACACGCTCACACTCGCGGGTCATGTTGCGGATTTCCGACTGCGTCATTCCGGAAAGGCGACTCGAGATCGGGAGAGTCATGGCGGTTTCCAATTCGTAGCAGGTTCGAGACGGACGCTTCCGCGTACGTTCGCGTAGGGATTCAGCGGCCGGATCAGGGGCGACACGCAGTGCGGCGCCGGAACACCGGAAGGCATATTGCCCGCCGGGCAAACGGGGGTCAAGACGCCATGCGGACCCGGACGCGGCGCTGAACCGGGAACGTACCGAGCCCGCGGACCGCGTCATTTGCAGATCGGGCGCAACGGGTTCAGGTCAACAGCCGCGCAGAATGGGTCGCCGAGAGTCGTCGCGCCGATTCGATTCGCCGCCCGCGTGCTAAGGCGCGGTCAATCGGTGCGCGCGGCCACGGCTGTACGCGGAATTGCGCGGCCGCACTCCGCGCGGGAATCGCCGATTGACACGCCCACCGGCCGCCGATGAGACGGCGACGCCAAACGCGCGGGCGCACTCGACAGGGCGGCGCGCCGACTCGCGCCGCGATCTTTCCCGGGACCGCGGGCCGGGACGGCCGCTCAGCCGGTTTGCTCTCGGGCCCGAATGGCATCGACCGGCCGCGCAGCGGGCGAAGGCGACGGGGACGGACAACGCGGCTCCGCTTGTACCAACGTTTGTACCAAACTTTCGACTTTTCGTGTACGCGGGCGTCATTCGCTAGCAAAACGGCGGGAAACCGATACGCGGGCGGAATCTCTGCAAGTGCCGACGCTGAAGCGGGTAAGGCGTCGCTGTCGTACTCTGTCACAAAGCCACCGGCGGGACTCGAACCCGCAACCTGCGGTTTACAAAACCGCTGCTCTGCCAATTGAGCTACGGTGGCAACGCACTGCCCGCAAGCAACTTGCAACGACGCTTTCGACCCAGGATCGTGGGCGCGACCCGAGTCTTGTCGTCCCTCGAATGACCCTATACCGGCGGATGCGGTGTCGCCTCCGACGGCCTCGTTCACATCCGGCGTTCGCCGCGCGCCCCGACCATACCGACTCGGGCTCGCGTTCGCCGGCTAAACGCTCGAACGGGCGGCGGCGCTGAAGTTTGCACCGGCAACGTTCAGTTCTTTGGCGTCGCGCCCCGTCCCGACACAGTCGGCCGGATTCCTCTCCTCAACGCCATGGCGTCGCGCGCCGTCCCCCGGGGACGATCGGGAACGAGTTTACCGTGCAGGAGCCCGGAAACCAGTTCCCCGCCGCTGCGATGCTGTAAGGCGAAGACGGTCCGATCGGCGGGGGCACCGTGTGCAGATCGTTGCGATCTCGCTGGTCCGTCCGGAGGCTGGATCAGGTCGCACTTGGGATCGCCCCATGCGTGCGGGTTTGACAGGCGGGTGTCCGGGATTCAGTCGCGGACGGCGCGGCGCGAAAACTGAAGTGCGACCGCGGCGGACCGCGGGCCGCGCACAGTGGTCCAAGCGATCGCTTGAATACGATCAGCGCGCGATTGGGCGGCTTTGCGCAGCTTGTCGCCCGCGGCGACGTATCCGGCCAACCCGGCGTCGCCGCCGGCCGCTTGGAATGCCGCGGCCGCATCGGCTTCCGACGACGCCCGCGACCGGGGCCTGCGCGTCGGCCGCCCGGTCGGCGAACGTGCTCCGTCCCGGCGAATGAATCCGTAAACACATATGCAAAAGTAACTTGGGACACGAATCCTCGCCGAGAGCCATCGACGTGGCGCGCGCAGGCATCGCTCCTCGCCCAGGCCGTCCAACGCGCGGGCCGAAACGATGACCCGAGTTTGCGGATCGCGAACCCATCCGCTGTTCTCCCAAATTTTCTCATGAAAAGTCCGCGACGGCGTCCGCGGAATCGCGAGAATGTACGCCCGACGCGTGCGGCGTGCGGCGAGGTTACTGCGGGGGGCGAGGGGCGCTGAACGGCCGTCGCGCGATCGCATCCGGGCGATCGCAGGAGACCTCGACCGCGTGCAACCCACCCGCACCACGACGCGCCTCATCGAGCAACTGCGCGACCCCGCCAATGGCGAAGCGTGGTCGGGTTTCGACGCGCGCTATCGCCCCGTGCTGATTCGGTTCGCACGCACGCTCGGATTCAATCCGGAGGCGGCCGCCGAGATCGCCCAACAGGCGCTGGTCGAATTCGTCGTCGCCTATCGCGCGGGTCGCTACGAACGCGACCAGGGGCGTTTGAGTTCGTGGTTGCTGGGCATCGCACGCAACGTCGCCGCACGAACACGGCGCGACTGGCGGCCTGCGGCGGGAGACTCGGCGCTGGCCAACGTCGAAGCCGCCATCCCGGACGACGCGCGCCTGACCCAGATTTGGGAGCGAGAACGCGAAGCGGCCGTGCTGGCGGAGGCCATGACGCGTTTAAGAGAGTCCAGCCGCGCGCAGGAGCACACCCTTCGCGCGTTCGAGCTGGCGGCGCTGCACGGCGTGCCTGCGGCCGAGGTGGCGATCCAGTGCGGCATCGACGTGGACACTGTCTATGTCATCAAGAACCGCATGACGAAGCGGTTGCGCGAGATCGTCAGCGAATTGAGCCACGCGTTCGAACAGGGCGACTGACGTGTCGAACTGCCCGCGGCCCTCGGAGCTGGAAGAGTTCGCGATCGGACGCGCGAAAGACAGTCCGATTGGCGCGCACATCGGAACCTGCGCGGCTTGTGCGGCCGCGGTGAACGACGTCCGCGAGAATCGGCAGTTCCTGACCGGCGCGGCCGCGGCGCTGCGCGCCGCGCTGGACGGTCCGCCCGCCGGCGGCAGCCTCGGCGCGACCGGCGTGCCGGGCTACGAGTTGCTGGAGGAGGTCGGGCGCGGCGGGCAGGGCGTGGTGTATCGCGCGGTTCAGGTGGAGACGCGGCGTGCGGCCGCGGTCAAGGTGCTGCTGGGCGGCGAGGCGGCGTCGCGGCGTCAGCGCGCCCGGTTCGAGCGTGAGATCGAGTTGGCGGCGGGGCTTCGCCATCCAAGCATCGTGACCGTGTTCGATTCGGGGCGGACGACGGGCGGCGGGCGCTTTGTGTCGATGGAGTACGTCGAGGGCCTGCCGATCGACCGGTACGTGCAGGCGATCCACGGAGTCCAACTCGATTCGCGCGCCGCGATGGACCAGGTCGTGCGGCTGTTTGTGGCGGTGGTCGAGGGCGTCGCGTATGCGCATAGCCGTGGGATCATCCACCGCGACCTGAAACCCTCGAACATTTTCGTCGACGCGTGCGGCCAGCCGCGCATCCTCGATTTCGGCTTGGCGCGCCTGGCGTCGCCGGAGGGCGCGCCCGGTGAGACAACTCTGACGCGCGAGTTCGTCGGCACGCCGGCGTTCGCCGCGCCGGAGCAGCTCTCGGCCGGCGGCACGGGTGCGACAGTCGCGAGCGACGTGTATGCGCTGGCACTGACGCTGTACGTCGTCCTGACAGGGAATCATCCGTATCCGAGCGGGGGCTCTCTGCACGAGGTCATCCGCCACGTGTGCGAGACAGAGGCGACTCCGCCGTCGCGATTCGTCCCGCGCATGCCGCGCGACCTGGAGACGATTCTGCTGCGCGGATTGGCGAAGGCGCCGGAACGTCGTTACGCCACGGCCAGCGCGCTGGCGGCCGACCTTTCGAATTACCTTCGGGGCGATCCGATCGACGCCCGTCGCGACAGTACGGCGTACGTGCTGTTCCGCCTGGCGCAGCGCCACCGCACGCCGGTCGCGGCCGTCGGCGCGCTGCTGCTGACGCTGCTGGTCGCGGCGGTCGGACTGGCGCTGCTGGCGCGCGACCTGGATGAAGCCCGCCGCCGCGCGGAAGCGGCTCTGGCCGAGAGCTCGGTGCGGCGCGCGCGTCTGATGGTCGCGGCGGGCGACGTAAATCGGGGGGAGGCGCTGTTGTGGACCGAGGCCCTGCGCGTGGGCGTGCAGGCGGGCGATCCTCCGTTGTTCGCCCGCGGCGTCGAGGCGCTGCGATCGGCGTGGTCGCTGGCGGAGCTGTACAGTCGGAATCCGCGGCGGTTCGCGTTTCCCGTGGAATCACGACCGTCCGTCGTGGGGATCAATCTTCGGTCCATGCGCGTCTGGGCAGTGCAGGTCAACGGAACACGACGCGAATGGTCGTTCGACGGACAGCTCATGTCGCAGACGCCGCCGATCAAAGATGCGGCATCGTTTCGCGCGTCGCCGAGCAGCGACGGGCGCTATCTTCTGCTTTGGAACGACCGCGTTCTGCGCGTGCACAATCTGGAAGGCGGCGTGGTTCGCGAACGCGCGCTGCCGTGGGACGGACCGCCGCGCAACGCCGCGCTCTCATTCGGCGGGCGCTGGGTTGCGTTCAGCGCGGTGCAGGGCGAATTTGGCGAGATCGTCATTCTCGACATGCAGGGAAGCGGCACGCCTGCGCGGTTCGCGGACCGGGCGCGCGGCTTCCGGTTCGACGATCCGCCTCGCGAGAACGAGCTGCTGATCGGGGTCGAGTCGGCCGGCGCGATCGACGTGCTGATTCGCGCGGCGCCCGATTGGGAAATCGCCGAGCGCATTCCGATCGTCAATGAGCCGATCCGCGGAGGCACCTGGACCCACGTCTTGCGGCGCAGCCCGGACGGGCGCTACATCGGCGTCGGAGTCGGCGGAACGCTCCGCGTGCTCGACACCGCAAACGGCGGAATCAGCAAGCATGCGGGGCGCGCCTCGATTTCGGGCATCGCGTTCGACGAATCCGCCGGAACGCTGGTGATGGGCGAACTCGGCGGCGAGATCTCTCGGCTCCGCCTGCCCGATCTGGCGCCGTTGCAGGTGATTCGCAATGAGCATCCGCAGGGGAACATCGCCGTCACCGCCGAACCGCCGCTGATCGCGTCACAGGACAGCGCTCGAATCACGCTGAGCGACGCGCGCGACCGACCCTGGCTCGACCGGTTCCAGACGCGCGAGGTCACCAACGGCGCGGTCGCGATCGGCCCCGACGGATTGCTGGCCTGGGGCGACCACGACGGCATGCTGCATCTGCACGATCCTGCGCAGCCCGATCGCGCGGCCGCCGTCCAGGCTCACGCAGCCGAGATCAACTCGGTCGAGTTCTCGCCCGACGGCGCTGCGATCCTCTCAACCGGGGGCGACGGCGCCGTTCGCGAGTGGCGGCGCGACGGATCGCTGCTCCGCGAGATCGGCGCGATGCCGCAACGAGCCTGGTGCGCGAAGTACAGCCCGAACGGCCAGCACATCGCCGCCTCGGCCACGTTCGGTCACGTCGCGCTCTGGGAATCGGGCGATCCGCGAACCGTGCGCCGCCTGGCGGTGAACGCGGAGCGCGCGCCGATGATCGCCTTCAGCCCCGACGGCACGAAGCTCGCGGTCGCGGCGGTGCGCTCGGGCGATCGGCAGGACGGTGGAGTCGTGATCTGGGACGTCGCGACGGGCGAAGTCGCGCGGCGCCTTCCCGCGAATGATCGGATCGTTCGCGCGATCGCGTGGGCCCCGGACGGGCGCACGCTCGCGTCCGCTGGAGACGATCGCGTCGTCAGCGTCTGGGACGCGGAGACGTTGCGGGAGATTCGCCAGATCGAGGGGATTCCGTGGAGCGTGTTCGACATGGCGTTTCACCCGTCCGGGCGCGTGTTGTGGGTGGCGGGTCGCGGAGGCGAGCTGCTGGTGCTGGATCCCGACGCGGGCGCGGAGGTCGCGACGCTGCACGTGCACGAATCCAGCATCTTCTCGCTCGCGGTCTCGCCGGACGGCGATACGCTCGTGACCGGCGGCGAGGATTCGTGGATCGGCGTCGTCCAGCTCGATCGGCTGCGGCAGTACATCCGTGGGAATGCGGCCTACTGGCAAGGCCCGGCGCAGCGCGCTGCGCGCCCGCAAGCGAACTGAGTCCCGGCCGCGGTCATGCTTCCGGCGTCGCCTGCGCCTCGCGCAGCTCGTCCAGCAGCGCGACCGCGCGGCGCAGGTGCGGAATGACGATCGAGCCGCCGACGATCAAGCCGACGTTCAGGACTTCCCACACCTGCTCGTCGGAGCAGCCCAGCTCCTTGCAGCGGATGACGTGATAGGCGATGCAGTCGTCGCAGCGCAGCACGAGCGACGCCGACAGCCCGGCCAGCTCCTTGGTGCGGGCGTCCAGCGCGCCGTCCTCGTACGTCTTCGTGTCCAGCGCGAAGAACCGGTTCGTGACCAGGTTCTTCTGGTCCAGAATGCGGCGGTTCATCTTCTCGCGGAACTCGCGGAACTCGGTCAGGCGGCTCATGAGCGTCTCCCAGCGCGATCAGAACAATCCTACGCGCCGCAGGCCCGACTCGAGCTGCGCCCAGCGCTGCTCCAGCGAGCCGGTGATGCCGATCGACAGGCGCACCAGCCCGGGGCGAATCCCCGCGCGGCGCTGGTCTTCCTCGCTCAGCTCGCTCGACGTCGACGCCGCCGAGCAGCTCATGAGCGTGTCGAAGTAGCCCAGGCTGACGGCCATGTATCCGAAGCGCTCGTCATTCTGAAGCGTCTCCATGAGCGCTTCGGCGCGGGACTGCGTGCCGACATCGAGCCCGAGGATGCCGCCCAGGCCGTAGCCGTCGTTCGCGGATCGCCGCAGCAGCTCATGGTCGGGATGCGTCGCCAGTCCCGGATAGACGACGGCCAGTCCAAGATCGCTGAGGCGCTGCGCGAACGTCATCGCGCGCCGGCCGTGCTCCGCCATTCGTACGCCGAGATGCGGCAGCCGCAGGCTGATCTCAAAGGCAACGCGCGGGTCCATGGTCGGTCCGAGCAGCATGAGCGCGCCGAGGTGCAGATCCATCAGGCCGGCGATGAAGGGCGTGCTCCCCACGATCGCGCCGGCGATGATGTCGCTGGCGCCGTTCATGAACTTCGTCAGCGAGTGCACGACGACGTCCGCGCCGAGCACGAACGGGCTGAGCACCATCGGCGCGAACGTGTTGTCCACGACCAGCTTCACGCCGAGCGACTTCGCCAGTTCGGCCAGCTTCGGGATGTCCGCGACGCGCAGCGTCGGGTTGCTGACGCTCTCGACATAGATCGCGCGTGTGCGCGGCCGGACGGCGCGCTTCACGGCGCTCAGATCGTGCGCGGGAACGAACGTCGTCGTGATGCCTGCCTTGGCGGGCAGGAAATCATGCAGCAGCGCGAACGTGCCGCCATAAATCGTGTCGCCCGCTACGACGTGATCGCCGTGTCCGCAGAGTTGAAGCAGCGCAGCCGAAATCGCCGCCAGACCGCTGGACGTGGCGTATCCGGCGGGCGCGCCCTCGATCGCGGCGATCTCGCGGCCGAGCACGTACACGGTCGGGTTGAAGTGCCGCCCGTAGAGATAGCACCCGCCCCCGCCCATCTCCGGCGGGCACTGGCCGTGAAAAATCTCCGGCATCGTGCGGGCGTGCATCACAGTGAACGTGGTGCTGGCCTCGATCGACATGTTCACGCCGCCGTGCTCGCCGAATTCGTGGCGCATGTCGGCGAGTGAAGCGGCCGGGTCGAATCGTCGCATGGCGTCCCCCCGACGCGCGGCCAGGATGCGGTTCCGTGCGAAAGACCTGCTGAAGTTCGGCGTTTCCGCTCGGGTGCGTCGGCGTCCCGCCGGCCATAAGACCGGTCGGAGACCGGTCCCCCGGAACTCCGAGTGGTGCGGACGCCTCGCCCGTCGATGCGGTCAAAGGCCGACCGCCTCCCGGTCGCGCGCCGCCATTGTATCCGGGCTCGGCGATTCAGGGCTGCGCGACGAGCTCGCAGACGACCGGCAAGTGGTCGGAATAGCCGCCGTAATAACGATCTCCGCCGTAGGAGCGGTTCGGGCGGGCGTCAGGCGTGCCCGGCTTGTAGAGCATGAAGTCGCGCACAAACACGGCCGTCGAGTCCGGTTTCCAGCTCAGCCCGCGCGGATCGATCAGCCCCTGCGAGATGATCACGTGGTCGATCATCTCCCATCGGCCGTCGTACTTGTACGAGCCGATTTCGCCGCGCACGTGGATCGGCCAGACGGTGTTGACGAGCGCGGTGGGCTGCGTGCTCGCGGCGGGCATGGAGCTCGCCGAGATCGTCGCGCCGAGACGCCTCGCCACGGACGCGTCGTGCGGGTGGTCGTTCAGGTCACCGAGGACGACGATGTCGGCGGTGCGGTCGGCGGCGAGCAGTTCGTCGATGCGCTGCCGCAGCCGCGCGGCGACGGTCTCGCGCTGCTCGCCGGTCTGATCGCCGACGCGAGACGGCCAGTGATTCACGAAGACGGTGAGCGGCGCGCCTTCGAACGTGAGCTGCGCCTCGACCACGTCGCGCGTGTCGGTCACGGTCGAGCGGAGAAAGTCGTGCCGCGCGAGAGTGAGCCGATTGCGGTCGAACAGGAGGGCGCAGTCGATGCCGCGCCCGCTGGGCGAATCCTGGTGCACGATTTCATACGCCCGGGCAAGCGGTGCAAGCCTCGCGACGAGCATCTCCAGTACGGCACGGTTTTCGATTTCAGACAGGCCCAGCACTTCCGGGCCGCGCCCGGCGTTCATCTCGGAGATGACCTTGGCCAGGTTCGTGAGCTTTTCGCCCAGGCGCTCTTCGGTCCACTTCTTGTCCGCTGTCGGCGTGAACTCCTCGTCGCCCTCGACGAGCGGGTCGTTGGCGGTGTCGAAGAGGTTCTCGACATTCCAGAACGCGATGAACAGGCGCGTCTCGCCGCGCGCCGTCGGCAGCGCGCCGAGCGCGAGCAGCACGAGCAATCCGAATCCGCGCAGTCCCATGTCCCCATCCTCCGCTTCGCGTTGCGTCGATCATTCCCGCTGCGAGCGTCAGCCTGCTGCGCGCTCGATGCGTCGGTTCTGCTCGCGCCGGCTTGGTCGGCATCGCGCGCCGCACGCCAGGATGTTCACGCCCGCGTCGTTACGCGTCCATGTCCTTCCAGCGCTTGGCCATCTGGCCGAAGATCGCCAGTCCGACGGCCGAAATCACGCCGATGACCGCGAACGGAATCCACACAACGTACTGCGGATCGTACGTCTCCCAGAGCAGTTTCGTCGCGGCCGACGGTTCGAGCTGGGTGTACTCGCACAGTTTCGCGAAGGCCGAGGTGCGCGGAACTCCCGCGGACGCCTCGAGCGTGCTGATGGCGCCGTCCCAGCCCGCCGCGGCCTTCTCGGGCAGGTGTTCGGCGATGTACTTCTGCGCGAGCACGGCCTTCTCGCCGAAGTGTCCGTACAGGTAGCCGTGCATCTTCGAGCCGATGTAGCCGCCGATGCCGACCGGAATGTTCACGTAACCTAAGTAAAGGCCCTTCTTGCCTGGCGGTGCGATCAGGCCCAGGTACTCGTTCTTCTTCGGGCCGGTCAGCATCTCGCCGATCGAGAAGAAGATGATGCCCAGCGCCAGCACCCAGCCGTTGGCGGTCAGGCCGGCGACCAGAATGCCTACCGTCGCCACGCTCATGCCGATCAGCATCGAGCTGAGCGTTCGCATCCGCGAGACCATCCAGGAAACGACGACCACGAACAGCACAATGAACGCCGCGTTGATGTTCAGGAGCATCTGCTGCTTGACCTGCGGCCCGCGATCGGTCTGATCCACGAGCGTGCCCAGTACCCCCTCCGGGAGGAAGCCCAGCGAGGCGGCCATGCTGGAACTGTCCACCCAGTCGACGATGAACGTCGGGTGCAAGTCCCACAACTGGTACATCATCAGCCAGAAGCCGGCCATGATGATCAGCCACGCCGGCAGCCGGAGCTGCCATGTGAACTCCCCGTCGCGCAGCCACGCGACCAGCACCAGCCCGACGATCACCAGCGCCGTCGGCGCCCAGGGTTGCGCCGCCGCCGGTAGCTGGCTAGGCCATACGAAGCTCAGCACGATTCCGGCGATAGCCAGAAAGATGCCCGGGATCGCGCGCGCCGGCACGAACTTTCCGCCGCGAAACCAGTACGGCCAGATGTTCTCCAGCGTCATCCAGAGCACTTCGAGCGGACCGCGGCGCTTGTCCGCGCCCGAGGGCACGTCCTTGAAGAACATCAGCAGCAGCAGGTTGCACGCTGTGAATCCGGCCGAGGCGAAGAAGAGCGTCTTCCAATGCACGTAGCC
The DNA here is from genome assembly GCA_964553225.1 of uncultured Planctomycetales bacterium. Lineage (GTDB taxonomy): Bacteria > Planctomycetota > Phycisphaerae > UBA1845 > Fen-1342 > JABRWC01. The sequence continues at coordinate 119,174 of CAZKJT010000008.1, read as the reverse complement.
GCGCTGATCGGCGACGGACGGGAAAATGATCGCCGAAACGAACGGTCCGATCAGCCCGCCGATGTTGACGACCCAGTAGAAAATCCCCCAACCGAGCGACGAATTCGCCTTGGTGAGATTCTGCGCCAGCGACCCCTGGATGCTCGGCTTGAAGAACGCCGTGCCGAACGCCAGCACCATGACGGCGGCGAAGAAGCTCCAGTAGTCGCGCATGTACGCCATCAGGATGTACCCGATCATGTTCATCACGATCGAGAACGCCATCGTCCGCTTGAAGCCGTACCGATCGGCGAACCCGCCCGTGAACATCGGGAGCACCGATTGGAAGATGAACCACCAGGCGTAGATGTCGCCCTTCTGCTTCGCGCTCAGGTGCAGCCCGCCCGGCTCGTCGGCCTGCATGATGTAGATCGGGACGACGACGCGCACGCCGAAGTACGCCAGCCGCTCGAACATCTCGATCGAATTCAGCACCCAAAACGCCGGGCCGAACCCGCGCCCGGGCGCTTCCGCTGACGTGCTCGCCGTGGCTGACGCGGACATGCCTGCTCCTTTCGCTCGGAACCCCGTGGCCGGGCGGCGATGATACGCGCCCGCCGAAACGGCGGAAACCGACCGACCCGATGACCTCTGCACGGCGGCGCGCTATCCTCATCCGGCATGTCCAAAGCCCCAACGAACCCTGCGGCCCGCGACGCCGGACAGGTGGGATCGGCGCCGAAGGTCGTCGTGATCGCCGGTGCGTCCGGACTGGTCGGCACGGCGCTCGCCGAGCGACTGCGCCGCGAGCGCGTCCGAGTCCTCACGCTCGTGCGCCGCGCAGCCGCCGGCCCGGACGAGGTTTCGTGGAGTCCCGCCGCCGGACAACTGGATGCCGCAGCGCTCGAGGGCGTCGACGCGCTGGTCAACCTGAGCGGAGAGAATGTCGCCGGCGGTCGATGGTCAGCGCGACGCAAGGCCGCGATCCGCGATAGCCGGCTCAACGTCACCAACCTGTTGTCCGACACGGTGTTGCGCCTGCGGCTCCCGCCGCGGGTGATCGTCTGCGCGTCGGCGATCGGCTATTACGGCGACCGAGGCGACGAGATCGTGTGCGAGGACGATCCGCCCGGCGTCGGCTTCCTGCCGGAGCTGTGCGCGCAGTGGGAACAGGCCGCACAGCGCGCCGGCGCGTCCGGGGCGCGCGTCGTCTGCCTGCGGATCGGGCTGGCGCTGTCGGCCAAGGGCGGCGCGCTGGCGAAGATGCTCCCGGCGTTTCGCCTGGGTCTGGGTGGCGTGCTCGGCAGCGGGCGGCAATGGATGAGCTGGATCGGGCTGGACGATCTGGTCGAGGCCGCCGTCTTCGCGATTCGCCACGACCGCCTGAAGGGTCCGGTCAACGCCGTATCGCCCAATCCGGTGACGAACCGCGCGTTTACCCGCACGCTGGCGACCGTCCTGTCTCGCCCGGCGGTCTTGCCGGCGCCAAGCCTGCTCATTCGCGCGGCGCTGGGGGAGATGGGCGCTCGGCTGCTGCTCGAAGGACAGCGCGTCATGCCGCAACGTCTTCTGGATTCCGGGTTTCAGTTCAGGACGGCACGCCTCGATGAGGCCCTGCGCCAGGTCCTGCAACGCTAGCCGCGATCTCGCCGCGGGGTGGCGACATGCGCCGAGCGACCGCGGCCGTGTCCGGACGGAAAAATCCAGGCCAGGCCGTGCCGGTGCGCACGCTTGCAATCGCGGCAATGCCCGGATAAAAAAGCGCGATTCGCCACCGAGCCGCCTCGGCGTGAAGTGAATTGGGCGGCGATCCAGCGGCGATACCAGCCCAGGAGGCCCCGATGGAGGACTATGACAAGCTCCGCCGCCTTGTCGAAGAGATCGCGGACGACGTCTATAAGGCGATCGGCGGGAACAAGGCCGCGGGCACCCGCGTTCGGAAGGCGATGCAGGATGTCAAGAACGCCGCGCAGGCGGTTCGGAAGAAGATTCTGGACATCCGCGAGCAGACGCCGGAGCAGCCTTCGAGCTAGCGCCATCGCTGTTGCGATGTTCTCCGCATGGGGCCCGAATGCCGCCACCGCTGATCCTTGACCCGAGCAGTCTGGATTTGACGCGCTGCGTTGCCGACCACGCGGCCATCGAGCGGTTCAACCAGCATCGACATGAGTTCCGTCTTCTGGACGCGATCGTCTTTCACGACGAGCAGAAGGGGCTGATCGCCGGCTATCACGACGTTCGTAGCGACGCGTGGTGGACCCGCGGGCACATTCCAGGCCGGCCGCTGTTTCCGGGCGTGCTCATGATCGAGTGCGCGGCCCAGCTTTCCAGCTATCTGTATCACTTCCACATCGGCAAGGGCGAAGCGTTCCTCGGGTTCACCGGCGTGGACCACGTCAAGTTCCGCGGCATCGTCGAGCCGCCGGCGCGCTTCGTCGTGGTCGGCCGCGTAATCGAGCTGAAGCGCCGCCGCGTCATCTCGGCCGTCCAGGGCTTCGTCGGCGAGCACTTCGTATTCGAGAGCGAAATCACCGGCATGCTTGTGTAGCGCTCGATCGCGGGTGCAGGCCCGGTGTCGCGCACGGACCCGGCGGTCGGCGCGGGGCGAGGCGCGGCATGATCCCCGAACCGCATTCGTTTGAAGACCTGCTCAGCGATCGCATCGCCTGGGTCGATCGGCTGGATGACGCGGTTCTCTCCGGCGTTCCGACCTTGCCGGCGGTCGTGTTGCTGTGCGACGAAGCCGATCGCCCGGTCCAGCTCCTCTCGTCGCAAAACCTGCGCCGAACACTGCGAACGCGCCTGGTCGAGCCGACGCCGGACGGCCGTCGGGCCGACGTGTCGGGCGTCGTGCGCGCGGCGCGCTGGCGGATTGTCGCGTCTCGCTTCGAGGCGGACTGGATTCACCTGCTGACGGCGCGGCGCTGGCGGCCACGCGGATATGGCGAGCTGGTCGCGCTGGGTCGGGCCTGGTTCGTGAAGCTGGATTTGAGCTCGACGCCGGCGCAGTTCGTCGTCACCGAACGGGTCTGGTCGCAGCCGGGGCCGTGCGTCGGGCCGTTCCCGTCGCGTCGGACCGCGACCGACACGCTCGACCTGCTGGTCGATCTGTTCGATCTCTGTCGGCATCCGCGCGAGCTGGCCCGCGTACCCAACGGGCGGCGCTGCGCCTACGTCGAGCTGGGGCGCTGCGACGGGCCGTGCGACGGCGGCGCGCCGCTGGCGCCGATGCTGGATCGCACGGCCGCCGCGGAGCGGTTTCTGTCCGGCAACGCAGCGGACTGGGTCGCGCAGGCGGACGCGCGGATGCGCGGCGAAGCGGCGGCGCTGCGGTTCGAGGCGGCGAACCTGCTGAAGCAGCAGGTCGAGGCGGCGCAGCGCTGGCGCAAGTTCAGCGAGGCCCGGCTGCGCGTCGTTCCGGGTTGGCGCGAGCTGCTGCTGGTTCCGCTCGCGCGCCGCAAGGCGGTGAAGCCGTTTGTCTTTCTCGACGGTGCATTGAATCCCGGTCCGGTGTTGAAGCGCGCGTCGGCGTCGGAGGGCGCGTCGGCGTGGGCGCTTCAGCATCTGACTTCGCCGCCGGCCGGCGACACACCGGCGGATCTGCTGGATGAGCAGACCTGGATCGTCGCGCGGCACACGGATCCGGACCGTCCCGGACGCGTTCCCACCGTACGACTGGAATCGGAGATCGACGCGGCGAGTCTGTCTTCGCGCGTCGAAGCCGCGCTCAGCGCGAAGACGGCATAGGCCGCGCTACGCCTTCACGACACGATTTCTCGGTCGGGTCTTGCCGCCGGTCGCGTTGCGCGTGTCGACCACGAGCGGCGCGTGCTTGCAGACCAGGTCGTAATCGACCGTGCTGTGGTCCGTCGCGATGAGCACGCAATCGGTCGCCTGGAGGCGCTCCGGGGTGAGCGGGACGCTGCGCAGGTTCGTGATGTTGTGCTCGCGCATCGGCTTGCCGGACGGGATGAACGGGTCGTGATAGCTGACTTTCGCGCCGCGCTTCTGGAGCAGCTCGATCAGCGTGACGGAGGGCGACTCGCGGACGTCGTCCACGTCCTTCTTATAGGCCAGGCCCAGCACCAGAACCGACGAGCCCTTCAGCGGCTTGCCGTGCGCGTTGAGCGCTTCGGCGACGCGATTGACGACGTGCTCGGGCATGCGCGTGTTGATCTCGCCGGCCAGCTCGATGAAGCGCGTGGTCATTCCGTACTCGCGCGCCTTCCACGAGAGATAGAACGGATCGATGGGGATGCAGTGTCCACCCAGGCCGGGTCCCGGGTAGAACGCCTGGAAGCCGAACGGCTTGGTCTTGGCCGCGTCGATCACTTCCCAGACGTCGATGTTCATGCGGTCAAACAGGAGCTTGAGCTCGTTGACCAGCGCGATGTTCACGCAGCGGTAGACATTCTCGACGATCTTGGCGGCCTCGGCGACTTCGCAGGTGGAGACGGGCACGACGTTGGCGACAATCGCGCCGTAGAGCGCGGCGGCCAGCCGGCTGCTGTGCGGGCCCGCGCCGCCGACGACCTTGGGGATGTCGCGCGTGGTCAGGTCCTTGCGGCCGGGGTCTTCGCGCTCCGGCGAGAACGCGAGGAAGTAATCCTGCTCGAGCTTGAGCCCGGTGGCGTCGAGGATCGGCTGGCAGATTTCGCGGGTGGTTCCGGGGTAGGTCGTCGATTCGAGGACGATGAGCTGTCCCGGGCGGAGCGTGGCGGCGATGGTCCGGGTGGTGCCCTCGACGTAGGACATGTCCGGCTCGTGCATCTTGTTGAGCGGCGTCGGGACGCAGATGAGGATGGCGTCGGCCTTGCGGAGCAGCTTCATGTCGCTGGTCGGCATGAACTTGCCCTTTTGGCACAGCTTCTTGAACTGGTCTCCGGGCAGGTGGCGGATGTACGTCTTGCCGGACTTCAGCATCGCGACTTTCCGCTCGTCGATGTCGAAGCCGTAGGCGGTGAACCCGTTGGCGCAGATTTCGCGAATCAGCGGCAACCCGACGTATCCCAGACCGACGACGCCGATGACAGCCTTGCGGTCCCGTATCGCGTTGAACAGATCGTCCGCGCGTTTCATTCTGGATCGCTCCTGGTAACTCCCGCCGTGCGGGTCGAAGCGAGACGTTGTATCCGAGCGGAGCCGGGTTCTCAAGCGGGGGCAGTCTGAGGGGACTCACGTCGATTGGCCGAGTGCGTTCGAGCTGCTCCCGACGCAGAGCCGTCTTCGCGGACCCCACTCCCGGACGGTCGCGGCTCTGATCCGAACGCTACCACTACCCGTTCGACGGCGTTGCACGCTGCGACCGGCCCAGTTCGTCAGGAATGCACGCGGCGCGGTTCATCAGGATCGCAAACGGCGTAGGTCGTAGAGAGCACACGGCGCGAAGCGTTCGGCCCCGCAGGGTCCGCGGCGTGGAGCCACGAGTCGAGCCACCGCAGGCAACGAACCCGGGGGGATCGGGTCGAATGAACCGGAATTTCTATGCGCACAGTCGAGTCCGCAGCACGCGCGCCCGACGCGAGCCGGGGTGAGACTCACGAGCGAGATATGGATGCCGTTAGTTCGATTTTCGTACTGTGATCCGAGTGCGCAGCTATCACGAGGGGCGCAATAGCGCGTCGCTCAGCGCCCGAGTGTCCTCAAGTGCGCTTCGAACGGCGACTTCACCATACTTCGGCTTGATTTGCCGCACTCTGGGAATCAGATTTTCGTCGTCGCGAATCTGCTCAATCTTTTCCACCCACAGGCAGGTCGCGATCAACTCCAGTTCCTGAGCTTTGCGCGCTCCGAGCGCCTGTGCGGTACGGTCGATCGCATCGCGAGAGGCGGAATCGAGCGATGCTTCCAGCGCGAGACCTTGCGCCGTCGGTTCGTACTGCGGCCCAAACCCGGGCTGCGGATACCAGCGCCCGAGACGGCCTGTCAATTCCAGTTCGATAATCTCGCGGTCGAGATCGAATGAGTACGGACCGTAGTCGTAGAGCAGGAAGCCGAAGGGGGGATTGGCGAGCCTAAGCACCTGAGTAACAAAAAGATGCTTGTGAAGATGAACGCGTCCCGTCCAACTGCCATTCTTTTTCAACGCGCGCGCTGCCGCGACAACCCATGGGGCCCGATCCACCTCAGAAGGGCTCATCTTGCGGGCTCCCTGTATACTAGCTATTTGCCTTTAACCATTCCGAGCAGAACGACTTAACGCCTGGCCGTATCTCCTCTGGCGCGTAAATTCGACCACGCCAGATTTTATCGGGCATTCCCGCGACAATTTCAGACAGTTCATCAAGATATCGCGTTCGATTCTCCAAGTACACCCATATCTTGTCTCTCGCACCGAAGAACTTCGCCGCATGATGTTTCGTCTCGTCAGGGACCACGCTCGCGGACCCGTACTTTTGCCTAACGTGATTATTCACAGCCTCAGCGAGCTTGTCAAATCGTTCTGCGTTCCAAACGTGCGGATTGCGGCGACCGCTTTCCGCCGAACCGGGTTCTACGGCTCCCGGACTATGAACGGGCGAGCCATTGTCGACCGGCAGCAGTTCGCATGCGAGCCTGAGGTGGGAGCGATCCACAAAAGGCCTGGCGAGCTTGCCGAGATCGTCGTCCGTTTGTGCCGCTGCATAGATCGCGGCCCAAATCCGGCTATCCGTGAGCAGCGCGTACTTTCGCGCGTCATTGACTGGGAAGCAAGGACTCCCGAGCTCCTGCTCCAGCCACTTGGCGAGAAACCGCTCCAAGTGGATTTCGTAGATGCGCTTTGTCTTGTGAAAATATAGAAAAACATACATCAAATATCTCGCCGCCACCATTTGCTCGGCGACCAGCCAGCCGGCTTCATCCAAGCCCAATCGGAAATGCTCGCCCGACTCCTCCGGCGGCGGAACAATGATCATCGAGTCGATGAGTTTGCGATAATCGAACAGCCCCGCGCTTTGCCCCGAGTGCATGGCGTCCCTGAGGAGGTAGTCCATGCGGTCCGAGCCGAGTTCGCCGGTCAGCATCTCGTTCAGGAATCGGAGCCAGGGTCGATTCGCCCCACTTGGAAGCCTCGCAAGTTCTGGGTCTGTCGCAACCGCAATCACCTCTTCTACCCATTCAGGACCAAACTTGTTCTTTATTACCTGATTTATCTCAGTATCTCGTATCAGGTTCGCCGTCATGTCTTCATGGGTAACCTTCCGAGACACGCCTTCTTGCGCCTGCTCGGGCATCAGGTTCTCGCCGCTGTGGGAAAACGGGGAATGCCCAAGGTCATGCAGCAACCCTGCCAGTCGTAAGAGTTGGCGCCCGCGCTTTTCCAACTCGACATTAACCCCGTACGCCTGGGCGAAGGTGGGGCAGGCCTGCCTTTGGACCTGGCGCGACACGGCTTCATAGATGCAGTTCGAGAGGTGAAGGCACCCGAGCGAGTGTTCGAAGCGCGTATGGATCGCTCCGGGGTAGACGAGATGGGCCATCGCAAGCTGTCGGATATCGCGAAGGCGCTGAAACGTCGGGCAATCGACGATCGCCCACTCCGCGTCGCTCAGGTAGACGAAGCCGTGAACGGCGTCCCGGCATTCTCGATTGTAATCATGCTCGCGGGTGTCAAATGGCATGGGCTGCCTTACTCAATCCCCGAACTTCAGCCCCTGCGCCAGCGGCAGGTCGGTGCTCCAGTTGATCGTGTTCGTCTGACGCCGCATGTAGACCTTCCACGAATCCGAGCCGCTTTCGCGGCCGCCGCCGGTGTCCTTCTCGCCGCCGAACGCGCCGCCGATCTCCGCACCGCTCGTGCCGATGTTGACGTTCGCGATGCCGCAATCGCTGCCGACGTGCGACAGGAACCGCTCGGTTTCGAGCACGTGATTGCTGAAGATCGCGCTGCTCAGCCCCTGCGGAACGCCGTTCTGATACGCGAGCGCCTCTTCCAGGTCTGCCAGCAGCGCCGCATCTCCGGACTTCCCGCCGCCCGCTCGGCCGTAGCCGATGAGGTAGAGGATCGGGCCAAACGTCTCATCCTGGACGATGGGGTATTCGTTGCGGGCCTCGGCGATGCAGGGCTTCATGTAGTGCCCGCCGGGGAATTGCGGGCCGTCCAGCTTCTCGCCGCCGCAGAGAATCCGCCCGCCTTCCTCCTTCACACGTTTCATGGCGTTCTGCACGTCCTGGACCGCCTGCGTCGTGACGAGCGGGCCCATGAGCGTCTCGGCCTTGCGCGGATCGCCGATCCTCACGCCTTCGTACGCGCGGACCAGCCGAGAGAGAAGCTCGTCCTTCACCGCGTTGTGCACGATGATCCGCCGCGTGCTCGTGCAGCGCTGCCCGGATGTGCCGATCGAGCCGAACAGAATCGCACGCAGCGCCAGGTCCAGATTCGCGTGCGGCGTGACGATGATCGCATTGTTGCCGCCCAGCTCCAGAATCGTGCGCCCGAAGCGCTTGCCGACCACTTCGGCCACGTGCGCGCCGACCCCGCAACTGCCCGTGCAGGAGATCAGCGGAACGCGCCGGTCGTGCAGCAGCTTCTCGCCGACCGAGCGGCCGGGACCGACCACGAGCGAGAAGATGGCCGGATCGACGCCGCACTCCTCGCAGGCGCGCTGCGCAATGCGCGTGGTGGCGATGGCGGTCAGCGGGGTCTTGCTGGCCGGCTTCCACAGGGTGCTGTCGCCGCAGACCGCGGCGATGGCGGCGTTCCAGCTCCAGACGGCGACGGGGAAATTGAAGGCGGAGATGACGCCCACAACGCCGAGCGGATGCCACTGCTCATACATGCGGTGCAGGGGGCGCTCGGAGTGCATGGTCAGGCCGTAGAGCTGACGGCTGAGTCCGACGGAGAAGTCGCAGATGTCGATCATTTCCTGGACTTCGCCCTGGCCCTCGGCCGCGATCTTGCCCATTTCGAGTGTGACAAGCAGGCCGAGCTCGTGCTTGAGTTCGCGAAGCTTGTGCCCGAGCACGCGAACGACCTCGCCGCGCCGCGGGGCCGGGACCATTCGCCACTTCAGGAACGCTTCGTGGGCGCGTTGCGAGATCCGGTCATACTCCGATTCGGTCACCTGCCGCACCGTGGCGATCCTGGAGCCGTCGATCGGAGTGATGACGTCCAGGGGAGCGCCGTTGCCCATCCACTCGCCGCAGAATCCGCCGGGGTTCTCGCTTTCGATTCCGAGTTGTCGGAGCATGTCGGACATGGGTCACCTTCGCTGATAGCTTCGTGGGCGCCGTTCCGCCGGCTGCGCGCCGCGACGATCGTCCCGCAGCGTCTCGCCGGCTGGCGCGAGATACGGATCCCGCGGTTCATTCGCCCGCGAATCGAACTATAACACGGGCGGCGAACGAATCCTACGCCGGGAGACCGCCCGGCAGCGAGTGCGACTGCGTAGGGCGGTCGCGCGGCGAAGTCGTCCGGCGGCGGTCGGGCCTGACCGGATTCGCGCGCGTCCGAACCATCGAGTCCAGCGGACGTTATAGGCAATCCAGACGGCGCGGAGTTGTTTTTTCGGCAGCGTCCATTAGACTTCACATCACTAAGTCCGAAATCACTATCAGTTCTGGCCGCTATTCGTCCGTCGCCCGGCGACATGCACAGTGTGACAGCGCGGCGGCGCCCTCCCAGGCGCATCCGTAGTGAATCGTTCTCAAGGATTGGCGCGATGTCATCCAGCAGAGCCTTTGCATCGTTCGGACTGGCGATTGTCCTTTGTAGCATGGTGGCAACCCCGCGGGCCGGCAGCGCCGCGGCGTGGTCCGAGCTTTCGGAGCCGGGTGGCGCGCTGGCCGCCGCGCCGACGAGCGAGACCGGCCTCGGAGCATACGGAATTGTCTTTACGAGCAGCGGCGCGAGCTGGGACTGGATCGCTAATTCCGCGGCACCGGCCGGGGCGGATGACGGCGCGCGTGCGTTGGGCACCGGCCCGGGCGCGACGTTCGAGCGTTGCCCGGACGACGTGTTTGCGGACGACGTGGCGGGCGACATCTTCGACGACAGCACTTATGGCTGGGCCGGCCTGGAAAACGGTACGGGCGACGGCCGGGTGTTCGTGTGGGCGGTCGACCGGATCGACGGCGATCTGGAGCTGTTCGCCGCGCCGGCGGCGGGTGTCGTCGCGCTGGCTCCGGGTGAAGTGGATTCATTTGCGTATGACCTTCTGACGGCCGAGTGGACGGAGTCGGGTCGCGCGGTGATGCAGGTGCAGGTGTTCGGGGACGACGGTTCGGCGTACTCGCACTGGTTTGAGGTCTCGATCAGCTCGGACGACTGCGACGACGAGCCGAACGAACCCAACGAGCCGAATGAACCCAATGATCCGAACGATCCGAACGATCCAAACGACCCGAATGACCCCAACGATCCCAACGATCCGAATGATCCGAACGACCCGAATGACCCGAATGACCCGAATGACCCGAATGACCCGAATGACCCGAATGACCCCAACGATCCGAATGATCCGAACGACCCGAACAGCGATCCGAATAGCGATCCCAACAGTGACCCGAATAGCGATCCGAATAGCGATCCCAACAGTGACCCGAATAGCGATCCCAACAGCGATCCCAACAGCGATCCGAATAGCGATCCGAATAGCGATCCCAACGATCCGAACGGGGATCCCAACGACCCCAATAGCGATCCGAATGACCCAAACAGTGATCCCAACGATCCGAACGACGCCAATGACCCCAACGACCCCAACGACCCGAATGATCCGAACGATCCGAACGATCCGAACGACCCAAATGATCCCAACGATCCGAACGACCCAAATGATCCCAACGATCCGAACGACCCCAATGACCCGAACGATCCAAATGATCCCAACGATCCGAACGACCCCAATGACCCGAACGATCCGAATGACCCCAACGACCCGAACTGTCCGGACTGCAACGACGGAGACTGCTGCACGATCGACGATTGCGATCCCAACACCGGCGAATGTGTGTTCAAACCCAAGGACGGCGGCGTCTCCGTCAGCGTGACCGAGTGGCTCGGCGTCAATGACGACGACGACGGCGATCCGAACGGACCGGACTTCGACAACCCCGTTGTGGACGGATCGGACGACCTCGACGATGTCCAGCCGTTGAGCGTCTCCGCGGATGGCTGGGACAAGGATTGCAAGAATCAGAGCGTCGTGCTGAGCGTGTACGGGGACGGCGGCGTGCGCATCTTCGACCAGCACAGCAAGGACGGCGAGGAAATTCTCTGGGGCGGAGGGTCCATCTCGCTGCCGGCCGAGGAGGGTCCGAACTGGGAGCTCGGCATCGAGGGGCTGTGGCCCGGCAAGGTGACAATCCTTGCGGAGCATTACTGCGGCGGATACTTGCTGGGAGAGGAGGAGGAAGTCAGCCTGACGGTCCTTCAGGCCGCGTTGGACATTCAGTACGCATCGCAGGCCACGGAGCATACGCGCGGCTCCGGTACGAAGATCGTTGTTCCGGGGCAGGACAACCCGCCGGACTACTGGCTGGCGCTGCCGACGCTGAACGTGCTGCCGGTCGAGGCGCAGGGCGAGTTTCCGATTCAGCTTCGCAAGACGGCGATCGCGGGGAACGCCGGCGCGTTCCGCGTGATGCGCAACGGCAGCGTGTACATGGACTCCAACCAGACGGTGCGGAACGTCGCCCCTGGCGATCTGGACAACGCGAACTGGCACATCGAGGCGGCCGAAACGGGCGCCGTCGAGCTCGAGCTGGTGGTCGGCGGCGGCGCGCACCGCGACGTGGTGCGCGCGTTCGGCACGCTGGTCTCGCCCTGGGCATGGGGCAAGCACCACATTGTCTGCAGCGGCACGGCGTTCGACGTCGGCAATTACCGCGCGCACCGCACGATCGCGGCGGCGCTGGCGGCCGCCGGCGCGGGCGACAACGTGATCGTGTCAAGAGGAACGTACAACGAATCGGGCCTGGTCATCGGCAACCAGACCTGGGTCCTGGGACTGGGCGGAGACATCGACACCAACGCGCCGCACCAGTTGATTCCGACGAATCTGCCGGTCGTGAATGGCGGCAACGCCAGTGTCGTGTTCATCATGAACGGCTACACGCTCGGCAGCACGTACCTGGCGGGCCTGGACATCACGCGAGGCAAGTCCGGCACGGGCGGCGGCGTTCGCGTTGTGAACTGCACCAACGCGGTCGTGCGGTATAACCGCTTCCGCGACAACCTCATCGCGATGACGCCCTCTTACGGCGCGGCCGTTTACGTCGAAACGTCGTGGGGAGTGTTCGTCGACTACAACATCATCACGAATAACTGGGTGTCGGTGAGCCAGGGCGGCGGCGGCGGCGTGTTCTGCCGCAACGTGCAGAACACGACTATCCGCAATAACTGGATTTACAACAACAAGGCGCTCTATGGCGGCGGCGTCGGCGTTCAGGGCAACATGTCCGGCCGAAGCGTGACGATTCGCGACAATACGATCGAGGGCAACGACGCCTTCATCGGCGGCGGCGTCGGCGTGTGCGGCACGAACGACGACCTCAACGCGCTCATCGCAGCGAGTCCGGCCGACGGCGCCCGCGGCCTGCTGGGCGGCCATCCATCCACCGTGCAGAACAACAAGATATTCGGCAACCGCGGCGGCAGCGGCGCCGACGGCGAGAGTCGCGGCGGAGGAGTCTACAACGGCGCCGGAAGCTCGACGATGACGCTTACCGGCAATGAGATTACCGGAAACACCATCGGCGGAGACGGCGGCGGCGTCTGCACGTTCAACACCGCCACCACCACCGGAACGAGCAACACGATCACCGGAAACTCAGCGGGCGACGACGCCGGCGGCGTCAACCACGGCACGTACTCATCCGGCACCTGGTCCGGAAACACCGTCAACAGCAACACCGCCCGCAGCAACGGCGGCGGCATGCACGGGACGGTGGACATCACGTTCAACTCGGCGAATAACTCGTTCCGCTATAACTCGAACACGGTCGGCGGAAACGGCGGCGGAGTCTCGGTCCGCAACTCGGACTTCTTCTCCACCGGCGGCACGATGATCGAGTACAATTCTTCGGTCGGACACGGCGGCGGCCTGGCAATGCTCAATCAGGGCGACGGGACGCCGTCCGGCGCGGCCGAGGTGCGGCTGCGCAGCGGCGACAACGTCAACTTTAACTCCGCCGCCCAGCACGGCGGCGCGGTCTGGTGCAACGATAGCGCCACGTTCCTCGCGGCAGTTCCCGATTTCCAGTACGCGCGATTCCAGAGCAATACCGCGGGATCGAGCGTAGGCGGATACCCGACGGCCGGAATCTACTTGTTCGACGCAACCAACATGACGCTCAATACCTGCGTACTCACCGGCCATACGTCCGGGGCCGCGCTGACTTGCGACAGCACGTCGGGCTGGTACACCGTCCGGTCCGACTGGTGCGTGTACAGCGGCAACCAGGTCGGCGTGAACGTGGACAACGACGGGCGCGCGTATCTCGAGCACAACAACTTCAGCACTACGACCGCCATCAGCGTGCGGCTTGCGAACGTGGGTCAATTTGGCGCGCGATACAACCGCTTCCTCGGCGGAGGGACGACACCGCGCGGCGTCTGGGTGGACACAAGCAGCTACGTCTACGACACGTTGTACCTGAATTACAATAACTTCAGCGGCCATACCGGCGCGAACCAGTACGCCGTGTTCATCAGCGCGCCGTACATCGACTGGCTCGGGTTCTACTCGTTCATCCACTGCGAATACAACTGGTGGAACCACGCCAGCGGCCCGCACGACCCGCCGGGGTTGTGCCTCGACGGAAGCTGCAACAACAACCCGCCCGGCGACAAGGTGTGGGACGCCGTAGACTATGCCCCCTGGAGCACCGCGCCGAATTGATGCGCCCGGGGCTAGAATCAGGTGAGATCGCCATGTGCTTGCGAGACAGGTGGCCCATGTTCCGATGCATGATCGTCGCGCTGTGCTGCGCGGGGCTGAACGCCGGCGCATTCGCTCAACGGTCCGCCGTGGACGCCATTCCGAACGGACTGACGTCCGACGAAGGCGTCGTCGAGTTCGCCCAGTGGCTCGACCACCAGGACCTTGCCGAATTCGGCGCGTTCGTCGATTCGTCCGACCTGCTCGGGCAGCTCTATATCGCGCGGCAAAAGGCCCGCGGCGTCGGCCGATCGGCGCTCGACCGCCTGCGCGACCGCTTGTCCGCCGGCGGTATGCGCGCCGCTTCGCTGGAACCGCTCGCAGTCGAGCAGGCCGCGCGCGCCTGGTTGTCGGCGGCGGCCGACGCGGCGCCTCGGTCGCAGCGCCGCATGGTCGAAGTGGTCGCGGCCGAGTTCGGAATCGCCCTCGACGCTCCGCCGCCGCGCGACGTGCCGGCCGACGAGCTGCGCGACGCGCAGCTTCGCGTCGCGCGGATGCGCGGCGACGCCGGCGTCCCGCCGGACATGGTCGATCGCGCGATCGAACGCTATGTCCGCGACGGATACGTCGCCGCCTCGTTCGAGCCGGACGCGATTCAGGCGGCCGCGATCGAGGCGACCATCGAGCGCGTGCAGAAATTCCCGACCGCGGCATGGCCCGGCCTCATCGCCGAAGCGGTTCGCGCATACGGAATCGACCGCGCCGCGCTCAGCCAGCGTCTGAACAGCACGCCGACCGGATTCGGCGCCACGCTGCGCCAATTCGCGACGGCCGAGTCGCCGGAAGCGAGACAGGTGTTCCGCGCGCAGCTCGAGTCGATGCCGATCGACGCATCGGCCGCCGCGGCGATCGCCCGCGAAATCGATCTCGCGTCCGACCCGGCCGTGCGGGCAGGACTGGTTCAGTTGCTCGCGGCCGACTCGTCGCCGGTCGGTCGGGACTGCCTCGTTCGTCAGTTGGCCGCAGCGGAGGATGAGGGCGCGCGGCAAGTCGCGCTCGACGCCTTGCTCAATCGCCGCGAGTTCATCCCGCAGTCCGTGATGGCCGTGCTTGCCGCGACCGAAGACGAAGACACGCTCGGCCGCGCGTTCAAGCTGGCCGAAGTCGGCGCGCTCTACGACCAGCCGGACGCGCTCGAACTGCTCCGCCGGGAGCTGTCCGGCCCGACGCCACAGCGCCGCGTGCTCGCGGTGCAGGCGATCGCGAGCACCCTTCGCTCCGATGTCGTCGGCGACGTAGTCGGCGCCATCGAGCGCGAGCCGGAGGCGGTCGCTCGAGCGCAGATGATCGGCGTGCTCGGCGGCCTTACCGAGCAGCCCGCCGTGCAGACCCTGCTTTGCGACCGGATCGCCAGCGATCCCGACGTGTCCGTGCGCGTCGCCGCGGTGCACGCGTTCCCGCTCGTCGCCTCGCCCAGCGACGGCGATTCGCCTGTTTCCCAGGAGCGCGAGGCGCGTCTGCGTTCCGCGCTGGCCGCGTCCGCGACGCCGCCCGAAGTGCTCGCGGCGATGCAGGCGCGGCTCGACGCGCTCGCGCTCCAGCGCGCCTCGCTCGACGATCGGCGGCAGAACGGTGTCCTGTCGGCCGTGCGCTCCGCCCTGCAACAGGCGCGATCCGATCTGGCCGCGGGGAAGGAACTGACGGAATCCGCCCAGCGCGATCTCGAAGCCATGCTCTCTGAAGCGGAGAGACTGGCTGCGGAATTGCCGCCCGAGCGCGAATCGGACCGACAATCGCTGGCACGGCTCATCCAGCAGATCCGCGACCTGTCACCCCGCCGCGGCGGGCACGCGCCGTAGCGCCGCCGCATTGCCGCGGTGCGTCGATCGGGTCGCCGGCGCGCTCACTCGCCTTCGCTGCAGACCGAATGCAGCGCGGCGGGCGAGCCGATCCGTGGCCGGAATCGCTCGACGTCGGTGCTCAGCGCGTCGGCGAGCGGTTCCGACGCCTTCCCCCCGCGCTGGAATCCGACGTACCTGAGGACCCCGTCGATCAGCGTCTGCCTCGCGATCGGCTTTGTCAGGTAGCCGTCGCAGCCGGCCGAAATGCACTTCTGCATCTCGCCGCTCATGGCGTGGGCCGTGAGCGCGACGATGGGATGCCGGTATCCGGTCGTTCGCAGCAACGCGCTCGCTTCATAGCCATCCATGACCGGCATCTGCATGTCCATCAGAATCACGTCGTAGGGAGATTCGTGCTCGACGGCGGTCCAGGCCAGGTCGACTGCCGCACGCCCGTTCTCGGCCAGATCGACTGCCGCGCCGGCCCTTGTAAGGATGCGCGATATCAGCTTCTGGTTGTCGATTCCGTCTTCGGCCAGGAGAACGCGCAGCTCGGCGAGCGGCGGCTTCGTCTCGTCGTCGTCGGTCGCGTCCACGCCGGGCCGGCTCAACTCACTCTCGAGGTTCCGGGCCAAAACGGCGTAATCCTCCAACGGAACGTCGTCGAGCGGGCCGGTCGCGATGGTCACGCGCATCGTCGTGCCCTCTCCCGGCGCCGTCGACACGATTTCGATTCTTCCGCCCAGCATCTCGGCCAGGCGCTGGCTGATCATCAGGCCGAGGCCGGTTCCGCCGAATCGACGGGCCATGGAAGAATCGCCCTGCGAGAATGGCTGAAAGAGATTCGCGGCCTGCTCGGCGGACATGCCGATTCCGGTGTCGCAGATGTCGATTTGCAGTCTCGGATCGCCCTGCGCAATCAGCCGCGGAACGACCAGGACGCCGCCTTGCTCCGTGAACTTGATCGCGTTGCCCGCCAGGTTTACGAGAATCTGACGCAGCCGCAGCGCGTCCGAGCGCACCGTGACCGGCAGCAGGCCGTCGGGTTCGACCCGGAACGAGATTCCGCGATCGAACGCGCGAACCTGCATGAGCGACGCCACTTCCGCCAGCACGCGGCCTGGTGAGCACTGCGAGAGCTCGATCGTCAGCTTGCCCGCTTCGATCTTCGAGATATCCAGGATGTCGTTGATTACACCCAGCAGGTGCTCGCCGTTGCGCTGGATCGTACGGATCGCGTGCACGCGCCGCTCCGGGGCGCGCGAAAGATCCCCATCATCCAGCAGCAATTCCGCGTAGCCCAGGATGGCCGACATCGGCGTGCGAATCTCGTGACTCATGTTCGCCAGAAACGCGCTCTTGGCACGGCTTGCGGCGCTCGCCAGCTCCATCGCCGCGCGCATCTGCTCGGTTCGCTCGACCACTTTCCGCTCCGTCAGATCGCGCGCGGCTTCCAGCTCCGCCTGCTTCGCGGCCAGCGAGCGCATCTCGGCGATTCCGCTGCGGCACGACCGCATCAGGAAGAACACTTCGAAGAAGACCCACCCCACGTGCTCCAGCCATCGCCACGAGCCGGCCGTCAGCACGCCGAACACCGACAACGGCATCCATACTCCCCGCACGAAGTGGTCCAGTCCCACCACCGCCGTGGCAGTCAGCAGCACGGTCCAATCCCGGTAGAACGCGAGAAACGCCAGCGATCCGAACACGTGAAAGTGCGTCTCGATTCGCCCGCCGGAGAGGTGAATCAACATCGCGCCGAACAGCATCTGGACCGTCGCGATCACGTGTCGCGTGCAACACGCGCCCGGGCGCAGACGGGACAGTGCCAAAGGCATGGCGACCAGGACGCCGCCCAGAAGGACCGCCGCCCACACGTGCAGATGCGTGCTGGATTGCGAGCCGATCCACGTGCGCGGCGAGATGGTCAACGCCGCGACGATGGCGGCGATCCACTGCGCGATCATCAGCGTCGCGAACTGGCGGTCCAGTCCGGCGCGAAGCTCGCCGAGTCGCTCAGCCTGGAGCTGCGCGGCGCGCTGCGAGAGCTGGTGCTCGATTCTCTGCATGATTAGCGTCCACCCTTCGCGTCCAGGTCCGTCGGATCGAGCAGCCCGCAGCCCAGAACCGGCGCGCGGTAGACACTCGAAGCCCGACCCGCGACGCGCTCGAGTACCGCTTCCGCACCCAGGCTCGTGCCTTCGTGTCCGCGGGAATCCGTCAGGCCGCCGCTGAACATCAGGCGTCCGTTCGCGTCGAACAGCAGTGTCTCACCCGACACGCGCGCCCGAAACCGCCGCGCCTCGCGACCGTCCGCGTCCACCGCGACCGAAACGCCCCGCATGTCGGTCGCCAGGTTCCAGAGACGCCCGCGCTCCCAACCCTCCGGACAGAGCGCCGGTCGCACAAACAGCAGCCGGATGTCTACGTCGCGATCGATGAGTGCGCGAAGCCGATCGAGCTCGGAGAGCGTCGAGAGGCTGCACGGACACTCCGGGTGAAGGAACATCAGCAACACGCAGCGCTGCGACGGCGCTTCGAGCGACGAATCCGGCGGCCAGAACTCCGGAGCGAGCGACTGCGGCGCGCCTTTGTACGAATAGGCCCAAAGCTGGTAGAAGCCGATCGCCACGCACGCGATCCACGCGATCACGGCCAGCGTAGCCATCGGGCGTGCCAGACGGACCCATTCGGGCGGCGGCGACTCCACTGCGTGCGAGGGTTTCGGCAGCATGCGCCGCCCTCCAAGGTCACAGCGCGGGGGAAGCATGAAACGTCGCGAGCGTCATCCGAGTCCTGGCGCAGTGAAGTATGGAATTCGACGCCACTGCGCGGGCGGGTGCGGTCGAGGATCCTGGGCTGGATGCTGATCGACTGGAACAGCGTCACGGATAAGCACGGCGCGTCGCGAGGTGTGGTCCGAAAGAACTCGGCGACAACTGCATGTACGGGCGAAACTTACGACGCGACGATCGGATCGGACCGGAACGCGCCCGAGAGGATTCGAACCTCCGACCTGCGGTTTAGGAAACCGCTGCTCTATCCTGCTGAGCTACGGGCGCACGATGGGGTGAGTGGAATCAGCACCGAATGCCGCGCGATCACGCAGCGGACGCGCAACATCGTCGCGAGCTAGTGTAGCCGGAACCACAACCGCTTCCAGCGCGGCTTGCCGCGGCGCGGGGCGCCGGTTTCGTTCCGGGGGCGGACGCGCCGAGGGGCGCGGCGGGCTGCCCGCAGCTGCAAAAGTCACGGTGTCGGCGTTTGATTCCGGGCGAACGGCGCGCCTAAAACCGTTCAGAGAGAGCCGCAGTGCGATCGTTTCGGGCGCCACGCTTTGTTCCGCGAAGCTGATTTCAGCCCGCGGAATGCCCGACGGAGGGATTCGCGCTGCGTTCGTCGGCCTTCGTGCCGGTATCGACCCGGGGCGGCTTTGAGTCGACCGTATGCGTGGACGGGGCTTGCCGCCCCATTTTTTTTGCGCACCGGCCGCCGGTCCCCCAACCGCTCTGACCAATCGCAACGCTTCTCGTCGGTGCCGTACGAATCGCCGGCCGCGACGCCGGCCTCGCCGTTTTCGCCCGGCTCGCACGCCGGGACGCTAAATCGACGATAATCTCCCGCCGTCGACCGCCAGGCTCACGCCGGTGATATAGGACGCCAGCGGAGACGCAAGAAAAACGACGGCGGCCGCAATCTCCTCCGGTCGAGCGAACCGGCCCATCGGGACGCCGCGGCGCGTCTCGTCTTCGATGGCATCGGTCGCGCGGCCTTCGCGCTGCGCTCGCGCCTCGAACAGGCTTCGCAGGCGCTCGGTCGCGGTGAAGCCGGGCAGGACGTTGTTGATCGTGATGGCGTCCGGGGCCAGCTCGCGCGAGAGCGTTTTGGACCAGCCAGCCACCGCGGCGCGGGTGGTGTTGGACACGCCGAGTCCGGGAATCGGCTCGCGGACTGAGGTCGAGACGATGTTGACGATCCGTCCGTACCGCGCGGCGCGCATTCCGGGCAGCAACGCCTGCACGAGAAGCTGATTGCAAACGACATGCATGCGAATCGCCGCCAGGAATTGCTCCGCCTGCGCGTCCACGAGCGGCCCGCTGGGCGGTCCGCCCGTGTTGTTGATGAGAATTTCGTGCGGGCCGTGCGCGTCGATGTGCGCCGTGACCGCGTCGCGGACGCTCTCCGGCGACGAGAAATTCGCGCAGACGACGCCCGCAACCGAAGCGCCGACGCCGCACAGCTCTTCGGCGACGCGCTCCAGCGCGCCGGCGTCACGCGCGACCAGAGTCACCCGCGCGCCGGCCTTCGCCAACAGCTCGGCGCAGGCCCGCCCGATTCCGCGCGTCGCCCCGCAGACCAGCGCCGTTCGCCCGCTCAGATCGATCATGGACCTGCGCTCCCTTTCCGGCGATGCTGACGCGCCGCGGCCGCGATGCCGGACGAACCGCCGCGTCGATGCCATCGTATGCGAAACCGTGGCGCGATCGGAATTGCCGGTCGCCGAGTGTCGGCCGCGACGCCCGCAGCGCGCCGTCGCCGTTTGCGCGCTACCGCGCGTAGAAACCCAGTGAACTCATGGAGCCGAAACGCGAACCGACGCTGCCGGCCGTGCTGGCCGCGTTCGCCGTGGTCTATGTCGTGTGGGGATCGACCTATCTGGCGATCCAATTCGCCGTCGAGACGCTGCCGCCGTTCCTGCTGGCCGGGGCGCGGTTCCTGGCGGCCGGGCTGGCGCTGCTCGCGATCGTGTGGCGCTGGCTGCCGCAGTCGCCCACGCTCGAGCAGTGGCGCGGCGCGGCGATCGTGGGCTGCCTCATGCTGCTTGGCGGAAACGGGCTGGTGTGCTGGGCGGAGAAGACCGTGCCGTCGGGCATCGCCGCGCTCCTGGTCTCGACCGCGCCGATCTGGTTCGTATTCCTCGACTGGGCGCTGTTCAGCGGTCCGCGCCCGGGCGTCGCGGTCATCGCCGGCATCGCGATCGGCATGTTCGGCGTCTACCTGCTGGTCGGCCCCGGCGAGATTCGCGGCGCGCGTCCGGACCTTTGGGGTTCAGCGGCGCTGCTGTCGGCCTGCGTTTTCTGGGCGACCGGCTCGCTGCTGGCGCGGCGCGTGGCGCTGCCTGCGAACGTGTTCGCCAGCACGGCGATGCAGATGATCACGGCCGGCATCGCGCTGCTGACCGTGTCGGCGGCCGCGGGAGAGTGGGCCGCGCTGTCTCTGGCGAACATCTCGATGAAGTCGGCGCTGTCGATGGCGTATCTGGCGGTGTTCGGATCGCTGCTGGCGCTGACGTGCTACACGTGGCTGATCCAGGTCAGCACGCCGGCGCGCGTCGCGACGTACGCCTACGTGAATCCGGTGGTCGCAGTAGCGCTGGGCGCCGCGCTGAACGGCGAACCGCTCTCGACGCGCGTCGTGCTGGCGATGAGCGTGATCGTCGCGGCGGTGGTGCTCATTACGACGTTCGGCCAGCGCGCGCCCCGCAGGAGCGCGTCCGACGTCGCCGGGATCGCGCCGCAGCCGGCCCCGATTTCGACAGCGGCGCCCTCGACTACTCGCAGTTCGTCCCGAACACCGTGAGCAGCGCCGACAGGTCGGCCAGATCCACCGCGCCGTCGCCCGTCAGATCGCCGTCGTCGCGGTGCATTCCCGTGGGCGTGCCAAAGTTGGTCAGCAGGATCGAAAGATCGGCGAGGCCCACCTGTCCATCGCCGTCGACGTCGCCTTCGCACGGCTGGGTGTTGCAGTCCGGGAAGATCAGCACCGAGTCCACGCCGGTCGCTCCCGCCGGGTCCGTGACGACCAGTCGAATCTCGAAGTAATAGGTCTCGTTCGGCTCGCATCCGACCGGCGAGATCAGCGTCGCGGTCGAGCACGCCGAATCCGGCGGCTCCTCGTGGGAATGATCGTTGTGGTGCAGAATGGTCGTCCAAGCACAGGTCAGCTCTCCGGGGCCGTGCTCAGAGTCGAGGATGTCCGCTTCCAGCGGTAGCACCGTGCTGGACTCGAGCGTGTAGAGGTAGCCGTCGGGCGGACTGGTGATCTCCACCTGCGGGGGGGTGTTGTTCACCCAGACCGGCACGACGACCGAATCGGAATCGCCCAGCGCATCGGTCACGGTGAGCACGGCGTCGAAACGCTGCGGGCCGACGATTGGCGGGACCGACGCGCGCACGCGCAGCTCGCCGACGCTGATGAACGAAGCCGAGCCGCCGGGATTGCCGAACACGATGATCCCGTCGCCGGCGATCGGATTGAACGCCAGCTCATACGTTTCGTAGTTCTCGCCGTCGTCGCCGCCGTAGGGCGGGTTCACAGACAGTCCGCTGACCGGCGTCCACGAACTGCCGGAATGCACGTAGACATGGAAGTTGTCCCACCAGCCGCCGTCCCAGAAGTGAATGCCTTCCTGGAACGTGATGCCGGTGAACGTGTGCGTGCCGGCGAAGCTGTAGCCGACATAGTCCGTACTGCCCTGATCCCCGGCGTGATAGGTGTCGTACTGCCGCGCGCTGTCGCTGTTGAGCACCGGCGGGAAGTCGCCGTCGCGCATCACTTCCGGATCCCAGTTGCCGCCGCCGATCGGATGCGGCGGACTCAGCTCGAACACGCGCGCCAGAAACGTGCCCAGCGCGGTGACGTCATCGTCCGGGTAGGTGTGCGAGGGATTCGGGTCGGTGCTGGGCGGACTGCCGTCGCCGAAGTCCCATTCGAACGAAAGGCCCATTTCCTCCGGATCGATCGACCCGGCGCTGCTGAACTGTACCGTCAGCGGCGAGGGGCCGTAGGTCGGCGTCGCGCTGCCGACCGCATGGGGCGGAAGATTGCCCGCGAAGTACGTGAACCGCCCGACGCTCGGCACGCCGAAGCCGTCATAGCTCACGTAGTACAGCCCCTCGTCAGCCGGGTTGTACGCCAGCGAGACGATCGCGAACGATCCCTCGGTCGCAAAGTCGCGGACCTCGGTCGGGTTGTCCGAGCCGTCGAAGACGAAGCTGCGGATCCAGCCGGCCGCGAAATCCCCCTGGAAATACGTGTTCTGAAACTCGGCCGGATACTCGCTGCCCACGTACCACGCGCCGCCGGTGCTCGAGAATCCGCCGAACTGCGGTCCCTGCACGGGCGAGCCGGGCGCGCCGATGTTCTCGACCTGCGGGTCGAAGCCGTCGAACGTCTTCGCGCGCGACGGTCCGGCGCCGTCATGGAACCAGTCGATGACCGGGCGCGTGTGCACGAAGTGCGGGACGCCGGACGGGATCTGTTGGCCCGCGTCGCACGGGTTCGGGAACGAGGGCGCTGGGTTCAGCGTCTCCTGGATGATGAGGTCGTTGAAATCGAAGTACTGCTGCGCGCATCCGCCTGCGCCGAACAGCGGGTTCGGCGCGGTGAGGTTTGGCGGTGCGGCGTTCCAGTAGCCCGGCATGGTCTCCATGCCCTCGAACGCCGGCCAGCCGAAATTCTCGCCGCCGCGGCAGACGTTCAGTTCTTCCCACGAATACCAGCCGACTTCGCCGATGTAGATCGTCCCGGGATGCCGCTCGCCCACCGCGCCGGCCTGTCCGCTGCCCGGGCGGATCGCCAGCCGGAACGGATTCCGAAGCCCCATCGCCCAGGTGCGCGACCGCGCCGACCGCGGCGCGCCCGCGTCGTAGTGCGGGTTGTCGGACAGACCGTCGCCGGTGGCGGGGTCGAGCCGCACGATCTTGCCGTTCAGCGAGTCGAGCAGTTGCGCGCGATAGGCGCCGACGTCTTCCGCGAGCGTGATGATTCCGTCGGCCAGCGCGGTGTTGCTGCTGCCGCCGGTCGGTCCGCCGGTGTCCACGGTCTCGTAGCTGGCGCCGTCGCCGCAGCCGGCGAGCAGTGAACCGTCCTCGCCGAACAGAACCGTGCCGATGCCGTGCGACTGGTGGCACATGGGAAAGCCCGTGGCGATCGACTCACCCACCAGAACCAGGCGGCTGCCGTAGTCCACGCTTCGGTACCCGTCGCCCGCGTTGCACGTGTAACGCGTGAGCCGTGCGATCGTGTCGCGGAAGTATTCGTCCGCCTGCGGGTCATACTGCGGCGTGCCGAAATGCGCGAGGTGGTGATAGTCCACCACGTACAGCGCGTAGATGTAGCCGTTGGAATAGAAGTCCGGATCGATCGCAAAACCGAGCAGTCCGTAGTCGCGCCAGTCGCCCACCTCTTCGCGAATGTCCAGCAGAGGCTGCGCCGCCTTCACGCCGTTCTCGACGTTCCAGATTCGCCCGCCCTTTTCCCAGACGAACATTCGACCGTCCGGCGCGAAGCACACGCCGACCGCCTGGTCCCAGGTCGCGTTCAACGGCTGAGGCAGGAACCGCGTCGGCAGGTCGGCGAACGCCGCGAACGTCGCCTGGAGCGCGACGAGCACAATCCCCGCACGCAGTCGGCGTGAAGTAGGCACTGGATTTCCCCTCGGTCGGCGGTTGAACGCGCCGTTCGGCTCCCACACGGCAGCGACTGCGCCAGTCTACCGGGCGGAGCTGCCGCGCGCGAAACGAAATCCGCAGCGCGCGCAAGGTCGTACGCGTCGTCTCATATTGTGTGAACACGGCGCCGCGAGCGACAGTGAAACGACGGAGCGCCGTCGGCGGGCGCTTCAGCCGCCGAACGGCGCTCCGATGACCGACTTGATCCATGCGCTCGGGCGCGACGTGTTGCTACCGACGCCGTGCGCTACCGCGCACGCCGGCCTTCATCCCGGCGATGCCGAGCATCGTGAACATCAGCGGCGCCATGCCGAGCGGACCGCACGCCATGCCGCAGTCGCCGATCACGTCGTCAATGTCGTCCAGCGAACGCGCCAGCAGCACCGACACGTCCGCGTCGAGCGTCACGCTGGATTCGTTGTTCGCCGTGGCGATGTCGAGCCGCCCGTCGCCGTCGAAATCGGCGACCGCCAGGCTCACCGGACCGGACGACGTGTCGAAGTCGTCCGCCGGTGCAAAACCGCCTTCGCCGTCGCCTTCATGCGTGCTGACGTTGTCGCCCTCGCGGTTGGCCGTCGCGATGTCGAGATCGCCGTCGCCGTCGAGGTCGGCGAGCGCTACGTCGGTCGCGCCGTTGCCGGTGTCGATCGCGTCGCCGGCCGCGAATTCGCCGGCGCCGTCGCCGATGAGCACGTGCAGCGAGTCGCCGATCGAGTTGACCGCCACCAGGTCCAGCACGTCGTCGCCGTCCACGTCGCCGGCGGCGATGCCCGACGGCACGTCGCCGACGTCCACCAGCAGCGTGATCGTGTTGAATTCGCTGATGCCGTCGTTCAGGAGAATCACGACCTGGTCGCGCGCTCCCAGCGTCGCGGCGATGTCGCCCAGCCCGTCCCCGTCGAAGTCGCCGATCACGACCGCGTTCGGCTCGGAGCGGCCGGGTCCGCCGTCGAGAATCCGCACGTTCACGTTGACTTCGTCGAGGAAACTGCCGTCGCCCGCGTTCAGGAGCACCGAGAGCGAATCGTCCTCTTCGTTTGCCGTCACGAGGTCGATCAAGCCGTCGCCGTTCAGGTCTCCGGCCGCGATGTGGACCGGCGAATCGCCGGTCGCGAAGCGGACCGCGTTCAGGAACTGGCCGCCGCCGACGCCCAGCAGCACGGCGACCTCGTCGCTGCCGGTCAGCGCGATCGCCAGGTCGAGATTGCCGTCGTCATCAAAATCTTCCACCGCGATCGAACCCGGGCGCGTCCGGACGTCCAGCTCGGTTCCGATCGAGAACCGTGCGTCGCCGTCATTCTCCAGCAGAATGACCGGCGCGCCGTCCAGATCGAAGTTTGTGCTCGATACCACGAGGTCCACGTCGCCGTCGTCGTCGAAGTCGCCGGCGGCAATCGCGCTCAGCTCGAGGGATTGCGTCCCGTCGGTCGCGTCCACGTCTCGCGCCGACGCGTAGTTGATCGGCTCGATGCCTACCTGCGCCAGCGCCGGCGTCGCCAAGGCGCAAGCGGACAGGAACGCTCGCAGAGTTCGTCGAAGCATGTTCGGTAGCTCCTTTGTCACAAGGTGGCGGTCGGGATCCTCGCCGCACGCGCCGCACCCGCGCAACGGCCGCGCGACTCCAGAACCAGGCCGGATCTCACAAATGTACGAACACCCAACGCCGCCTTATTGTCACGCCGCGGCGTGTCCGCATCAAGACGCGTTCGGACGGACGCTCAGGGGCCGATCGTGACGCGGGTCTTCCCGGGCGCCAGGAACCGGTACAGCCAGGCCACGTCGTCGTTATGCATGCGCACGCAGCCCATCGACGCCATCTTGCCGATGCTCTCCGGCTCGATCGTGCCGTGAATGCCGAAGCCCTCCTGCCCGACCGCCGAGCCCTCAACGCCGGATAGCCCGATCCAATGTTCGCCCAGTGGGTTCTTCGGATCGTTCGGCGGAATGATGCGCTTGTCGCGGGCCGAAGCGGGAGGGTAGTAGGTCGGGTTCTCGAGCCGTTCCTTCACAACCCAGACGCCCTGCGGAGTGCTCGATGACGCGCCCAGGCCGACCGGGAAACTGCGCACATACGCGTCCTGAAGGTACAGATCCAGCCGGAACTCGCCCACGCTGATCCGCACCTCGAACGGGCCGCGCGGAACCTTGAGCTTTTGACCGGCGCGAAGCTTCGTCGCGTCCGGGATCCGGTTGATGA
This sequence comes from uncultured Planctomycetales bacterium, assembly GCA_964553225.1. GTDB lineage: Bacteria > Planctomycetota > Phycisphaerae > UBA1845 > Fen-1342 > JABRWC01. Next base: position 92,902 of record CAZKJT010000008.1, on the reverse strand, counting down.
GCATGATCGCCTCGGCCGGCACGTCGTAGCGCTTGCCGATGCCGATGAGCCGATCGCCCGGGCGAACCTCGACGATTTCGAACAGCGTGTCGCCGGGCTGCACGGCCGGAGAGAACACGGTCTCCTCCGCGAGCTGCGCCAGGCGGCGGCGCAATTCCGCTCGTTCAGTCGGGCTCGACGCGCCGCGCAGTCGAGAATTCAGATCGCTGCGCAGAGATAACGGGTCGCCGCTTTCCGGTTGCGCCGCAGCAATCGGCTGCGCCGGTTCGGCGTGCGCGGGCGGTGACGCGATCGCTTCGGCCTCCGGCGCGTCGCCCAGGTCGCCGTCATCGGCCGGGACGGTTGCGCTCGCAGGCGCGAGCGATTCGAGGTGCGCGATCGACGGACCGGTCGGCGTCAGGATTTCGTCGGGGACCGGCTCGGCCGGCGGCGCGGCGACAGTTTGCTCGACGGGCGGCGGCGCAGGATGGGCGGCCAGCGCGGCGTCGCCGGTCTCCGCGGCGACGTCTTCCGTCGTCACCCGCGGCAATGGCGATGCGTCGGCGCTCGGCGTCGAAGAATCCGGCCAGAAATACCAACCCAAACCCGACAGCGACGCGCCGCCCGACAGGATGCCCACCATCCACCGTCGGCGCGCTCGTTGAAGCGATCTTCTCACGTGGCGTCCTCCTTGACACCCCATCCGTTGCACTCGCAACCCCTGAACGGGCATACAGAATATCCGTCCGCCGGCGCGCAACCAAGCTCATCCGAGCGCTTTTGACGCCTCACGCCGCCCTCGCCGCTGCCCGGAATCGCCGTGTCGGGCTTCTGCGGTCACGCCGGCGCGTCCGCGCGCTGATCGGCGTCGGATGAATCGAGGCAATCGGGCGAGGACGTGCTTTGCCTTGCCACTACACTGGATGAGACAACGGAAGAAGCACATTCGCGACGCACGAACGGAGCGCATCCATGCTCGCCGTACAGAGGCCCGTCGCCCGATCCCGCGCGTTCAGTGCGATCACGCTGCTCGCCGCGATCGTGGCCGGCTGTTCGCAGCGCGTCGATCCCATCGGTCCAGGTCACGTCTACCAGCCGGACGATGACGAGCGCGAACTGTGGTCGCACAGTCGTGAAGCCGTGGCCGAAATGACCGCCAAGGGCGCCATCTATGCCGACGACGCGCTGCGCAGCTACATCGAGGGCGTCGCGCGCCGAGTCCTGGCGCGGCCGGAGTCGGACTTCGCCCCACTCGCCTTTCGTATTCACATCCTCGAAGACGACTCGCTCAACGCGGCCGCCTTCCCGACGGGCGACATCGTGATCCACACCGCCATGCTCGGACGCATCCGCAACGAGGCGCAGCTCGCCCTGTTGCTGGGACACGAGATCGCGCACGCGACGCATCGGCACGCCTATCAGCGCTTCGAGAAGGAGGAGGACAAGCAGGTCACGCTGATGATCATCCGCGCTGCGGCTGGCGCGGCCGGCGGACTCATCTCCACCGGCGTCTCGGCCGCCAGCGGCATCGCCGCCGGCGCGATCATGGCCGGCTACGGGCGCGATCTCGAGCGCGAGGCGGACGAGGTCGGCCTCGCGCGCGTAGAGCAGGCGGGCTACGACCCGGCCGCGGCGATCGCGTTGTGGTCGCAGATGCTCGAGGTCAAGGGCGACTCGAAGGGGCTGTATATGTACGCGTCGCACCCGCGCATGTCCGAACGCCTCGAATCCTGCCGGCAATGGGTAAGCAGCCGCCCTCCGCCGGCGTCAGGACCCGCGCGCGACGTCGGCGCGGAGCGCTACGCCCGGGCCGCGCGCGCCCTGATCGAGCGCGAACTCGCCGAGCACGACAAGGCCGGCCGCGAAGACCTGGCCGGCAAGACGCGCGAGTATCTGAAGCAGACGCTCGCTCAACCGACGCCCGCCCCGGGCGCGCAACACCGGCGATAGCCGCGTCGCAATCGCCGGGGCGCTTCATCGCCGCTCCACAAACGAGCGGATCGTCGCGTGGCGATCCAGCCCGCGGTCCACCTGAGGCCGGGCGCGGCGCACGGCGTCGTACGCTTCGCCGGGCGAGAGTCCGTGCCTTCTCATCATCCAGCACATCGCCAGCAGCGGGCTGCGCTTCCGCCCGGCTTTGCAGTGAATGAGCACGCGCGCGCCGCCGCTGGCATGTTGCTCGATGAACTCCAGCCCGCGGCGCACGTCGACGTCGGCTGGGCCGTGATAATCCGTCGTCGGCATCCGCAGCCGCTTGACGCCGAGCCGCTCGAACTCCGCCTCCGGCCCGCGAAATTCCTCGCACAGGTTGATCACGCCGCGCACGCCGCGCCGCGCCAGTTCGCTCGCGTCGTGTCTCGTCGGCAGCCCGCCGACGGCGACGTGCTCGTCGATGAAGTCCCAGTTCCGCCACAGGCAAAGCGCGCACATCAGTCGGTGGAATCCGAGCGTGGGAAGGCTCGTCAGGCGAATCGCGGCGTGCAGAAGAGCGTTCACGGGCGGGGCGATCCCGCCGCGCGAAGCTCCGGCGCCAGGCTGACGCCGTCGATCGCTCCGGCTCGTTCGAGCGCCTCGCGCCGCCCCAGCAGGTCGAGCAGCGTCGGCATCACGTCGACGAGCCGCGCGTAGGGCAGCTTCGCGCCACGCGGAAGTCCCGGACCGGCGTAGTAACTCGAGACGCAGATGTCGGAGCGCGTCGCCGAACCATGTCCGCCGCGCTCGCCGGCGCGCAGCGTCCAGCGCGGCTCGGCGAAGACCACGATGTCGCCGGCCCGGGATGAATCGAACATCTCGACGATCTGCGGCACAAAATCGGGGTAGTTCGCGCGCGCCGTCGCCGCCAGCCACGCGCGCGAGGAATGCCAGCCCGAAGCGACGAACGCCGCCAGCTTCTCATCGCCCTCGTAGTCGAGCACGCGGGCCGGGTCCGCGCTTGGCGCTTCATCGAGCCGCACGACCCGGTAGAGCGGCGCGCCGTCGAGAAACGTGCGCTGCACGCCGATCGCTCCATCGCGCGAGTGCACCTCGACCTGGTCGCGGTCGCCGCGCACGCACACCAGTCCGACGCCCGGCTGGACGGCGATGGCCTCGTCGCCTTCGCCCAGAACGCGGCGAACCGCCGCCGGCTCAGGCCGCGACTTCCAGCCGCCCGGTCCGGGCAGGTGCAGCACGGCGCGGCGGAACGCGCCGTCCAGCGCGACCACATCCACACGGCGATGGAGCTCCAGCGGCTCGAGGTCGTCCTCTTCATAGGACAACAGGTCGCGCACGCGCAGCCCGCGCGTCTCGCGCAACCACGGAATCAGCTCGAACGTTCGATCCGGCGTCGTCGGCACGTGTCCGTGATCGGTCACCAGCGCGAAGTAGCAGCGGTCCGCGATGCCGGCCCGCTCCATCGCCGAGATCACGCGCCCGAGCTGCGCGTCGACCGTGCGAAGCGCGCCGGCGTAGCGCTCCGAATCCGAACCGGCCACGTGCCCGACCTCGTCCAGCCCGGGAAAGTAAAGCGTGGTGAGCAGAGGCCAGCGGCGCTCGCGATTGGCGATCTGGGCGACCTCCTCGATCGACGTACCGGTCCGGCGGTCGTAGCCCTCGTACCAGCCCAGGAACCACTTGATGGCGCTGAGCACGACATTGTCGATGCTGTAGGTCGCCCCGCGCCGCGTATGGCACTGAACGTTGACCGTCAGCTCGTCCCCGAGCAGGTCATAGATGGTCAACGCGCTGAAGTGTTCATTCACGTCGCGAAAATTCTGTGCCGAGAAGTAGCTGTAGAACAGCTCCGTGTCACGGTCGTACCACTGGTTGCCGAGAATTCCGTGATGCCCCGGCAGCAGCCCCGTCAGCAGCGACACCGCGTTCGGAAACGTCGTGGGCGGTGCGGCCACGATCGTGTTCTCAATTTCCACGCCGCCGTCCACGAACCAACGCTTTAGGTGCGGCAGCTTGCCCGCTGCGAGCAATTCCCGTGCCTCGACCTGGTCCATCCCGTCCACGAACAATAGCAAGGCGAAGCGTTCCGGGACGACCACGTCGGAGTTGAGCCGCAGGTGCAGCGGCTGCGATCCGCGACACCCGAGCACGCCCCAGACGGCGGCCGGCAGCAATAGCACCACGAGCAACAGCGTTCGCACGAGCAACGTTCTCCACCGCTTCACGACGGCCTCATCGCGGGCCTGGGAACGGCGGCCCGGTCAGGTACAGGTCGGAGCGAATCAACCGCGCCGCGTGTTTCCGCGCGTTCGGAATCTCTTCCATCAGCTCGTCATATTCGCGGCATCGCGCGCGCCAGCCCCACGTCTCCTGCAAGACGGTATCCGTGACGCGCCCCCGCCACCAGCGCCGGACCTCCGCCCAGTTCACAGGCGACGTGGCGTCCGCATCAATCATCGCCTGAACGGGCGCGGCGGTCGCTCGCGCGACGTACGCCGCGATCGGACGCAGCTCCGCCGCCGCTGCCGCCGACACGTGCGGCGCGCCGACCTCGATCGCAGCGAACAGAACCTCCGCCGCTATGCTCGAACCGCCGCGCACCCGTTGTGCGGCGTGCTCGACGCCCTTGCGCGACGGCGCGAGCGGCGTCGCTTCGTCCGTCGCATCCGCAGCCGCCGGAGGCCCGAATCGCAACCGCGTGGCGTAGCAATTCGGCGTGAACACGTAGAAGCACTGTCGCTCGTCGTCGAGCGGACTTACGAAACGGAACGTCATCGCACGGACGCCCTCGGCGTCGGCCTGATCGACACGCACTGAAAAGGTCGGCGTCTCGATGAACTCGCCGGACCGCAGCCGTCCGGCCGACCGGAAGCCCTGAAGCGCCAGCCGTCCGAGCAGGCGCGAGAACCACGGCTGCCCGGTTGTGCTGACACGAAAGCTGTGCGCGTCGAGCTGCTCCACCAAGATCGGATCCGATACCAGGAACGGATCGGGCGCGAACGAAAGCGCATGACAACGCACCGGAGCGAACTGCGCGCCCAGCCGCTCGTCCAGCACCTGCTTGAGATAGACGTTCACCAGCGGCAGATTCAGGAAATACACGTCGGTCGCTTCCGCCGGCGGCGCAGACGACGCCACGCGCTCCGCGGCGTACTTCTCGGCCCAGGCGATCGAAACCCATTGCCATCGGTTGAGCACGGTGAGCGCGACAAACGCGACCAGGTGCGCCAGCAGCGCCGCGTGCGCCGCTTGCCGCAGCCAGCCGCGCCGCGACCACGGCCGGGCCGCGCCAGCCAGCGCCGCGCCAACGGCAAACCCGACGCCCGAGAGATAGCCCGAATGCGGCGCCGCGATGACCGGAACCACCGGCAATACCGCGAGCGCGACCCATATGGGCCAGAGCCACCAGCCGCGCCGATCGCGCGTCGCGGCCGCGAACGCGGCCAGGCTCGCCACCACGATGCCGACCGTCAGCCACGTGTCGAACGGCGCGTCCGTCCACGGCGCATACCGCCCGGTTGGTCCGACGATCATCGGCGCCGGCCACACCGACGCGCAGTAGTAATGGAAAAACTTCGCAAGCGCCCACAACGCGTACGCCGGGCGATCGTCGCCGGGACGCAACAAATAGACGTCCGGCATGCCCGGCCCGGGCACCGCCAGCGCGCGCCACACGACGAACGCCGCGCCGATCGCCGCCATCGCCGCGTATGCCCAGCGCCGTCGCCAGAGCCAACGCCAGCCGCCGAACGCGACCTCGAAACCCGCCAGCACTGCCGGCATCATCAGGCAGTTTTCGCGCGTCAGCAGCGCGGCGATCCACAGCGGCATTGCCACCGCGAACGGCACGCCGCGAAAATCCGGCGCAGCCTCGCGCGGCCGCGGCTCGTCGGCGCGCAGCGGCCGAAGCTCCAATCCGGTCGCGCGCACGTAGAGCAGCATCGCCGCGAGCATGAACGCGGTCGCCAGCACGATGTTCAGCGACGAGGACCACGCCACGGTCATGCTGGCGTGCGGGTAGAGCGCCATGAACACGCCCGCCAGCAGCGACCACAGCCGATCGCGCGTCAGCAGCCACGCCAGACGCGCGGTCATGCAGACCGTCGCGAAGTGCAGCAGGATCGCGGCCGCGTGCAGCGGCATCGGATCGAACCCGCCCAGCGTGTCGTAGAGCCACTTCATTGCGACGATGAAGAACGGGCGGCCGTACTCGAAGCGAACCGGTTGGTCCTGCCACCACATCGAGAGGAACTCGGCCGGGTCGATCACCTGGGCGCGCATCAGATCGCGATAGGACCAACCCAGCTCGCGCAGCGCCTTCTGATGGCAGTGGTCGTCGAGCACCGGACCGTCGAACAGCGAATCGCCGTGTCCCCACCATGTGACGGCGCCGAGCACGATCGCGGAAAGAGCGCCGAACCCAACGATCGAACCGCGCAGCGCCGGCGTCGCGTCGCGCGGGAGGGCGGCAGCCGGAGAATCCGCGTTCACGTGCGAGTCGGAATGCAAGTCCATCGTCCGGAATGCTAATCGACGGCCACGCTGGTGCAGTCGGGCTTGGGATGCGCCGTCGCCGCCTCTCGGTCCGCCGGCGCGACCTGCGCGACGACGACGCTCGGCGCGGCGCACGTGTATGCCCGGTACGCCTCCCACAGCATCGCCGCGTCGCCGTGTCGCGCCCGCCAGCCGAACGCCTGCTCGGTCCGGCGCGTGTCGAGCACGCAATCCGCCTCGGCCAACACGAACTGCTCCGGGCGGAGCGGCGACGCGCCGAACACGCTCAGCACGCGCAGCCCGCCGCGCACCAGCGCGCCCGGCAAGGCGACGACGCGCGCCCGCGTTCCGGCTCGCGCGCACAGGTCGGTCAGCAGCTCGCGCACCGACGGCGGATCGGACGAGCCCAGGTTGAACGCGCCCTCGACCGGGTTGACCAGCGCCAGCAGGCACGCCGTAGCGACGTCGTCCACCGCGATCATCTGGTAACGATTGCGGCCGGCGCCGATCATCGGCACGCGCCCGCCGCTGCGAACGCGGTCGAACAGCGCCCGCAGCACGCCCAGCCGGCCGGCGCCGACGATCAGCCGAGGGCGAAAGATCGCCACGCTCACGCCGCGGGCCCGCGCCGCTTCACACGCCGCCTCCGCGGCGAGCTTGCTGCGGCCGTAGGGGCCGGCCGGACGCTTCGGCGCGTCTTCACGCACGGGCATCGACTTCGGAACGCCGTACACCATGTCGCTCGACAGGAAGATCAGGCGGGCGACGCGACTTTCGGCTGCGGCGCGGGCCAGCGCACGTGTCGCGACGGCGTTCTGCGCGAAGAACACGTCCGCCCCGAAGCGCGGTGGGTCGCTGTGATACTGGACGGCGGCGCTGTGCACGACCGCGTCGACCCTGCGACAGGCGCGCTCGCAACGCGGCGCGTCGCGCAGGTCACCCAAGTGAAAGCCGCCGTTCCACGCGGATGCGTCCGGAGAAGCGACGCGGTCGAAGCCGATCGCGAGCGCGCCGGCTTCGCGCAACGCCGCGCCCAGACGCCGACCCACCAGCCCGGACGCGCCCGTGACCAGCACGCGCATCCCGCGCAGGCGCGACGCGTCCGCGGCGAGTGCCGCCATCGTCGAATCCGGCTCGTCCCGCCCTTCCTGGATGCGCGACCCCCCTTACTCAGCGCCGTTCGATTCGACGTGCGAGCCGCCGCGTGCGCCGTTCTTGTGGTGCACGAACTCGTCCGAAACGATGAACGGTCGCAGGCGTTCCATGAACGCGCTGATCTCGGCGCTCTCGGCCTCGTCCGGCGAGCCGTTCTTCAGCCGCGACATCACCTGTTCGACGGTCTCGTCATTGACCTCGACGCCGCTGGCAAGCAGGTGATGGCGGACGGCGGCTCGGCCGCTGTTCGGTCCGAGCACGACCTGCACCGGCCCGGCGCCGACCAGCTCGGGCGGGAACGGGGTATACGTGTCGGCGTTTTGCAGCACCCCGTCCTGGTGAATGCCCGCTTCGGTGCGGAATAGATTGCGGCCGACGATCGCCTTGTTCGGCGGCGTCTCAAATCCGGTCAGCCGTTGCACGAGCTGGGAAAGCGCGTGGAGTCGTCCCGGATCGACGCTGACCTTGCGCTGGTACTGATCGAAGTGCAGCACCAGCGCCAGCACCACCTCCTCGATCGCGGTGTTGCCGGCCCGCTCGCCGATGCCGTTCACCGTGCCCTGCACGATGTTCGCGCCGGCCTCGACGCATGCCAGCGCGTTGGCCGTCGCCATTCCCAGATCATCGTGAAAATGCACCCCGAGCATCGCGTCGTCGATGCTGCGAACGTGATCCTGGATGCCGCGCACCGCGTCGGCGGCTTTGCCGGGCGTAAGGATGCCGACCGTGTCCGTGAAGCCAATCGACAGCGCGCCGGCCTGGATGACCTTCTCGTACACCTCGTACAGGAACTCCGGCTCCGTGCGAGACGCGTCCTCCGGACCGAACGAGATGATCTCGAACGAACGCTGTGCGTGCTGCACCGCTTTCACCGCGGCGTCTACGATCTGCGCCTTGCTCATCTCATGCTTGTGCTTGCGGTGAAGCGGACTCGTGCCGATGAAAATCGTCACGGATCGCTTCAACGGCGACACGCCCGAGAGCGCCTCGGCCGCACGGTCGATGTCGTCCGTTCGGCTCCGCGCCAGCGCCGACAGAACCGGTCCGCGGACCTGCCGAGCGATCCGCCGGATGCCTTCGGCCGCGTCCTCGCTGGCTGCGGGGAATCCACAGTCGATCGAGTGCACGCCCGCGTCGGCCAGCGCCTGCGCGATCGGCACGCGCTCCTGCGGCGTCAGGCGCAGCCCGGGCATCTGAAGCCCGTCGCGCAGCGTCGTGTCGCTGATCAGGACGATCGGCTTCTTCTTCTGTTGTCGCAGCACGGCGCGCTTGATGGCGCGGTTCAGCATCGAGAACATTCGATGCGATCCCTCCGCGTCTGGCTCCGGGTTTCCCGGCGAATCCGGCCTGTGGGCTGAATCGCAGCCGGCGCGACGGCACGCGCGACGCGACCTGGCCCGATCGGCCGTGGAAATTCTACGACCAAACGGCCGAGTGCGGGAGAACGGACGCCGTCCGGCAGCAGGAGCAAGTCTGAAAGAGATGGACACGCGGTATCGCTTGCGGTTGGTCGGCGGACGCGCAAGGTGGCGGAATCGAGACGATCCCCCACGACGGCCGGATCGCTCAGTTGATGCCGAGGCCGCCGACGACTTCGCCCAAGCCACCCAGCGCGTCGCCGCCGCCGCCATCCACGATCACGACGCTATGGCCGATGTTGGGATAGAACTCGCCGGTGTTCGGGTTGTAGACCCATCCGTCACCGGAGCTCTGGCTCGCTTTGGGCGGGCTGTGGGAGCTGTCGATCCGAACCGTCGCGCTGCCCTGGTTCGGACCGGTCGGAATCGGAGGAACGCGCAGCAGGTAAGGACCGTAGGGCTTGCCGTCCACCCGCGTCGGGGACGTCGCGCCGCCCGCGTCGCTGAACTGCGTGAGTTGCTCGACGAAGCGGGCCGCAGACGGACCGGGGAAATTGCCCCGATGCTCGATCGCATAGTGAACGAGCGCGCGCCGCACGATCGCCAGGTCCGCCGCCAGCGCTGCGTCGGCCGCGCCCGACGCCGCCCGGCTGACGCGCGGAATCGCCATCGACGCCACCATGCCGATGATCACAAGCACGACCACCAGCTCGACCAGCGAAAAGGCGCGCCCGCGGCTCGCGATGTTTCGGCGCGACGGCACTTCGAATCTCCCTGGGGCGACGTCCCGGCGAGTTCACCGGTGCGCGGTTCTCTCACTCAAGTATTGCAATTGCCGCGATTTTCAGCCCAAGCTCGGCGCCAGCATCCGGATAACATGTCCACGTGAGCTCGTGGGACGCGATCGTACTCGGACTCGGAGCGATGGGAGGCGCCGCCTGTTGCGAGCTGGCCTCCCGCGGCGCCCGCGTTCTCGGACTGGAGCAATTTCCGCTCGTGCACGAGCAGGGCAGCTCGCATGGGCGAACGCGCATCTGCCGGCGCGCGTACTTCGAGCATCCCGACTATGTCCCGCTGGTCAGCGCCGCTTATCGCGGATGGGACGCGCTCAGCGAAGCGACCGGACGCCGCCTGTTCGATCGCGTCGGGCTGGTGCTGGCCGGTCCGCCCGATGGCGAGATCGTCCCGGGCGTGCGCCGAGCGACGGCGATGCATCGGCTGAACATCCACGACATTCCGCGCGACGAGGCCGCGGAGCGCATGCCTGCGTTTCGATTCCCGCCGGACGCCGAAATCGTCTTCGAGCCCGACGCAGGTCTGCTCTGGGTGGAATCGTGCATTGAGGCGTTTCACGCCGTGGCGCGCGAACGCGGCGCGGAGCTGCGCGACCGCACGCCGGTGCGCGCGTGGCAGTCCGACGCGCACGGCGTTACGGTTCGAACCGATGACGGCGAGCACCGCGCGGCGTCGCTGATTGTCGCGGCCGGAGCGTGGTCGGGCCGGCTGCTGGCGACGCTGGGTTTGCCGCTGACGGTGCGACGCAAAGTGCAGCTCTGGTTCGCGTGCGACGATCCGCGCTATGCGCCGGAGCGCGGCTGCCCCGTGTTCGGAGTCGAGACGGGCGGGCGGTTCTTCTACGGCTTCCCGCAGGTCGACGCGGGAGTTCTGAAGGCGGCCGAGCACACCGGCGACGAGTCGGGCGTCGACGCCGACACGGTGGACCGCGCGTTGCGCGAGGCCGACGTCGCGCGCGTGGGCCAGTTCGTCCGCGCCTGCCTGCCGGGCATCGAGCCGCGCGTAGTGCGGCATTCGGTGTGTCTGTACACGATGACGCCGGACGCGCATTTCGTCGTGGATCGACATCCCGAATTCGGCAACGTGTGGATCGCCTGCGGCTTCAGCGGGCACGGATTCAAATTCGCGCCGGAGATCGGTCGCATCCTGGCGGATGGCGCGCTGGGCGGAGACGGTTCACCTTCGCCGTCTCTGTTATCGGCCCACCGTTTCTCGCGCGCGAATTCGAGTTAAACGCGCACGAAGCTATAGAGCCCGCAAGAATGCGATGAGCGGACGGAATCCGTCGTTGTCGAGATTCCACAGCCCCTTCTCTGCAGCCTCGCCGATGCGCAGACCGGGGCGTTCTTGGGCTGCGAGCCACGCATAGCAGCGCGACTTGTCGTCGTGGTAGCGCGGGGTCTTGCCGTCCATGCACGCCAGAAACTCGTCAACGCAAGCAGACTCATTCGGGCTGACCGCCGAATAATAGCACGCCGATTCCAGCATTCCGGGTCGTGTGCCATCCGGAAGAATGAACACACCAACGGACGGATCGCCGCCATCGGTGAATCTTGCATGCTCGCTCGGTGGTGGAAACCCGTGTTGACTCAATGCTCCAACCACTGCCTGAAACGCAGCATTCGCGTCATTATCCGCGTCTCTCGTAGTCGCAATGGCCGTGACACGAGAGTAGCCAGGAAGTTGCTTCAAGCTGCCCAAGAACCTGGAGAGTTTGTCTTTACCGTGATAAGCCAGCACCTGAATGTCCCGAAGCCCGAGCTTCGTCACGAAATGGCTGAACAGTCGAACTTCATCATTGCCCTCGCCGAGCAGCAGCTTCGGAGCGAATAGTTCGATTGCTTTCGATTCACCGTTCATCGCACTTCGTGCTCGAATTCGATGGCGTCGTCCAGTTCGTCCCGGCCGTAACTGACCGCCGTCACGCCCTCGGCACTGCGCTCCAGTCGATGATAGGCGAATTCGTACTCCAGCAACTCCTTGAAGGCGTCATGCGCGGCGACGACACACTCGCGACTGTGAGTCGTGGCGAACACTTGTACGTTCGACGCGCGCGCCAGCTCTGCCAGTCCGCGCCAGACCTCGCGTAGCGCGCCGTAGTGCAGCCCGTTCTCTATCTCATCGATGAGCACGCATCCGTGACTGGCCGTCGCGGCGGCCAGGGCGATGCTCGTAAGTTTCACAAGTCCTTCGCCGAACATGTTGATCGGAATGTGCTCCCGCGGTTCAATCACGGCCCGAACGAGCGGTTCACCGCCCTGCACAGCAACGGAAATCCGCTTCAGCGTAGGCACGATGACTCGCAACAAATCGATGACCAGGCGTTCCTTGTCCTCATCCTCCTCAACCAGGCGCAAGCGCTGAACCTCTTCCGCGCCAGTGCGCGGATGTCGAGCGGATAGAAAGACGCTGTTCGGAAACTGGACATTTCCAATACCGATTTCGATACGGCCAGCACCGAATCGCGCCGAAGCGGCAAGCGGCTGCTGATTCGGAGCGGAATGCTCGTATTGCAGTTCATGCGTCGCGGCCCATTCTGCGCTATTCGCAGAAGGGCTCGGCAACGCAGGACCTGGCGCGCTCCGCCTCGTGCTTCCAATCGTTCCCTCGACAGAGTTCAATGCATGCAGCTTCAAAGTCAGTGCGTGGCTCACTCCACGATCGTCGACCAGTTCGACGACGATTGGACGTTCTGTGGCCCTGTTTGCGAATAACCACGACCACGACTCCGGAATCCCGAGTGTGACGGGGTCCAGTCCACGGAAGCGAGTAACGCGAAGGCTCAATTCCGGGTTCGTCGGACCCAGCGCAAGAAACAGCGCTTCAAGAAAGGAAGTCTTACCGACGTTGTTCTTGCCGCCAATCAGATTGACCAGCGCCGTCGGCTGAACCTTCAGCTTGTCGAAGCATCGAAAATTCTCGATCCGTACGGACGCGATGCTCATGACGCGCTCCGGAAGACTGCCGATCACTTCGGAATCAGGTTCACCAGCCGGCCCTTCACCACGATGGTTCTCGCCAGCGCGCGGCCGGCCAGTTCCTTCGCGACCGCGTCGATCACCAAGGCGGCGGCGACGATCTGTTCCTCGGACGAGTCGGCCGGCACCTGCACCCGCCCGCGCACCTTGCCGGCGATCTGCACGGCGATCTCGACGGTCTCGTCTTCGGTCAGCGCCGGGTCGAAGGTCGGCCAGGGGTGGCGCGTCAGCGACGCGTCGTGTCCCAGACGCGACCACAGCTCTTCGCACAGGTGCGGAGCGAACGGCGCCAGCAGCAGCAGGAACCGCTCGATCTGCGAGCGGCCGACCGCGGCGGCCTTGTTGGCTTCGTTGCTCCAGACGATGAGCTGCGCGATCGCGGTGTTGAACGCCATCCGCTCGATGTCGTCGCCGACCTTGCGAATGGTCTTGTGCAACAGGCGCTCGAGCGCCGCATCGGGCTGCTCCTGAATCCGTGCCGCGACGCGCCACGCGCCGGAGTCCGCGCCGCCGCCCTCCGCCGGCTCGATCACGAGACGCCACACGCGCTGCAGGAAGCGATGCACGCCGATGATGTCGCGCGTGTTCCAGGGCTTGCTGGCTTCGAGCGGCCCCATGTACATCTCGTAGAGCCGCAGTGTGTCGGCGCCGTATTCCGCGATGATCGCGTCCGGATTGACCACGTTGCGAAGCGACTTACTCATCTTCGCGACGCTCTCGACCAGACGCTCGCCGGTCTGCTTGTGAAACGCGGCGTCTTCGCGGAATTCGACGTCCTCGTACGCGACGTAGACCCCGCGCGCGTCCTGGTAGGCGTGCGCCGTGATCATGCCCTGGTTGAACAGGCGATGGAAAGGCTCGGGCGTGCTCACGTGCCCGAGGTCGTACAGCACCTTGTGCCAGAAGCGCGCGTACAGCAGGTGTAGCACCGCGTGCTCGGCCCCGCCGACGTACAGATCGACCCCGCCGATCTTCGGCCGTCCGTCGCCGCGCGTCCCGCTCATCCAGTAGCGCTCTGCTTGCGGCGCCGCCATGTGCCGCGCGTTGTGCGGATCGCAGAACCGCAGGTAGTACCAGCATGAGCCGGCCCACTGCGGCATCGTGTTCAGCTCGCGGGTGTACGTAGCGCCGTCGCGGCGCACCGTCGCCCAGCCCGCCGCCCGCGAGAGCGGCGTCTGCGGCTCGGCGTGCGGGTCGCTGCTAGCGTGCGGGCGAAAGTCGTCCATTTCCGGGAGCGTGACCGGCAGATGCTCGGGCGACTCCGCCAACGCCGTGCCGTCCTCGCGGAAGAGAATCGGGAACGGCTCGCCCCAGTAGCGCTGCCGACTGAACAGCCAGTCGCGCAGCTTGAATTGCACGGTGCCTTCACCCAGGTCGCGCTGTTCGAGCCACGCCACGATGCGGCGCTTCGCCTCGGCGGTCGGCAGGTGGTTCAGATCGCAGTCGTCCGGGCGGCGCGGGCCGTCGGCAGGCGGGGAATTCACCGCGGTCCCGTTTCCTTCGAAGCCACGCCACTCGCCGCCGTCCGGCGGCTGCACGACCTGGATCACCGGCAAGCCGAACTGCTCCGCAAACTCCAGGTCCCGCTTGTCCGATCCGGGCACGGCCATGATCGAGCCGGTGCCGTATCCCCCGAGAACGTAGTCGGCTACCCAGATCGGCACGCGCCGCTCACTGACCGGGTTGATCGCGTAGCCGCCGGTGAACACGCCGGATTTCTTGCGCGATTCGGCAGTCCGGTCCAGGTCGCTTCGCTGACGGGCGGCGGCCGCATACGCCTGCACCGCGTCCCGGTGCTCCGGCGTCGTCACCACGTGGGCGAGCCGGTGTTCCGGCGCCAGCACGATGTACGTCGCGCCGTAGAGCGTGTCCGGGCGCGTAGTGAAGACGCGGATCGTGTGCGCTTCTTCCGGGCGGGCCGCGTCGAGTCGGAAATCGACATAGGCGCCTTCGCTCCGGCCGATCCAGTTGCGCTGCATCAGCTTGATCGGCTCCGGCCATTCGAGCTCGGCCAGGTCGGCCAGCAGGCGCTCGGCATACTCAGTGATGCGCAGCATCCACTGCTTCATCGGGCGGCGATAGACCGGATGGTTGCCGCGCTCGCTGCGCCCGTCGTTGGTGACTTCCTCGTTCGCCAGAACGGTGCCCAGCGCCGGGCACCAGTTCACCGGGGCCTCGAGCAGATAGGCCAGGCGATGCGCGTCGCGATAGGCGTGGATCTCGCGCTCGCCGTGCGACTTCACGTCCGGCGGGATGGGTAGCGTGTCGATCGGGCGCGCTCCGCCCACCACCTGGCGACCGGCCGCATCCTGCCAGCGATGCTCGGGGTCGTACCAGGCGTTGTAGATCTGAAGGAAAATCCACTGCGTCCAGTGGTAGTACTTCTCGTCGCAGGTCGCCAGCTCGCGGTCCCAGTCGTACGACAGACCGATCTGCTGAAGCTGACGCTTGTAGGTGGCGATGTTCTTCTGCGTCGTGATGCTCGGGTGAATGCCGGTTTCGACGGCGTACTGCTCGGCCGGTAGCCCGAATGCGTCCCAGCCCATCGGGTGCAGCACGTTGTAGCCGCGCATCCGCATCCAACGGCTGACGATATCGGAGGCGATATAGCCGAGCGGATGACCAACGTGCAGTCCGGCCCCGGAAGGGTATGGAAAAAAGTCGAGCACGTAGTACTTGGGGCGCTCCCCGCCCGGCTCGCCGGGCTGCATGGCGCGGAAGGACTTTTCGTCCGACCAGCGGCGCTGCCACCGCGACTCGATCTCGCGGAAGTCATACGACGCGCTCAATCCACGCCCCCTTCGTGACGCCCGCGCAACGAGACTACTCTGCCTCGTCCGCGATTAGGCTCACATACCCCGTGCGCGTCTGAATGTTGGCGAACGCGCCCCACTGCGACATGAACTCGCTCTGCCGCGTGAACTGGACGCTGCGCTCCAGCATGGCGCGCTTCGCTTCGAAATCGCCTTCGTAGATCGGATTGACCTGGTGCAACTCCGCCACCACCCACTTGAAGTTCTTCGCAATCGGCATCGACAGAACCCGCCGACCGTCGCCCGGTTCGTCCACCAGCGCGAACACCCGCGCGTGAAGCTCCGGCGCCATTCCCACGTTCTTCACAACCCCAGCCTGCCGGCGAAAATTCGGCGGCGACGTCGGACCCAGCATCTCCAGCGCAGCCGCCGCATCCGTCACCGGCTGCGTGTCCGTGGGCGGCGCGGCCAGGAGCGCCTTCAACTCCGCGGCCGCCTCGACGGCGGCGCGCAGTCCGCTGCTTCGCGCGGCCTCGGCCAGAGACGCGGCGTGCGCGCCGGCCAGCTCGTGCGCCTTCGCCAGGCGCCAGTCCGCCCGGACCTGGTCGCGCACTTCATCGAGAGATCCCGGCGGACCGCTGGGCGCGATCTGAACCACGCGGAACAGATAGGCCTGGTAGGCGCGCGGCGCGCCGGACGCATCCGATCGCGTCTCCATGCCGGGCTCGGGCGCGGGCTCGTACAGCTTCAACGCGGACTCGCCCGCCTCCGCCGCGCCCGCCAGACCTTCCACCCGCGCGGCATAGGCCGGAACCGGGATCGACTGCCGCCCGACGGCGACCTGCGCGCGGCCCAGACCCGGCTCCAGACGCAGGGCAGCCGGATCGAGCAGTTCGGTCCGCCGAATTGTGATCGGGAACGCGTCCCGGAAGCGCTCGGCGACACGCTCCAGCAGCGCCGCGTTCTCCGCGGGCGGGGCGTCCGGTTTGAATTCGCGCCGCGCGGCCGAAAGCATCTCGTTGATGGCGCGCTGAGCCTCGGAGATGGCCTTCTCGGCGCGGGCGTCCTCGCGAACCTGGTCCGCCGCCTCCTCGAAAGTCATCTGCACTTTCGGCGATTCGCCGCCGGCGTCGTCCGACGCGGGGCCCTCGAGCTCGCGCATGTAGCGCGCCCGGTTGGCTTCATAGAACGCCTCGGCTTCGCGGCGCGAGACGCGCACCTTGGTCTGTATCTCGGCCGGATCGACCGTGGCATGCTCGATCGCGAGCCGATCCGGGCGCAGGTAGCCGAAGGATAGCTCGTCGGTCGTGTGCGAAGCGGCCTGGCTCTTGTACTTCTCGAAGTGTTCGACGAGCTGCTCCTCGGTCGGCTCGGGCACTTGGGCCAGGAGGGCCTTCGAGTCGATTACCGCGAGGTCGACGTTCGCGCTCTGGTTCTGATCGCGATAGAGCTGCTCGAGCCGCGGACGGCTCTCGCTGATCGCCGCTTCATACTGGTACAGGTAGAGCGTTCGGGCCGCGAGCACGCGCCCGATCGCGTCGTAGATGGAGTTCAGGCTGCGCCCGGTTCGGTTGCGAACATTCTCGATGTACTCGCCGGGGACGTTGGCCTGCTCCAGCATCGCCAGGACCTCGCTGCGCGGCACACGCAGACCCAGCTCGTCCGCCTCGGCCAGCAGCAGGAAGCGACCGATCCGGGTCTCGTAATCGGACTCGGCGAGCACCGGCGGAGGTCCGATGCCGAGAGACCCGGCGATGCCGAGGTCGGTGTCGGCCTGTTCGATATCGCTGGCGCGGATCGGGCGGCCGAACGCGGTCGCGATGCGCGGATCGTCGGCCCCGCCTCGCCCGATGCTCCCGATGACGTCGCCGACCAGAAACACGACCAGCAGCAGCGCCATGACAACCAGGACGAGGATTCGGCTGCGCTCGCGAATATATCGCGTGATTCTCATGCGTCAGTTCCCTCAGGACAGCCGCCGCGACGCGGATCCGGTGTGATCGAGCGCGTGGGCCGAAAACGCCGATGATAGGCGCTGCCCGGGCAAACACAAGCCGCGGGGGATGCGGGCGATGGCGCGCCGCGCAGCGGTGGTGATAACGCTTGCGGGGACCGCAAGCGCGCCCGGACCGTTGCTCCGGGGCTCGATCGATTCGTAGGCTTCGTCAGTGCCCACGGGTCGGAGTCGGCGGATCCCAGCGGAGCCAGCCCATGTTTCAATCGCTCTTCACGCATGCGCGATCCTTCGCCGTCGAGACCGACGGCGCGACCGCCACCGAGTATGCCGTGATGCTGGCTCTGGTTCTCGCCGTTATCATCGCGAGCGTAACGATTTACGGGCAATCGCTGAACACTGAGTACCAGAACATCCACACCTCGCTGTTCCCATAACGGCGATCGGCCGCGAGACGCGATATGGACTGGAGCCATCTCTGGGTGCTGGTGATCGCGGTATCGGCCCTTTCGGGCTGGTGGCTCTCGCTGCGTCCCGACGCAACGTTTCGGGGCATTTCGCCGACGATGTCCGTGCTGATCGTGCTGATGGCGGCGCTGATGTGCGTGCTGGCGCTCAGCAGCCAGCATGCGCCGGAACTTGCGCGTCCGGCGCGCGGATCGCCGGCGGTTGCGATGGGACCGGTTCCGTAGCGTGGCGACCGCGGCGTCCGGCGGCGGGCGTCAGCCTTTCTTTCCGGCGTCGGATTTCTTGCCGCCCTCGTCGGACACTTCATCGACGTTGAAATCGACCTGCAAGCCGCGGGCCTTGGCTTCCATCTTGGCCTGGAAATCGGCCGGGAAGCGGGCCTTTTCGAGGCACTCGTCGCCCGCGCACAGCCCTTCGTCGTAGAGCCGCCACAGGTGCTCGTCGAGAAGCTGCATGCCGTACTTCTTGCCGGTCTGGATGCTCGAGTCGATGCGGTAGGTCTTATTCTCGCGGATCAGGTTCGCGATCGCGGGCGTGATGAGCAGGAATTCGTACGCCGCGACGCGTCCGGTGGTGATTTTCGGCAGCAGCGACTGGCTCAGCACCGCGATCAGCGTCACGCTGAGCTGGACGCGAATCTGCTCCTGCTGCGCCACCGGGAAGGCGTCAATGATGCGGTTGATGGTGCCCTGCGCGCCGGTCGTGTGCAACGTGGCGAAGACCAGGTGGCCGGTCTCGGCCGCCCGGATGGCCGACTCCATCGTTTCCAGGTCGCGCATTTCACCGACCAGGATCACGTCCGGGTCCTGCCGCAGGGCGCGGCGCAGCGCTTCGGCGAAGCTGGGAACGTCGGCGCCGACTTCGCGCTGGCTGAAGACCGATTTCTTGTGCGGGTGGTAATACTCGATCGGGTCTTCGATCGTGATGATGTGCCGGTCGAAGTTCAGATTGATGTAGTCGAGCATCGTCGCCAACGTCGTGGTCTTGCCCGAACCGGTCGGACCGGTCACCAGAAACAGACCGCGCGGCCGGCGGCAGAGGGCCTTGATCACCGACGGCAGGCCGATGTCCTCGAACGTGAGGATGCGCGACGGGATCAGGCGCAGCACGATCGACACGTTGCCCTTGGCGCGGAACACCGAGACGCGGAAGCGGGCCTTTTCGCCGAATGCGAAGCCGAAGTCCGTCGTGCCTTCTTCCTGGAATTCCTGCTGGTTGCGCTCGGGCGTGATGGACTTCATCAGCGCCATCGTGTCGTCCGGGTCGAGCGTCTTGGTCTCCAGCGAGCGCAGCCGCCCGGACATCCGCAGAACGGGTGGACGCCCGACGTGCAGGTGGATGTCCGACGCGTCCACCCGGACGCACGTTTCGAGCAGGCGGTCGATGTGAACGGTCGCCAAGGCAACACCTCAATCCGGGCGGCGGCCGGCGGCGGGCGATCCGGCGGAAAGCCGGGAACGTGCGTCGGCCCGGTCAATCTTCGTCGATGATGAGCCCTTCCGTCTGCGTGATGCGTGCGATCTCGTCGGGCGTCGTGATGCCGCGGAGGATCTTCAGCTTTCCGTCCTCCAGCAGCGACCGCATGCCGGCGTTGCGCGCCGCGCGGCGGAGCTTGTTGGCCGGCGCGCGGTTGAACGACAGGTCGCGCAGCTCATTGTTCATCTCGAGCATCTCGAAGATGCCCTGCCGCCCGCGATAGCCGATGCCGTTGCAGCGCTGGCAGCCGCGCCCCTTGTAGACGGACTTGCCCTCCAGGTCGGCGTCCGAAATGTCCAGCAGCTTCAGCGTGAAGCGGTCCGGATTCGGATCGATCTCGCGGCAGTCCGGACAGATCCGGCGGATCAGCCGCTGCGCCAGGATCGCCTGGATCGAACTGGCGACCAGGAACGGCTTGATGCCCATGTCGATCAGGCGCGTCACCGCGCTGGTCGCGTCGTTCGTGTGCAGCGTGCTGAAGACCAGGTGGCCCGTCAACGCCGCCTGAATCGCCACCTCGCCGACTTCGCGGTCTCGAATCTCGCCGACCAGGATGATGTTCGGCGCCTGACGCAGCATAGCGCGGAGAATCCGCGCAAACGACAGGCCGATGTCCTCGCGCACCTGGCACTGGTTCATGCCGGCGAAGTTGTATTCAACCGGATCCTCCGCCGTGATGATCTTCTTGTCCGGGCGGTTCAGCTCCTGAAGCGCCGCGTACAGCGTCGTGGTCTTGCCCGAGCCGGTCGGACCCGTCACCAGGAAAATGCCGTTGGGTTGCTTGATGATCTTCAGGAACCGGCTGTAGTCGTCCTGCTCGAACCCCAGGCCCGTCACGCCGACCTTGACCGAGTCCGGCCGCAGAATTCGAAGAACGATGCTCTCGCCGTGATAGGCCGGACAACTGCTGACGCGGAAGTCGATCGGCGAATCGCCGATCTTCATCTTGATGCGGCCGTCCTGCGGAACGCGCTTCTCGGCGATGTCGATGCCCGACATGATCTTCAACCGCGCGAGCACCGGCCCCTGCATGCTCTTGCGAATGTCGTCGCGGATGATGCAGACGCCGTCGATGCGGTAGCGCACGCGGACGCGGTCGGCCATCGGCTCGACGTGAATGTCGCTGGCGCGCATGCGAACGGCCTGGTTGATGAGCAGGTTGATCAGCTTGACGACCGGCGCGTCCTCGTCCTCGGTCGCGCTGCGCGCCTTGCGCAGCTCGTCGGCTTCCTTGGCCAGCAGGTCCGCGTCGCGATCGATCTCCTCGATCGTCTGGTCCATGCTGGCGCCGACGTTTTCCTTGACGAAGCTGTCGATGAACCGCTGAATCTTGCTTCGCGGGGCGAGCACGTACTCGATCTCGGTGTTCAGGCGGAACCGCAGCATGTCCAGCAGTTCCAGGTCGAGCGGATCCGAAATGATGACTTTGAGCCGCCCGTCGGTCTTGGACAGCGGCAGGATGCGGTGTCGTTTGATGAGGTCGTCCGGAATGAGCCCCAGCGCCGACTCGGCCACCGAGCTCTTGTCCAGATCGACGAACTCCAAGTCGAACTGCGCCGCCAAGGCCTTGCTGACGTCTTCTTCTTTCGCCAGCTCCAGCTCGACCAGCGCTTCGCCGATCCGCTTGCCGTGCTGCGCGGCGTACGCCAGCCCGTCGGCCAGCGCCTCGGCCGTGACCACGTTCCAGCTCGTCAGGATTTCGCCGAGCTTCTTGCGTCTGCGGGCCATGCCGCCTGATCCTTCCGTTTCGACCCGGTCACCCGCAGTCACGCTCGGGCCGGCCCGCGAGGGCTCGCGTCGGCCGACGGCCCGATCCGCCCGCGCTATTCTTCCGGCTGACGCGGGCAAAAGCAAGGCGGCGGCGCGTAGCGCAGACCCGACACCGCCCCGCGGCGGGCGCGGGGCTCGCGATCCGCTACAATCCGCCGCGGCGGCCGGCCTGAGATCGGTCGGTCGGCGCGCAGATTCCCAGGTCCGCGGACGGCGCGATGTGTCCGGTCCGCGGCGTGAGGCTTTAGCGATGATGATTTCCGCTCCGCTCGCCGAGAAGATCAACGAGCAGGTCACACACGAATTCGAGGCCTCTCAGGCGTACCTGGCGATGTCGTGCCAGTTCGAGTCGATGAGCCTGCGCCAACTCGCCGCCTTCTTCCGCCGCCAGGCCGATGAGGAGCGCGGACACGCCCTGAAATTCCTGGACTTTCTGCTCGAAGCCGGCGCGCCCGTGGCGCTCAAGGCCATCGCCGCGCCGCGCGATCGCTACCCGACCGTGCTGGCGGCCGTCGAGGCCGCGATCGAGCACGAGAAGCGCGTCACCAGCCAGGTGCACGCCCTCGCGGCGCTGGCCGACGACAACAAGGACTACGGCGCGCGAACGCTGTTGAACTGGTTCGCCGAAGAACAGATTGAAGAAGTCTCGAGCATGGAGCAGCTCGCCGACGTGTGCCGCATGTGCGGCAACAACCTGCTCCAGTTCGAAGCGTACATGGCGCATCGCGTCCGGTCCGACGGTTAGCGCCGCCGGCACGGT
Source organism: uncultured Planctomycetales bacterium (assembly GCA_964553225.1). Taxonomy (GTDB): domain Bacteria; phylum Planctomycetota; class Phycisphaerae; order UBA1845; family Fen-1342; genus JABRWC01. The sequence goes on along the minus strand of CAZKJT010000008.1, from coordinate 71,030 downwards.
CGCTGACGTTGCCGCGCCGCGCACCGTTCGGATATAACTCGCCCGCCGCGCCGATCCGCGCGGCGGCAGCCCGGCGGATCGCACCTGGGGACCGCGATGGCAGTTCCGCCCGCTTCTCGTTTATGGATGCTCGCGCTCGTGACGTGGACGCCGCTGCTGCTCTGCGGCTGCGAAGCGGGAACCGCCGACTTGTCGGCCGACGCGCCCGAGCTGCAGCGCTTCGTCCGACTGGTTCTCCCGCGGCGCATCGAGATTCAGCGCTATCTGACCAAGCCGGTGCAGCTCGACACCGGCGACGACCGCGACGGCATCGAGGTGATTCTTCAGGCGCTCGATTCGTTCGGCGATCCGGTCAAGTGCGTCGGCACGTTCCACTTCGAGCTGCGCGAGCAGCGCTTCGCCAGCTCAGACCGGCTCGGCCGGCGGATCGGGTTCTGGAAACAGACGCTCGACAGCGACGAGTCCATCGTCATGTACTGGGACCGCCTGTCGCGCTTCTATCGGTTCCCGCTCCAGCTTCGCGACACGGACCTCGCGCCCGGGGCGTACGTGGTGACGGCCACGCTCACCACGCCCACCGGCGACAAGCTCTACGACGAGTACGTCTTCACTCACAACGCTGAACCCGGAACGCCGGCCGAGCAGCCGTAGCGAGATCGCCGCTTCGCCGCGCGCACGGGGGGCGTAAGCAACGCTGCGCAAGTCGCTTACGCGCCGGAATCGTTCGAGAGAGTTTCATCGAGGGGGGACACGAGGCCGACGGGGCTCGAACCCGCAACCTCCGCCGTGACAGGGCGGCGCTCTGGCCAATTGAGCTACGGCCCCTCGTGGTGCCGCTTCAGCACAGACCCGCGATTCTACTGAACGCCTTCCCCAAGTCAAACCGAATTCGAGCCGCCTGCGAGCGTCCTCGAATGCACGCGTCGGCGGCGCGCCGAGACGACCCGGTTTCGCGACGGCTTCCGCGGATTTCGCGCGTCTATACAATTCCAACGCCGGGCGGCATCCACGCGCCGCCGGAGAGCGCGATGATCCCCCGAGAAATCCTCAAGAAGGTCCGCCGCATCCAGATTGTCACCTCGGCGATCGTCAACGACGTGTTCGCCGGACAGTACCACTCCGCCTTCAAGGGCCTGGGAATCGAATTCGAAGAGGTGCGCGAGTACCAGCCCGGTGACGACGTCCGCAGCATCGACTGGAACGTCACCGCCCGCACCGGACGCCCGTTCGTCAAGCGCTATCGCGAAGAGCGCGAGCTGACCGTCATGCTGGTGGTCGACGTCAGTGCCAGTCACGACTTCGGCACGCGCCAGCAGATCAAGTCCGAACTGATCGCCGAGATCGGCGCGACGCTCGCGTTCTCGGCCATTCGCAACAACGACAAGGTCGGACTGATCCTGTTCACCGACCGCATCGAACGGTTCGTGCCGGCCGACAAGGGCACGCGGCACGTGCTGCGCGTCATCCGCGAACTGCTCTACCATCGACCGGCCGGCCGCGGAACCGACATCGCCGCGGCGCTCGAATCGCTCCGCCGCGTGCTCACGCGCCGCGCGGTCGTGTTCCTCATCAGCGACTTCCAGGACCGCGGCTTCGAACGCGCGTTGCGGATCGTGCGACACCGGCACGACCTGATCCCGATCGCCGTTCGGGACGAGCGCGAGCGCCGCCTGCCCCCCGTGCGATACGTCGAGCTGCTCGATCCGGAGACCGGCGAGCGGCTCATGGTGGACACCAGCTCGCGCACGTTTCGACGCCGCTTCGAGCAGCTCGCCCAGTCCCGGCGAGACGGGCTGCGCAGCAGCCTGCGCCGCGAAGGGCTCGAACTCATCGAGATCGAAACCGGAGAGTCCTTCGCCGAGCCGCTGGCGCGTTTCTTCCGCCGACGAGGCAAGGCGCGATGATCGCCAGGCGCGACGAACGGCGCGCTCGGGCCGCCCGCGCGCCCGCGCCCCGCGCCGCGGCGTGCGCGTCCCGCTTCGCCCCGCTTCTGCTCGCGCTGGTGGCGGCTTCCTGCCGCAGCGCCCCGCAGCCAGCATCGCAGCCGACCGGCGCGTCGAGCGTCGTCGAACGCGGCCCGTATCGCCTCGAGGTGCGCGCCGCTCCGCCGGTGGCCTGGTTCGGCGACGACGTGACCATTGAGGTGCGCGTCGACACGCCCCCGGATGTGCTCGTGCGATTCCCGGCCGTCGACGCCTTCGGTGATCTCAAGCCGACGGTCGTCGCCGAACCGCTGCCCGCGCCGCGCGAGAACGGCGGACTCGTCTGGACGTGGCGCCTCCGCGCCGCGCTGTTCTCCGCCGGAAAAATCGAGGTTCCGCCGCTGGCCGTCCGCTACGCCGCCGCTACGCCGGACGGATCGGAGCCCGATTTCGTAAGCGAGCTCGTCAGCGAGCCGGTGAGCGTCGAGGTGCGCTCCGCGCTGACGTCGCAGGACTCGCCCATCGCCCCGCGCGACATCACCGGCACGCTCGCGCCGCCGCCCGCCCCGCCGAATCCCTGGACGATCGCGGCGCTGGCGTCGCTCGCGGCCGCCGTGATCGCAGCGGCCGTCTTCACCGCGCGCTGGATGATGCGGCGTCGGAACCGACCCCTCCCGCCGATCGCGCCGGAAATCTGGGCGCTCCGCGCGCTGGCCGAGCTGTCCGAAACGCCCTGGGACACGCCGGAGCGGCCGCGCGAGTTCTACTATCGCCTGACGGGCATCGTACGTGTTTACATCGAGCGGAAATTCGGCCTCGCCGCTCCGGAAATGACCACCGAAGAATTCCTGTTGCGCCTCGCGCGCGACCGCGACGCGCTGCCCTACGAAGCCGCTCGGCTCCAGGCATTTCTGCGCGCGTGCGACCTGGTGAAGTACGCCGCACTCGAGCCGCGTCGCGAGGACGGCCAGCAGGCCCTCGGCATTGCGCGCGCGTTCGTGGACGCCACCGCGGCCGCCGCCCAGACCGCCGCGGCGGCGACCGGGGGGCAGGCGGCATGATTCGCCTCGCCTATCCCTGGGTACTGTTGCTGATCGCGCTGCTGCCGGCGCTCTGGTGGCTGTGGATGCGCCCGAGCAGCCGCCCGGTCATTCGCTTCTCCGGGCTTCAGGATCTGCGCGCCGCCGGCAACCGGACGGCCGCCCGCGCGCGGTTCGCGCTGCCGGCGCTGCGGACCGTCGCGCTGCTCTGCCTCATCGTCGCCGCCGCACGCCCGCAGCGCGCCGATGAGACCAGTCGCACGTTCGCCGAAGGCGTCGCGATCCTGATGGTCGTGGACGTGTCCAGCAGCATGGGCGACGAAGACCTCTCCCCACCCGGCAACCCGCGCTCGCGACTCGATGTCGTCAAGGACGTGTTCGAGCGCTTCGTACTCGGCGATCAACGCGACGAACGCCTGCCCGGACGGCCGAACGACCTGATCGGCATGATCCGCTTCGCGCGCTATGCCGACGCCGTCTGCCCGCTCACGCTCGATCGCGACGCGCTCGTGGCCGTCCTGCGGCACACGAACATGGCCCCGCCCAATTCCACCGAAGACGGCACCGCCATCGGCGACGGCCTCGGGCTCGCCGTCGAACGGCTGCGCGACCTCAAACGCACCACCGGCTCCGGCGAGCAGCTCGTGATTCGCAGCCGCGTCGTCATCCTCCTCACCGACGGCGAGAACAACGCCGGAATCGTCACGCCGGAGCAGGCCGGCGAACTGGCCGCCACGTTCGGCATCAAGGTCTACACCATCATGGCCGGCACCGGTCGATACGTCGGCTTCGGAACACGCCTGCCGGTCGACGATTCGGTGCTTCGCCGCATCGCCGAAGTCACCGGCGGACAGCACTTCGAGGCCCGTGATGCTGACGCCCTGCGGGACATCTACGCCCAGATCGACCAACTCGAGCGCACGCACGTCGAGGAGCGCACGTTCACGCGCTGGGGAGAACTCGCCGGTCCGTGGCTGCTGGCCGCCTTCTTCTGCCTCATCGCGCAGATGGCGCTCGAGTCGACCTGGATGCGAAAAATCCCGTGATCCGTTCGCCCCGCCATCGCCAGGTTCAGGCGGCGCCGCGACCGCGACCGCGACGGAGCGCCCGCCTCCAGCCGCGCGGTTGCCGCGACCTTCGCAACGTCGACCGGCTTGACGCGCCGCGGCTCGACGCCGCGCGCGTCAACGTGCGGCCCGCAACTCGTACTGGATCTCGACCGGCTCGCCGTCGCCCGGCGACAGGCACAGATCCTCGCGACAGAGCGGCCTGAGCAACTCCATCATCAGGTCGGTCCAGTCGCGCTGGATCGACGCACGCGTGCCGGCGTCCAGGGCGTTCGCCATCCGCACCAGCAGCGGCGCGATCGGCCGCAAACCCACGTCCCAGATGCGCGCATGCGTCGAGGTGACGAACGGGCGCGCCGCGATGATCTCCAGACCACACGCGCCGAAGCGCCTCTCCCATCCGGCGCGATCCGTCAGCGTCGGCCAGCACGCGACCCGGCCGCGCCCGATGAGATCGAGAAACGCAGCGCCGAGCACGTCACGATGCTTCTCGAGCGTGCAGTCGCGGAGCCGCGCGAGCTTCACCTGGAGAATCAGCCGCCCCTCGTCTGCCAACGTGCGGGCCAGCTCCCGAAGAAATGAGTCGATCTCGCGCACCCAGTAGGCCGAATTGCAGTAGACCCAGCGCAACGCGCCGTCCGCGATCGGCAGGGCTTGATTGTTGTCATGTTCGATCAGCCGGCCGTATAGCCCCAGTGCAGCGGCCTTGCGAAGCAGCGCCGGCTTCAGATCGGTCGCCAGATCGATCAGCCGATCCGGACGCCGGGCGATCGGCGGCGAATACCCAGCCGCCTGCACGTCAAACATGTCCGCGTGTTCCCGTGAAATCCGGTCCAGCCGCCCGGCCGCTGCGAACACGTCGAACCGCGGCTCGAAACGCCCGCCCGCGTGCAGAAAGCTGAATACGCCATCGCCACAACTGATGTCCGCCGACGGCGCCGTGATCGGCACACGCCCCAGCGAAGCGCTGCGGAGCGCCATCCAGTACGCGTTCTCCGGCCGGAGCCAGTACGCCTGCACGAACGCACGCAACAGCTCGTCGGACACCGCGCATTCCAGCACGGGTGAACACACGCCGGGTGAAGTCGACGCGGCGAGCTCTCGCGAAGCATCCTGCGCCGTTGCGGTTTCGAGCATGTGCGGCTGCACCCCGTCGCGACCTTGCCGGTTCGGCGCGCGCGATTCGCGTAACCGCGGCAGCCCTCTTCGGCCGTCTGTCTTATCGGTCGCAGCGGTGACTTTCGTGCAGTCGCTCGTTGGCATGCCACGTCCGACGCCGCGTTGCGGCAGATCGACGCGCACGACTTGCCCGCACAGGTACAATGACGAAGGCGTTTGGGGGGGCGTCCGCGCGGGGAACTTCGCGTGTCGAACTGGATTTCCCGGTTCGCGTGGCTCTACGTCAATTACGACCCGGTGATGCTGCGCGCACTTCCGTTCGCCCTGGTGCCCGTTCTGCTCGTGATGATCTCCTTCCGCGACTCCGCCCCGCGCCTGGCGCTGGCCGCCACCGCCGGCGAGGCGCCCTATCGGTTTCTGATGATTTGCTCCGACTGCGGGCGGCGCGAGCGCCTGGTTCAGGCGCCGACCCGCGTCTTTACGCAGGTCGGGCAGGCGTTCGAGTGTCCCGCGTGCGGTGAGCCGACGCTGATTGCCTATCGCCGCGGCGGACAGGCGATGCCGCCCGGCGGCTGGTGACGCCGTGCGGGTCGAGAATGGGGTGACGCATGCGCCGAGCCTTTAATTTGATCGAGCTGCTGGTCGTCATCGCGATCGTCGCGCTGCTCATCGCGATCCTGCTGCCGAATCTCCAGCGCGCCCGCGAGCAGGCCAAGCGCGCCTACTGCCTCACCAATCTCCGCTCCATCGGGCAAGCGGCGCAGCAATATGCCAGCGAAGACCTCAAGAACCTGCTCATCCCGATTCACTCCATGATGATCACGCCCATGCCGGCCGAGGATTACTGGCTGCACCGCACCGCCATCTGGTTCAGCTTCGGCGGACGATCGGCGCCGCAGGATTTCCTGACCGACTCTGGCCCGCGATCGCTCGGCGAGGGCACGCCCTGGGCGGCCGCGTCGCGCCCTCTGAACCGATACATCTATGGAGAAATGTACGACTCCGACGCGAAGGCGATGAAGCTGTACCAGTGCCCATCGGACCAGGGCTACCCGCAATCCCACTTGATCGACGACTCGCCCTATGCGAACGCCGATCGTCCCTGCTACGACACCCTCGGAAACAGCTACCGCGCCAGCCTGTATGGGTTCTTCGGCAGCCCGGAGGACGCGCTGTCGTACTCCGGGGCGTTCGCGGTCGGCCTGTGGGGGCATCGACTCGACACTGTGCAGAATCCCGGCTGGGTCATCGCCTTCGGCGAGCCGCGCTTCTTCAACATGATCGGAATGGACAACGGCGTGCCGGACCCGAACGAGGTGGCCGCCACCGGCTGGCACGACCTGTTCATGCAGGACAACGCCGCCTACGCCGACGGCTCCGCCCGCGTGACGCAAGCGGCCGGACACGAGACGCTGACCGAGGAGTTCGGCCGGACGGAGATGGCCGTCGGACCGAACTGGGATCTGCTGTCGCGCGGCCCGAACTGGCGGTTCGATCTCTGGCCTACTCCGGGCGCGCGCATCTGGGCCGCCGACCCGGACGACGAGTTCTGGAACCCGCCCTTTTCCGCCTGGGGCGAGCGCGCCCAACACTGGCCTTTTCTTGGAGCGCAAGATAACTTGAGATAAGTCAACATAGTCGCTAGCGCAGAGAGAGCGTACACAGTATTTTTGTATCGATCGTTGCCGCGCGACATCCGGATTGCGAGGTTGACTCCGCCGACGATGCGCCTCTAAGCTGCCCCGCTGGCAGGGAGGCGAACATGTCCAAGACGCAGCCGCGATTGGGCCGCGGCCTCAGTTCCATCATCGGACCCGTCGCGCGGCGCATCGAGCCGGCGATGCCGCATGAGCCTGTCGTCCCCGCCGGCGCGCCGCTGTCGGCCGATGCTCCGGACGCCGGCCGGGTCGTCATGATCGAGCTGACGCGAATCGTCCCGAATCCCCATCAGCCCCGTACGCACTTCGACGAGACGCGCCTGCACGAGCTCGCCGCATCCATCCGATCCGCCGGAGTGCTTCAGCCGGTGGTCGTCCGCCCGGCGGCGTCCGGCGGCTTCGAGCTCGTCGCCGGCGAGCGACGATGGCGCGCCGCGAAACTCGTCGGGCTCGCGTCGATCCCGGCCATCGTACGAGCGATCAGCGACTCGGAATCCTGCGAGCTGGCGCTGATCGAAAATCTGCAACGGGAAGACCTCGGGCCGATCGAGCGCGCACAGGGCTACCAGCGCTATCTCCAGACCTTTCAGACCAGTGTCGAGGCGTTGGCGGCGCGATTGGGTGAGAGTCGGTCCAACATCACCAACTACCTCCGCTTGCTGCGGCTGCCGGAGGAGATTCAGAGCGCTCTGGGCGACGGCGCGCTCGGCATGGGTCAGGCCCGGGCCATCGCGGGAATACTCGATACACACCGCCAGTTGGCGATCGCCCGCATGGCGATCCGCCGGAACCTGTCCGCACGACAGGTCGAAGCCTTGGCCAGAGCCGGTGACAGCGAGCCGACTTCGGCCGAGGCGTTGTCGAGCGGTGCCGGGCATACGCGCGTCGGGGAGGTTCGCCACGTTGCAGAGCTGGAGCGGGAGCTTTCAGCGGCGGTCGGGATGCTGGTAGAAGTGAAGCCCGGGCGAAAGAAGAACTCCGGATCGGTGACGATTCGATACACCACGATCGAGGAATTCGAGCGAGTCGCCGATTGCCTGCGCCGCAGCGGAGCGTAGCGCCCGATGCGGGTGATGCCGGCAACCCCTGTTTCACGTGAAACCTCCGTCGCAATCGAACGCCGCGAGCAATTACGCAGCGCTCTCTGGCGAATCCGCTGTGAACAGGTTACGCACAGGCGGCGCGGAATCTGCTCACCACCTCAAAGCCGATAGCGCGTCGGGCCTTATGATCGCAGAGCCTTGCCGAGCCGTCGCTTATCCACGACCGGCGAGCCGCGCTGGCCAGGGATGTTTCACGTGAAACGCGAACGCGCGCCCGAACCGAACGACGGCGCTCGCACGGCAGCGGAGCTTCTCGCCAGCGCACGCCGTGTCTGCGTCTCTACCGGCGCAGGCATGTCTGTCGCTTCCGGCCTCTCCACTTTCCGTGGTTCGGATGGACTCTGGTCCAGCTTCGACCCGGCCAAGCTCGCGACTCCGCAGGCATTCGCCCGCGACCCCGCCACCGTTTGGGCGTGGTATCGCGAGCGACGCCTGCGCCTGGCTCGGACGCAACCAAACCGCGGACACCAAATCCTGGCCGCCTGGGAGCGACGGCTCGAGTCGCTCACCGTCGTCACCCAGAACGTCGACGGCCTGCACGGAAGGGCCGGATCTTCGAAGGTCATCGAGCTGCACGGCCGGCTCGACGCCGTGCGCTGCACCGGCTGCCCGTTCGAGTCCCGCACGCTGGACGACCTCGGACCCGATCCGCATTGCGATGCCTGCGGCCGGCGGCTGCGGCCCGGGGTGGTCTGGTTCGGCGAGATGCTGCCGGCCGGCGCGTGGGAGGCGGCGGTGGCGGCCGTCGGGGCTTGCGACCTGCTGATCCTGATCGGGACGAGCGGGGCGGTTCAGCCGGCCGCAAGCCTGGCGGAGTTCGCCGTGCGGCGCGGCGCCTCCGTGGTCGAGATCAACCCGAACGCGTCGGAACTCTCGCACCTGGCAACGGTTGCGGTGCGGGCGGATTGTGTCGCGGCGCTGGAGGCGATCGCGTCGCGACTGGCGTGACGGGCACGTCCGAGCCGCGGCCGGCCTTCGCGAGCTGCCGGAGGAAAGGCCGCGACCCGGACGACCTTGTTAAATTAGTGAATAGTAGTGCAATATATTGAAAAGCGCTATGAAATGGGACTTGTCCCTAGGCGACCGCCGCCGCGCTCAGTCACCCTGTAGCGATTGGAGGAGCTGGCGGGCCAAATCCTGTATCTCCGCCGGCGCGTCGGGCATCGCGATCAAGGCGGTGAAATCGGTAATCGCGCCGTTCAAGTCTCCTAGATCGGCGCGCGCAGCGCCGTGGCCCGCATCTCCGCCGGCGCGTGGGGCATCGCGATCACTTTGGTGAAGTCGCAGATCGCGGCGTTCCAATCGCCGAGCTCACCGTGCCGCGTGCCGAGGTTGACCAGCGCCCTGGCCCGCTGGTCGGGCGGCGCGTCGGGCATATCGATCACGGCCGTGTAATCGGCGATGTCAGCTTCCCGATCCCCGAGCTGGTCGTGCGCGAAGCCGCGGTTGTACAGCGCCAGCGCCAGCTCGTCGGCCGGCGTGTCGAGCATCTCGATCACGGCGGTGAAGTCGGTGATCGCAGCCTCCAAGTCCTTGCGCTGGCCGTGCGCGACGCCGCGGTTGCACAAAGCGCGCGCCTTCAGGGCTGGCGGCAGACTCGATGCGCGCAACGCCGCCAGCAGCGTTTCGGAGACGCCCGCAGCGAGGCCCAGAGCGTGCGCATCCGCCACGAGCGCCCCCCACAGCCGCTCGTGCTCTGTGCGATGACGCAGCAGACTGGGAACGGCCGCGTGCTTCGGAAAATCCCGCACCGCCTTGAGGATGAAATCAGCCGTGGCCAGCGGCGCACGCGACCACGCCCAGTCCAGCGCCGCGCCGGCCGCCGCGGCGATCGCGTCCGGGTTGCCCTCGACGTCGGGAATGAGGCAGCGGCCCTCCAGGCGCTCCAACACGAAGCACTCGCCGAGAATGTCCGGCAGCAGCGGCGGAAGCTCCTTGCCGTTCGAGTCCGCGTCAAAGCCGGTCAGCACGCGGTACACGCCTACATGGAGCGTGGCCCGGTCCGGCAGCGCTGCCGCGGCGCGCGGAATCTCGTCGGCCGCCCGGTACGCGTCCGCGCGGGCGATTCCGCCCATCAGTGTGGCCAGCACGAGCAGGTTGGCATGGGCGGCATCCACCCGGACCCGCCAGCGCTTATCGATCTCGCGGTCGAGGACGGCCTTCACCAGCGTTTCGGCGTCCCACTTCGCGAAGTCGCCCGCGCAGCGCTCGCGCACCAGGTCGGCCGCGAACTGCGCGAACAGCGGACGCTGCTGGACGGGGCGCTGGCGGATTCGTTCGAGAAGCCGTGGCCGAAGAGCCTGCAATTCGGCGGGCGTGACGGGAGGTTCGCCGTCCGTGGACTCGGCCCGCACGCTGTGCTCGAAGACACGCCAGACCGAGTCCTCGTCGGGCGGCGTCAGCGTTCGCGGCGGCTGGTAGCGGCGGTTGTTGAGCAGCGTCTCGTCGCTGCCGCTCGAGCGGAACTTCCGGTACCAGTCGTCGGTCTCGCCGGCGGAGCGCTCGAGCAGCAGGAATCGCACGCGTTTGCCGAGAGACTCGGCGCGATCGTGGAGCGCGACGATCCAGCCGCGCACGACGCCGTCCGGTCGGGCGGCGGCGTAGTCGACCACGATCAGCGTGTCGTCCTGGGGCGTCCACTTGCCGGGTTCGAACGAGCCGTTGTGCGGCAGGAAGCCGGCCGTCCAGCCGAGGTATTGCGCATCGAGCACCCATTCGAGCATGAGACGGCTCTTGCCGACGCCGCCGTCGCCGACCCACAGCCACCAGAGCAGCGGGCGGTCGTCGTCGAGAAATCGGTGCAGCTCCTGAAGTTCGCCATCGCGGCCGAAGAGCGGCACCCAGCGCGTGAGGTACTTGTAGCGGTCGATGGGTTCGACCACGTCGGCGAGCGGCGTCTGAAGCGGCGGGGCGTGGATCTTCTGCAATTCCGCGAGAAGGCGCGCCATGGCGGCGCCGTGGGCTTTGCGCAAGCCGGTGAGCGCGTCCGTCATCTGGCGGGCGAATTCGTTGAACTGTCGTTCGAAGCGAATGGCGAATGCGGACAAGCGCTGCACGACCCGCTGATGTCGCTCCAGCACGTTTCGGATCGCGGCGAGCGAGCGGTTTCGACGCTCGGCGTCGGCGGTGCTGGCCTGGACCATCAGCGCCAGCAGGCGAAGCTGCGGGTCGATGCGGTCGTCGTCCACGTCAGCGATTGCGTCGAGTGTCAGCACGCCCGAAGCCGTCAGGCGCTGCTGAACGCCTTCCGTGACGGCCGCGACGAATTCGTCCCGGTCGCGCTGTTCGCGCCGGCCGTTCAGATAGCGATAGAGCGCGTGGACGCCGGTGGCCGCACCGGCGCACGCGAGCACCGGCCAGCCTGCTCCGGTCGCGACGGCGGCGAGGAGCAGCGTCTGGAGTGTCGCGGCGTCGGCGGCGAGCGATATCGCGCCGACGATCGAGTTGTAGACCGGATCGACGCCGCTGCGATCGGACATGGGACGCCTCCGCCCGGGGCGAGTCTGCCGGTGTGGGGGATGTTAGCACATCGGGAGTGCGCAAAGCACTCGATGCGAACAACTGGAAGCGGTGGGGGCGCATCCGGGCGGATCGGCACGTTTACGGGCGGATTTCGGCAGCTACGGTTGACGTCACCGCGCGTGCGTCAGCAGATTCGGAGTGATGGGTCCGAGCGACCGCGAGCGCGTCACCGCCGCAGGCCGACCTTGCTGAGCCAGGAGGTGGGTTTTTCGGCGTCCTGCACGCCGCACAGCTTTTCGGCGATCTGGCGGATCGCGGCGCGGACCGGGCTCTTGGCCGACACCGTCTCGCCCACGTCGACCGCGCGGGTGACCGATTCGTAGTCGTTCGGCACCACGCCGAGCGGCACCTGCCCGAGCTGGCGCTCGAGCATCTCCACCGTCAGGTTGTGAAAGTTCTTGCGGAAGCGGTTCACGACCACTTCGATGCGGTCGTTGGGATAGCCCTCGGCGCCGAGCGCCTCCATCAGCCGCTTGGCGTTGTCGATGCTCGGCACGTTGAGTTGAAGCACCAGGATCAGCTTCGTGCAGTTCTCGATCGCGGCCGCGACGACCGAGTCGAGCCGCCGCGGAAGGTCGAGGAGCAGGTGCCGATAGGTTCGTCCGGCGACCTTCAGCATGTTCCGCACGGCCGTCTCTTCGATGGCGTGGGCCTCCTGGATGGTGGGCGGGCGGGCGAAGACGAACGCGCCGCTCTTGGCCTGCACGCTCGCTCGTTCGAGCAGGATGGAATCAACCGCGCCGACGCTGGCGAGATCGGCGATGGTGAACTTGGGCGCCAGGTCAAACCCGCGCGCCACTCCGCCGAACTCGAGGTCGAGGTCGAGGATGGCGGCCGGTCCGCCGCCGACGGCGGCCAATTCGCTGGCGAGGTTGCAGGCGATGGTGGTGGCGCCTGCGCCTCCGATCGCGCCGAGCAGTCCATAGATGTCGTTGGTTGCGACGGATTCGCCGCTCTGATCGATCGCGTGCCGCAGTGCGATGACCAGATCGTTCGGATCGAGCGGGCGCGTGGTGATATGCGCACAGCCGGCGCGCTGCGCGGCGATGACGGGCTTCAGGTCTGCGCCAGACGTGACGCCGACGATGGACAGTTTCGGCTTGATCTCGAGCGCGGCGATGATTGCGTCGAGCGCGTCCGGTTCGTCGATGTCGATGACCAGGGCGTGAATCTGAAGCGAACCCAGTGCGTTGACGAGCGACGCGCGGTTCTCGGTTCGAACCGCGATGTTGAAGCCGGGCACGCTGGCGCGATCCACATCCGGCAAGCGGTGAATGCACAGGGCGTGTGCCACTCGGCTCCCTCGCTTCTGCTGCTTCTGCGCCTTGAGCTGCCGGCGGGCTCCGCACGACGCCAAGGCGGTCCGCCGATTGCGCGTTCTGCTGAGCAGTCCGGCGTCGCACTCGGTGTATCGGCCCGCGCGGCGCGCGTGTTTAAAACGTCCGTAATCCCGCGACGCGTTTGGTAATCCCGCGTCGGAAATCGGACGATGGTCGATAGGGCGACGCACGTTCGAGGTCGCCCCGAGTGAGGAGCCACGATGGGCAGCGGCGCCGTGCAACGCTCGACCGCGAAGACCTGCGGGCACTGGTTATCGGTGCTCTGCCGCCACTTCGAGCTGGCCGAGGAGCCGCCCATCCGTCGCGCGCACCGGCGCGACTACTTCCGTTACGACACGCCCGTCGGCGCGGCGCGCGTCGAGTACCTCAGCGCCGCCGCCGGCAACAAACTGACGCAGGTCTGGGGCGCGCTGCTCGACCTTTCGCCGCGCGGCGTGATGATCCGCAGCCACCTCGCCATACGCGAATCGACCGTGTGCCGCATGGAAGTGGCGCTCGAAGATGAGATCATCGACGTGCAGGGCATTGTCCGGCACTGCACCGAGACGGTCGGCGGCTACAAGATCGGCATCGAGCTTTGCTTCGAAGCGGCCGAGCCGTAATCTCCAGTCCCTTCTCCAGCATCATCGCGGACTCCGTGCTTCGCTTCCGCCGAATCGCCGCCGGCGCTCGCTGGTTCGCGCTCTCGGGCGAATCCGCGAAATCACACAGGCCGGACCATCGCTGGATGGACCGGCCTGCGAATTGTGTCGGGCGGATCGGACGCCTGCGAACGCGCTATCGAGCCGTGTCGTTTCGGATCCACGCGACGCGGTCGGCGTTGTCGGCCTCGGCGTCGGAGTCGTTCAGCGTCGCGACCAGGTCCAGGTCGCCGTCGCCGTCCAGATCGCCGTAGCCCAGCAGACCTACGTCGCCGGGCGCATCGAAGTTCACCACGATCACGCCGGACCATTCCTTTCGCGGATCGCTCGGCGATTCGAAGTAGCGCACCGCGCCTTCCGTGCCGCCCAGCACCAGCTCCAGGGTTCCGTCGAGGTCCACGTCCAGAGCCTTCACGTCGCGCGGCTCATACGCGTCAAACGTCACGATGGCGTACGCGTCCCAGTCGAAATCTCGATCGGGCCCCTCGGCCGGCTGCTCGAACAGCATCAACTGCCGCTGCTCGCCGCCGACCGCGACGACGTCGGCTCGTCCGTCGCCGGTCAGGTCCGCGACCTCTACGGAGCGCGCGTCGCGGACACTGCCGACGCGCCACGGCGTCCAGTTCGCCAGGTCTCGGAAGCTCGCCAGCCCCGGATGCTCGAACCAGACGATCTGCACGTTTTCATCGTCTCGCGCCGCGGACAGCACGTCGAAGTCGCCGTCGCCGTCGAAGTCGAACAGCAGCAGCCCGCTGGCGCCCTGTCGGTTCAGCTCGCCGGCAAAGCGCTCGTGCTCGCCCAGCGACACCAGCTCCCAGCCATCGCCGTCCCGCGCGCCGCCAGGATTCAGGAACATCTGGATTTCGCCCGCGATGATCTCGATCGGCTCCAGGCCGGAGCTGGACGTCTTGGGAGTCAGCAGAAGCTGAAACCGGCGCGACGCGACGACATCGCCGTCGCCGTCGCGATCCATGTCGGCGATCTCGACCTGCGTATAGCCCTGATCCAGCGTCACGTCGTAGTCGTCGATGCTCGTGCCCGGAGGCAGGAGCTGCGTGATGATCGCTTCGATCTCGTCGTTCGTCAGCGCATCGGAGCTGCCCGCGAGGAACTCCAGCTCGGCCGTATCCGTTCCCCAGTCGCGCAGCACCGTCTCGCGCCCGGGACCGGGATTGCGCAGATAAACCACGCCGTCCTCGGCCGCCGCGATCAGGTCCAGCGCGCCATCGCCGTCGATGTCGCCGGCGGCCACGTCGCTGAGCTCCTTCCAGCGCAGGTTGCCGTCCAGCGTGAGGCTCGTAAACGACGGACTGATCGAGTCCGGATCGCTCAGCAGAATCTGGACGACACCGCCGCGGCGCTGGCCGTAGCCGACGATCGGATCGATCCGCCCGTCGTCGTTCAGATCGATGCCCAGCGGCGTCCGCGTCAGGTCGTCCACCTCGTAGAACACCGTCGTCACGGCGCTTCCGTCGACGAACGTCCGGCCCTGAACGAGCACTTCCGTGAACGGAAGCCCGCTCGCGAACGCGCCGCCGCCGCCGCTCACCTGGCGCGCGCCCGACACCGGAAAGAACGGGTAGCTCTCGCAGCCGGTCAGCAGGAGCAGCGCTCCCACGGCCAGCGCCGAGCACGACCAGCGGCGCGGATTCAGCATCATTCGCAAGCTCCGATTCTTGGGTCTGCGGCGACGGTCGAACCAGACATCGGTCCGCCCGGGCGACGCGCCCCGCTTCCGGCCCGCGGACCAGGCTTCAGCGAGCGCAGCCTTGTTTATCGGGTCGGCTGGTTCCCGCGGCGGCTTTAGCGAAGCCTGTCGCTTGGATTCGCGGCGGGCAGTTTCAGGACGTGCGCGAACACCGCTTCGGGCGACAGATTTCGCAGGCAGTTCTGGTGGCCGAGCGGGCAGCGGCGTCGATAGCACGGCGCGCACGGAACGGGATGCGTCAGCACCCGCGCCGCGTCCGAAAGCGGTCCCGTCCGCGCCGGATTCGTCGGGCCGAACAGCGCGACGGTCGGGCGGTTCAACGCCGCTGCGATGTGCATGGGTCCGGAATCGAGACATACCACGCGCGTCGCCAGCTTCAGCAGCGCTACAAGCTGGCGCAAGGTCGTCGTGCCCACCAGGTCATGCACGTTCGGAATCGGCGTCGGCATCGCTTCCGCCGCGGCGGCGCGTTCGTCCGGCGCTCCGAGGAGCACGGCCGGCGCGGCGTCGGATCCGCCCAGCCGCTTCAGCAATTCTGCAAAATGTGCGCCGGGCCAGCGCTTGGATTCCCAGCGTGCCCCGATAAGAACCGCGCAGAATTGATCGCCGACGACGCCTGCGCTTCGCAGGAGCGGCCGGGCGTTGTCCAGCTCCTCCGGAGTGATCGGCAGCGGGAACTCCGGCGACGATTCCGGCGGCAGCCCGAGCGCCTCGACCAGACGCAGGTTGCGGTGGACGGCGTGTTCCTCCGGCAGGGGGCAGCGCACGCGGTGCGAATAGAACATCCACGCGAACTCGCGCGCTTCGGCGAAGCCGATGCGACGCCGCGCTCCGCTGAACCAGCCGATCAACCCGCTGCGGATCAGCCCCTGGAGGTCGATCACCAGGTCAAATCGGCGCCGACGGATTCCGAGCACGAGACGCCAGAACGCGATGAACGCGCGCGGATCGCGCCACATGCGTCCATATGTGCGACGATCGAAGCGAATCACCTCATTCAGCAGCGGGTGCCCGTCCAGCAGCGGCGCGAAGCTCGTTCCGACCAGCCAGGCGATGTGCGCGTCCGGCCAGGCCCGCCGAAGAGCCGCAAGCACCGGCAGCGCGTGAACGATGTCGCCAAGCGAGCTGGGCTTGACGAGGAGGATGCGCCGCGGGGACTCGGGCGTAGCGATGCCGCGCGAGCTGGATTGCGTTGTGCCCGTGGGTGGATTCCCGAAGATCAGGCCGGCGAGCGATTGGAGCGCGCCGGCTCGCAGCTTGCGCGCGAGACTGCTTCCGACGTGCGCGCCTAAGTCACCGGCCGCGCGCTGGCATCCCCGGCCGCGCCGGCCCCCCGCAGGCGACGGCGAACGCCTGGCGCTACCGGACGAGCGAGGCGCGCCCGAAGCCGATCCTCGACGGTCCGACGCCGGCGAACGACGGACGTGAACCTGTCGCTACGACCCGAGCATTCCGGTGCCGCTGTTGTCACCCAGGCCGCCGCGCAGTTTGCGCTCGCGGCGCGGACGATCGGACGCGGCCTCGCCGCCGGCTTCGCCGGCCCAGTCGGCGCGTTTCTTCGACAGGCCGATCTTGCGATCGACCGTGTCGACGCGCAGGATTTTCACGTCGATCTCGTCGCCGATCTTGACCTCGTCCTGCGGATTCTCGACCTTGTGGTCGGCCAGCTCCGAGACGTGCAGCAGGCCCTCGAGATCCGGCTCCAGCTCGACGAAGACGCCGAAGTTGGTGATCTTGGTGACCTTGCCGCGGACGACCATGCCGGGCTGATAGCGATCCGGAATCGCGCGAATCCAGGGATCCTCGGTCATCTGCTTGAGGCCCAGGGCGATGCGCTGCTTCTCCTGATCGACTTCGAGCACGACGCAGCCGATCGCGTCGCCCTTCTTGACCACCTCGGACGGGTGATTCACCTTCTTGGTCCAGCTCATGTCGGACACGTGCAGCAGGCCGTCGATGCCTTCCTCGATCTCGACGAACGCGCCGTAGTTCGTGAGGTTGCGGATGGCGCCTTGAACCACCGTGCCGCGCGGGTACTTCTGCGCGACCGTCGTCCAGGGGTTCACCTCGGTCTGCTTCATGCCGAGCGAGATTTCCTGTTTGTCGGTGTTGATGTCCAGCACCACGACGTCGATCTGGTCGCCGGCGTTCAGCAGCTCGCTGGGGTGGTTGATGCGTCGCGTCCAGCTCATTTCGGAAATGTGGACCAGGCCTTCGATGCCCGGCTCCAGCTTCACGAACGCGCCGTAGTTGACGATGTTCACGACTTCGCCGTGCACCCGCGAACCGACCGGGAACTTCTCGGCCACGCGCTTCCAGGGGTTTTCCTGCTTCTGCTTCAGGCCGAGGGCGATCTTCTCGCGGTCGCGGTCGACGTGAAGCACGAGCACTTCCACCGGCTGCTCGATCTTGAGCATCTGGCTGGGGTGCTCGATGCGATCCCAGGACATGTCGGTGATGTGCAGCAGGCCGTCGATGCCGCCCAGGTCCACGAACGCGCCGAAGTCGGCGATGTTCTTGACCACGCCCTTGCGGATCTGCCCTTCGGCGATCTCCGCCAGCAGCTTCTCCTTCGCCGCCTGGCGCTCCTCCTCGATCAGCTTGCGTCGCGAAATGACGACGTTGCGGCGCTCCTTGTCGATCCGCAGGATCGTCGCCTCGATCGTCTGGTCGATGTATTCGCCCACGTCGGCCGGGCGACGGATGTCCACCTGCGACGCCGGCAGGAACACCGGCACGCCGATGTCCACCAGCAGCCCGCCCTTGATCTTGCGGAGCACGCGGCCCTTGACGCGGTCGCCTTCCTTGCAGGTCTCGACGATGCGGCGCCAGTTCAGGATGCGGTCGGCGCGACGCTTCGAGAGCAGGATCGTGCCCGTGTCCGGCTCGATTTCTTCCAGCAGAACCTCGACCTCGAGCCCGGGCACCAGCACGGACGGGTCTTCCCATTCGTTGACGTCGACGATGCCTTCGCTCTTGAGTCCCACGTCAAGCAGCACTTCACGCCCGATGACCTCGATGACGCGCGCCTTCAGCACGCGGTTCGGGTCCGAATCGTCCATGTTGATGGCTGCGATCTGGTCGAACTCTTCGGCCTTGAAATTCTCGCCGAGCAGCGAATTCAACTGGGCTTCAATATCGGCGTCGGTGGCGCCGATGTCACGAATGAGGTTCAAATCCACCATAACGACCCTGGCTGCAAGTGTTTTCGCCGACCGGCCGGGAGTTTTTGCGCGCGGACGTTCCCGGAAAGGCTGGAAAAACTGCGGGCTGAACGCGCTCCTCGCGCCAGACCCTCCGGCGCTTCGTGAGAAGCAACGGGGTACCGTACTACGACGACGCGGAGAATGCAACCGCGTCCGCTTCGAGCGCGTCCGCCTCTGTGAATTCATGCTGCGCCCGCGGCGTGACGGGCGACGCCGGCACGCCTAAACTGCCGAAACGCACCCAGGGGGCAGGAGGCCCGCGATTCACGCCGCGTTCACGCCATTGGACTGGGTTGTGTTAGTCGCGTACGTCGCCGCCTCCACCTGGCTCGGCGCACGCCTCGCCGGCAAGCAATCCACCATCCGCGAGTTCTTCCTGGGCGGACGCAAACTGCCGTGGTACGCCGTCGCCGGCTCGATCGTCGCCACCGAAATCAGCGCCGTGACGTTCATCAGCGCTCCGGCGATCGTCTTCGCGCCCGGCGGCGACCTTCGCTATCTGCAACTCATGATCGGGGCGCTGCTTGCGCGCATTATCATCGCGCTCTGGTTCGTGCCCGCGTTCTACCAGCGCGAGATCTTCAGTCCCTATGAGTACATCGGCAACGCGCTCGGAGCGCCGGCCCGCGGGATCACCACCGGCCTGTTCATGCTTGGGGCCGTCCTCGGACAGAGCGTTCGCCTGCTGCTTACGGCGATGATCCTCGAGGAATTGTCCGGGCTTCCGCTGACGGCCTCGATCTGGATCATCGGCGCGATCGCCGCCGTCTGGACGCTGCTCGGCGGCATCACCACGGTCATCTGGACCGACGTCATTCAATTCTTCGTCTTTATCGCCGCGCTCGCCGGCGCGCTGATTTTTGTCATCGCGCACGTGCCCGGCGGCTGGAGCGGAATCGTCCAAACCGCGTCTGAAGCCGGCAAGCTCCGCCTCTGGGACACGAGTGCGTCACCGAAGGCCGAGTTTACGCTTTGGACCGCGGTCATCGCCAACACGTTGCTCTGCCTGAACGCCTACGGCACAGACCAGATGATCGCGCAGCGCATGTTCTGCTGCCGCGGGCCGCGCGCCGCGAGCGTCGCCATCCTTGCCAGCAGCGTCGGGTTGCTGGTCTCCGTGCTGGCGATGAGCGTCGGGCTCGGTCTCTACGCCTACTACCAGCACTACCCGCTCGATGCCGATGCCGCGGCACGCGTCGCCGAGGCCAAAGACCGCATCTTTCCCATCTTCATCGTGCGCGAGATCCCTCCCGGGCTGACCGGGTTGGTGATCGCGGGGGTGTTCGCGGCCGCGATTTCGAGCCTGGATTCGGTGCTCGCCGCGCTCAGCCAGACCGTGCTGACCGGCCTCATTCAACCGTGGCGCGCGTGGCGGCGTCGCATCGCGGCCCCGCCAACGCCGCCGCCGGAACGCGACGCGGCCGTCGAAGCGGCCGATCTTCGGCTTTCTCGCGCGCTGGTCGTGCTCTGGACGGTCGCGCTGTGCCTGATGGCGCAGGTGGTGGACGCGGCCCGGGAGCACTACGGCGACATTCTGCGGCTCGCGCTGGCGATGGCGACGTACACCGGCGGCGCGATGCTGGCCGCGTTCATGCTGGCGCTGCTGCGCCTGAACGTGGACTATCGCGGGTTGCTGTGGTCCGCGCCGCTGTCGGTGCTGACGGTCTTCGCCGTGTCGTGGCACGCGCCGTGGGCGCTGTGGACGACGGTCGTGCTCGCCGCCGCGCTGTTCGTCGCATGGTGCGTGCATCTGTGGCAGAGCGTTTCGTACTGGGCGACGGAATGGTGGCGCGACGCACCGAAGACCGGCTGGGTGGCGCTGGGCTGCGCGCTGCCGGTAGCGCTCTGCGCGATCCGCCTGCCGGGAACCGGCGAGTTCGTCGCGGTCGCCTGGCCGTGGAACGTGCCGATCGGATTCGTGGTGGCGTTCGCGCTCGGATATGTCCTGGCACGCCCGCGACCCGGGGAGCGTCAGCGCGATGCCGACGCTCCCCGGCCGCAGAGCTGACGCGCGGCTCAGCTGCGCCGACGCGCGAGGATGGCGAACGCCGGGATCAGCAGCAGCGCCGCCGCAGTCGGCTCGGGCACCAGCGCGCCGGCCGCCTCGACGCCGGCTTCAAACTCCTCCTCGCCCAGGCCATAGTTCAGCAGGACGATGAACTCGTTCGACGGGTCGTACGATGTCGAGTTCAGCCGCATCCACAGGCCGTACGCGCCGGGAGTCAGACCTCCCGGCTCGCCCGGGCCGTGCAGAACGAAATCGAGATGCTCGTGCACTTCGCCCAGCCCGTCGGCCACGCCGAAGACGAATCCGGTCTGCGGCCCGCTCGATTCGTCCACGATTCTCGAGAAGATGGCCTTGTGAATCTCCACGTGGTGGTCGTTCGGGACGGCGGCGAACGCCGCACCGTCCCAGAACAGCAGGCTGGCCATCAGATCGAAGCGAACCTCGTCGCCCGGGATGAACGACCCGTCTTCGGATTCGAATCCGGGCTCGTCGGCCACGTTCGCCGGCAGAAGCGGGTTCTCGCCGAATTCGCCTTCGAACACGTAAAGTCCCTCGTCGCTGGGCTCAACCACCAGCGCGCCGTCGCTGACTCCGAATTCGACGTCGCCGTGATGTTGAGCGGCGGCCGGGAGCGCGGCGAGGCCGCAGGCCAGCAGGGCCCCCGCGACGGAACCGGAACGAAGCAGTGACATCATGAGCAAACCCTCCTTTGGGTGTGTTCCGGGGCGTCGGGACAAGACAATCCCCGGCCGCGCGCGTTGTCCGTTCGGAAGACGCGCGCGGTGTGACAGGACCAGGCGCGCCACGAACGCGCCGAACTTAGGACAGAATCAGCACGTCACTCCGAAATAGGTCAGCAGCTCCGAAAGGTCGGCCAGGCTGACGGCCCCGTCGCCGTTCAGGTCGCCGTCCTCGAATGTCGCCCCCGACATCACGCCGAAGTTCGTCAGCAGCGCCGACAGGTCCGACAGACCCACCGCGCCGTCCCCGTCCAGATCGCCCGGGCAGCCCGGCGCGAACAGGTCTTGCGCGGCCGCGACGGCCTGCTCGAAGTCCTGCGTCGGCAGGTTCTGGTTGAAGAGGATTGCGTACGTCTCGGAAGCGTCGTGCACGTCGGACGTTTGCTGAAGCAGGAGCACGTACGCGCCGTCGCTGATCGGATTCACGAACGGGTTGCCAGGGTTGAACGTCGGATGCTTGGCGTAGAACGACAGGTGCGTGTGAAGATCGCCGCCGCCGCCGGCCTGCGCGAACCACGCTCCCGATTGAAAGCCGCTCGTTCCGTTCACAGTGGTGAGCACCGTGCTGCCCAGGCGGATTTCCATGCGCTCGTCCTCCGGCGGCGCGACGAAGGCCGATCCGTCCCAGAAGAGCAGGTCGTCCGCGACGTCATAGCCCACCAGCGAATCCGGCGCGAGCGACTCGGACGCGTAGCCGGGATCGTCCGTGAAGCCGGGAATCCCCAGCTCGCCCAGCTCGCCCTCGTATACCCGCGCGGACTCGAACGTCGTGTCATCGACGGTCGCGAGCCGGCCGCCCTGAACCACCAGCACAATGTCGCTGTGCTGCGCCGATGCGCCGCCTGCGCCGCACACGATCGCGGCGCATGCCGCGAGAACTTGCAATCGATTCATCCTGGCTTCTCCCGTGTGAATCTCGCGCGGGCGAACGAATCGCGCGCGCCGAAGAAATCAATCGTTTCGGCGCGCGCCGCGCGGCGTCGCGCCCGCCTTTCAGTACGCCACGTCCGGCCAGAACTGGTTTTCCTGCCGGCTGGTCCATAGATCGGCGAACTCGCGAAACTCCGCGTGTCCGTCGAGGAAGCTGTAGTTGGAACGACTCTCGTACGACCTCGGCGGTCCGCCGTGCGCATCGAGCTGAATCTCGTTCGACGCGATGTTCGGCACGAGCGCGTCGGGCACCGCCTCCCAGCCTTCCACGTGCGTATGGTCCGATCCCGCGAAGTCGCCCTCTTTTGCCATGAACAGGAAGTGCACCGTCGCCGCCGGCCGCTCGATGCGGTCGATCCGCGCGAAGTCGTAGCGTTTGCCGGCGACCGCGTTGAACGGCGCAGTGGAGTTCGTGACGATGTTGTTGATCCCGTAGCTGGTCGAGCGGAACGGATACTCGTCCGGATCCTTGTTCGGCACGGGCACGCCCGCTCCGCCCATTTCGGAAGACCAGTGCGGGCTGTCGTCCACCGGGCTCTTGCGCAGCAACGGTTGGCCGTACTGCGCTTGCAGCGTCTTGATGAACGAAAGGTCTTCGTCCACGCCGACACTGGCGCCGTGCGACAGGCCGACGTCCACCAGCCACCCGCGCCATTCGGTCAGGTACATCTGGTGCGCCAGCTCCAGATTGCGCAGATTGGCCAGGCACTGCGTCTCGCGGGCGACGCGCTTGGCTCGTTGCAGCGACGGCAGCAGGATCGAAATCAGCAGCGCGAGGATCGCGACCACCACGAGCAACTCGATGAGCGTAAAGGCGCGGGAGCGCATGAACGGCCCCTTGGACCAAGAGCCTTCTGCACGGCGCGCCGGCAAGCCGACACGCCGTGATTCACGAGTTTTTCCGGGTTCCGGGAGCGCCGCTCCGGCTCACGCCCTCGCGGCTAGACGCCATGCCGCGATGGAGGCCGCCTCTCGGCGACGCGCGCATCACGGCCAAGTCGTGCCGAGACCCGATTCAATTGTTACGTACGAGAGCGACAACCGATGCGCGGGCAAATCAGGCCACAACGACAACGCGGGCGTCCGTGCGGAACGGCACATCGGCCGCGCGCGGCTGGGCGTAGATTCGCCGAAATTCAGCAGGAAGGGGGACCGCGAGCGGCAATGGGCAGGGCAGGCGGAGCCGCACGCACGTCGTCCGAATGTGGTACGACGCGGCGCGCGGATGCATCCAGCGATACGATCGCATCGGCCGCGGCAGGCGCGGCCGCGACGCTGGTCGCGCGGATCAGAACGCAGATCGGGCAATCGTCGGAATCATGCTTCGGCGGTGTCGCCGGATCGGGCGGCGCGTGATCGGCGTGAGCCGATTCGCCGCAGGCCGCCGCCGCAGTGTGCGGACCGCATAGCTCCGAGTGCAGCGCACGAAACGCCCCCGTGCTGACGGCGAGCACGGCCACGGCCGCTAAAGCCGAAGCCAGCTTTCGGACGCCGAATCGCAGATCGGGGACCACGAGGAACTCCCGGGGAATGCCAAGAGACTAGACAACGCGAAGCGCTTCGTCAAGCCTATTTGCCGACAGTCAGGCGTGCGAGCGGAGCGCGCAACCGGATCGTTCGACTACGGACGCGCCTCCGGCTGCAACGTCTGAACGCGATACCCGGCTGGAATGTCAAAAGATTCGTTGGGAAGCGCTCCGGCAATGTTCGCACTGGAAACGGTCCGACGTTCGACGCTCGGCTCGTCCTCGCCTTCGATCCGGCGCGTCGTTTCCGTGATGGCCGGGATCGGGACGCCCGCGAGGGACTCGTACCGATCCACTCGGAATCGAAAGTGCGCCCTCCCGTCGTCGGCGAATGTGCACAGCTCGAGCACGCGATGTCCAAATTCCGGAGCGAGCGTCACTTCGAATCGACGCCGCGCGGCGCCGGCGGTCCGCCCGGTCACGTGAATTCGCGAGACGCCGTTCGCGTCGCGCGATTCGCGAATCGCTTCGATCTGCCCGTTCAGGACGAACTGCGGAATGAGTCCGGCCAGCAGCGCGGTTTCGTGCTCGAAGAACGCGCCGCTCGGCCGCGCGCCGGCCAGCTTCTCTCGGGCGATCAGGTCGGTCGCGCCGGTCGCGCTCACCGGCGTGGTCAGCGTGCGGTCCAGCGCGAGACGCTGGTAGTCCGTCAAGCCGAGTTCGCGAACCAGCCGGTCGATGTCGCGGCGATCGCGTTGCTCGATGCGCGCGCGTAGATGCGCGAAGTCGATCGTGACCACGCGATCCACGTCGTACGAGCGATTGGCCTTCCACACCGCAACGCTTCCGTCCACCGACTCCAGCCGCTGGTCGTAGTCCCGACGAATCTCCGCCATTTGCCGCTCATCCAGCCCGCGGTCGGCCGCCTCCTTCGTTCGCCGCTCGCGAAGCGAGAGGTAAGTCTCGGTCATCCGGCGGCGCAGTTCTTCCGCCCGGGCATCGGACTGCGGCGCGCGATATTCCAGAGCGTCCGTCAGAACGAGTCGCCTGACCAGCTCCGCGTTTGTTGCATTCGCCTGGCTCAACGCGTTGACATCGATCTCGCCGGAGCTGTGTCGAGCGCTCGCGCAGGCCGCAGTGCACATCAGGATGGCCGCGCCGACCGCCAGCGCACCGGCGCGTTGGTATTTGAGTTGCCAGGTCAACATCATTTCCTCGGGCGCTGAGAGAAGCGCGCTCGACAGCCGCGGGATGTGCGGTCGAATGGTTATACCGCCCGTCGAACGTTCGGTGGCGTCGCGCACTCGGGATTCCGGCTTGACGCGGCCGCCGTTGGGCGAATGCCCTACCGGCCCGCGGCCACGTCGTCCGCCACGACCGCGCCTGACGCGCGCGGCGGCAGCCACTCCGCCACGACCACGCCAGCGCCGCTGATGCGCCGCAGCACGCGCAGCTCCGCCACCGCCGCGCCGTCGCGAATCACTTCGACCCGCATTCCCGCGAACGCAGGCGAAAGGTTCAGCGTGCACAGGCCGCGGGCGGCGTCCACGTAGCGCACGCGCCCCTTCGACGCCGGCGCGGCGAGAATCTCCTCGCAGCGCCTCACCGCGCGCTCCATGCGCAGACGATCGCCGGTCTCGTTCGACGCGATCGCGGCCGCCAGCCGCGCCGCGCCGCGCGGCGATCCCAGCTCCGCCAGCGCGATCGCGGCCTGAAGCGAGGCCGTCGGATCGCCGGTTTCGAGAAGATCGAGCAGCGCCGGCTCGCCGATCTCCAGGCGCATGCCGGCCAGCGCTTCGACCGCGGTGCGTTGCTGACGCGGATCGGCGCCGCGCAAGAACGTCCGCCACTCTGCCGCGGCCGGGCTGACAGGGTTCTCCAGATAGGCCGGTGTATGGCGGTAGTAGGTTTCCAGCGTGAGTACGCTGATCGCGGTTGAGTACACCCGTCCGCCCATCCGCCCCCACTTGCCCCAGCCATGCCCGAAGGGCGGAAAGCTGCCGAGCGCGTGCGGCGGCTTCGCGGCCCCGGGCCGGGCGCGCTCCTGAAGCGGCAGCAGGGCGTCGCGGAGCGAGGCGTTCCAGCGATCCCAGTCGGCCCCGCCGGCCTGGAACATCGCCACCGTGCCGTAGTACCAGTAGTAGTAATCGTGAAGCTGCGTCGGATCGCCGCCCTGAAGCCGCGCCGCCGACGGAAGCTCCGCCAGCAGCAACGCGTGCTGCCGCCGCACGACCGGACTCTCCGATGACCAGCCCAGCAGCACGCCGCACGTCAGTCCGGCCGCCGTCATCGCCGGACCGTAGCGATACACCGGCCGCAACGTCTGCCGATCGAGCAGAAAGCCGTTGCCATGATCCGCATACCACACGCGACCGTCCGAGTGCGTCGCGCGGGCCAGGTGCAGCGCCGACTGGATCAGCGTGCTGCGCGGCGCGTCGACGCCGGCCGCCATGCACGCCTGGAGCGCCTGAACGCACCACGCGGTGATCGACGTGTCATTCCGCCCGCTTCCGGGATCGGGCAGGTAGTCCCAGCCGCCGAGCGGTTGCTGCGTGGCGGCGAGTCGCGCGGCCCCGCGCTGCACCGGTTCGCGCAGTCGCTCGTCGCGAGACTGTGCGTAAAGCTCCGCCAGAGCGAACAGCGCCAACGAGTCGTTGTAGCCGGCCATCTCGTCCGTGGGCGAGAAACCGCCGTGCGGGCGCTGAGCGCGCAGCAGCGCCTCCGCGGCGGCGGCGACGGTCGGCTGATAGGGGCCTTCCTGGTGCGTGGCGCCGATTCCCAGGAACGCCAGCAGCGCCAGTCCGGTGAGACCCTCGTCGAGGGCCGCGTCGCGCCGCGTGAGCACCTGCCCGCCGCAACGATCCTCCGGCGGACAACGGGCCGCGAACCCGTTCCGCCGCCACAGCCCGACCGGATCCTGATGCACCGCCAGCCATCGAAGCCCGGCATCGACGGCCGTCTCCGTCCCGGCGTTGCCGCCGAACCGTTCGACCGCGGCGCGGCGAATCTCGACGGATCGGTCCGGCGCTGACGGCCGGGACGCGGGTGGCGCGACCGCTTCGCGCACGAGCTGCGAGTCCGCCCGCGGCGCGGCGCGCGGCGCCGTGGCCGCCGTGTCCGGAGCGGGAAGCGCCGCCACCGCCGGCTGCGGCGTTTCAATCCATTCGTCGCCGTCGGGCGGCTGGGACTGCGGCGATGGCTGCTCGACGCGAGACTGGTTGGGATCGGCATCGATCTCGGGGCGCGCCGCGGGCAGCGGGATCGACGCCGGCTGCGAAGCGGTCGGAATGGTCGGCGCGCGGGGAACCGGCGCCGACGCCAGCCAGACCGCTGTCACGACCAGAGCGGCCAGGCCGGCAAGCCCGATCAGCGCGAGCGCAACCGGACCGACTCCGCGTGCGAACAGCGTCTTCGGCAGCATCGGCGTTCATCTTAGCCGCCGATCGGCGTGCCGCGGCGCGATTTCGGCCGGCGTCGTCAAAGCGAGATGATCTTGTCGGCGCGGTCCAGCTCTTCGATGAGGTCGTCCATGCTGGACACCTCGCCGACAGCCAGCGCGTCGCGCAGACCATAGTGGTCCACGCACGTCCCGCACGGCTTTACATCCACGCCGGCTTCGTGCAACTGGCGAAGCTCGACCAGCACGGCAGAATCCGCCGCAGCCAGCCGCACGCCGCTGTTGAACAGCAGCACGGCCGTGAGCCCCCGAATCCGATTGCTCTTGCGCAGGAAATTCGCCAGCACACGCTGACCCAGCGCGGCGTCGCCGTGTCCCATTCCGTCGTGACCGAGCGAGAGGACCGTTTTCATGTTCGAATGGCCTCCGTTCGCCGCGTGCGCGGACGCATCCGACGGCGCAGCTCCGGAGGTTAACGCATTCGTGCAGGCTCAGTGCGCGGGCGAATCCGGCTGGGTGGGCGGGTCACACGTCACTCGTCGGACGAATCCGGCGGCGGGGCGTCGAAGCGGCGGTTCCGCCGCGCGCCCGGAGCGCTCGCCGGCTGCGCCGTCCGCGCGCCGGCCGGCAGTTCGTCGGACGCGATCGTGCGCACCAGATCCTGACCGGCCGCAGCCGGATCGACCATTCCGATGTGCTGAAGGCCCAGCAGGAGCGTCTGGCGGAATGCAAAGTCGCCCTCGAGCAGCTCGTGCTGGCGGCCCTGATCCTCGACCAGCAGCTCGAACTGCCCTCGCTGGGCGAACAGCAGTCCAAGCTGGTAGTGCACCTCGATGCCATCCGGCGCCACGCGCAGGCCGCGCTCGAACGCGCCGACCGAATCGTCGAGCCGGCCGGTCTCGCGCAGCGCCGCGCCGTACGCGATCCAGGCTCGGCTGAACGCCGGATCGATCGTCACCGCGTGTCGCAGCGCGTCCAGGGCCTGCGGCAATTCGCCCGTTTGCCGAAGCAGCATGCCGTACCGGTAGCTCAGCTCGGCGCACTGCGCGTGTCGCTCGCATGCGCGACCGAACGCGTGCAGCATGTCGCGAAGGTCGCGACCCGCTTCGACGCCGTCCGGGCCGCGTCCGATCCGGGACGACGTCGGCTCGGTCTGCGCCATCCGCCACGAGCGCCGGTGCAGCCGCGACGTTTCCGCCGCCAGCAGCGTGCTGTTGGGCGCCAGGCTCATCGCCAGGTCGAGCGTCGCGTCCGCGTCGTCGGCCAGACCCGCAGACCGCTGCGCCAGCCCCAGCCCCGCGAACGCGACCAGCAGACGATCGTTCAGTTCGGCGGCGCGGTTGAAGCAGTCGGCCGCGTCGAGATGACGTCGCTGACGCAGATGCTGCGCGCCGAGCTTGATGGTCGCCTCGAGCAGGTCGGGGCGCATCGTCAGCGCGGCGCGATACTGCGAAACGGCCGACGGGTCGTCGCCGCGGCGGACGTACAGATCGCCGAGTCGCACGCGGAACTCGACCGCGCCGGGGTATTCGTGCACGAGCTGCTCGCAGACCGACACGGCGGATTCCAGGTCGTCGTCGGTCGCGAGCGCCGCGTCTGCGCGGACCTCTTCCGTCGAGCACTCCGGCTCGACCAGCAGCGCGCTCTGGAACGCTTCGATGGCGCGCTCCGGGCGGCCGGCGTTGTATTCCAGCGCGCCGAGCAGCAGGTGATAGTCGGTCGACTCCGGAGCGAGGTCCACAAGCTCCCGATAGGCGTCGGCGGCGACGTCCCACCGGCCCGCGCGGGCGGCGAGCGCCGCGCGCCGCTCCCAGGCGTTGTGCAGCGTCGGACAGAGCTTGCAGGCCCGTCGATAGTCGGCCTCCGCGGCGGCCGTCTCACCGAGCCGCTCGCGGCAGAATCCGAGCGCGAACGCGGTGACGGGGTCTTTTGGATCGCTTCGACCCACGCCGCCCAGCCAGCGGAGACTCTCCTCGATCCGGCCGCGCTCGTCCCACACGCACGCCAGGCCGATGCGCGCCAGGCGCGATCCACGATTCAGGCTCAGGGCGCGATCGAACGCGGTCTGCGCATGCACGAGGTGCATCGAGCGGAGCTGCGCGGCGCCGAGCCGCTCGGCCAGATCGGCCGAGGTCGGCATTTCCGCGCACAGCTTCTCGAGCTCGGGAATCGAGAGGCGCTCCTTCGGCCAGTATGAATGGAATGCGTCTGTAAGTCGTCCGAGGAGCCCTCGTCCGAGCGCTTCCAGCGCGAAGCTCATGTTCCCCTCCCCACTGAAGTCGGTCGGCGGCGGACGGCGTCCGCGGCGCTGACCGTCGAGTCGTCGTCAGGGCTTGTGTTTGCCCTGCGTCGTCTCGGTGACTGCGGCAGGCACGACCGGCTTGGAGTCGCGCGGTACGAGAAAGTTCGTGTTGCAGTGCGCGCAGCGCACCACTTTCCCGCGCATCGACACCGGGGCCGCGACCGGTTTGCTGCAGGCCAAGTTCGGACAAATCATGGTTACGCGCGCGCCGTCTGTCTTCGCTTCCGGCATGACGAACCCGCCTCCACTCGAACGCGCCGCCTCCCGCCGCGGGGAGCTCGCTCCCGTGTGTTGCCCCGCCGGAGCCGCACACCCCGTGTCTCGACGGCGTCACGTCCGTACCGGAAGCATTCGATATGTCGCACCGGAGCGGCGACAAGGCGTGGGAAGCTCAAGCGCGGAGCGGTTCTGGGACGCGCTCGCATTCGAGTCGGGTCCGCAAAAAAAAACGCCGTGGAAGAGGTTACGCCCGCAGGAAGGCGGTGTCCGCGAAAAGCGTCTCGGCGAAGTAGCTGCTGCGGACGAACGGGCCGCTGGCGACCGCCGCGAATCCGAGCTGCTCGGCCGTCCTCGCCAGGGCATCAAACTCGTCGGGCGGGTAGAACCGCGCAATCGGCAGGTAGCCTTCGCCCGGCTGGAGGTATTGTCCGATGGTCACCAGGTCGCAGCCGACGCCGCGCAAATCCCGCAGGGTGTCCACCACTTCGTCGAACTGCTCGCCCAGGCCGACCATGATGCCGCTCTTGGTGCGCACGCGCGCATCCAGCCGCTTCGCCATGCGCAATACACCGAGCGATCGCTCATATCGAGCGGCCGGGCGCGCGAGCTTCTGAAGCCGCGGCACGGTCTCGATGTTGTGGTTGTAGACTTCCGGACGCGCCTCGACCACCGCGCGAATCAGCTCCTCGCGCCCGTGGAAATCGGGAACCAGAACCTCGATCGTCGCCTGCGGCAGACGCCGCCGCGTCGCCTCGATGCAGCGGACGAAATGCGCCGAGCCTTCATCCGGCAGATCGTCCCGCGCCACGGACGTGATGACCACGTGCCGCAGGCCGAGCTGCGCCGCGGCCTCGGCCATGCGCTCGGGCTCGTCGGCGTCGGGCGGCTTGGGCTTGTGCGTCGAAACGGCACAGAAGCCGCACCGCCGCGTGCATTCGTCGCCCAGCACCATGAAGGTCGCCGTGCCGCGGCTCCAGCATTCGGTCAGGTTCGGGCAGCGCGCTTCGACGCAGACGGTGTTCAGCTTCAGGCCGTCGAGCAGCTCGCGCGTGCGAAGCATGTCGGCGGTCGGCATCGGCCGCTTCAGCCAGGGCGGCAGACGGCGACGCGGGGCCGCGGACGAGACCACGGGCAGAGATCGTTCGGGCGTCATGGCGCGAAGATTGTAGCCGAACCGGGCGAGCGCGCGACGCCGGGCGGCGGGCAAGTCACAGTTTGGCGTCGCGGACCCGACGCTCCAAGAATGCCCGAAACGTCCGCGCGTCGGTGTCGGAGGAAATCGGACGCGGCGTCAGCGTCGTGTCGGCCTGTGCGACTTCCACGAACCAGCCCGGCGCGAGCTCGACGTGGACGCTCGGATCGCGCGTCAGGCAGGCCGTGACCCTGCTCGGCGATCCCGACGGCTCCAGGTTGTAGATGCAGTGCCGCACCAGCGCCGGATCGGCGTTCGACTTCACGCGCGCTGCGATCACGGTCGAATCCGCGCTGCCCGAGACCCACCCGGTCTTCGTGACCGGGCGATTGCGGAGCGAAATGGCCCAGCCGATGGAGAGAAAGACCGCGCCCTCCGCGTTGACCACCTTCGCCGACGCAAGCCGGTCCGGAGTGCCGACCGACCCGTCGGACGGGTGCGGTCCGACAAGCGTAATGAAGTCGTGCAGCTTGCCGTCGTAGATCTGGAGGATGCGAATCGAAAGCTCATGCGCCTGCTCCAGAGGCACGTGCAGCGGCAGCGGCGCGCCGGGCAGCGTCCCGCCCAGCGTCAGGTCCACCGTGTGTGGCAGGTCCGACGGGTTCGTGCGAAAGTACAAGGCGGTCGCGAACGCCAGCGGAGGGTCGTCCGGCGCCAGAATCACGCGCGTTGCCGCCCCGGGCGAGCCGTCCGGCGGCGGGCAGTGATTCGACGCGCACCCTGCGCAGACCACGCACGCCAGAATCGGGATGAGCCGCAGGACCGACATGAATCACGCGCCTCCACTCGCGCCGGCCGGCGACGCCTCCCCGCGCGAGACATGCACGCCGCGAACCCATGCCGCCAGTTCCCCGCTCGCCAGCAGCGTGAGCGCCGGACCGATGGGGTTATAGAGCACCAGAGCAACCGCCGCCACCGCCAGCGCAATCCCGACACACAATATCCCACCCACCGCCCAGGCGCCCGCCCGAAGGCCCGGACGCGACGCCAGCCGCCAGCCGGACCACGCCCCCGCCACCGCGATCGCCAGGTTCCAGACCAGTGACTGCGGCACGGTGGCGACGCGCAGCGCCGAGCCTTGAAGCAGAGCCGCGGTCGCCGTGGCGTGCGCCTGCGCGAACCAGACGCGCCGGCCGCCGGCGACCTCGCAACTCTGATGCTGGGCGTCCCGGCGGTCGCCTACGAACACCGCCTTCCCGCGAGCCCAGTCCCGCAGCGAGTTCGTCCCCAGCGTGAAGATGTCCTGGTAGTCCAGCGTCGCGCCTTCCAGCGCGCTGGCTTCGGGCAGGCACAGCAGCAGGTGCGCCAGCCGGTCCGTGTCGCGAATCCCCACCTCCGGAACGTCCACCCCCGCCCGCCGCACGGCGCTCGCGCGCACCTCGTCGTAGCCCGCGTGAACGCGCCGTTCGCCCTGCACGACCTCGCTCGGCGTCCAGTACACCATGCGCACGCGTTCGGTCTCGGGATCGATGATGAGATCCGCTCGCCGCTGCGGCTGGCGGATCGCCGCGCACGCCGCGGCCGCCAGCGAAGGCAGCGTCTCGCCGGGTTCGCGCCGCACGGCGATGAGCAGTGTCGGCCAGGGGGTCGGCGCTTCCAGCGCGATCGGCGCGCAGCCCCAGCGCACCAGCGGCGCGAGCGCGGGGCTGACGCGCGCTTCGCCCGATTCGGCGCGGTCCCATGTTCCGACCGCCAGCACGAGCTCAGCGCCCGACCGGCGCAGCTCGCCGATCGCCTCCGCCAGAGCGGCGTCATGCGGCGAAGAATCGGGCATGTTCAGCGCCAGGACAACCACCGACGGCTCCGCCGGCGTCAGCCGTCGGATCAGTTCCGCATGCAGCCGCCGCGCGGCCTTGCGATCGCGCTCGATCTCGCCGGGGGCCAAGCCGACCTGCGCACAGAGCGCCGCCAGGTCCGTGCGATCCGTCAGCGCCACCATGCGCATTCCGTCCACCGGAGGCGCGAGCAGAGGAGAGATCGCTGGGTATGCCGACCGTTCGATCATCGCATTCACCGGCGTCCAGTCGTACACCAGCGGATCGACGACGGCTTTCACCAGCAGCGCCGCCAGCAGGGTGACGAGCACGCACGCTGTGCCGGGATTGCGCCGAATGCTCGACATCCCGCGCGTGCGAAGCACGTAGACCACGCTGTCGCGCCGCGCTTCGATCGGCCGGCCGGACAGGTACTGCGCAATGTCGCGCGCGAACTCCGCCACGGACTGGTAGCGCCGCGCCGGTTCCTTTGCTAGCGCCTTCAGGAGGATCGTCTCGATGTCGCGGTCCAGCGGGCAGTGCGCGCCGGACTGGGCCGGCGCCGCGCCCGCCCGGACGCCCAGCTCCGGCGTCCACTGCGACCGCGGCGACCCCGGCGGAGTCGCGGCGATGTGCTGAATCACGTCCACCACGCGCCCGCTGACCGGATAGGGATAGACGCCGACCAGCAGTTTGTAGAGCACGACGCCCAGCGCATAAACATCGGTTCGGGCGCTGACCGTCGCGCCGTCCCCGCGGGCCTGCTCCGGCGCCATGTACGGCAGTGTCCCCATGAACGCCTGCGTGCGCGACACAAGCGTGTCGGCGGAGCCGGCCAGCCACTTCGCCAGCCCGAAGTCGAGCACGCGCGGGCGTCCGTCCGCGTCCACGAGGATGTTCGACGGCTTCAGGTCGCGGTGCACCACTCCCCGCTCGTGGGCGTGCTCGACCGCATCACAGACCGGCAGGAACAGCCTGAAGACCTGCTCGAGCGACAGGCGCTGCTCGCGAACGTAAATGTCCAGCGGTTTTCCGGCAATGTAGTCCATCACGCAGAAGCGCCGTCCGTCCGGCGCAATTCCCGAATCGAACACAGCCACAATGTTCGGATGATTCAGCCGCGCGACCAGCTCGACTTCGCGCTCGAACCGCCGACGCGCCTCTTCCGAGGCCTGTTCCGGATCCTGGAGAACTTTGATCGCCACCGTGCGCTTGGTCGATCGCTGCACGGCGCAGAACACGAACCCCTGCCCGCCGGTCGCGATTCCGCGGACAAAGTCATATCCCGGAACGCTCGGACGCCAGTTCTGCGTCGAGCGATCGTCCACCAGCTCGACGCCGTCCTGCAGCCGCGTGCTGTCGTTGCTGGCGTCCAGGATGGGGCCTCCGCGCGGGCCTGGGCGGGACTCCGGCTCCGCTTGTGTCCGATAAACAGCATCGAGCGACAACAGCATCCGGGGCGTCGCGGCGCTGGGTGTCCATCGCGACGCTCCCGGAGCGCGACGAGCGTTCGCTCGCCGCGAGACCTGTACGCGCGCCGCGGACAAGTCTGACCTGCCTTCACGCAGAATCCCGAATTCTCGCGCCGGAATCCCCGATCCGCAAGCAACGCGACCCGTCGCGCGACGCGATCGCGGCCAGGACAGCCGCTTGACGGGCGCGCGCCCCCTTCTGACAATCGCGCCATGCAGATGCAACCCATCGCGGCGGCCGATCCGGAGGCGGTCTGGAGCGCCCTGACGGAACACGTTCGGCCGCTGCGTGCGCGCGAATCAGCCCTGGCGCAGAGCTTTGGTCTGGTTCTCGCCGGCGATGCCCGCGCCGACGGCGACTATCCCCCGTTCGACCGCGCCGTGATGGATGGATTCGGCGTTCGACTGATCGACGTGCAGTCGGCGCCCTGCACGCTGGCGATTCACGCCCTGGTGCGAGCGGGCGCCGACGCGCCCGGTCCGCTCCCGGCATCGTCGTGCGTTCAGATCAACACCGGGTCGGTCATTCCACCCGGCGTGGAGGCCATCGTCCCGGTGGAGCGCGCCCGCGGCGGCGCTGACGGCTCGGTCGAGCTGCTCGAATCGCCGAAGCCGGGGCAGCACATCGAGCGGGCCGGCGCGCACGTCCGCCGCGGCGATCTGCTCGTTCGCGCGGGTGTGACGATCGATGCCGGCGCGCTGGCGTCGCTGGCCGCCGGCGGCGTTCGGGAGCTGCGCGTCTACACGCGCCCGCAGGTGGCGCTGCTCGCGACCGGCGACGAGGTCGTCGATGCGTCGGGCGAGATCGGCCCGGGTCAGATCGCGGACAGCAACAGCGTCGCGCTCGAGCAGGTGCTCCGCGAGAGCGGCGGCGAGCCGGTGCTGTTCGGCCGCTGCTGTGACGAGGAAGCGGCATTGCGGGCTTCGCTCGAGCTGGGCTTGTCGCATGACATGCTGTGCGTCGTCGGCGGCATGTCGAAGGGAACGCACGACCTGGTGCCGCGCCTGCTCGAGGAGCTGGGCGTGCGCTGGATCGTGACAAGCCTGAACCTCAAACCAGGCAAGCCGATGCGGATCGGGCGCACGTTGTCGGGCGGCTGGGTGCTCGGCTTGCCCGGGAACCCGGTGAGCTGCCTGGTTTGCTTCTACCTTTTCGGTCGGCCGCTGCTCGACGGGCTGCGCGGGGCGGGCGTGCGATCGCCGGTTCACCTGCGCGGAACCCTCGCCAACGACCTGCCGCCGAACGGCGATCGACCGATGTTTCATCCGGCCGAATGGTCGGCTGCTCCGGACGGCTCGTCGCTGCTGTCTCCGATCGCTTGGCGTGGTTCGGGCGATCCGTTCGGGATGACGGCGGCCAATGCGCTGATTCGGCGGGCGGCCGGCGCGCCCGGCGCGACGCGCGGCGAGCGCGTGCAGTTCGTGCCGATCGGACCGATTCAATGAGCCGCGCTCGTGCGGAAGCGCCGAGCTCCGCCGCGGCGTCGGCGACGATCCGGTCGCCCGAGCTCGCGCCGCTGCGTCGCGAGCTCCTCGTGTTCCTCGCCGCCGCGCTCGTGAGCGCACTGGCGCTGTACCTGACCTTCCCAAGCTGGTCGCTGTGGCCGCTGTCCTTCGTCGCGCTGGCCCCGTGGACCGCGGCGGTCGTGCACACGCAACGCGCCTGGGTGGTTCACTGGGGCAGCTTTCTCGCCGGCTGGGCGTTCTTCCTGGTGGGGGTGCGCTGGCTGATGCCCGTGACCGGGCTGGGGTTCGTGGCGCTGGCGTTCTACCTGGCCGCGTACTGGACCCTGACGGCGTGGGCCGTTCGCACGGCCCGGCGCGTCGGCTTTTCGTGCATCTGGTCCCTGCCCATCGCGTGGACGGCCTGCGAGTATCTTCGCGCGTGGGTCATGACCGGCTTTCCGTGGTTGTTCGTCGGACATGCGCTCTATCGCCAGATTCCGCTGATTCAGATCGCCGACCTGACCGGCGTCTACGGCGTCTCGTTCCTGGCGCTGATGGTCAATGGCGTTGTGGCCGAGTGGTGGCTGCGGTGGCGCGGCGCTCCCGCGGCCGATCCGGTTCGGCGGAGGGTGTGGATCGGAACGATCGCCAGCGCCGGCGTGCTGTCGGGCGCGCTGGGCTACGGCGCGCTGCGACTGAGCCGGGCGGAGTTTCAGCTCGGCCCGCGCGTCGCGGTGATTCAGGAGGATTTTCCGCTGGTCAACACGCCGCCCTACGGCGAGCATCCGATTGCGATGTTCGCGCGGTACATGGCGCTCGCCGGGCGCGCGGCGCAGGATCGTCCCGACCTCATCGCCCTGCCGGAGACCGTGTCCTCGTTCCCGCAGAACGCGAACTTCCTGAGCGTCGAATTCCGCGCGGTGGACGAGGTGAGCAGCTATGCCTCGAGCATCGGCGCGCAGTTCCACGACGCCACGTCGGCGTTTGCGCGCGGCGACTACGCCGCGTACAACGCACGGATCGCGGCGATGGAGTCGCGGGCCGACGCCCGGCTGCGGGCGCGCTACCCGGACGGCTTCCCGCGCCTGCCCGGCGAGAGCGGCCCGCCGGCGACAGTCGTGTTTGGCGCGGTGTCGATCGACGTGCTCGAAGGCTCGGCGTATCCGCGCAGCAAGCGGTACAACTCGGCATTCGTCTACGATCAGGACGGCCAGCAGCGACCCGATCGCTACGACAAGGTCCACCTGGTGCCGTTCGGCGAGTCGGTGCCGTTCCGCAATTCCAGCTTCCTGGGCATCAACCTGCACCCGGTTTATCGCTTCCTCAACCGGCTCAGCCCGTTCTCGAACAACGGACAGATCGAGTACTCGCTCTGGCCCGGGACGCGCTACACCGTCTTTGACCTGAACACCGCCGACGGCGCCTACCGCTTCGGCGTGCCGATCTGTTATGAAGACGTCATGCCCTATGTCGTGCGCAACTTCGTCTGGGACGGCGCCGCGCGTCGGGTCGACTTCCTCGTGAACATCAGCAACGACGGCTGGTTCCTGCACAGCGACGAGCTGCCGCAGCATCTGTCCATTTGCGCCTTCCGAGCGGTCGAGAACCGAGTCCCCATCGCCCGGGCCGTCAACACGGGCATCAGCGGCTTCATCGATCCGGACGGACGCATTCACGATGTCGTGCACCGAGACGGCGTGACGCACGGGCCGGGCGTGGTCGGCTTCAGCACGGCGAGGCTGTCGATCGACACGCGTTCGAGCATCTACGGCCGATTCGGAGACGTCTTCGCGCGGGCGTGCCTGGTTCTGGCCCTGCCGCTGTGGGTCGGCGGCGTCGTCACGCGCTGGGTCTTCGCGCTGCTGCTGCGCCTCCGCGCCGCACTGGGTCTCAACAGGGAGCCGACCTGAATGTCGCCGCGCCATTCCGAACACATCGTGCGCCGCACCGGCGCGATGATCCTGCTGATCGCCGCGCTCGCCGCCGGTTGCCAGTCCGGCGGACCCCGTCCGCCCGCCGCGGAGCAGTCGGCGCTCGCCGGGCGAGCCAGAGACCTCCTGCTGCGGGCGTGCGAGAGCGACCTCGACGTCGTCCGTACCCACGCGATCGAAGCCGTGGCGCGCGAGCTGCCCGACGAAATGGCCGTCATCCGTCCGTCGCTCTCGTCTGCGTCGCCGATGGTTCGCTTCGCCGCCTGCGCCGCGCTGGGCGAGCTGCGCGATCGCGCGTCGGCCGCCGCGTTCGCGCAGCTTCTGAACGACCCCGACCCGCGCGTCCGCCTGGCGGCGGCGTTCGGCGCCGTGCGCACCGGTGACGCCGGTCGCGCCGCGCTGCTGGCCGAGGTGCTCGGCACCCACCCGGATGAGAACCTGCGCTGCGACGCGGCGTACCTGATCGGGCGGCTGGGCGACGCGCGCGCCCTGAAGCGCCTCCGGCTTCTCGCCCGCCGGGAACGCTCCACGCGCGTGCTCATGCACATCTACACCGCCACCGCGACGCTCGGAGACGAAAGCGGGCTGGACCGCCTGATGGAAGCGGTCGTTTCGAGCGACATCGTGGCGCGCCTCATCGCGCTGCAAAGCCTCGCCGAACTCGGCGCCGAACGCAGCCGCGACGCGCTGACCTATCGCTTCCAGCAGGACGGCGACTACGTGCAGACGCGGCTCATCGCCGCGCGCGGGCTGGGAAAGCTGCGTTCCAGCGTGGGCTACGACCTCGCGATGTCGTCGCTGAACCACCAGGACGCAGACGCGAACGAGCAGATGCGCGTCCGATCGCTGGCGGCGCTGGCGCTCGGCGCCATCGGAGACGTGCGGGCCCTGCCAGCGCTGGGCGCACTCGCCGAACAGGAGTCCGACGCCCGCGTGCAGGTCGCCGCGTGCCTGGCGATCTGCGAAATCGTACGGTAGCGGGTCCGCCCGGAATCGCTGCTCGGCAACGCCAGGCGTCGCGCTGCGCCCGCTGGCGAATCGATCGTTACGGACCGCCTGCCGCGGCGCTCCGCAGAGCACGGATCCGCTCCAGCTCCGCCGGGCGAAGCCGTGACGCGTCCGCCTCCGGGCGACCCCGGTCGATCTCACTCGCGATCCGCAAATGATCGAGCGCCGCGGCGCAGGACGCGCGCGCGCCGACCGAGCGCCGGCAATGCTCGACCAGCGCGGCCGCGCATCCCATCCGCCAGCGCGGGTCGGTCGGGTTCCGGCGGACGGCCTGTTGCCAGAGCTCCGCGGCGTCGCGCCAGGCCTCGATGTCCGGACGCCCATCCGCTTCCAGCAGAGCGGCGCGGCGCGAGGCGATCTCGGCGCTTAGCCGCGCGCCCGGCGCGGAGCGCGGGTTTCGCTGCGCCGCGAGCTGCGTCAGGCTGCTCGCTCGCTCGAGCAGCTCGAAGCGCCATCGCAGCGAAGGCCCCGGGAAGTCGACGATCGCAGCGCACATCCGCGCGGCGCTGCGCGCCAGCGACGCGTCCAGCCGGTCGCGCCACGCGGCGCGCTCGGCCAGCCGCGCCGCGATGACCACGTCCGACTCCGAACGAGCGGAAACGAGCGCGGACCGCGCCGCGCGCCACGTGGACTCCGCGGAAGCGGTCGGCCAGACCACCATCCAACCGTGAGCCAGGGCGAGCGCCGCCACGGCGAATGCCGGCATGGTCGCGCCTGCGCTCGGCGGCGTCGCGTTTTCGCACGGCTCCTCGTCAGGCTTCGCCGGGCAGGCCGCGTAGAGCAGCGCCAGCAGCGCCGTCCCCGCGGGCGTGAGCAGCGAGAAGTCCACCAGGTTGTGAATCAGCAGCGAGAAGACGCCCGCCAGCGCGAGCAGCGCCCGCCCACGATTGTTGCAGGAGCGCACGCAAAATCCGGCCAGCGCGAGCAGCAGCAGCCACGGTGCGACCGTATCGGTGAGCCACCATAACGCCAGCGGCGGATCGCCGATCGGCGCGCCGGAAAACAGCGCCAGCACGATCGGCGCGCCGAGGGCGGCCGGCGCGAACTCCGCGGCGCGCAGCGGGCGGTCGGGCGGCGTCGTGTCGACCCGATTTCGCGCCAGCGCCGACGCCGCCACCCACAGGCTCCCGAAAAGCAGCAGCGCGCCGGCCAGCAGTCCGAGCGGACCGGTTTCGACCGCCAGCGACAGCCACGCATTGTGCGGATTGGCGACTTCTTCGGTCATTTCCGGCGACTTGTAGAGCAGGTAGGCGTCGCGGAAGTTCTCGCGCCCGATGCCCGTCAGCGGCGCATCGCCCCAGGCTCGGATCGCGGCTGTCCAGTAGTGCCACCGAAACGCGAGCGACACGTGCGGCAGCGTTCCCTGCGACACGCCCCAGGCAGCCCCGCCCGCGACGAGCGCCGCGTAGGCGCTGACCAGCAGGCCGAACGCGGTGGCTCGATGTCGTGCCGGCGATGCCGCAACGCAGCCCGCGGCCGCCAGCAGCGCCGAAGCGATCGCGCCCATGCTGCCCGTCAGCCAGAGCGCGAATCCTGCTCCGCCGGCGAGCAGCAGCGCGCCCAGCCGCTCCGCAAAGCGCGGCGCACCCGGAGGCGCGGCGCGTTTCGCCAACACGAGCACGCCCGCCGCGAGAGCGCCGACCGCCAGGAGCGACGCGGTCACGTTCGGATGCGACAGATATCCGAACGGCTCGCGCGACCGCATGCGCCGTTCGTAATTGACCATCGCGGGCGTGTCGATCGGCTCGCCGCGCTCGGTCATCGCCCGTTTCTGCTCGAGCCACATCTCGTACGTGTCGTCGAACTCGTAGCTCCACTGCGAAATGCAGCGGTACGCGTTCGCTGCGCAGCCGGCCAGCACGACCGCGATCGCCACCCGGCCCAGCGAGCCATGGACCGCCCACCGGCGAAGCGCGACCGCGGCGCACGCCACGGCGATCCAGTGCGCCGAGGCGTTGAGCGCGACGCGCTTTTCTCCGGAGACCGCGGCCGAAATGGCGGCAGCGAGCACCAGCGCGACGATCGCGAGCGTAGAGAACGTCTTCCACGTGCGCCGCTGGGAAGCGGTCAACAGGGCGACGGCCGCGGCGCAGAGTAAAAGCAGGTCGAGCCAGGCGGTGTCGGCGACGCTGGCGCCGATCTCGAGCGTTTCGGCCGCGAGGAAGCCGAGCTCGACCCGTTCGAACGTCTCGGAGATGAGCGGGCGGGCGCCGAGAATCGCCAGCAGCGCCCACGCCGCGAGCCGGCCGATGCGATCGCGCGGCGCGGGTCGGGCGGCGGCTGCGGGCTTGAGGGCTTCGTTCGAGCGAGGTTTGTTCATGGCTGCCGGCGCGGCGGGGACTCAAGAATCGCGATGGTCGACAGCACCAGGACGGTGACGAGCAGGACGGTGAGCGTTTCGCGCGCCCCGGCGCCGGGCAGCAGCGTGGCGAGCAGTCCGGTGGCCGCCGTCGCGAGGCAGATGGTGGCGACGGCCATTCCGGTGGACAGACCGTGCTCGACCAGTCGGTGCGAGAAGTGCCGTCGATCGCCGCGGAAGGGGCTTCGCCCTTCGCGCAGGCGGATCACGACGACGGTGCAGAAGTCGTACAAGGGCACGGCCAGAAGCACGAGCGGCATGGCGAGCGCGTAGGGCGGTCCGCCGTCGGCCGCGGCGTAGTAGGTCGTCTGGGCGGAGAGCACGGCGACCAGGAACCCGATGACAAGGCTGCCGGCGTCGCCCATGAAGATGCGCGCCGGCGGCAGGTTGAACAGCAGGAATCCGCACAGCGACCCCAGCAGCAGCGCGCCGAGCGCGGGGACGTGCACCTGCCCGGCCATCGCGCCGCAGAGAGCCAAGAACAACGCGCACACCGCTGCGACTCCGCCGCTGAGCCCGTCCATGTTGTCTAGGAAGTTGAAGCTGTTGGTGATGACGCCGATCCAGAGCACGGAGAGCGCCAATGAGCCGGCGTCTCCCGCGAAGCGCGCGATGCGAACCTCGCCCAGCGTGGATGCCAGCACCGCCGCCGCCAGGATGACCGCGAGCTTTACGCGCGGGCCCTGCGCGCGGAGATCGTCGATCAGTCCAAGCGCGTGCAGCCCGAGCGCCGCGGCGAAAATCGCGAGAAGTTGCGGCGTTCGCTCGCGCAGGCCGCCGGCATAGGCTGCCAGGCGCTCCGCCAGCGGCGTGGTCGCCAATCCGCCCGGCCAAAGCCACGCGATCATCAGCCCGGCGACGACGCAGAGCGCCAGGGACGCGAAGATCGCGCTGCCGCCCCCGTAGGGCACGATGCGGGCGTGCGCCTTGTGCGAGCCCGCGCCGCCGGGACGATCCACGAAGCCCCAGCGCGCGCAACATCGCATCGCCACGCGCGTCAGCGCGGCCGACAGCGCAAACGCGCCTGCTGCGCAGGCCGCGAGCAGGGCCGCCGTGCTGGCGTGGGCTTCGCTCATGCGCCGGCGTCCGTGTCGCGGCCGGCGCGGCGCAGATCGAGCAGCCGCTGCCGGACGCGCGAGAAGAATTCGTGGTATCGCCGCTCGCGGAAGTCGGGAAACGTCCATGGCCAGGGCTGCCACGCATGTTCGTGGTAGTGCAGGGTTGATTCGCCGTAGATGCCGTCGCCCAGGTAGACGCGATGCGAGCGGTCCTTGGTCGTGGCGAGGACGAGCTTGCTCGTTTCGACATAGCCCGGGTCGAGGTTGATCGGGCGCGCGATCTCGAGCGATTCGCAGTCTTCCGCGAAGCGCGTCTCGATCCGCTGCGTGTCGAGTTTGACCGAGGCCAGCGCGTCTGGTCGGAGGAGCCGCTCGAAGCTCACGAACTGCCGCAGCAACCCCGGACCCATCTCCGCGCTGTAGTAGTCGGTCAGCTCGAACGGCCAGGTCTCGCTGGCGAGATCGATGGGCCCGAATAGCCGCTTCAAGTCGGCGCGGGCGCGCTGCAGGAAGCCGTCGTCGCCGCTGATCAACCCGCACACCAGCACGACCGGCTGGGGCGCTCTGGGCTTGCCCATGGGAAGCAGTGTATCGCCGCAGTACGATGGATTCGACGCGGCGGACGCCGCCGGCGGCGGGATGAACCGGACTGTGTGAGGCGAGGCGTGAATTTCGGCATCTTCGAAGATGACGGGTGGCGAAACCTGCTTCCGCTGACATGGCTGCGG
This sequence comes from uncultured Planctomycetales bacterium, assembly GCA_964553225.1. Classification (GTDB taxonomy): domain Bacteria; phylum Planctomycetota; class Phycisphaerae; order UBA1845; family Fen-1342; genus JABRWC01. Next base: position 28,694 of record CAZKJT010000008.1, on the reverse strand, counting down.
CCGGCGTGGGCGCTGCGCTGTGGTGCGGACCTGCTGATCGACAAGCTCCGCGCGCACGTGTGTCCCGCGATTCACGCGACCTGGATGCGGCGCGAATTGGGCGGATTCGCGTCGCGGGTGGAGCTGGACCCGCCGAGCGCGTCGTCGTCGTGGTGCCTGCTGAACGGGCGCGCGCTCTGGACGCGAGAAACGCCGCCGCCGCCGCCCGGGGTCGGTTGGATGCGACAGGGGGCGCTGGTGGCGATCAGTCTGCGCTCCGGCGAGCGTCCGCCCGAAGTGGAGACGTTGCTGGACGGCGCGCGGCTGCGTGATTTCGCGGACGGGTACGAACTTCAGCCGGCGCCCGAGGGCGTGACGTGCGTCCAATATCCGTGGGAACTGGCGCACGCCAACGGGGCGGAGCTTCGTCGCCAGTGCCGCGACGGCGGCGGACAGCGCCAGGGGACGATTCACCCCGGCGCGCACCTGGTTTGCCCGGAAAACATCGGGATCGGACGCGGGTCCGTGATCAAGCCGGGCGTTGTGCTGGACGCCGAGAACGGTCCGATCCGCATCGAGGATGGCGTTGTTGTGCAGGCCAACGCCGTCCTCGAAGGACCGGTGTTCGTCGGGGCCGGCTCGACCATCCGCCCGCACGCGTCGATTCGCCCGGACGTGACGATCGGGCCGGTGTGCAAGGTCGGCGGCGAGATCGAGGCGTCGATCTTCCAGGGCTACTCCAACAAGCAGCATGACGGCTTCGTCGGGCACAGCTTCGTGGGAGAGTGGGTGAATCTGGGGGCCGACACCATCACCAGCGACCTCAAAAACACCTATGGCGCAATCCGCGTCGCCATCAATGGCGCGCCGGTCGAGACCGGGCTGCACTTTGTCGGATCGATCATCGGCGATCACTCGAAGACCGGCATCGGCACCATCCTGCCGACCGGCTGCGTGATCGGCGTGGCGGCCAACGTGTTTACGCAGCGGCCGGTTCCGCGGTTCGTGCCGTCATTCGGCTGGTTGACCGACGCCGGGCTGGTCCGCTACCGGATCGAGAAGGCGGTGGAGATCGCACGGACCGTGATGGCGCGGCGCGATGTGCATCTGTCGGCCGACGACGAGGACGCGCTGCGACGCGTGAGCGAACTGGCCTCCAGCGTCGAGGCCGCGGGCTGGCCGACAGCGCGTTGAGCGTGCGCTTGCGACCTGTGCAGCACGCTCGTAGCCTTCCGCCCATGCCTCCAACCGGCACCGCACAGGCGAGCTCCGCCCGCTGGCCCCGGATTCTCTTGCTGCTGCTGGCGGCAATCTTGACCGTCGCGGCGCTGCGCGAGGGCCTGCGCCTCGCTGGGAGGCTGCCGCAGCTTCGCATCTCCATTCTGGGCGCCGACACGCTCCGACGGGCGCAGGACACCGTGGCGCGCTCGCCCGATCCGACCGTGCGGCAGGCACGCGCGGCGCTCTATGCCAGCCGGCGCATCATCGACGCGCACCTGGGACGCGATCCCGATCCGCAGTCACTGGTTCAGGACCTGGCCGAGATCGCGGGCACGTCGGATCGTCCCGGCCTGACCCGCGTGCAACTGGCGCTGGCGCGTCTGATCGCCGCGCAGGACTCGGGCGCGTCTCCGCTGGATGCGGCGCGCGCGGCGGCCGACGCACTGCCGCCTGCGGCATCGATGGACGTGTCCCATCATCTCGCTCCGCTGACGGCTGCGCTGTCGGCCGGCTATGCCGCCGCGCGGCTCGACGCCCCGACCAGCTACTCGCTGGCGCTTCAGACCAGCGGCGCGACGCACGAGATGTTTCTTCAGGCGTTCGCGGCGCGATTGGCGCGCCTCGGGCCGCGGCCGGGGGACGCGCCGGACGAGTCGGCGCTGCGCCTGTGCGCGGCGCTCCGCGCCGTGCTGCGGTCCTGCGTTCTCGAGCCCGGACCGCTCACGCTGAAGCTGGTCGCGGCCGATCTGCTGGCGCGCGAGTTGTCCACCGACCCCGACCCGACGGCGCGGCAACTGTCGCAGGACCTGGCGAGATGGCGGGGCGAAGTGCGCGCGGCGCTGCGCGCTCGTCCGCTCAGCGTGGTCGCGGTGCGCGAAGAGCCGGTGCTCGCGCCGACGCCATACGTCGCGCTGCTGTCGAGCCTCGCCATGTGCACGTGGCTGGCCGCCGCGCTCGCCGGCGCTGCGCTCGGTTCGATCGGGTGTGCGTGGGGCTGGCTTCGGCCGGGCCCGCGATCGGCTACGATCCGCGCCGCGGCCAGCGGCGCGCTGCTGGTGCTGATCGCAAGCGGTCTGGGGGCGACGCTCTGGAGCCTGGCGGGTGCGGATCGGATCGCGGACGAGATGCGCCGGGATTTTTCCGCGTGGCGTCACGTCTGGCGGCACCCGCTGGCGGCGGCGGCGCTGGTCTTGATCGCGGCCTATGCCTGCGCCCGAATTGGAGCGGCCCGCGCCGGCGGGACGGCGTTCCGCCGCTTCGGCGGCATCCTGACGCTGGCATGTCCGCTGTTGGCGCTGGCGCTGCTGCTCGCGTGCCTGCGCGCGAATGCGACGTGGAACGAATACAACCGCGAGGTCGTCGCTGCCCAGAGCGACCCGGTCGCGGCGCTGCTCGGGCAGGGCGCCGACCGCGCGCTGGATGGGCTGAGGAGCTGGAACCGCGGCTGACGCTTGGGCGCGCGCCGGGAGCAGGCGAGCCGCCCGCGCCGCCGAGTTCGGCGGTTGGATCGGTCGCGGGCGGGATCGAGACCAGTCTCTGGACGCCGGCCGAACGCGCTGGCGGTGAAAGTGGGCGAGCCGTGCTTCGACTTGAAAGCGTCTCGAAGAGCTTCGGCGCACTGCAAGCGGTGTGCGACCTGTCGCTTGAGGTCGCGCGCGGCGAAGTCTTCGGCCTGCTCGGCCCCAATGGCGCGGGAAAGTCCACTTCCGTCAACATGATCTGCGGGCTTCTGCATCCGGACCACGGCGCAGTCCGGTGGGACGGCGTCGGCGCGCCGACCGACCCGGCGGTGCGGCGGCGGATCGGCGTCGCGCCGCAGGAGCTGGCGATCTACGCCGATCTCTCGGCCGAGGAAAACGTGCGATTCTTCGCGGCGCTCTACGGGCTGCGACACGCGGACGCGAAGCGGCGCTGCGAGCAAGTGCTGCGACAGGTCGGGCTGTACGATCGTCGTCGCGATCGCGCCAAGACGTATTCGGGCGGAATGAAGCGCCGTCTGAACCTGGCGGTCGCGCTGGTGCACGAGCCGGAGCTGCTGATCCTGGATGAGCCGACCGTCGGCGTCGACCCGCAGAGCCGCAGCGCGATTCTCGACCTGGTGGCGCAGTTGCGGACCGCCGGGCGCACGATCCTCTATACCACGCACTACATGGAAGAAGCGGAGCGCATCTGCGACCGCATCGCGATCATGGATCACGGGCGCCTGCTGGCGATGGGCACGCTTCGTGAGCTGCTGGCGCAGCAGGGCGGCAAGCCGGTGCTTGTGGTCGAGACCGACGCGGGCGAGACGCGCAGCGAGACCGACGACCCGCTCGGCGAGCTGGTCCGCCTTCAGGCCTCCGGGCTATTGAGAAGCTTCCGCGTCGAGCGTCCCGACCTCGAAGCCGTCTTTCTGCACCTGACCGGCCGCACCCTGAGGGACGAATGAACGAGATTGTCACGCTGGCGGTGAAGGACCTGAAGCTGCTGCTGCGCGACCGCGGCGGGCTGTTCTTCACCGTGTTCTTTCCGGTTCTGTACGCCGTGTTCTTCGGCACTGTGTTTTCCGGGGCGGCGGGAGATTACAAGTCCCGCAAGATCGGCGTGCCGCTCGTGGACGAAGACCAGTCCGAGCGTTCACGCGCATTCGTGGAGGAGCTTCGGGCCGCCGGCGAGCTGGACATCGCGCCGATGGGACGGGATGAGGCGATCGACCTGGTGCGGCACGGGCGTCGCGCGGCCGCGGTGGTGATCCCGCAGGGCTTCGGCCGGCAGCGATCGCGGTTGCTGCGCGGCGAGACGGCGGTGGTGCAGATCGCGATGGACCCATCGCGCCGCGCCGAGGGCGAGATCGTCCGCGGGCTGCTCACCAAGCAGCTCTATGTCGGGATTCAGAGCGCGTTCACCGACCGGCGCGAGTTCCGCGCGCAGACCGAGCCGCTGCTTCGCGAGCTGCGCGACGAGCAGGAAGCCGACCCGCTGTTCGTGGCGATGCTCACCGGCATGTTCGAGGCGGCCGATCGCCTGCTCGGCTACGTGGAGACGGTGCAGAGCGACGAGCAGGGCGACGGCGCGGGCGCGGCGGCGACCGGGTTTGATCCGGTTCGCATCGAGTCGATCCCGGTGGAAGCGCGGCGCGTCGGCCCGCGGAACTTCTACGCGGTCTCGTTTCCGCAGGGCATCGTCTGGGCGGTGATGAGCTGCGCCGCGGGCTTCGGCATTTCGCTGGTCGTCGAGCGCACCGGCGGGACGCTTCGGCGGCTGCACATCACGCCGATCCCGCGGGCGTCAGTGCTGGGCGGCAAGGCGCTGGCCTGCCTGGTCAGCACGCTGGTCGTCAGCGCGGGGCTGCTGGTGATCGCGCGGCTGGGATTCGGCGTCGTGCCGCTATCGCTGGCGTTTCTGACCGCGTCGATCCTGAGCATCGCGGTCGCGTTCGTGGGCATCATGATGCTGCTGGCGACGCTGGGAAAGACGGAGCAGAGCGCCGGCGGCATCGGCTGGGCCATCCTGATGGTCATGGCGATGCTGGGTGGCGGGATGGTGCCGCTGTTCATCATGCCCGGCTGGATTCAGGCGCTCAGCTACGTCAGCCCGGTTCGCTGGGCGATCCTGGCGCTCGAAGGTTCAATCTGGCGCGAGTTCACGCTCGCCGAACTGCTGATGCCGTGCGGAATCCTGCTCGGGGTCGGGGCGGTGTGCTTCGGCGTCGGCGTGCGCGTGTTCTCCGCGCGGGAAGCGCGGTAGCCCCCGCCAGCGCATCAGGATCGCAGCAGCTCTCGCGAGATCACTTTCCGCTGAATCTCGCTGGTGCCCTCGTAGATCGTCGTGATGCGCGCATCGCGATAAAGCTGCTCGACGCGAAACTCTTGCACGAAGCCGTATCCGCCGTGAGCCTGCACAGCGCGGTACGCGATGCGGTTGGCCGCCTCGCCGGCGAAGAGCTTCGCCATGCTGGCCGCCTGCGTGAACGGGCGCCCCTGGTCCTTCAGCCAGGCGGACTTGTCGATCAGAAGCTGCGCCGCCATCAGCTCCGTGCGGCTGTCGGCGATCATCCACTGAATAGCCTGGAAGTCGGCGATCGGTCGCGAAAACTGCTCGCGCTGCAGCGCGTAGTCGCGCATCAGATCGGCGGCCGCCGACGCGATGCCGACCGCCTGGCTGGCGATGCCGATGCGCCCGCCGTCCAGCGCGCTCAGCCCGATGCGCAGGCCCCAGCCCGGCTCGCCCAGCCGGTGCAGCTCCGGAACGAACGCGCCGTCCAGCGCCATCTCCGCCGTCTCGGAGCCGCGAATGCCCATCTTGCCGTGAATGGCGCGGCGCGTGACCTGCTTTTGGTCCGCGTCCATCAGAAACATGTCGAGCACGCCGCCGGACCGGTCGCCCGCGGAATCCGACCGGGCGAGCACGACGAACCAGCGTCCGGTCACGCCGTTGGTGACCCACATCTTCGAGCCCGTCAGACGCCAACCCCCGTCGACACGCTCGGCGCGCGTGCGGGCCGAGCCGGGGTCCGAGCCCGCGTTCGGCTCGGAAACGGCGAACGCCGCCAGGTTGCCGGGCGTCGCCAGTTGCGGCAGAACCTCGCGCTTCACCGCGTCGGCCGCGAACAGACGCACAATTTCGGCCACCATGTTGTGAACCGCGAGCGTCACGGACACGCTGGGCGAGGCGTAGGCGAGCTCGCGGATGATGTGCGCGTACGGGACCATCGCGCAATCCACTCCGCCATACTCTTCGGGCACGCGCAGCCCGAGCAGCCCCATCTCGAAGAGCGGCGCCAGTTCGGCGCAGCACGATCGCTCCGTGCGGTCCCACTCGCGGTCGCGCTCGATCAGCTCCTCGCGCGCAAATGTGCGCACGGCGTCCACGAGCGCCTGCTGATCCTCGGTCAGAAGCGGTGTCATGTCGTTCCTCGAACTGTTCCGATACGCGGAGCGGATTGTCGCCCGGTCCCGACAAGCGTACGATTCTAGGGCCTGCTCCCGCTCCTTCCAGCATGTCGCGGCAGGCTCGCGCGATTTGCCGTCGAGAAAGGCTCGCATGAATCGACTCGTTCCGGCCGTCGCAGTGTTCGTCTTCGCGGCCGCGGCCGTCGTCTGCTGGACCGTCCCGCGCAGCCCGGCACGGCAGGTTCGCGGCGCGCTCGCGGAGCGGGCGGCGCCGGTCGGCCTGTGCGGGCGGATCGAGACCGTTTCCGGACAGCGCGCCATCGAGCTGTGGGGCTCGACCGAGCAGCGCGCCTTCGCCGAGGGTTACCTCCTCGCCGGCGACATCGTCGAGTTGATCGACGATTACGTGCTCAGTCCGAGCATCCTCCCGAACCCGCAGGTCTACGAGGTCGCGCTGGTGCCGGCCGTACGGCGGCAGTTCATTTGGCCGGCCGAGACGATCGCCGAACTGGACGCCATGCTGCTTGGCGCGCGCGAGAGGCTCGGGGCGGGGGCGCTGCGATCTCGCAAGCTGAACCGCGAGATCATGCTGGAAGACCTGATGGTGGCGAACTGCCTGGCGGACTGGTTCGGAATGTTCTGCTCGACGGTCTCGGTGTGGGGGGCGCGCACGGCGGACGGACAAACGCTCGCCGGCCGAAACCTGGACTATCCCTCCACCGAAAGCATGGCACGGGCGCAGATCGTGAAGATCCATCGCCCGCGCGAAGGCGCGCCCGGATGGATCGAAGTGAGCTGGCCCGGCATGATCGGCGTGTACACGGCGATGAACGACGCCGGCGTGAGCGTGTTCCTGCACGACGCTCCCGGACTGCCGCCGTCGCACTCGGGCGGGTTCACGCCGCGATCGCTGATCCTGCGGGAGGCGCTCCTTGCCGCGCGGGCCGAAAGCTGGCCGGGCGAGGTCACGCGCGTGCTGCGGTCGCACCGCGTGCTGGTTGGCAACAACCTGCACGTCAGCGCGCCGCGCGTCGACGGCGTCGCGCCGGCCGGCGTGTTCGAGTATGACGGCAACGAACGCGACGGCGGCGTCACGTTGCGCCTCGCCGACCCGCACGAGTCGGCCGACGCCATCTGGTGTACGAACCACCAGCGCGCGCGACGCGACCCATCGACGTGCAAACGCTACACGGCGCTGTCGCAGACGCTCGGCGACTCGGGCGAAGGCGGTCCGCTGACGATCGATTCGCTCGAGCGCATTCTGACCGGCGTCCGGCAGGAAACCACGCTTCACAACGTCACCGTCGCCCCGGCAAGGCTCCTGTTCCGCGTCCGCATCGGCGCCTCGGCCGATGCGATCGATTGGAATCTCGGCGAGCGTCTGAAGCGTTCGACCACGCCCGCGGCGAGCGAGCCTCCGTCCGCCGTCGGGGTCGGTGCCGGCCGCACGCCGTAGCGTCCTGCGCCCACCCATCTGATTGCGATGGCCACTCGCCGGCGCAACCGGGACCGTGTACATCGCCGCGGTCCCATAACCATCGTCCGGTGTCTCTACGATTCATTCTCTAAGGTTGCTGCGGAACCAGATCGAAGTTAAGCCGCGCGCCAGCCGATGACACATCAGAGGCCTCGACGCCTCGAACGGTGAGCGTGCGCGGGTCTTGCGCCGCTTATTCGGGCAGCCGAAGCTGGAGATCCGCCATGAGCTCGGTCCCCGCGGTGCGATACTGGAAGTCGGAAGACAGTCTGCTGTTCGCGCAGGCGACAGCGCTGATTATGAGCTTTTGCCTGATCTGCTGGAGTGTTGCGCCGCTGCTCGTCAGCCGCGCGCTCTACGGCGCCGCTCCGTCCGGCGGCCTGATGCTCCTTCAGAAAGCCGCCCTGCTGCTGGCGGGCGTGTACCTGGGTGTGTTCATCCTGACGCGGCAGCGCGTGCGCTGGGCCGTGTGGGCCGGCTTCATCGTCTCTGCGCTGGTTGTCGGTGCGGGCCTGGCGCTGCTGCTGGTCGACGGTGTCCGGCCGATCGCGACGTTCGGGTTCGCGATGGCGGGCTGCACGTGCATCGGCTGCTGGCTCGCGATCGGCGCGCTGAATCCGGCGCGAATCGACGACTCGCGCTCGCGCTGAAGCGCTGCGGCGCGTCGCAGCGACCCACCGCATTCCGCCGTGGCGCGCCTCGCCGCGTCAGCGCCGCGCGCTCGTGACCGCGTTGCGGCCGCCCATCCCATCCGCCCGCGCCGTACAATCCGCGGCGCATGACTCCTCCGAACGGACGCAGCTTCACGATCGTCGGCGCCGGGCTGGGCGGCGCGCTGCTCGCCAATTACCTCGCGCAGGCCGGTCACGACGTCGAACTGTACGAGCGTCGCCCGGATCCACGCGCCGCCGGATATCAGGGCGGGCGCTCCATCAACCTCGCCATCTCGGAGCGCGGCCTGAACGCGCTGCGCGGCGTCGGGCTGGACCGTCAGGTGCTCGCGATGGCGGTGCCCATGCCCGGGCGGATGATCCACGCCCGCGACGGTTCGCTTCGCTACCAGCCCTACGACCGCGACCCGACGCGCTGCATTCACTCCTTGTCGCGCGGCGGACTGAATCTGGCGCTGATCGAAGCGGCCGGGCGGCACGAACGCGTGCGCATGTTCTTCGAGCACAAGTGCACCGACGCGGACCTCGATTCCGGGGTCGCGCGGTTCGAGGACGCCCGCACCGGCCGAATCGTGCAATCCTCCGGAGACGCCGTGATCGCGGTGGACGGGGCGTTCTCGGCCGTTCGCCGCGCGATGCTGAGGCTTGACCGCTTCGACTATTCCCAGCATCACCTGGCGCACGGCTACAAGGAACTGCACATTCCGCCCGCGGACGACGGCGGATTCCGCATGCGGCGCGACGCGCTGCACATCTGGCCGCGCCGGTCGTTCATGACCATCGCGCTGCCGAACCCGGACGGATCGTACACGGTCACATGCTTCTGGCCGCTGGAGGGCGAGGACAGCTTTGCGTCCCTGCGCTGCGACGACGATGTCTTGCAGTTCTTCCACCGCGAGTTTCCCGACGCGGTCCCGCTCCTGCCCACGCTGCTGGAGGACTTCCGCCGCAATCCGGTCGGATCGCTGATGACGGTCCGTTGCGGGCCGTGGAACTATCGCGACAAGGTCCTGCTGATGGGCGACGCGGCGCACGCGATCGTTCCGTTCTACGGGCAGGGCGCCAACGCCGCGTTCGAGGATTGCGTCGCGCTGAGCGAGTGCCTGAAGCGGCACAATGCCGACGTCGGCGCCGCGTTCGCGGAGCTGTATGCCATCCGCAAGCCGAATGCGGAAGCAATCGCCGACCTGGCGCTTCAGAACTTCATCGAGATGCGCGACAAGTCCGGGTCCGCCGTTTTCCGGGCGTACAAGCAGATGGAGCGCACGCTGCACGGCTTGGCGCCGCAGTGGTACACGCCGCTGTACACGATGGTCTCCTTCAGCACGATTCCGTACGCCGAGGCGCGACGCCGCGCGCGCCTTCAGGATCGCGTCGTCTTCGGCCTGATGGCGCTGGCCACGCTGCTCGACGTGGTCGTCCTCGTCGCCGCCGCGCTGGGGCTGTGGAGCTGGCTTGCCTGACTCGCGCGGCGCGCCGGACAGCGGTGAACCCGCACGACACAAACGTGTGGAATCCGCGCAACCGAACAACGGGGGACCGGCCTCTGGCCGGTCTTTCCCTCACGAATCCTGACAGTCCAGCGGGTACTGGTGCCGATTGGCCGAGTACTCCCGAACTGCGCGCATCGCCGAGCGTCTCTCGCGGCCCCCGCTCCCTCACGGTCGCGGCTCTGATTCAAACGCTACCACTACCGTCCAGCGGCACGTCCCACCGAGCGCACCGGCTGGGCGGTCCGATTGATTGGTCCATCCAGCGATTCGATTGCCCTTGCCACGGCGCTCCGTATCCGCGACCCTGCCCGGCATGTCCCTCGACTACAGCACTTATCTGGGGGTGGACACGCTGCTGAGTCTGCAACGGCCGCGATCTGTACCGGCCGAGCACGATGAGACGCTGTTCATCATTATCCACCAGACCTACGAGCTGTGGTTCAAACAGCTCCTGCACGAATTTGAGAAGATTCGGCGCGATTTTTCCGCCGGCGATCTCTACGGCGCCGAGGCGACGCTGAAGCGCTGCCGAACGGTCATGAAGACGCTCGTGGGGCAGCTCGACATTCTCGAGACCATGACGCCCGTCTCGTTCCGCAGCTTCCGCGACCGGCTGGAGACCGCCTCCGGGTTCCAATCGGTTCAGTTTCGCGAGCTGGAATTCCTGCTGGGATACAAACGCGCCGACCTGGCGCGCTATCTCCAGCATGTGCCCCGGGCGATCGAGACGCTCGAACGCCGACTGGCCGAGCGCAGCGTGTATGACCACTTCTATGATTTCCTGGAGACGCGCGGCGTGACCATCCCGCCGGAGCTGCGCGCCAAGGACGTGCGAGAGCCGACGCGGCCGCACGCCGCGATTCAGGACGCTGTGCTCGATCTGTACCTGACCCGGCCGGACGTGTGCAACCTGATCGAGCTGATGACCGACTACGACGAAGGGCAGCAGGAATGGCGCTATCGGCACGTGAAGGTCGTCGAGCGGACCATCGGCTTCAAGAAGGGCACGGGCGGCTCGCCCGGCGTCGAGTTCCTTAAGAACACGCTGTTTCAGCCCGTGTTTCCCGACCTGTGGGCGATTCGCCACCGCCTCTGATCGCGCCGCTTCACAGCCGATACGCCGCGTCCGCCGGCTTCAGCGGCCGCCCCAGCCACATCGGGCGGCGAAGATCGCCCGGCCCGACCGGCCAGCGCGTGCGCTGCATCCACCCGCGGTAGATTTCCATCGACCGGGCCGTGTCCACGAACACGTCGCCGCATGCGTCCCCGGCTTCCGCGCGCTTCACGCGCACGGCCTGGTGCCAACAGTGCATTCCGCTGATGGGGTCGGGCTGCACCGGGAACGTCAGGTTTTGCGGTACGCCGCCCTCCCGCCACCAGATGCGCCGGCTGTCCGCGTCCGGCGAATCGAACGGCGCCGGGCCGGACACCATCCGCATGCGCCATCGGCCGTCTCCCGCTTCTTCGATCTGCACGACCGAGCCGCTCCAGCGGGAGTTCGGCGGGTCGCCCGCCCGCCGCCAGCGCCCGAGATGATGCGAGCAGGCCACGACGCCCGGGCGGATGCCCTCCGTCACCCAGGCCTTGTCCACGAAATAGCCGATCTGCGTGGTGATGCGCACCAGGTCGCCGGTCCGAATGCCCAGTCGCCGCGCGTCGCGCGTGTGAATCCACACCGGGTTGCGTTGCGAAATCTCGTTCAGCCATTTCGCAGAGCCGCTGCGCGTGTGGATCAGCGTCGGCAGGCGAAACGTCGGCAGCAGAACGAATCGCTCGCCGGAGTCGGCGTCAGCCGGCGCGTCGCTGTTCCCGATCGCGCCGCTCCGTCCGGTCGCCGCGTCCCACGGCTCCTCCACGTGCGACGGGATGTATTCGGGAATCGCCCACTCGCGCCAGCCCCACGCCGCCATCGTCTCGCTGAAGAACTCGAGCTTGCGGCTCGGCGTCGTGAACCCCTCCACGACCTCGTCGCCCGGTTCCGGCCGCACGCCGATCGCCCCGCCCGCGCCGCGGACCACGCCCGCTGCGTCGTCGGCCGCGGCACCCGCCTGCTCGGACGGTGTCAGGACGCGCTCGTGCCGGCCCGACGAGCGCGCGCGGACCTCGAATGCGCCATGGCGGCGCATGTACTCCAGCTCGCTGAGGCCGGCCGCCCGCGCCGCTTCGGGCAGGCCGGGTACGCGCTCGAACGCGTACTGGTAGTACTCGTCGACGGTCAGCGGCGTGCCGGGATACCGGACGCTCTCGACGTATCGGCGAATGCCCATCGCGCCGTCCGGGTCGATCGCCCACGTCAGCGCGAGCCAGAACTCGTCCTCTTCCCAGACCGAGCCGGGGTTCACGTCGCGCGTGTCGCGCACCGTGCGGCCCTCCGCCTGGGCGTGCGACTTCAGCACCGGCTGGCGGAACGCGACCCACGTGCCGCTGTGCGTCTCGTAGGTGTTCAGGTCGTGCCGTTCCGGCCCGTGCCCCATCGGCAGCACGTAGTCAGCGAACAGCGCCGTCTCGTTCCACGTCGGCGTCAGCGCCACGTGCAGCCCGATCTTCGCTTCGTCGCGCAGCGCTTCGATCCACGAGAAGCCGTCCGGATAGGTCCACACCGGGTTGAACACGCGCGTGAAGTACACGTCGATCCGCCCGCGACCCTCCGCCAGAAAATGCGGCAGCAGAAAGCTCATCTCGTAGTGAGCCAGCGGAAACTCGCGCGGCCAGTGCAGCTCGTTCCAGTGATTCTGCGGCGGCGGAACGTTGATCAGACTCGCCTTGTACTTGCTCCAACCGGCCGGCAGGCATCCGCCCTCCGTGCCGGCGCTGCCCGTCAGCGCGTGCAGCAGCATCAGGCAGCGCGACACCTGCCACCCGCCCAGGTGCGCGCTCGCCGCGCCACGCCACGTATGCGAACAGAACCGCGAGCCGGCGCCGCCTATGAGCCGCCCGATCTCGACCACGCGGGCTGCCGGGATTCCACATTCGGCTTCGGCGTATTGCGGCGTGAAGCGCGCGTAAAGACGGCGCAGCAGGTCGAAGAACGAGTCCACGGTCGCCGGCTCATCGGCGCCAGGCGTCGCCGGCGGCGCGAGCGCCGCGAGCGATTCGCGCCAGTTCACCCAGCGCTGCACGAACGCGCGATCGTAGAGTCTCTCTTCGAGGAGAACGCGCGCAAACGCGAGCAGCAGCGCCGCCTCGGTTCCGGGACGGCACGGAAGCCAGTGCGTCGCCATCGACGCCGTATTGCTGAGCCGCGGATCGACCACCGCCAGCTTCGCGCCGCGCGCCAGCCCCTCGCAGATGCGCTGCGCCATCGGGTTGAAGTAGTGCCCGCTCTCCAGGTGCGCGTTGAGCGCCAGAATGAACCGTGCGTTGGCATAGTCCGGCGTCGGGCGGTCGTAGCCCCACCACAGGGCGTAGCCCAGCCGCGCGCCGGACGAACAGATGTTCGTGTGGCTGTTGTGCCCGTCTACCCCCCACGCGCGCAGGATGCGGTCGATGAACCCCTCGGCGCCGGGGCGCCCGACGTGATAGACCACTTCATCCAGCCGCCGCTCGCACAACGCCTTGCGAACGCGGGCGGCGATGTCGGCGAGCGCTTCCTCCCACGACACTTCGCGCCACGGACCGCTGCCGCGCGGCCCGACGCGCTTCTGCGGCGTCAAGATGCGGTCCGGATCGTTCACCTGGTTCAGCGTCGCCGGTCCCTTCGCGCAGTTTCGCCCGCGACTGCCTGGATGCAGCGGGTTGCCTTCCATCTTGCGGATGCGACCGGTCTGCTTGTCCACGTATGCCAGCAGGCCGCAAGCCGCTTCGCAATTGAAGCACGTCGTCGGCACCAGTCGATAGCGTCGCGCGTGCCGCTGCGCCGGCCAGGCCTTCGGGTCATACTCGAGGTGGTCGTTCCAATCCGACGGCGACGGAAATCGCTCCAATGCGCGCGGCCCGACGTCCGCGCCAGGCGCGTCGCCGTCGGCCGGCGACGCCGGAATCACTCCCAGCCGCACGGCGGCCTGCTCGATCCACGAGCGCTTCGGTTTGAACGTCATAAACACGGTTCCCGTGGGATTTGCATCGTCCGCGCGACAGCCGGCGGCTTCGTCCGCCGCCGCGATCCGCGTCGGCCGACGCGCCACGACAGTATACGGGCGCGCAGACACGATCGGCCCACGTCGCGCCGGTGACGGGCGGTTCCAGCTTCGGTCAGCTCGAGGCGGACGGGGGCCAGTCGAATTCGCGGCAGCGCTGTTCGTACTCGGTCAGCGGAACCCACAACACGGCGTACGTCGCGCCGTCGAACACGATGAAGAAGTAGCCGTCGGAGCGCATCGCCAGGCGCACCGGATGATTCATGCGGCACACGGCGACCGGCTTGCGCATTCGCAGCTGCTCGACGTGGAGCACGTTGAAGTCGTACCGACCGCGCGCGTGCGCGTAGCGCTGTCCCAGGTCGGGGAACCGCGTCGCGGCGACACGGGAGCTGTCGAAGATCGCCTGCATCGCGCTCGCGATCTGCTCGGCTTCGACGCGAAATCCGCGCAGGTTCTGCGTGTCGCGATTGACGATCGCCAGCCCCAGCAGCGTAAGCATGAACGCCAGCACGACCGCCAGCCGCCGGACCAGTCGTCGCCGCCGCTCGGCCCGCAGGTGCGCGCGGGCGCGCTCGTCCAGCTCGCGCCGGTCGCGGGCGGGCATGGGATACGCCGTCGTGGTCACGCGACTCCCTCGAGACGTGCAATCCGTCCATCGGATTCTACGTCGAAGCGCTTTACGGTAAAGTAGTTGGGCAATCGCATCGCCCACGCCGCGGAGCACCGCCACGCATGAGCTGGTCGGACATCGGCAGCGCAGCTCTCGTCGTGCTCGGGACCGCCGTCACCAGCGTCATCTATCTCGCGCTCGCCTCCTGGGCGCTGCGCGAACGGGAAAAGTCGGCGTCACCCAAGCGCGGCGATCGCGCGGCGAATCCGAAACCACCCGGCGAAACCGATGCGTAGCGCATGACGCCGGCCCCGTCCGACACCCTGCCGAGCCTGTCGCCGGGACCACCCCGCACACCTCCCGCACGCCACCGCGCGCTCTCCGCCATGATGTTCCTCCAGCACGCCGGCCTGGGCGTCTGGGCGCCGCTCATGCCGCTGCACGTCCGCGACCTCGGCTTCTCCGGCGGCGAGTTGGGACTGCTGTTCAGCACGTTCTCCGTCGCCGCGTGCGTTTCGCCCTGGCTGGTCGGACGACTCGCCGATCGCCGCGCCGCGCCCCAGGCGCTCCTGGCGTGCGGGCACGTGATCGCAGCCGCCGCACTGTGGGCGATGTCCTATGCCACAAGCTTCCCCGCAGTGCTCATCCTGATGTCCATCCATTCGCTCGCGTTCGCGCCGACGCTTGCGCTCAGCAACGTCATCGCCCTGCGCGGCCTGTCGCGGCGTTACGACGAATTCGGCGGCGTACGGCTGTGGGGCACGGCCAGTTGGGTGGTCATGGGCGTGCTGATCGGCGTCTGGCTGCAACGCCCGGCGTGGCTGCCCGGGGCGCAGCACGCGTGCCTGGCCGACGCGCTGCGGGCGGGCGCGGTGCTCTCGGCGCTGCTGGCGGTCTACTGTTGCGTGCTGCCGGCCGCGCGACAGCCGGTGTCGGCGGGTCGCGTGGCGTGGGCGACGGATTCGGCGCTGGGGTTGTTGCACGACGGCTCGTTCCGGGTGCTCCTGTTGGCGACGCTGGCGGCGTCGATCGCGCTGCCGTTCGTCTATCCGCTGTGCGGACTGTTTCTGCGCTCGCTGCACTTCCGCGACGAGCACATCGCCCCGCTGCTCTCGCTCGGGCAGGTGGGAGAGATCGCCGCGCTGCTGCTGCTGGGCTGGGCAGTCCGGCGCTGGGGCTTCAAAACCGTATTCCTGATCGGTCTGGCGGCGTGGCCGCTGCGCTTCGGAATCTGGTGCGGCGAGATCGAGTGGCTCGTGATCGCGTCGCTGACCATGCACGGCGTCTGTTACGCCGGGGTCGTTATTCTCGGGCAGATGTACGTCGACGTGCTGACCCGCTCCGACGCCCGGAACACCGCCCAGGCGCTGCACCTGTTCGTTTCGTCAGGCGTCGGCTCGCTCATCGGCAATCTGCTGGCCGGCGCGGCGTTGGACGCGTTCACGACCCGTTCCGAAACCGGCGTCGAACTCGTGAACTTCCGGGCCGTCTTCGCCGGACCAGCCCTGCTCACGCTTGCGGCGCTGCTGCTGTTCTGGATCGCGTTCAACCCTGCCAGGCCTGACGCATCGCATCCAGCGCAATCTCGCAGTCATTGAGCCGCAGCCAAGGCGTGCCGTTCAGCGCGCCCAGTCGGCGCGCCGTCACGCCGCGAGACGCGAACGCGTCGTCCGCGTCCGCATCGCCGCGACACTGCACCACGTACGCCGCGGCGGCGCGCTCCAGCGGCGCCAGGGGCGCGCCCGCTTCGGGCGACACGTCCGCGCCGAGGCCGCCGCCGATCGCCATCTCCGCGACCGCCGCCAGCCAGCCGCCGTCGCTCACGTCGTGGCACGCCGCGACCCGCCCGGACCGAATCGCGTCCGCGATCACCTGGTGCGTGCGAAGCGCCTCGAAGAACGCATAGCCCGTCTCGGGCAACCCGCCGACCAGCCAGATCGAACCGCCGTCCGGCTTCAGATCGGACGTCACACAGCGCGACACGTCCTCCACGATCGCCACCGCGCTGATCAGCAGCGTTCCGGGGATGGCCAATCGTCGCGTGCGGCGGATGCGCTCCACGACCTGCCGAAGCTCGCCGTTGTCCCACGGCGACGGCCCGCGCCGCGCATGTCGCTCGAGCTCCGCGACAACACGCTCCACGTCGGAGGCGTCCAGCGCGAACTCGTTGTTCAGCGAGTCCTTTCCGGAAATGAACGGCGTGCCGTAGGCGCGCGCCACGTCGTAGCAGCCGCAGCACGCGCGGACCAGCCCGCCCAGGTGCTCCGGATCGTCCGTCCTCGGCCAGCAGAAATTGTCCAGAATCGCCGTCTGCCGCGGATCGCCACCCACGCTCACGACGTTGCGCAGCGCTTCGTCGATCCCCGCCGCCGCGGCCCAGTAGGGATCGAACCCGCTCAGCCAGGGCGCGAATCCGCACCCGAGCGCGACGCCGCGCGCGGACCCATATCGACCGCGCAGCACCGCCGCGTCGCTCGGTCCCTGCCCGCGGCCGGCGAACGGCTTGACGACCGAGCGGCCCTGCACCTCGTGGTCATACTGGCGGACGATCCAGCTCTTGCTCGCCGCGGAAGGATCGCGCAACGCTTCGAGCAGCGCCTCCGCCGTCGGAGCGTCGTCGAGTCGCCGTTGCGCCGGCCGAGTGCGGCTGCGCCATCGCGCCGCGCGCGTCGTTCGCGGCCACCCATCGTGCACGAACGCCATG
The DNA here is from genome assembly GCA_964553225.1 of uncultured Planctomycetales bacterium. GTDB lineage: Bacteria > Planctomycetota > Phycisphaerae > UBA1845 > Fen-1342 > JABRWC01. The sequence continues at coordinate 11,589 of CAZKJT010000008.1, read as the reverse complement.
TCCAGATCGCCGACGACTTCCTGCTGATAGCGGACGATCAGCCGCGGCGTGGTCCCGGTCCCGAACTCGCCCAGGTCGGTCGCCTCGACGCCGTGCTCGCGCATCAACGCCACGAGCCGTTCGAGGCGCTCGGGCGGGACGGCGAGCACCATGCGCTCCTGGGCCTCGCTGATCCAGATTTCGTCGTATCGCAGCCCGGCGTACTTCAGCGGCGTCGGATCGAGATCGACCCGCGCGCCGACCTCCCGGCCCATCTCGCCGATCGCGCTGCTCAGCCCGCCCGCGCCGCAATCGGTCATCGCGCTGAACAGGCAGCCGCCCGCGTCGTCCCGCGCCGCGAGCACCGCGTCGAGCACGCGCTTCTCCGTGATCGCGTTGCCGATCTGCACCGCGTGCGCGAACTCGCCCGCGTGCGTGTCGGTCAGCTCCGCGGAGGAAAATGTCGCGCCGTGAATGCCGTCGCGTCCGGTGCGCCCGCCGATCAACACGATGCGATCTCCGACTCGCACCGTCTTGCGGATGTGGTCGCGCGGGATCATCCCCACGCAGCCGCAGAACACCAGCGGATTGCCCAGGTAGCGCGGATCGAAATACACCGCGCCGTTCACCGTCGGAATGCCCATCCGGTTGCCATAGTCGGCCACGCCGCGAACCACCCCGCGCAGCACGCGCTCCGGATGCAGCGCGCCGCGCGGCACGCTCGCCTCCGACCAGTCGCCCGGCGCGACCATGAATACGTCCGTGTTGGCGATCGGCTCGGCGCCCAGACCGCAGCCGAGCACGTCGCGAATGCACCCGCCTACGCCCGTGGCCGCCCCGCCGTACGGCTCGATGGCCGACGGGCGATTGTGTGTCTCGACCTTGAACGCCACGCCGAACCGTTCGTCGAACGCGATGACGCCGGCGTTGTCGTCGAAGACCGACAGGCACGTGGGACCGCGCCCTTCCGCGATCAGCTCGCGCGTCGCGCGGGCGACCGTGTCCTTGAGCAGGTTTTGAAAGTGAAGCTCCGTCTCGGGCTCGTCGTCCCGCGCGCCGGTCGGCTGTCGCGGCATCGGCGCTCCGCGATAGGCCACCGCGCTCTTGAGCGTCTTGTGAACGCAGTGTTCGGACCAGGTCTGCGCGAGCGTTTCCAGCTCCAGGTCGGTCGGATCGCGTCCGGCCGCCTGAAAATGCGACTGAATCGCCTGCATCTCGTCGCGCGAAAGAAACAGGTGCCCGTCGCGCGACAGTCGTTCCAGTCCCGCTTCATCGAGCGAGCGAATCGACACGGTTCGCACGGCGAACGGAACGCGACGCGGCGCGACGGAAGGCGCGATCGGCGCGGCGCCGATCACGATCTGCTCGATCACCTCGTTCGCCAGGCGGCGGCGCGCCGCATCCAGCACGCTCGCCGCGCCGACTCCGCCCCGGAGAATGTAGCGCCGCGCCGTCCGCACCTGGGCGACGGCGTAGCCGGCCGCCCGCAGCTCGGCCAACGTCGTCTCGGCCGGCGGGTCCATCACGCCCGGACGCAGGTGAATCTCGAGCGCCAAGCCGGATGACTCGGTCGGTTCCGGATCGTCCGCCGTGCAGACGACGTAGCGTTCGCAGATCGGATCCGTTAGCACGTCGCGCGCGATCGCGTCCGCGTCGGCGCGCGACAGCGCGCCTTCCAACAGGAACAGCCGTGATACGCTCGCCGATTCGAGCGACGGCAGCCCCGCGGCGCGCAGCGATGCGAGCAGAGTGGCGTCGCCGGACGAACGCGTCGGATCCGGCAGCACTTCGACGCGAAATACGTTCATGGAAAGCGCCCACGGGATTGGGTGAACCCGGCATCGCAGCGGAATGGCAGGTCCGTTCGCGGTATCCTATATCACCGCGTCCGATCCGTCTCGGCGGGGTACCAGATTCGGGAGCGGCGGTGCACAGTCGTCGCGGTCAGGCTCCGCGACGAGCGCCTGGGATTATCAGAACCCGGTCGCGCGTCCGCGCGCCGGATATTCGTGTAAGAAGCCGCGGGCCAAGGGCATATGGATGTCCGGGCCGCGCATCGTGTCCGCCTGATAACGGGCGCGGTCGTCGCTGGAGGCACTCCACCCTTGCAAAAGGAAGCCCGCTCGGCTTACAGTTCTCCAGTTGAGGGGGTGCGTCGCGTGAATCGGCACCTTCTCCCAGGTCTTCATGAGGACCCCGATTGATGAGCGCTCAACCGAGTCCGCAGATTTCCAATGGTCCATCCCGAAAGCACGTTCTCGAATTCGAGAAACCGATCGCGAAAATGGAGCAGGAGATCGTTCGGCTCGAATCCGCGCAGCTCGAATCGGGCCGGGACGCTTCCGAGATTATCAGCAGCATCCGCGCGCAACTTCAAGCGGCTTTGCACCAGGCCTATTCCAACCTGACCCCGTGGGAGAGCGTCCTCGTCGCCCGTCACCCGCAGCGCCCGCTGCTGCGTGACTACATCCGCCTGATTGCGAAAGACTTCTGCGAGCTTCACGGCGACCGAACGCACGGCGACGACCGCGCGATCCTGGCGGGCTTCGCCCGAATCGCCGGCCACAAGGTCATGCTGATCGGGCACCAGAAGGGTCGCGACACGCGTGAAAAGATTGAAAGCAACTTCGGCTGCGCCCATCCCGAGGGGTATCGCAAGGCACTCCAGAAGATGAAGCTCGCCGAGAAGTTCGGCGTGCCGGTCGTCTGCTTGATCGACACGCCCGGCGCGTATCCCGGCGTCGAGGCGGAGGAGCGCGGCATCGCCAGCGCCATCGCGATCAACCTGATGGAAATGTCGCGGCTCCGCACGCCGATCGTGGCCGCGGTCATCGGCGAGGGCGGCAGCGGCGGCGCGCTGGGGATCGGCGTCGCCGACCAGGTCGGCGTGATGCAGTACGCGTATTACTCGGTCATCAGCCCCGAAGGCTGCGCCGCCATTCTGTGGAAGACCGGCGAAGAGGCGGCCCGAGCGGCGGAGTCGCTGCGCCTGACGCCCAAGGACCTCAAGCGACTCGACCTGATCGACGCGATTATTGAGGAGCCAATCGGCGGCGCGCATCGCGATCCGCAGGTCGCGGCGTCGAACCTGGAGAACTGGCTCGGCCGCTCGCTGCGCGACCTGCGTCGTCTGAAGATCGAAACCGTGCTGAAGCGTCGCTATGATCGGCTGCGCTCGCTGGGTTCGTTCTTCGAGTCGCGAAGCGAGTCCGGCGCCGCGCCCAAGCCGGCGCGAGGCAAGTCTCGGCGTGCCGCAGGCGAGGTTGAGGCAGCCCAGAGCTAGCGTAGCGCGCCCGCGCATCGGAATTCGGCCGTGACGGGAACGCCGCGGGTTCGGCGTTCATCGAGCGGTCCGGCAGATTGGTTTCGGATCGGCGCATCGCTTGTGCTGGCGCGGCGGCGAGCGGCGGTCCGAGGTTCACTTCTGAATGAGCGCATTGGACGCGCAGCATCGACCGGTGTCGCTGGACCTGGATCGCAGCCGCGAGCTTCGGATTCGCTGGGCGGACGGGTTCGAGAATCGCATTCCGGTCGCCGATCTTCGACGGGCGTGTCCTTGCGCCACCTGCCGCGCCGCCAGGGAGGAATCCGCCCATGCCAAGGGATTGCGCGTTCTCACGTCTGCCCCCAAACTAGAGGACCAGACCACGGTTTCCGAAGCGCAACTGGCTGGGAACTATGCGCTTCGGATCTCTTGGAAGGACGGTCACGATACCGGCATCTACGAGTTCAGACTGCTGCGGTCGCTCGGCGTTCGGGTTTCGTGACGAAGTGGATCGCGGGTGCCGATCGCTGTCGCGCCACTTTGGCGTCTTTTCACGAATCTTGAATGCCAAGCGGAGCGTGGAATGCTATACTAATTCTCTTTCACTGGGGTCGGCGACGCCGTGCCGCGGTGTAAGATTGTGCTACAAAAGGACTTGCAGGGGTCTATGACGGACATGACTTCAGGAAGCGTCATTCAGCAGGCGGTCGATCTTCACCTGTTTCTTTACGATCGGCCTCTGCACCCGGAGCTGTTTCGGCTGCACGCGAGCTATCGCGCCGCACAGGGTCGCTATCACGCGGATATCTGGCTGGTCGGGATGGGTCACGTTGTGACGGTGACGACCGGTCAGAGCAGCCTGATCGAAGCCGTGGTTGTCGACAGCGAGGAACTTCCGTCGAGAGGCGCGCTGACGCGCTTCCGGATGAAGGGCGAGCGCGATCTCGAGCGACGATCGCCGGACGGCTGGCATTACATGGTCAGCTCGCAGCTCGAGCAGATGGAAGAGCCGCTGTACAAGTCGGTGCATTGGGATCTGCTGCGGCACGGGGCGAAGCGCGGCTGCATGTGCACGTACGACCAGTGGAGCGACGGCGACATGGCGCCGTTCTCCTACGTCGACTACGAGGCGCGCAACGGCGAGTTCCACGTGCACGCGTTCCACGCCTTTCCGCACGAGCGCACGGTGGTGAAGACGCAGTCCATCTTCGAGCTGCCGACGACGCCGTAGTCGCGTCAGCGCGGATAGGAGCGAGCCGTTCGGAAGACGGCCCGGGAAGCGGTCACGCCTCGGTCCAATTGTGCCGCGCGAGCGCCCACCGTTTGCCGGTCAGGGCGACCTGTCCAGACTTCTTCAGGTGCTGCTGCGCTGTGCGCACGGCATGTTTCCACTTCCTGCCGAAGTGCTCCCCATCGATCACGCGGTCGATCGAGTCGTCGCACAGGTCCGGGTGGATTCGCTGAATCTCTGCGTGAAGCTCGGGCGTGGTCATCGGTCGCCGGCTCAAAACGTGGGCGATCGCGTCCGCGAAGATCGCGTGACAGCTTCGCCCCGCGGCGCGGGCGCGCAACACGGCGTCGTCGAGCGTTTGAAGGCGTTTCTGAAACTGCCGTCGCAGCGTGCTTCGCAACGAGGCCTCCGCGCGACGTCGCAGTTCACGCAGTTCCAGCGATGCTTGCGCAAACGCATCGAGATTCGCCGCCGTCACCGGCGATCCGAGCGTCCCGTAGGCGATAACGTCCGCACGAACCTGCCGCACCAACGCCGGATCGCGGAGAAGCACGCCGTACTCGACGTTTCGGCACAGTCCATTGTTCGTGAAGTTCCCGGAAGTCACGGCCGCCGCTTGATCGTCGCACACGTAGACTTTGGCATGCAGGCTCGGAAGCATCCGGACCGTGGCGCGCTGGAGGCTGCGGACTAGGGCAAGCAGTCCTGCTGCATCCGTCCGACCGGAGAGCATGTTATCCGGCGACAGGTCGGTCAGAACGTACACCTCTGGTTCGCTGGAGCCCACCCTCGACCGAAGCCGCTCGACGAGTCGCTCGCACGGCTGCGCTGCGACGTACGGCGCGCAGACGACCAACGACGAGCGCGCCCGCGTTGCCAGCTCGTCGAACCTGCTGTCCCAAGGTGACCGGAGCAGTTCGATCATACGAGTCACTTCCGCTGGATTCCTGAGCAAAATACGATAGCCGGCTGGCCGAAAGGCGGCCATGACCATGCCCGGAAAGGAGATCGGCGCTTGTCGAGCGCGAACCGCCCAGCCGCGGCCGAGCGAAACGTCATCCGCATTGCCGGAGCGCGGGAGCACAACCTGCGCGACGTCAGCCTCTCGCTGCCCAAGGGGCGACTGATCTGCTTCACCGGCGTCTCTGGCAGCGGCAAGAGCAGCCTGGCGTTCGACACGATCTTCGCCGAAGGCCAGCGCCGATATATCGAATCGCTCAGCTCCTACGCCAGGCAGTTCCTGGGCGAGCTGCCCAAGCCCGACGTCGATCAGATCGGCGGGCTGGCGCCGTCCATTTCCATCCAGCAGAAAACCACCGGCTGGAACCCGCGCAGCACCGTCGGCACCATCACGCAGATTCTCGACTACCTGCGCGTCCTGTTCGCCCGCGCGGGCGAGTCGTTCTGCGCCAACTGCGGACGGCCCATCACGGCCCAAACGCGCGAGCAGATGCTCGCCCGCCTGCTGGAGCTGCCGGAAGGCGCGGCGGTGCTGCTGCTCGCGCCGAAAGTCCGCGCGCAGAAAGGCGAGCACCGCGACCTCTTCGACGAGCTCGTCCGGCAGGGCTTCGTTCGCGGGCGCGTCAACGGCGAGCTGATCGAGCTGTCCGATCCGCCGGCGCTCGATCGCAACCGTCGCCACACGATCGAAGTCGTGGTCGACCGCCTGCGCGTCCACGCCGAAGTGCGCGCCCGGCTGGCCGAGGCGCTCGACCTGGCGCTGTCGCACGGCGGCGGCGTGGCGATCGCTTCGTGGTCGGCGGCGGGGCGGAGCGATGGGGACGATCGCGCCGCGCGCCGCGCGGCCGGGAGCTGGCAGGACGTCCTGCTGTCGAGCGCGTATGCGTGCACGCACTGCGGCATCAGCTACGAGCCGCCGCACCCGCAGATGTTCAGCTTCAACAGCCCGCAGGGCATGTGCGGGCACTGCGACGGCCTCGGCGCGCGATTCGACTTCGTGCCGGAGCTGCTCGTGCCCGACCCGACGCTGAACTTCCTGTCGCCGTGCGTGGCGCCGCTGCGCACGAAGCCCGGCCGGTGGCGCAGGCACATCTTCGAGGGCGTCGCGCGGCACTTCGGCTTCGACCTGAAGACGCCTTGGCGGGACCTGCCGAAGAAGGCCCGCGACGCGCTGCTGTACGGCGCCGGAGACACCCACATCACGTTCGAGTGGCGCGGCCGGCACGGCGTGTGGAAGCACGGCGGCACCTTCGACGGCATTGTGCCCGAGCTGCACGCCAAGCATCGCAAGGCGCAGTCGGCGATGGTGCGCGAGTACTACGAGCAGTTCATGCGGCAGACCGATTGTCCCATGTGCCGCGGGGCGCGCCTCGCGCCGCAGGCGCTGGCCGTGCGGCTGACGCAGATCGCAGCCGACGGCGAGGTGCAACGGCTGAACATCCACGAAGTGTGCACGCTGTCGATCCGTTCGGCGCTGGAGTTCTTCGATCGGCTTCAGCTTGAGGGCGTGCGGGCGGTGATCGCGGTCGAGCCGCTGAAGGAAATCCGGGCTCGGCTGCGGTTCCTGATGGACGTCGGACTCGACTATCTCTCGCTCGACCGCCCCGCGCCGACGCTTTCGGGCGGCGAATCGCAGCGCATCCGCCTTGCGAGCCAGATCGGCAGCGGACTGGTCGGCGTGCTCTATGTGCTGGACGAGCCGAGCATCGGCCTGCACCCGCGCGACAACCTGCGTCTGCTGGCGTCGCTGCGGAGGCTGCGCGACATGGGCAACACGGTGATCGTGGTCGAGCACGATCGCGACACCATGGAGTCGGCCGACCACCTCGTCGATTTCGGTCCCGGTCCGGGCGTTCGCGGCGGCTATGTCGTCGCGCAGGGCACGGTGTCCGACCTGCGGAATGCGCCTGAGTCGATCACCGGCGCCTATCTGGCCGGCCGGCGGGAGATTGCGCTGCCCTGCGCCCGCCGACCGGTGCAGCCGCTGCGGACGCCGGACGTTGCAGCCGCACCGGCGGGCAAGCCCGCTCGCACGTCCAAGCGGCCGACCCGCGCGGCGGCGGGGCGGAAGCCATCCTGAGCGCGTGCGGAGCGGAAACGCGCCGGGAGAGAACAAACCCGTCTCGCGGGCGCGCCGAGAAGGGCAGCGCCGCGCGAGACGGGATCGGAAACTCGCCGAAGGTCCGGCGGTCGTCAGTTGCAGTTGTTTCCGAACTGCGTCAGCAGGTCGGACAGATCGGACAGGCCGACGCTGCCGTCGCCGTCGATGTCGACGTCCGGGTCATATCCGGGATCGCCGCTGTTCGTGCCGAACGCGGTGAGCAGGTCGGAGAGATCGGACAGGCCGACCATGCAGTCGCCGTCCACGTCGCCGTCTTCGCAGCCGGCATTCGGGCATCCGGGCGAGGCGACCGTGTCGTAATCGCTCGGGCCGTGCAGAATCTGCCCGCCTGACGCGGCTTTCAGCTCGATGAGTTCGGTGTTGCCGGCGGTCGAAACCCACTGCGTGATTCCGGTCCACAGGCCGCCGTTGACCGCTTCGTCGGTGCGTTCGTCGGCGGTGGAGTTGTGCGCGCCGCCGATGTTCCACTGCACGAAGTCCGCCATGGTAGCGCCGTTCGCGAAATTCACCGGCGGGAAGTACAGCGCCAGCGAGTACGGTCCGGTGTTGAACGGCGAAGCGAACGAGCCGATGGCGGAGCGGTTCACGCTGTCAGATCCGCCGGGCGCGTCGTTGTTGAAATGCACGTAGAACGACGTGCCGGCCTCGATCGTGAACGCATTAAGACCTGGGCCGTTCGTGTAGACGAGCACCTGGTCAGCGTCCTGCGTGCAGAACTGAAATCCGGCGAGCGACTGGTTCGTCGCGCCATAATTGAACAGTTCGATCACTCCGGTCGTCAGGTTGATCGACCGGATCTGCACGTCGCGCGGCGCCGCGAGGGCAATTGCGCCGGGAATCAACGCGCAGGTCGCAGCCAGACTGCTTCTCAGCCAAGTTCGCATCGTGTGTTCCTTTCCTGGAGATGGACTCGCCCGAACGCGACGAACGCGGCCACTTGCCCTCGCCAGGGTGACGGGTCGGCGACAGCCGATTTCCGTCCGTGTCGTGTCGCGTCGTATCCCGTCAATCTAGCGACACGGACCGCGCGAAACCAGAGTGAATTTCCTGACATTCGCCCGGCGGGACCGCCGACGAGGCGGCAGTTTCACGCTTTTCCTGGCGCGAGGTGCGCGCCGCTTCCGCGTCTGAGAGCGAATCGGCTCGCGGAGTCGGCCTGCGGCAAACCTTGCCGTTCAGGGCCTGCGTTCCGCGGACCTCCAAGCGGAACCGTCGTTACCCCCAACCCCGAGGAGATCGGCATGTTCGTTCCATCGAGCTCATTCCGCCGCCTGTTGTGCGCCGGCGTCGGCGCGCTGGCCCTGGCGGCGCCGGCCGCACTGGCCCAGACGCCCGTCACCACGCAGTTTACGTATCAGGGCGAGCTGTCCAACGGCGCGGCGCTGGTCAATCAGAACTGCGACTTCGAGTTCCGGCTGTTCGACGCCGCCGTGGGCGGCGCGCAGCAGGGCGCGACCGTCACACTGCTGAACCAGCCCGTCGCCAATGGGCGCTTCACTGTGCCGCTCGACTTCGGCGCCGAGTACTTCGGCGAGGCGCGCTGGGTCGAAGTGCGCGTGCGATATGCCGGCGTCGGCGGCTACACCGCCCTGTCGCCCCGGCAAGCGCTGACCGGCGCGCCCTACGCCCTCGGACTGCGCCTGCCGTATGAAGGCGCGTGGTCCGACGCCGGAGAGCTGTTCCAGATCACCAACGACGGACTGGGCGGCGCGGCCGCGTTCACGCTCTCCGACCCGCTCAACATCAACCCGGCCGTCAACGCGGTGACGCTCGGCTCCGGGCCGGCCGGCCGGTTCTCGAACGACGCCGGAGCGACGGCGCTCGAAGCCTATGCGGCATTCAGTGGTACGGCGATCTACGCCGAGGCGCCCGGCGAGTCCGACGGCGTCGTCGGCGTGCACGCGCGCATCACCGACGTCAACGGCGGCGACTTCACCGCGGCCATCTACGGACAGAACCTCTCCAACACCGACGGCGCGACCGGCGTCCGTGGGTCGAACATGGGGTTCGGCTACGGTGTGCACGGCATGAGCAACATCGGCCGGGGCGTGCTTGGCGAGGTGTTCGGCGACGGCGGATACGGGGTCTACGGACGCGCGGCGGGGCGCAACGGCACCGGCGTGTTGGGAATCCACGCGTCGTATTCGGGCACGTCGCCCGGTGTGCACGGCCTGACCGATTCGTCTGCGCCGCGCGCGGCGGGCGTGATGGGCATGGCGAACGCGCAAGAGACCGGAGCGGCCACGTTCGGAGTGCTCGGCGTGAGCCGGGCGACGCAAGGCGTGGGCGTTCGAGGCGAGTCGGCGATCGGCGTCGAAGGCGAAGGCGCCGAGTTCGGCGTCCGTGGCATCGCGTCCGCTCTGGACGGCACCGCGGTGCGCGGCGAGGGCGGTGCGCAGGGCGTACACGGCACGGGCATCCAGGTGGGTCTCTATGGCGAAGTGACGAACCCCAGCGGCTACGGCGTGCGCGCGGTGGGCGGCGGCGACCCGATCGCCGGCGCCGCAGTGCGGGCCGAGAATGTCGGCGGCACGGGCGTGTCCGTCTCCGCCGAACGGGGCGTAAACGCCGAGGGCGTGCAGTACGGGGTGCGCGGCGTGTCGACCGACGTGAACGGCTTCGGCGGCGTATTCGTCAACACGGAACTCGACGGCGTGGCGATCAGCGCCAGCGGACGCGTCGAGGTCGCCGGCGCGATCTCATGCAACGTGCTCGAAATCCAGGGTGCCGACGTCGCCGAGAAGTTCCCGGTGTCCGAGCCGGTCGAGCCGGGCATGGTCGTCGCGATCGACTCCAACAACGCCGGAAAGCTGTGCATGGCGCGCGGAGCGTACAACCGCCGCGTGGCCGGGATCGTCAGCGGAGCCAACGGACTGAACGCGGGCACCGTCCTCGGACACCTGCCCGGGCTCGAGGACGCGCCGCCGATCGCGCTGTCGGGCCGCGTGTGGGTCCGGTGCGACGCGTCCGAGCGCGCCATCGAGCCGGGCGACCTGCTGACCACCTCCGACACGCCCGGACACGCGATGACCGCTCGCGACGCCGATCGTATGAACGGCGCCGTGCTGGGCAAGGCCATGACCGGCCTCGCGCAGGGCGAAACCGGACTGGTGCTCGTGCTGGTCAACCTCCAGTAACTCCGCACGCCTCTTGATGGAGATCAACATGAGAAACCTGATGGCCACTCTGATCGCATCCGCGGCTGCGGCCGGAGCATTCGGGCAGGTCCAGGCCCGCCCGGAGCGTCCCGAAGCGATCACGCTGATGTCGGTCGTGCCGGGCGCTGCGATCGGGAAGACGTCCACGGTGTCGCTCGACCGCGAGTACCTGCGGGCGATGCAGCCCGATGACGCCTTCGTGCTGGACCTGCACGAAGGTCGGTTCCGCGGGCTGGTGCAGCGGGTGGAGCGCCGCTCGGACAGCAGCGACACGGTGTTCGCGACGCTGTCGGACGATCCGGACGCCCGAATCATCCTGACGCGCGTGAACGATGCGATCGCCGGGACGATTCGATCGCCCGGGACGCGGACGAGCCTGTTCGTTCATTCGGGACCGGACGGGTCGCTGATCGTCGAGCCGATCGATCCGGGTCCGGACGTTGAATGCACGACCGACGGCAGCGGGCGTCGATTCCCCTCGCCGGCCCAGGACACGCGCGGGGAGCCGGTCGGACGCGAGGCCGGCGCGGTGCAGCGCGGCGGCGCGTTCTGCGGCGGCACGCCGACGGTGATCTACGACGTGCTGGTGGTTTACACGACCGCTGCGCGCCTGGAGGCCGGAAGCACCGACGACATGCTGGCGGAGGTGCAGCTCGCGGTGGACACGACCAACCAGGCGTACGAGGACAGCTTCCAGGGCCTGCGGGCGCGGCTGGTGTTCACCTACGAAAGCGGGTACGGCGAGACGTCGGATCACGAGATTGACCGCGACGCCCTGGCCGACCCGGATGACATGGTGCTCGACAACGCGCACGGATTCCGCGACCTGTAGAGGCTTTTGCATCAACGGGCGGATTTTCGGAGTGATTGGGCC
>CAZKJT010000007.1:93595-196394 GCA_964553225.1 uncultured Planctomycetales bacterium | reverse complement strand
TGGGTAGAGGACTTGCACCTCCAAACGATCAAACATGCTTGGCACACAACGAAAAGCGGGCCGCAGCTCGCGCTGCGTCCCGCTTTCCGCGTCCGTCTTCCGAGGAGAGAGAAAGGAAGATCGTGCAATCGTTACGAGCGGCGTCGGCCTGCGCCGGCGATCAGTCCGATCGACAGCAGCATCAGCGACGTCGGCTCCGGAACGAGGTAGAACAGGAAGTCGTTGTTCTGCGGCGCGCCCGGCTGATCGATCGCCGGCTCGAGCCAACCCGCAGCGCCGATCACGTCCCATTCCGGGCTCGGGAAGAACGCCGGATCGAGGCGATGGCGCGTCTCGAGATAGAACGACTCGCCCGTGGGCGAATCGTCGCTGCCGGGCTTTTCGTCATACACGAGCGGTCCCGTGAAGACACGCGGCTCCGCGAACAGCGGCGTCATCGTCGTGTCGTTCAGCGCGTACGTCAGGCGGTTGGCCGGATTCAGGCCGGCCGCCAGAAGGTCGTTCAGCATGTCGGCGTAGCCGAGCGGCTGGGTGTCCCAGTCGCCCGTGTCGCCGATCAGGCGGAATTCCGATCGAAGGTGATAGACCTGGTCCTCGGCGTCGTAGCCCGAGTTCACGTTGTAGCCGAGCACGCCCCCATCCGAGCTTTGCAGGTGCGCGATGACGCCCTCCAGCACGGCCACCACCGTCGACTGGTCGGGGTTCGGCGGGTTGAGAAAGGTCATCGTCACGTCCACGAAGCGGAACGTGTTGATGCCCTGTTCCGGACGGTCGAGCCGCAGCCCGTAGTCCTTGTTGTCCACTGCGTTCTGATCGGCGCTGGCGGTCCCGTTCGGGTGGCTGAGCGCGCGATAGACGAGCGGAAAGTCGCCGGCGAACGCGGCGCATGACAGCGACGCGCCGAGTGTCGCAACACCGGCGAAGCGCAGCATGCTCTTGGAGCAATTGCGAGTGTTCACTGACCCTCCTCCATGGTCCGGGTACGATGATGCGGATGAGAACAGACAGGCCTACGCGGCGGCCTGCCAGACACGTCACTCAACTCGTAGGCGCCGAGAAAACGTGATTTCCACTCGCAGCCGAATTATTTTTCTCGGAACGATGGCGATCCGCGTTCGCATCGGCAGCCGAGTCCCCGTAAGCTGCTGCGGACAAACACGTTCCGATCGACGCTGCCGTCATCCCGGCAACCGGAAATTCGTCGGAATACCCGCATGAACGCGCCGCTTTTCTTGGGCTGGACGCTCGACATCGCGCGCGATCAGTCGCCGACGGCCGACCGACTCATCGAACTCGCTCGCCGGTCCAGTGACGCCGGTTACGCTGCGCTCGGTCTCTATCTCGAGCACCGTTTCGCATATCCCTCCGCGCCCTGGGCGGCCGCCGAAGGCTGTGCGACTCCGCGCGACATTCGCTGCCTCCGCCAGGCCGTCGGTGCGGGCGGCGTGCGCGTCATCCCATTCCTCAACACGCTCGGACACATGGAAGGCTTCGTCCGGGCCGAGGGCGGGCATCATTTGGCCGAAGGCGAAGAGCGATTCTCCGCGCAGATCTGCCCAAGCCGGCCCGAGTGCCGCGCGTTTGCGACCCAACTCGTGCAGGACGCGGTCGACGCCTTCGACGACGAATGGATTCACCTAGGAGGCGACGAGACTAAGCAACTGGGCCAGTGCCCGCTGTGCCGCGAGCGTTTGGCCGCCGTCGGCCCCGCCGGCCTGTACGCGGACTACTTTGAGCCTCTCTGCCGCCGCGTGCTCGCGCTCGGACGCCGACCGTGCTTATGGGCCGACATGCTGCTCCAGCACCCCGAGGCGCTCCCGCGCATTCCGCGCGAGACGGTCTTGTTCGACTGGCAGTACTTCGGCCGGCCTGGCGACACGTCCGCTCGCCTGCGAAAGGCCGGCTTTGACGTGGTCTGCTGCCCGAGCGTGCAGAGCTACAACTCCGCGTGGTGCTTTCTGGACCACACCCAGCAGCGGATCGACGAGCACGTCGAGGACGCCCGACGTCTGGGCGCGCTCGGAGTCCTGCTGACCACCTGGGAGTTCACGTATTTCTCGAGCTTCGAAAGCGTCGAGCCGATCGTCTTCGCCGCAGGGCTGCACGTCGCCCGCGGAATGCCTTGGGATCGCGCGCTGCTCGAGTCCGGGGGTGAGCGATTCGCCGTGGTGGCGCGCCTGCTGGGCCGCGAGTTGCCCGCCACGTCCGCCTTCCTCGCGCCCGGCACGTGGCGGTTGCTTCGCGATCACCTGGTCATGCGGCAGAACCCGTTCTCGCTCTGGCGCGCGTGGCGGGAGGACGCGGTCGGTCCGACCGGAGACGCGATCCTGAATCTGTGCGATCGCGCCCAGCGCGCCGCGGACGGCGAGCCGCGTCTGCGCCTGCCGATCGACCTGCATCGCGCCGCGGTCGAATGGGTGCGACACGTGGAATCGTCCCGAGCAGCCTACGCGGCCGACAAAGCCGCCGACTGCGTCGCGCGCCTCGACGAAGGCGCGGACGCGCTGGATCGCCTGCGCCCGGCGCTGACGGCAGTCGCTGAACGCGGCGGGTCGCGGGTGGATTTGGCGCGTTTGGATCGACTCCTCGATCAGGTCCGCACGGTGCAGGCACGGGTGCGCGCGCTCGCGCGAACCTGCGCGTGGCGTCCGGCGTTCGAGGAGGTGATTCGAGACGGCTATCTGCCGGGCGATCAGGCCGCATGGCGAACGCGCGCGGTCGAGTGAGCAAGCCGCGCTAGCTCGCGGTGATCGCCGAACCGCAGTAGGCGCGCACCGCGTCGCTCACGAACTTGCGGAACGCGGGCGTGTCGATCTCGCGCTTGTCGTGAACGTAGATTACGATCGCGTCGAAGCCGTCGATTCGCGGCCGCACATCCACGCGCGACCAGTCGCCGTAAGCCTCTATGTCCTCGCGCTGGTCCAGCGTGAGCAGCCGCAGGCGAGACGCCAGCTTGCCGGCGTCGAACGTGCCGTGCGGCGCGCGGAAGTACAGCTCGAGCAGCCATTCGCCGCCGGTCAGCGCGTGCAGGAACCACCGGTCGGCCCCTTCGGCCGTGATTTCCACGCTGGCCTGGTTGCTCCAGTTGGTCGGGGCGAAGCGCCCGGTCTTCTCGATCAGCTCGACCACGTACTCGAGCGCGGCGCGCTCCCATCGCCGCGCGCCGCCGTCGCGGCCGGTGCGCTGCTCGAGATGCCATTTGCGACCGTCCACCTGCCAAGGCATGCGCACCTCGCGCCCGATCTTTCCCAACCCGGCCTTCTCCTCGGCCGCTGCCTGCCGGAGATGGGCGACCGGGTCGTGCCGCGCGCGGCTTGCGCGGGGCGCCTGACCCAGCAGCGGGCGCATCGCTCGCCCGGTGTGCGACGCGTCGCATGCCGCCACGTCTTCCGGCGTTCCCATCGCGACCAGCGCGCCGCCGGCGTCCCCAGCTTCCGGGCCGAGGTCGATGACCCAGTCGGCGCTGGCGATCACGTCGAGGTTGTGTTCGACAATCAGAACCGTATTGCCCAGGTCAACCAGGCGATGCAGCACTTCCAGCAGACGGCGTACGTCCTCGAAATGCAGACCCGTGGTCGGCTCGTCCAGCAGGTAGAGCGTGCTGCCGGTGTCGAGGCGTCCCAGCTCGGCCGCCAGCTTCACGCGCTGCGCCTCGCCGCCGGAGAGCGTCGGCGCGGGCTGTCCCAGCGGCAGGTAGCCCAGCCCCACGTCGTCGAGTGTCCGCAACATGCGGCGGATGCGCGGCACGTTCTCGAACAGCGCCAGCGAATCAGACACGCGCATCTCGATCACGTCCGAGATCGTTCGACCCTTGAAGCGGATGTCGAGCGTTTCGGGGTTGTATCGCTTGCCGGCGCACGTCTCGCACGTGATCCATACGTCCGGCATGAAGTGCATCTCGATGCGCTTCTGCCCGTTGCCTTCGCACGCCTCGCAGCGCCCACCCGGTCGGTTGAAGCTGAAGCGGTTCGCGTTGTAGCCGCGGACCTTGCTCTCCGGCAGCCGCGCGAACAGCTCCCGAATCCAGTCGAACACGCCGGTGTAGGTCGCCGGGTTGCTGGCCGGCGTCGCGCCGATCGGCGCCTGATCGACGTTCACGATCTTGTCGATCGCGTCCAGACCGTCGACGCGCTCATGCGCCCCGGGCGTGGCGCGGGTCAGCTTGAACCGCGCCGCCGCCGCCGGCCAAAGCACGTCGTGCACCAGCGAGCTCTTGCCCGAGCCCGACACGCCCGTGACGCACACCAGCCGACGCAGCGGAATCGCCGCCGTCAGGTTCCGAAGGTTGTTGTGCCGCGCGCCGCGAATCACGATCCAGTCGCGAACCGGCTCGTCCGGCGACACCACTTGCGGTTCGCCGCGCCCCGGCCGGGCGACCGAACGTCGGCGCGCCCGCGGAGGCGGAACGTCCGGCGCGAGGATCGCGCGATCGAGCGCGACCGGCCGGCGATTCTCCGGCACGTCGATGCGCGCCGCGCCGGACAGGTACGCCCGCGTCAGCGACTCATCCGCCGGCGCATCGCCCGAAGCAGGCGCCTCTTCGACAGCAGCCTTCGCTGAGCCGCCCCGTCGTGCGGGCTTCTTCGGCGGCGCTCCGATGAAATCCGCCGGCGAGCCGGAGGCGACGATCCGCCCGCCCAGCGCGCCCGCGCCCGGTCCGAAATCCAGCAGCCGGTCGGCCGCGCGAATCACTTCCCGATCGTGCTCGACCAGCAGCAGCGTGTTGCCGAGGTCGCGCAGCCGCGCGATGGCTCGGACGAGCCGCTGCGTGTCGCGCGGATGCAGGCCGATGGTCGGTTCGTCGAGCACGTACAGCACGCCGCACAAGCCGCTGCCGAGCTGGCTGGCCAGGCGGATGCGCTGCGCTTCGCCGCCGGAGAGCGTCGGCGCCGGGCGGTGCAGGTTCAGGTATTCCAGCCCTACGTCGACCAGGAATCGCAACCGGTTGATGATCTCTCGCAGCAGCTCGCCGGCGATGCGCCGCTGCCGGTCGGTGAGCTTCAGCGCCTGAAAATAGGCCAGCGCCTGTTCGAGCGGCATGCGGCAGACCTCGACGATCGTCGCGCCGTCGGTCGCCGGAGCGTCCAGCGGCGAATCCACGCCCGCGATCAGGCGCACCGCCGCCGCGTCCGGGCGCAGCCGCCCGCCGCGGCACGCGATGCAGGGCACGTCGGTCACGACGTTGTGCAGCCGATGCCGAATCTCCCAACTGTTCCGCGTCGCATTGTCGATCGCCGGGAAGAACCCCCGCCAGTGAAACCTCCACGGCGGCGGCGCCTGCGGTGCGCCGCGCCGACGCGAAGACGCAGCCCTCGCCGGCACGTCCGCCGCGATCCAGTCGCCCGAAGTTCCGAACATGAGCGTTTGCAGCTGCTGCGGGGTCCAGCTCTCCAGCGGCGCGTCCGGCGCGATCCCGATCCGGGCGCACAGGGCGACCAGCACGCGCCCGAACGGGCTCTGCGGATCAACCGAAGGCCAGCCGGCGATCGCGCCCCGCAGCAATGACCGCGACGGGTCGCGCACGATCGAAGCGGCCGGCGCGCCGCGCTGCACGCCGAGACCTTCGCACGTCTCACACCAGCCGAGCTGGTTGTTGAAGCTGAAGTGGTGAGGCGAAAGCGGTTCGTAGCTGATCCCGCAGGGAATGCACGCCAGCCGCTGCGAAAACTTGATTTCGCGCGGCGGCGACGTGACCACGCGCGCCGCGACCGCCTCGCCGGAGCCGGGTTCGACGCGGGCTTCGTCCTCGATCCGCTCGATCTCCTCGATCACGAGGATCACGACACCGTCCCCCAGCGCCAAGGCGTGTTCGACGGATTCGGCGATGCGCCCGCGATTGCCGGCCCGCACGACGGTTCGGTCAATCACCACCTCGACGCGGTGTTTGCGACGCGCGTCGAGCGTCACCGCGTGCGCAGTCTGGCGAATCTCGCCGTCTACGCGGACGCGCGAGTAGCCCGACGCTTTCAGGCGCGTGAACATCGCCGCGTACGACTCGCCTTCGCTCAGCGCGATCGGCGCGAGCAGAATGATCGGCGCAGCCGGCTCCAGCGCCAGGACGCGCGCCACGATCTCGTCCACGGTCTGCGAGCCGACCGGCCGACCGCAGCTCGTGCAGCACGGCGCGCCCACCCGCGCCCACAGCACGCGCATGTAGTCGTACACCTCGGTCACCGTCCCGACCGTGGAACGCGGGTTGTGCCCGGCCGACCGCTGTTCGATGCAGATCGCCGGCGACAGCCCCTCGATGTGATCGACGCGCGGCTTCTGGAGCTGCCCCAGAAACTGCCTCGCATAGGCCGAGAGCGATTCGACGTAGCGGCGGTACCCCTCGGTGTACACCGTGTCGATCGCGAAGCTGGTCTTGCCCGAGCCGGACAATCCCGCGCACACCGTCATGCGGTCGCGCGGGATGTCGATCGTGACGTTTTTCAGGTTGTGCTGCGCCGCGCCGACCACGCGGATTGCATGCGGGTCGCCTGCGGTCCAAGCCGACGCTGCCTCGCCCGCGACCCCAAGCTCCGACGCCGCCGGTTCGCCCCACAGCGCCTGCCGCAGCGCCTTGCCGGTGAAGGACGATTCGCAGCTCGCGACTTGCTCGGGCGTGCCCTCGGCCACCACGCGCCCACCCGCAGCCCCGCCCTCCGGCCCGAGGTCCAGGATCCAGTCGGCCGTCTTGATGACGTCGAGGTTGTGCTCGATCACGACCACGGTGTTGCCGGCATCCACGAATCCGTGCAGCACCGCCAGAAGCCGCCGGACGTCTTCGAAGTGCAGCCCCGTGGTCGGCTCGTCCAGCACATAGATCGTGCGGCCTGTGCTCTTCTTCACGAGCTCGCGGGCCAGCTTGATGCGCTGCGCTTCGCCGCCGGAGAGCGTCGGGCTGGGCTGGCCGAGCTTGATGTAGTCCAGGCCGACGTCGTGCAACGTCCGGATCATGCCGTGAATGCGCGGCTGGTTCTCGAAGACTTCGAGCGCCTGCTGCACATCCATTTCGAGCACGTCGGATATGGAGTATCCGCCGGGACGGCGGTGCTCGCCGAAACGGATCTGAAGAGTCTCGCGCGTGAAGCGCCGGCCCTCGCACACCGGGCAGGCGACCCAGACATCGGCCAGGAAATCCATTTCGATGCGATTGGCGCCGTTGCCTTCGCACGCTTCGCATCGCCCGCCGCCGCGGTGCAGCGGCACGTTGAAGCTGAACCGCCCGGACTTGTACCCGCGCAGCTTCGCGTCCGGCAGCTTCGTGAACAAGCTGCGAATCTCGTCGAACAGCTTGATGTACGTCGCCGGGTTGCTGCGCGGCGTGCGCCCGATCGGGGCCTGGTCGATCGCGATGATCTTGTCCAGCGGCGCCGCGCCGGCGTCGCGCGATCGAACCCACTTGCGCAGCTCGCGCTCCGCGCCGCCGGGCGCAACGATGTCCACCCGATCGTGCAGACCTGGATCCGCGTGCGCGCCGTTCAGGTCGCGGGCCAGCGCGGCATACAGAATCTCGTTGACCAGCGTGCTCTTGCCGCTGCCCGACACGCCCGTCACGCAGGTGAAGCGACCCAGCGGGATGGCCGCGTCGATGCGCTGAAGATTGTTGTGCGCCGCCCCGCGCACCACGATCCAATACGCGCCGCCGGCGTCCGGAGCGATGCTCGGCTCGCGATCGGGCGGTGTTCGTTGTGCGACAGCGCGGGTTGTGGCCATGGTCTCGGCGTTCCGGACGCGACGATCATAGACCGGAAGCGGCCGGCGGGCGCGGCGGGCGACAAGACGCAGCGGCCCGGTGCGGAGACTCCGCATCGGGCCGCGCGAAAACCGTCGGATTCGCCCGCGCTCCGAGTCCTCTGCGGGCGATCGGTGGCGATCCTGTGAACGCCCCTCGTCTAGCGCCTCAATGAAACCTACGCTCACTCAGGGTGGTACAGGCGTCCCGCCCGTCGCTGGAACGGGCCAGAGGCCCGTACCACCCAGGAGCAAGAAACTCTGAGGCACGACACTAGCGGCGACGGATCAGCGCCAACGCGCCGAGCAGCAGCGTCGCCATGCCGGCCGGCTCGGGCAGGACGGCCACGCGGTCCAGCCCGAAGTCGCCGATCTTCACGTCCGGATTCTGCGTGAACGGGGCCAGATCATGCCGGACCAGAAATCGGTCCGAGTTCGCCAGCGCGTCGGCGAACGAGCCGCCCACCCCGTGCGTCTGGACCCAGTCGGCCGGGCTCGTGATGTCCACGTAGAACTGCGACCACTCCGTGCCCGGCACGAACGGAATCGTGTACAACCAGAAGTTCGTGAAGGAAGAGCCGACGCCCACGTGAATCTGAAGGTCGCCGGTCGTCCCGAAGTCCTTCAGCCACAGCGAAAAGCCGGTGACCCCGTCGGCCGTGAGGTCGCCGGTCAGCTCCGTCGCCGTCGAGCGCGAGCCGAGGAACGCCTCGACCTCGTTCGTGATGCGCAGGAAGCCGTCCCCCGCGCCGCCCACGCCGCCGCTCGTTTCCAGCGAGATGAACTGCGCTCCGCCGCTGAAGTCGCCGGCGTCGTCGTTGAAGTCTTCCACGAATCCGACTTGCGCCGCCAGCGCAGCGCCGCACAAGCCGCCCGCCAGCGCGACGCACGCGCCGCGCGTGATGATCGAACGCATCTCGATGCTCCTCTCCCGCCCCAGGGACAACTCGCGCAAGACAACCCGCCGCGCGATGGTTCTATTCTCGCGAACGGGTCCGCTCGGATCAAGCCGGAATGGACGCGAATCAGTCCGAACGCCGGCCGAACCCACGCCGCTCAACCCCAGTTCGCCAGATCCGCTTCGGACAGCTCGTAGTTCCCGTAGACCTTCTGAACGTCGTCGTTCTCCTCCAGCGCGTCGATCAGCTTCATGAGCTTCTGTGCCTTCTCGCCCTCCACGGCGACGCTGCTGGTCGCGTCCATGGTGATCTCGGCCCGCTCCGGCGTGATGCCGTGCTCGAGCAGGCCGCGCCGTACGGCGTCGAACGACGTCGGATCGCAAGACAGCTCGAACGCATCGTCCACACGCCGCACATCATCCGCGCCGCACTCGATCGCCGCGTTCGTGAGCGCTTCTTCGTCCGCGGCCCCGCCGGAGATCAGGAACACGCCGCGCTTCTGGAACATCCACGCCACCGAACCCGGGGCGCTCAGGTTGCCTCCCTGCCGCTCGAAGATGTTCTTGATCTCGCCGGCCGTGCGCGTCCGATTGTCCGTCAGCGCCGTGCAGAGGATCGCGACGCCGCCCGGGCCGTACCCTTCGTACGCCAGCTCGACGTACTGCGCGCCGCCCAACTCGCCCGTGCCCTTCTTGATGGCGCGCTCGATGGTGTCCTTCGGCATGTTCTCGGCGCGGGCCGCGTCGATCGCGTATCGCAGCGACAGGTTCGCGTCCGGATCGCCGCCACCGACGCGCGCCGCGACGATGATCGCGCGGGAGAGCTTGCTCCACGCGCGCCCGCGACGAGCGTCCGTAACCGCCTTGGCGCGCTTGATGCGGGCCCAGTGGGAATGTCCGGCCATGAGGAACCGCCTCTGCCTCGCGGGGCGTTCGTCGCGCCGCGGCGTCTCCGCCCGCCCGGTCGCGCGGCCCGTTGAGGATCGCGCGAGCGTAGCGTTTCGCACTTCGACTCGCAAGAAATGCCCGGGAGCCGGACGCGCGGCGCGGCGCGCGTCGGTGAAGGCGTGCGACGCGGCCGCACCGCGCTACCGGCTATAATCGCCGTGCATGGCGGAAGAGCCGCGGCTGAAAATCAACGAGATTTTCCACTCGATCCAGGGCGAGGGCACGCGCGTCGGGCAGCGCTGCGTGTTCGTGCGACTGACCGGCTGCCCGCTGCGCTGCACGTACTGCGACACCGAGTACGCGTTCTACGAAGGACACGACGCGGCGGTCGACGACGTACTCGCCCGCGCTCGGGCCTTCGATTGCCCGTTCGTCGAAGTGACCGGCGGCGAGCCGCTGGCACAGTCCGCCGTCCGCCCGCTCCTGCGACGCCTGGCCGACGAGTTCGCCGTCGTCGCCCTTGAAACCTCCGGCGCGCTGCCGATCGGCGACGTCGATCCGCGCGTCGTCCGCATCGTCGATCTTAAAACCCCGGGCAGCGGCGAATGCGGACGAAACCTTTGGGACAACCTCGCCCTGCTCACCCGCCGCGACGAGGTCAAGTTCGTCATCGGCTCGCGCGAGGACTACGAGTGGTCGCGCGACGTGATCCGCCGCCACGCGCTCGTCGGCCGATGCCCGGTGCTGTTCTCGCCCGTGATCGGCCACCCGCAGCCGCAGCGCTTCGCGCTCTACCGCGGCGGACTCGCCCCGCAGACGCTGGCCGAATGGGTGCTGGCCGACCGGCTCGACGTGGTGCTGGGCGTGCAGCTTCACAAGATCATCTGGTCCCCGGACGCGCGCGGCGTATGATGCGCCGCTAACAGCGCGGCCCGACGCCCGCGCCATCGCCGCCCGGCCGCGCGAGGTAGCGCCCGAATGCACGTACGCCTGATCAAGAGCTTCACGTTCGAGGCCGCGCACGACCTGCCCACCTTTCCCGAAGGGCACAAGTGCCGCCGGCTTCACGGACACAGCTTTCGAGTCGAGGTGGCCGTCGAAGGAGAAGTGGATCCGGCGCGCGGTTACCTCGTCGATTACGGCGAGCTGTCCGCCGCCTGCGAGCCCCTGCGGGTCGCGCTCGACCACAGCTACCTGAACGAAATCGACGGCCTCTCCAATCCCACTTCCGAGCAGATCGCCCGCTGGCTCTGGCTGCGCCTGGCGCCAGCCTTGCCGACGCTGGCCGAGATCGTCGTTCAGGAAACCTGCACCAGCCGCTGCGTTTTTCGCGGTCGCTGAGCCGTCGCGCCGGCGCCGTCCGGCGTTACAATGCGAACGTGAACATCCTACACGATTCGACCGTGCTGACCTGCGTGGACGACGAAGTCCGCGTGCTGCGCCGTCACAGCGTCACGTGGGAGCGCCAGCGCATCACCGGTCTCGCCCCGGCCGACGAATTCGAACCCATGGTCCGCGCCGGCGAGTTCGAAGACGTCGTGGACGGCTCGCGGCACCTCGTCTTCCCCGGCCTGGTGAATACGCACCACCACCTCTTCCAATCGGCCACGCGCGGCCTGCCCGCGGTGCAGGACCAGGGCCTGTTCGACTGGCTTACCGGCCTCTATCGCGCGTGGGAAGACCTCGATGATCGCGCCGTCAGACTGGCGGCCGAAGTCAGCCTTGCGGAACTGCTGCTGCACGGCTGCACGACCACCAGCGATCACTTCTATCTCTTTCCGCCGCAGCAGGATCTGCGGCTCGAAACCGTGATCGAGGCGGCCGGCGCGCTGGGAGTGCGACTGCACGCCTGCCGCGGGGCGATGACGCTCGGCGCCGCGCGAGGCGGCCTGCCCCCGGACTCGTGCGTCGAAGAAGACGACGACGCGCTGCGCGACACGGAGCGCGTGCTCGACGCCTACCACGACGACTCCGACTATTCGATGACGCGCGTCGACATCGGCCCGTGCTCGCCGTTCAATTGCTCGCGCGAGTACCTGCTCGCCGCCGCCGAACTGGCCCGATCCCGCCGCGGAGTGCTGCTGCACACCCACGCCGCCGAAACCCTCGACGAAGAGCGATTCTGCCGCGACCGCTTCGGACTGCGCCCCATCCCGTTCCTCGCCGAGCACGGCCTGCTCGGACGCGACGTCTACCTCGCGCACTGCGTGCACCTGGACGACGGCGACATCCGCCTGTTGCGCGAGACGCACTCGGCCGTCTCGCACGCTCCGTCGTCGAATCTGCGGCTCGCCAGCGGAATCGCCCCGCTGCGCCGCCTGCTCGATGCCGGCATTCGCGTCGGCCTGGCGGTCGACGGATCGAGCAGCAACGACGGCGGCAACCTGATCGCCGAAGCGCGCCTGGCGCTGCTCTGCGCGCGAGGCGTCGAAAGCCAGCTCCGCGCCTCCGGCGCGCCCGCCAGCCCGCTGCTCTCCGCCGCCGACGCCTTCAAGCTTGCCACCATCGGCGGCGCCGCCGCACTGAACCGCCCCGTGCTCGGCCGGCTGACGCCCGGCGCCGCGGCCGATTTCGTCATGCTGCGCGCCGACGATGTCGCGCTGGCCGGCGCGATCGAGTATGACCCGCTGGCCGCGATCATGCTCGGCGACGCCCCGCGGGCCGACCGCGTCTATGTGGACGGACAGCCGGTCGTCTACGACGGGCGCATCGTCCGCATGCGCGAGGAAGAGATCAGCCAGCGCCTGAACCAGTGGGTCGCGACGCGCGTCCGGCGACGGTAGAGCGCCTTCAACTCAGACGCCGCGCCCCTCGGCCTCCCCGGAGACCGGTCTCCAGACCGGTCATCCCCTCTTCGGGGGACCGGTCTCTGACCGGTCTTCCCCCTTTCGGGGACCGGTCTCTGACCGGTCTTCCCCTTTTCAGGGGACCGGTCTTCCCCTTTTCGGGGGACCGGTCTCCCGACCGGTCTTCCCCTTTTCGGGAGACCGGTCCGAAGCGCGCGGCACGCACGCGCCCCCCCCCAGAGACCGCCGCGCCTCAGCGCTCGTCCCCGTCCCGGTCCGCCTGCCGGGCGGCCCGTCGATGTCGTTCCGCGAACGCCTTGACGCCGCGCCAACTGTACACCACGCCTTCCATGCCGCTGGGCGTCTCGCGCCTCCACGCGGCCGGATGCACCGCGTCGAACTCGGCGACGCGCTCGTCATCCTCGCTCTCGATGTGCACGCGCGGCCCGGATCGCGGCGTCTGCTCGGTGGACAGCAGCAGCGACACGCGCGGCATCGCATACGGCGCCCACACCCGCGCGGCCGCCCCCTCCGAGCTGAACACATAGCCCTCGCTGGCCAGCGAGATCGTTGCGCTGCGCGGGCTCATCGCGCCGCGCCGCCGCAACTCGACCACGTCGATCGTCGAAAGCCGAAGCCCCGACAGCGCCGCGATCATGGGTACGTCGTCGCGGTAATACGACGTGCTCCACAGGTTCGAGTGCATCGCGTTGCCGGGGGCGCGCGGGTTCAGCGCCCAGAAGCCGGCCGTCGTGCACGCCAGCAGCGTCAGCCCGGCGCGCCAGGCGCGCCGCGACAGGACGTCGGCGATCCCCGCCCCGCTGATCGGAAGCAGCAGCGCGATCATCGGCAGCGCCAGCCGGCTGTTCGACATCGACACCGCGTGAATCAGCATCATCAGCCCGATCGCCAGCGCGATCAGCCCGCGATGCCGCACGGCGTCCCCGCCCAGCGCGAATCCGCGCGCCGCCCCCGCCAGCACCACCACCAGCGACACGCCCAGCAGCGCCAGCAGCGCCGTCGGCACGCCCGGCAGCGTCGGCGGATACACGCCGTACACCACGTGCCGCACGACGAACCAGTCGCTCACGACAAAATGCCGCAGCCGGTTCGCGACCCGCGCCGCGAACCCCCACACATCCGCCTGGATGTACGCCAGGGCTTCCGCCTGAGCCGCCTCGAAGCGCGAGATTCCGCGCTGCCGCGCCACGCGATTGATGGTGTCTGAGACGTCGTTCCGCTCCTCGACGTCCTCGCTCCACGGGTTGTTTCCCAGCAGCAGGTTGTAGCCGTTCGCCGCCGAAAGCAGCACGAACCGCCCTTCCATCCGCCACAGCGCCAGATGCCACGGCAACAGCACCACGCCGCACGCCAGAAGCAGCGCGCCCGCCGAACCCGCGCGATGCGTCCAGCGCCGCCTCGAAATCAGCAGCGCAAACGGAACCGCCAGCATCAACGGAAGCGCCGATGCCCGCACCAGCGCCGCCGCGCCCAGCGCCGCCCCCGCCAGCGCCGCCTGAAGCAGCGCTGCGCCGAGCCGTTCGGCGTCCAGGGCGCGCGTCGCCAGCCACACCGAAAGCAGCATCGGCAGGATGAACGTCGTCTCCGCCCACAGCAGATGCGAGAACGCGATGAAGCTCGGATACAGTGCGTGAAGCCACCCGGTGCACGCCGCGGCGCGCCGACCCGCCACCTGCCCGGCGAGCGCGTACGCGACCGGCGTCGTCAACGCCGAAAGAATCGCCACCAGCAACCGCGCGGCCGAGTTCGAGTCGCTGACGTAGGTGAACACCAGCGCGATCAGAATCGAGTGAAGCGGCGGCCAGACCCCCCGGTCGTACGCCTCCGTCCAGAGCTTCTCCCGCGCCGAACGTCCGGACGGTGTCGTGTCTTCCGGCCGGGATTCGAGCAGCTCGCGCATCACGTCGGCGCGCCGCGCATATGTCAGCTCATCCAGGATCACCGGCATCTGCGCCGATGCCACCAGCGCCCACGCGGTCAGCCGGATCGCCAGCGACGCACCGAAGATGAACACCGGGTGCGCCAGCCACTTGGCCGTCGGCCGAGGCGGCGCGGGCGACGGCGGCGAGGCCGACGACAAAGCGGCAAGCGCGTCCCGCGGCGCGTCGAGCGCGGAAGGGGCCGGTTCGGACGGGTGCGTCTGCAATGCGCGGCCTCCGAGCCGCCGCCGGCTCACGAGATTGGAATCAGCCCGACGACGGAACCTCGCGCGAATGGTAAACGATCCCTCTCCGTGCGTGCTCCGACCGCGTCGCCGGTAGTGGCAGCGTCTGAATCAGAGCCGCGACCGGAAGGGAGCGGGGTCCGCGAAGACCGCTCGCCGACGCGCTCCGCTCGAAAGCACTCGGCCAATCAACCCCAGCACCGCCTCGCGCTCTCGGCTGGACTTCGATCGGCCGCGCGCCCTATGCTTCAGGAGGTCAGCCGTTCCCAAGCGGCAGCGAGTCCGCGCGGCGTCGAGCCGCATCCGATCGCAGCGCTGTGCATCGGCGGAAACGCAACGGTCCGCCGGGCTGTCGTGGAGTTCGGTGCATGCCTCCTTCATCGCGCCGCACGTTCCTCCGCCGAGTGGCGGCAGGGGGAGGTCTGGCGCTGTTTCCCTCGTCCGCATGGTGCTTTCCCACGCCTGAAACACCCGCGACCGCTTCGGCGTGGGATCCGTTCGCGGCGCCGCCGGCCGTGGGGCGAATGACCGCTCACGCCGCGACGATTCTGCTGGTTTCAAAGGACCGCGTGCGAACCCCGTTCCGCGTCCGGGCGCGCTGGCGCGAAGCAGACGCCTCGCGCCCCGCGCTCGAAGGCATCTCCCAGACGCAGCGCGTCGAGCGCGGACTCTCACGCGTCGAGCTGCCGCTGTCCGGGCTTTCTCCCGGCACGCGCTACGCGTACGCCATCGACCACCTGCCCGACGGGTCGCGCGAGTGGCGAGCGACCAGCCTGGGCGGGACATTCGCGACACGCCGCCTGCCCGGTGACGCGTTCGAGTTCATCGCTCTGTCAGACGCGCACTGGGGCTCGCGCGGATATCTCGAGTCGCCGAATCCGCGCGCCTGGACCGGCGCCGAGTGCTACCGCATCGCCGTCGCCGACGGACCGTTCGATTTTCACGTCGATCTGGGCGACGGCGTGTTCATCGAACGCGGGCTGGACGCCGAATCGGACGTCACGAGCGCCTACTTGAACTACGCCGCGCGGACGCACGCGATCCGCGCCGCAGCCGGCGGCTACCTGCTGCTCGGCAATCACGAGCATGAAAGCGGCTTTCACCGCCGCGGCGACGGCAGCGACGATCCCTACTCGAACGAACTATCGCCCGATCAGCACCACCAGGCCTGGGCCACCCGCGCCCGGCTTCTTTGCGTGCCCAATCCGCGCGGCGACACGTATCCCGAAGGCGGCGAGGGAGCGCCGGGATTCGACACCTCCGCGGACTGGGGCGCCGGCGATCAGCCCTGGAACCAGCATCCCGGCGAGCCGCTTCAGAACTTCTACGCATGGACCTGGGGCGACGCGCTGTTCGTCGTGCTCGATCCCTTCCGCTACACGCTGGTCGATTCGACAAACGTGCCGACCAGCCCCGCCAGTTGGACGCTCGGCCCGCGACAGCTCGAGTGGTTCGAAACCACGCTCGCCGCCTCCAACGCCCGCTGGAAATTCGTGCTCTCGCACCACGTCGTCGGCGGACTGGTGAGCCCGCGCGGCCGGGCCTACGGGCGCGGCAGCGCCATCGAAGCTGCCCAGCCCGGCGTGGAACAGCGCGCCCTGCACGCCCTTATGGAAGCGCACGGCGTGCAGTTCTTCCTCTACGGACACGACCACGCCTTCTGTCACAGCCGATACGGAAACGTCGAGTACCTGTGCTGCCCGCGCCCCACGGCGCTCGACGACTGGTGGATCGAACCGGAGTTGCAGGCTTCCTACGGCAACCTGCTCGTGCAGGGCGCCGACAAGCCCTGGATCGACGCGCTGTTCAATGTGCTCGGGTACCTGCGCATTCGCGTTACGCCGGATTACGTCACGGTCCGATGCGTGCGAACCGGCTTCTCGTTCCGCCAGCAGACTGCGCCGATCGGCGAAGCGCGGCGCGACTGGCTCGAAAGCTGGTCCGGATTTCCATATGCCGTGTCGCCGGTCGGCGAGATCACGCTGCAACGCGCTCCGACCGACGTGCAGGCCGTTCGCACGACGAAAGGCGCGCGAATCCCCGCGCTCTTCGAGCGCCCCGGCGGGCTGAGCTACTACCGCAACCCGACGCCGCCGCGCCCGGAATCGTACGCCGAGCCCCGGATCGTCGCCCCAGGCTTTCCCGAGAGCGTCGCGATCGTGGATACGGTGCCCGAACTGATGTATGAGCGCACGTTCTGGCGGAATCCGCCGGAGCTCTCACCCGGATAGCGAAGCCGACACGCGCAACGCCCACTCGCAGCGCGGCCTCACCCGCCCGACCCGCGCCGCGCACAACGCCCCCGCCGCTCGCAGCTCCGCGAGGAGCCGCGCTTCTCGATCCGCCGGAACGCTGAGAAGCAATCCGCCCGACGTCTGCGCGTCCAGCAGAACGCCCGCCAGCGCCGGCTCGACCGATTCTTCCACCCGCAAGAGGGTTCCCACGAACTCCCGCGTCGAACGATGCGCGCGGGTCAATACGCCCTGCCGCGCCAGTTCGAGCGCATGCGCCAGCAACGGAACGTCCCGCGCGCCCAGTTCGATCGACACGCCGCTCGCCTGCGCCATCTCGAACGCGTGCCCGACCAGCCCATAGCCGGTCACATCCGTAGCCGCGACCACCCCGACCCCGACCGCCGCGTCGCGCCCGGCGCGGTTCAGCGCGCCCATGACGCTCACCGCCTCGCCCAGCTCAACGTCCGCAAGCTTGCCGGACTTGCTCGCGCTGCACAGGACGCCGCTGCCAAGCGGCTTCGTCAGCACGAGCACGTCTCCGGCCCGCGCGCCCGCGTTCGTCATCACCCGCGCGGGATGCACCTTGCCGGTGACCGCCAGGCCGAACTTCACTTCGGCGTCGCGGAGGCTGTGCCCGCCGACCACCACGCAGCCGGCCTCGCGGCAGGCTTCCTCGCCGCCGAGCAGAATCTCCGCCAGCATGTCGTACGGCAATTCGCCGGCCGGCCAGCAGACCAGGTTCAGCGCCGTAATCGGCTCGCCGCCCATCGCATAGACGTCGCTCAGCGCGTTCGCGGCCGCGATGCGCCCGAACGCGCGCGGATCGTCCACCAGCGGCGGAAAGAAATCGACCGTCTGGACCAGCGCGCAATCTTCCCGCAGCCGGAACACACCGGCGTCGTCCATCGTCTCGGACCCGACCAGCAGGTCCGGGTGACTGGTGCGGGGAATCTGACGCAGCACCTGCGTCAGGCCGTCTTGCGGCAGCTTCCCCGCTCACCCGGCGCAGCTGGCGTAGTCCGTCAGTCGCTTGCGTCGTCCTTCAGACATGCTCGCTCGATTTCGCGCCTCCACTCCGCCGCGCCGGGTTGAAATTGCGGATGGCGCGCGTCACCATCCCGCCATGCCCGGACAGACACTCTCGGAAATCCGGGCGCTGCTCGCGTCGGCGGGTCTTCGCCCGCAACACCGCCTCGGCCAGAACTTCCTGATCGACCTGAATCTTATGCGGAAGCTCGTGGAGGCGGCAGCGGCGGCCCCGGGCGACGTCGTGCTCGAAGTCGGACCCGGCACCGGTTCCCTCACCGAGTGCCTGCTGGCGCGCGGCGCGACCGTCCTGGCCGTCGAGATCGACCGCGGATTGCAGCGCGTGCTCGAGCAACGCTTCGCCGGCGAAGCAGGTTTCACGCTCGTGTGCGAAGACGTGTTGCAGGGCAAGCACCGCGTGCACCCGCGCGTGCTCGACGCGCTCCGCGAGCGCCCGCCCGCGCCGAGCGGCGCTCGAAAGCTGGTCTCGAATCTACCGTATCAGATCGCAACGCCGCTGCTGGTCGATCTCCTGGCGGGGCAACCGCCGTTCGAGCGGATGGTCTGCACGATTCAGAAAGAAGTCGGCGACCGCCTTCAGGCCGGCGCGGCAGACGACGCCTACGGCCCGGTGTCCGTCCTGATGCACACGTTCGCGCGCGTCGAGACGCTCGCGGCACTGTCGCCGCACGCCTTCTGGCCGAGGCCGAAAGTCGATTCCGTGATGCTGCGCATTACGCCGCATGCGGAGGGAGAGATCCCGGCGGTGGACTTCGCGCCGTTTGCGGCGTTTGTGCACGCGGCGTTCCGGCATCGGCGAAAAATGCTGCGCAGCGCGATCCGCGGACTCGACGGCGCGGCCGATCTGCTGCGATCGCTCGAGCAGTGCGAAATCAGTCCGACGTCGCGCCCCGAGGAGCTGAGTCCCGCGCAGTGGCGACGTTGGTTCCGGGATGCGCGTCGTCTTCCGGCGTGAGCAGATTCGCGGCCAGCACGTGCCGCACGAACGACGGGCTCGTGCCGTCCACGTGCCCGCCGTAATAGCCGTACCGCTGGAATTCCGGTCGATACCGCACGTTCACAAGCCGATCGGCGCGGCCCGGCGGCACGCGCAGTCCGACCGCCCCGGCCCCGTCTTCGCCGAACACCCCGTCGATCGTTCCGAAGAGCTTCATCGGTCCGGACAGAATCGCGTCATACGGCGAGTGGTAGCAGTACATCCGCCCGCGAACCCGCTTCAGCGCCTTGCTCACGTCATACTTGTGCCACAGACTCGAAGCCAGCAGCACGACGTTGTCCACGCTGCGATTCGCCGGAAGATCTTCCAGCGCCCAGACGCATACGCCGGTTCCGGCCGAAATGCCGACCAGGTTCACCGGGCGTCCCGGGTATTCGTCCTGATATCGTTCTATTTCTCGCGCCAGCAGCGACGCCTTCAGCCGAGCGTTGATGCGCAGCGCCTGATCCACCACGCCCACAATCGGCGCCAGCGTCCAGTTAAACGTCGCCACCTGCCCGCGATAGCCGGCCTGCGCCAGCCCGGCGCGCACGCCGGCGTCGCCAAAGTCGGTGTTGCCGATGCCGGGACAATAGAACGTGATGCCGCGCACGGCGTTCGGGCCGAAACGCGGCCCGCAGCCCGTCGCGGCCAGCGCCAACCCCAGCACAGCCAGGCCGATCCGTCGTCGCATGCAGGCTCCCGCGCCCATCGAGGTCGCTGCCCGACAATCCGCCGCTACTGCCGCGCGCCCGACTCCGAGTTGGTCGGGCGGAAGCCCGGAATCCGGAAATTCTCGATCGGCTTATCGTCCGGATGCACGGCGAATACTTCGATCCGGGCGATGTCCTCGAACGGCGCGACCAGCACGATTGCGCCCAGCCGATAATTCTCGTCCACCGGAACGCATTCGAACGCCAGCGCGCTGCTCATCCCGATCTCGGCCATTTCCTTCATCTCGTACGTCAGACCGTCCTTCATGTAGAGAATCACGCGCGTGTCCAGTCGCTCCAGATACTCCTGAAACTCCGTCGTGCCCTCATCCATCGAGCTGCCTACGTCCGCCAGCTTCTTGAACGCACAGCGCCGCTTCGCCTCCAGAAGCTGCCGGTCCAGGCCCCCATTGTGAAACCAATCGTAATTGAACATTCACCGCTCCCTGCCGCGAGCGCAGCGTCAAGGCGGGTCGCGCTGCCCGCACGCCGGACGCGGTATCATCGACCGCGATGACACCGACCGTGAGAGCGCAAGCCGTCAAACGCCTGGGGCGCGAAATCGGTTTCGATCGGACGGGAATCGCCCGCGCCGCTCCCGTCCAACGAGCCGCGTATTATAGGCGCTGGATCGCCGACGGACATTCCGGCGACATGGCTTACCTCGCGCGAAACGCGGCGCCGCGCGAAAACCCCGCCGAGCTGCTCGAGGGCGCAAAGTCCGTCATCTGCGTCGCCGTCCAGTATGCGCGCCCGCCCGAGTCGCGCACCACCGCCGAGACGCCCACCGGACGGGTCGCTCAGTACGCGCGCGGCGCGGACTATCACCGGGTTCTGCGAGGCAAGCTCCGCCGTTTCGACCAGCGCCTGCGAGACTCCCTCGACCAGCCGTTCGAATCGCGCATCTGCGTCGATACCGCGCCGATCCTCGAACGCGAGCTGGCCGCGTCCGCCGGGATCGGCTGGATCGGCAAGAACACGCTCGTGATGCACCCGGAGCTCGGCTCCTACTTCTTCCTGGGCGAGATCCTCACAACGCTCGAACTCGAACCCGACACGCCCGCCACCGATCACTGCGGCACGTGCACGCGATGCATCGACGCATGCCCTACGCAGGCGCTGACCGCCCCCTACCGCATGGACGCCACGCGCTGCATCTCGTATCTGACGATCGAGCATCGCGGCGAAGTGAATCCCGCCCTGCGCGGCGCCGTCCGAGACTGGGTCTACGGCTGCGACGTCTGCCAGGAAGTCTGCCCGTTCAACGCCGACGCGCCCACCGCCGCCGATCCCGAGCTCGCCGCCGACCGCATTCCCGCTCGGCTCAGCCTGCCGATGCTTCAGAATCTCACGAGCGGCGACTACCGCCGCCTGGTCCGCGGGACCGCCGCCGCGCGCGCCTCCCGCGCCATGTGGCGTCGCAACGCCGACATCGCCTCCGAGAATGCCGCCCGCGCCGCTCAGGCGGCCGGGATGTCGCGCGTGCAATAGCGCCACAGGCCGAGCAGCCACGCCACCGCCGCGCCGATCAGCAGCACGGTCAGGTCGCGCATCGGCAGCTCCGCTTCGCGAACGATGTCCACCGGGCGGTAGTAGTGCAGAATCCCCAGGATCGACAGCGGTTCGAGCGCCGGCAGGAATGCCGCCACGAAGTTCAGCAGAAACGAGAACAGCAGCGCCGAGACGACCACGCCGATCGCGTGCGCCCGGCGCGAGGCGAAGCTGCTGACGCACATCGTGCCGCAGCCGATCGCGAGCGAGAAGCACAGCAGCGCCGTCACCGGACGCCAGTAGCTCGACCAGATCACCGGCTCGGGCGTCGGGATCATGCGGGCTGCCAGCCCGATGCCGAACCAAACCGTCAGCGCCAGCAGCGCGATGCTCCCCATCCAAACCGCGCTCACGCTCGTGTAGATGCTGAATCGCGTCACCGGCAGCGCCAGCCGCAGGTCGGCCGTCCCGCGATCCATCGCGCCGACCGTGTCACGGCTGCACGTGATGACCAGGAAGGTCCACAGCACCACCAGCAGGAACGGATGCACCAGGCTCATCGCCACGAACGACGCGAACGTGACGTCGCGCCCGGGGTCGATTCCCACCAGCGCCCGCAGCATCTGCGCCACAAGCGGAAGCTTCCGCCAGAACTCGATCAGCGAGCCGGACAGGCGCGAAAACACGAGCATGATGAGCAGCTCGAACACCAGCAACGCGCCCATCAGCGCCGCCAGCAGCCAGCGCGTGTCGCGCATCGCACGGATCGCGACCGCGGCGTTCATGGGGTCGCGCTCCGTGGCCCGTCGTAGTACGCCATGAACAGATCCTCGAGATCCGGCGGGCTGATGCTGACGTCGCGAACACGGCGTCCGGCCAGCCAGCCGATCAGCTCGCCCACCTCGCCCGACCATTGCCCGCTCAGACCGCCGTTTCGCAGCTGCGCTCCGCGAAGCGCGGGCGGCAGTGCGGCCGGGCCGGGCGGCGCCCCGTCAAAGTGAATCTCGACGTGCCGCAGCGCGCGCCGCCGGAGCACCTCGACGCGATCGTTCTCGATCAGCCGGCCCGCGCGAAGAATCGCCACCCGATCGCACAACGCCTCGACCTCGCTGAGCGTATGGCTGGAGAACAGAACCGTGCGCCCCTGCCCGGCCGCGCGACGCAGCTCGTCGTTGAGCGTTTCGCGCACCAGCGGATCGAGCGCCGTGGTGGGTTCGTCCAGAATCGCCAGCGCGGGTCGGTGCATCAACGCCTGGATCAGGCCCAGCTTCTGCTTCATCCCGCGCGAGTAGTTGCGGATTCGACGATCCAGGTCGAGCTCGAACGCGCGCGCCAGACGCTCATATTCCGGGCGGTGCGTTCCGCCGCGCACCGCGTCGAAATACTCCAGCTCGCTGCGCGCGCTGCGGTCCTCGCAGAACCGCGCGTCGCCGGGCAGATAGCCCACCTGCGCGCGGGCCCGCGCGCCGCGTCTCCAGGCGGGCTGCCCCAGAATCCACGCATCTCCGTCCGTCGCCCGCAGCAACCCCAGCAGAATGCGAATGGTGGTCGATTTGCCCGCGCCGTTCGGTCCAAGGAATCCGAACACGCTGCCGGTCGGCACCGTCAGGCTCAGCGCGTCCAGCGCGATCGTCCCCCCGTAGCGCTTGGTCAGACCCGCCGTGACGATCGCATCCATTCAGCGAGATCCCCGATTCCGGCGCGGCGCGCCGCCCCGCGGGCGGCTGCCGTTCGCACGGAGTGTAGCGCGATTCCGACGCGCCGTCCGACACGGCCGCCGCGCGGTGCGCTCAGGCGTCCTCAGTCCGCCCCCCCGCCCGAAGCCGCGCGAGACTTGGGCCTCGCGCGAGAATGCCACCAGATCAGCAGCGCCACCACCGCGGCCATCCCGAACAGGGCGACGAAGCGCTCCGGCACGCTCTCGCGCGTGGGCACTTCGACATCCGGTATCCGCGCCTCGCCGCCGTCCGCGAACCGCACCAGGACCACGCCCGTGCGGCGCTGCGCGCCCTCGCGCGCGATGCGCATGGTGAACTCGACCGACTTGCCGGTCCGGATGCCGGCGTCCGGCGCTTCGACCCATGCCCGGCACACGCCCGGCTCGCGCGCCTGCCCGGCGACCATCAGGTTGGTGCACTCCTGCTTCCAGTCCGGCGGCGGCTGAAACAGGTCGGCGCGAAAGTGCGGAAACTCCACCAGCGTAATCGGCGCCGAGTGACGATTCTCGACCGTCCACGAATAGTTGTGACCCGTTCCGTCGCCGCCGCCGCGAATCACCACCCGCTCGTCGGCCGACGCCGTTCGAACCGACGCGGCGCTCAGACCCGCGGCCCATGCGCAGACCCAGCGTGCGAGCGTCACCGTTTTGCGCGCCATGTTGGATTCCCGATCGAAGCGTCCCGCCCCGGCGGGCCGGCGGCATTGTCGCCGCGTCCGGCCCCGCTGGAAATGCCCTCGTCCGCGCACGCCCGGACCGGCGTTATACTCCCCCCGCGGCGCTTCCGCGCCCGACCGGTCAGATCGCCGGGGCGGCCCGCTTCTGCGGCAAGAGCTTGGTTTCATGGACGCGTTCATCCGAGAGCACCTGCACGGCGTCTCGCGCACCTACGCGCTGGTCATTCCCATGCTGCCGCGTCCGCTGGATGAGTCGGTCGGGCTGGCCTACCTGCTCATGCGCATCGTCGACACGGTCGAAGACGCGACCGAACTGAATGACGCGACCCGTCGAGAACTGCTCGGCGAGCTCGCGCGCTCACTCGCCGATCCGGGACGTCCACTGCCGCCCGAGCTGACGCGCGAAATCGGCGACAAGGACGCCGAGCGCCGGCTGATGAGCCAGTCGTCCCGGGTGCTCGAGCGCGTACGAACGCTCGACCCGGCGGACACCGAAGCCGTCCATCACTGCGCCCGCCAGATGTGCGACGGAGTGGTCGGCATGCTCGATCGCAGCGCGCGCCGCGGGTGGGCGTACCCGGGAATCGCAGACGCCGACGAGCTTCGCCAATACTGCTATTACGTCGCCGGCGTCGTCGGCGAGATGCTCTGTGCGCTGATGGCGCGCCACCTGCGCCTGCCGGCGCTGCTGCGGCTTCGAGAACTGGCGGTCGAGCTGGGAATCGGCCTCCAACTCGTGAACATCCTCAAAGACGCGCTGTCCGACGCGCGGCACGGCCGCCGCTACCTGCCGGTCGTTGACGGCGAACGCGTCGATCCCGGACAGGTCACGCGGGCGGTGCTCGACGAGGCGCGCAGCAGCCTGGCGCGCGGCGTCGATTTCGTGCTCGCGCTGCCCGCGGCCGCCGGCGGACTGCGCCTGTTCTGCGGATTGCCGATCGCGTGGGGCGCGATGACGCTGTCTCGTGCCGAGCGCGACGCCCGCCGCGCCAAGATCGACCGCAGCCTCATTCAGGGATCGATCGAACGGTTCCAGAGCCTGCTTGGCAATGACTCGGCCCTGGGCGAATGGCTCCGCGGCCTGTTGCGCCCGGGCAGCGAACCCGCCCGCGGTCTGTAACGCCGCGTGCCCGCGTCCGGATGAATGGCTCGCCCAGAACCTGCGAGCGCGCGTCTCGCCCGGTCCGGCTTGGTCAGAGACTGGTCCCCAGAAGAATTGGAGAGCGCGCGTCTCGCCCGCTCCTGCCCGGTCGGACGACGGCGCCCCCGCCGGCCGCGCCACCGCACTACTTGCTGGCGCCCGCCTTCAGCGCCCTTCGAATCGCGCGCCCTGCCGTCAGGAGCTCTTCCTCGCGCGCTACCGCGCAATAGATCGCGGCGCGCTTGCCGATCACCGCCGCCGACAGGCCGCGCAGATTGACGCCCGCGGTTGCCACCGCCCGCGTCACGTCCGCCGCCAGGCCGGCGCGGTTCGGTCCGACCACGCGCAGCGCGTGCATCCCGACCGCCGGCACCAGCCCGACCGCGTCGGCCGCCTGCTTCTGCGCCTTGCCCTTCAGCGGCGCGACGAAGAGGCGCGAAGTGGTCTCGGTCACGCGCCGCGCGATCAGAAAGTCGATTTCGGCCTCCGCATTGCGAAGCGACTCGAGCACGCGCGCGAGCATTCCCGGCCGATTCAGAATGTCCGCCGCCCACACTTCCACACGTTGCAGCTTGTATGGCATGATTCGGCTCCGTCCGACGCCGTCGCGAAGCGCCGTTTCGCCCGCGTTCGGATTCGCTCGCAAGCGCTTCCGATCGACGGCTCGTCGCCACGCCGGGTACGCCGCGAACGACTCGCGCGCCCATCAAAGCCCGGCAGTGTAGCCGCCGATCGCGGGGTGGTCGATTCCGGCGCCGCCGCGCAGCGATCCGGCGATCAGGGCGATCGCGTCACTCGCTCGACCAGCCACATCCCGCGCGCCTCCGACACGCGGTAGCTCGCATCCGCCGGCGGCTCGCGAACCGCGTAGGTCGGCGCGCCTGCTCCGTGCGAAAGCTCCTCGCGAATGCGGTCCGGCCAGCGCTCGAAGTGCTCGTTCACGATGCGCAGATCCGCTCGATGCGAATCGACCAGCGCCGCGTACGCCAGCGGCGTACATTCACGCCACGTCGCCAGGATGCACGATTCTCGCGGCAAACCCGCGACGTCCACCTGCCGCAGAAAACGCGACGCGTCGACGTCGTGAAGGTACGCAGGATATCGCGTCAGCGTCCGCACCGCGCCGAGGGCGACGCACGCGGCCGCGACCGCGTAGACGCGGTCCCAGCGCGTTTGCGGGAGCAGCTCGGCCAGCCACGCCGCCGACCGGCCTACCCCGATTCCGATCGCCCAGAGCAGCGGCAGCGCGTCGGCCGCCTGCCCCGTCACGTGGTAGAGCAGCAGAAACGCGACGTTGCCCAATGCCAACCCTGTGAGCAGCCACCCGCGGGCCGGAGCTTCGCGCGCGATCCGCGCGATGCCGATCGCGCCGATCAGCAGCCAGAGCAGCCACGCGGGTGCCGGCGCGACGTGATGAAGCGCGAACCGGGCGCGTTCCAACGCGTCGCCCGGGCGCAAAGAAAGGTGCTCGCGGTACGTCGCGCCGCTGAGCAGCCAGGCGGCGCGGCGCACCCGCGCGCCGAGCCCGTCGGACACGGGCGGCAGTTCGACGTCGGATCGGGCCGAAGCTTCGACATAGTTGTACGGCGAATCCGGGCGATCGAGCGCGATCACGACCGCAAAGCTCGCCACCGCCGGCGCGATCAGCGCCGCCGTCACGGCGGCGAACAGAGCAATCCGGCTTGGTCGCGAAGCATGGACCCCGTGCAGACAGCGCCGGCCCGCCGGAATGAAGCCGGAGAGCAGGAGCGCGCAGGTCGGGCGACTGGCGACGGCGATCCCGAGCAGCAGGCACGCAGCGACGAGCCGCGCCGGCGAGCCGGATTCGCGTCCCGGATCGCCGGGCGGCGAGGATGGGATGGCTGCGGACTCGGGTCGGACGCTGGGGGTCGGCGCTCTCGCGGCGTCCGCCGCGCTGGCCGCTGCGATGCCCGGCTGACGATCGAGAAGCAGCCACGCCGCGCACGCGGGCAGCAGCAGGCAGAGCGTGTACACGTCCGGGACGAGCAGATTCAGCCGGATGAGCGGATGCAGCGCGAGCAACAGCATCGCGCCGGTCGCCGTGACCGCGGAAGCGCCGAGCCGCGCCAGGACTCGCACGGCAAGGAGCAGTGCAGCAAGCCCGGCGATCCACGCGGATGCGCTCACGACGACGGCCGGGGACGCGCCGGTAAGACGCGCCGCGGCATGCCAAGCGGCTACAAACATCGGGTATCCCGGCGGATGGCCGATGCCGAGCAGGGCGGCGGCGGTCTGGAGGTCTCCGGAGTCGTCGAAGCACGGTCCGAGCGGCAGGTGCGGCGCGGTGGCGGCGGCGACGATGCTGAGTCCGGCGATCGGGACGGCCGCAGCGGACAGGGTGTGCATTCTCGACGACACGGTGGGGAGCTTAGCCGATTCGTTTCGTGCGGCGCGCGGGCCGCGGGCGCGCAGCTACTTCACGCGCGATTCGATCCAGTCGCAGACGTGGTCCAGGCCTTCGCCGCGCAGAGAGCTGACCGGCCAGATGGGGCGGTCGTCGTCCACGCTTTCGCGCAGCTCTTTCAGCGTTCGTTCCGACCCCGGCAGGTCGCACTTGTTCACCACGAACGCAGTCGCGATCTCGACCACGCCGGCCTTCTCGAACTGCACCGCGTCGCCTGCGCCGGGCATCAGCAGAAGCAGCACGTCGCGCGCGACTGTGCGAACGTCCACGTCATTCTGACCCGCGCCGACGGTCTCGACCAGCACGATCGGATAGCCCGCGGCGGCGACGAGTTTCGTCATTTCGCCCACGTGCGGGCCGAGGCCGCCGCCTTGTCCGCCGGAGGAGACGCTTCGCACAAACAGCCCGTCATCCGGCTCGGAACGCATCATGCGCAGGCGGTCGCCGAGCAGGGCGCCGCCGCTGATCGGGCTGGTGGGGTCTACGGCGATGACGGCCACCCGGCGCCCGCGGTCGCGCAATTGCCGCGCGAGTTTGCCGATGAACGTGCTCTTGCCGACGCCGGGCGAGCCGGTGATTCCGATGCATATCGGAGCGGGCGCCGGCCCCTTCGTGGGCGTTGCGACCTTTCGTCCTTCGCACAGGATCGTGACGGCCCGCGCCAAACCGTGGGGCGTGGTGAGATCGGGAGCGCTGGCGTCGGCAGCCAGGCGGGCCCGCCGCTGGTCCGCGATCCGGCGGATCGTGTCCACGATGGATTGCATGGGCGTGCCCGGATTGAAGACTGCGGCGACGCCCATTTCGCGCAGCGGCCCGTGATCGGATTCCGGGATGATCCCGCCGACGATCACCGGAAGGTCCGGCAGTCCCGATTCGCGGCAAAGACGAATCAGCTCGGGAATGACCGTCAGGTGGGCGGCCGAGAGCAGGCTGACGCCGAGCACGTCGACGTCTTCCTGAACCGCGGCGAGGATGGTGGACGCGGGCGTCTGCCACAGACCGGTGTAGATGACGTCCATGCCCGCGTCGCGGAGGTTCCGCACGATGAGCTTGGCCCCGCGATCGTGCCCGTCGAGACCGATTTTCGAGATGAGCACGCGAATCGGCTGAGTCATGACGCTACCGGGTTGCGGGTCGGTCGTCGCCGCGCGAGGCGTCGCGAATCGGTCCGCCGATTCGCCGGACCGCGCGAACGCGCTGCAACGGAAGATCATCAGGCAATCCGGACTGTACTCGATGCGGGCGGTTTGACAAGCGTCGCGGCCGGTCTGCCACGACGGGAAGCGACCTCGGACCGATCCGCGAGCGTCCCCGGGGCGGGACACGACGTGAGCGCCAAGCGTCTTCGCGGCGCGCTCCCGGGTCGGCAGTCCGTTGAAGGACTTGTGGTGCGCGGGTTTTCAACCCGCGTCGCCCGCGGCGGCTCCGGGCCGCGCGCGTTAGTGTGAGAGCTTCAACGGGCCATTAGGATGCGGCGGCGTTCGAGCCGCGGTTTCGCCGCGGACCCGACGCGCGACGTTCGACGCTGAGGCGGCCTGGCATGCACGGCTCTCGCAAGCCGATCATCGGACTAAGCGGGGGAATCGGCAGCGGCAAGTCCGCGGTTGCGGCGGAGTTCGCGCGTTGCGGCGCACTGGTGATCGACTCCGACGATCTGAACCGGCGCGTTCTGGAGCGGGCCGAGGTGAAGGCGGAGCTGGCGCGGTGGTGGGGAGCGGACATCGTCCGGGCGGACGGACGGGTCGATCGCCGGCGGATCGCGGAGATCATCTTTGGGGACGAACAGGCCCGGCGCCGGCTGGAGGGGCTGGTGCACCCCTTGATCGACGCCCTGCGCGCGGATATCATGATAAAGGGTTTGGCAGAAGATCCTGCTTCGGCCATCATCCTGGACTCCCCGCTATTGTTCGAGAGCAGTCTCTCTCGTCATTGCGACTTTACCGTTTTCGTCGAGTCGAGTGAGCAGCAGCGGCTGGAGCGCGTCGGGCGGTCCCGCGGATGGGACGCCCGGGAGTTAAGTCGACGCGAGCAGGCACAGTGGCCGCTGAGCGAAAAGCGGCGGCAATCAAGCCACTTGATCCGCAACGATTCGACGCTGGACGAATTGCGGTCGCGGGCGCGGCAATTGCTGGTGCAATTGCTCGAACTGGCCCGCGCCCCGAAGGAGTTTGAAGACCCGCCAGACCGGACGCCGGAGTCCCAGGTCTGAACCATCCCACCTTCCCTCGCAGAGTGGAGCCCCGTCATGGCCAAGGTGACGCCCAGAACCCGCACGAAAAAGAAGCTTCAGGACGTGATCGAAAGCATTCCGGACGACCCGGACGCATCCGCCCCGGCAGCCGAGCCGTCCGGCGAATCGGGCTCTAAGTTCGTCGAAGCCACGACCCGCGCAGACGACAGCGCGGCGATCCCGTCCGCCGCGGTGGACGAGGGCGCGGTTCGCGCCGAGAACGGCGAGCCGGCCGGTCCGATCGACAAAGAGACGCACGAGAAATACGAGCGCGTCAAACGCGGCGAGCTTCACATCACCGACCTTCAGAAGATGAGCGTGCAGGAGCTGCACGACGTCGCCAAGAGCGAGGGGA
Source organism: uncultured Planctomycetales bacterium (assembly GCA_964553225.1). Taxonomy (GTDB): domain Bacteria; phylum Planctomycetota; class Phycisphaerae; order UBA1845; family Fen-1342; genus JABRWC01. The sequence goes on along the minus strand of CAZKJT010000007.1, from coordinate 166,915 downwards.
TCGAGGAATACGTCGGCCTCGCGAAGCAGGAGCTGATTTTCCAGATTCTCAAGCGCCGCATCAGCCAGAACGGCCTGCTGTACGGCGAGGGCGTGCTGGAGATCATGCCGGACGGGTTCGGCTTCCTGCGCAGCCCGGAATACATGTACATTCAATCGCCGGACGACATCTACGTCAGCCCTTCGCAGATTCGCCGTTTCGGCTTGCGCAAAGGGCACGTGGTGGCCGGGCAGATTCGCCCGCCCAAAGAAAGCGAGCGCTACTTCGCGCTGCTGCGGGTCGAGGCGATCAACTATGAAAGCCCCGAGACCGTCGCCGAAAAGACCAACTTCGAAGACCTGACGCCGCTGCACCCGAACCGGCGCATCTACCTCGAGACCGACCCGAAGGAAATCAACATGCGCATCGTCGACCTGGTGTCGCCGATCGGCTTCGGCCAGCGCATGCTCATCGTCGCGCCGCCGCGCACCGGCAAGACCGTTCTGCTGCAAAAAATGGCCAACGCCATCAGCACGAACCACCCGGATTCCTACGTCATCATCCTGCTGATCGACGAGCGCCCGGAAGAAGTCACCGAGATGCAGCGGCACACCAAGGCCGAAGTGGTCAGCTCGACCTTCGACGAGCGCGCCACGCGGCACGTCCAGGTGGCCGAGATGGTCATCGACAAGGCCCGCCGGCTGGTCGAGTACGGGCGCGACGTGGTCATCCTGCTCGACTCGATCACGCGACTGGCCCGCGCCTACAACACCGAGGAGCCGCACTCCGGCAAGATCCTCACCGGCGGCGTGGACGCCAACGCGCTCGAAAAGCCCAAACGCTTCTTCGGCGCGGCCCGCAACATCGAGGAGGGCGGCAGCCTGACGATCATCGGCACCGCGCTCGTGGACACCGGCTCGAAGATGGACGAAGTCATCTTCGAGGAGTTTAAAGGCACCGGCAACAGCGAGCTGCACCTCGACCGCCGCCTGGTGGACAAGCGCGTCTGGCCGGCGATCAACATCGCCGCCAGCGGCACCCGCAAGGAAGAACTGCTGCTGCATCCGCAGGAGCTCGAGAAGGTCTACATGCTGCGCCGCGTGCTCAGCGACATGAATCCGGTCGAGTCGGTCGAGATGCTCCGCAACCGGCTCGAGAAAATCGAGGCCAACCGCCTGTTCCTGATGACGATGAACCTGCACTGACGCGACGGCGCGACCGAGCTGTCGTCGCGAGCGAGCCTCTCGGAACGCCGGCTGCCGGATGGTTGCGGCCCGGCCGGCCCGGCTTCGGGCACGCTCTCGGCAACGAGGGACTCGATCAGCGCGACCGCGAGACTGTCAGCGGAACGAACGCCGTGCCGGGCGCAGCCGCGCTTCCGACGCCGGACGACGCGCCGGGTGTCGTTGCGTCGCAGCCCTGCCGCGGCGCGTCGGGGACCGCGGAAGTCGCCGGGCGTCGCCGCTCGGTCGAAATCGGGCGATAGTACTGATCCCGCTGCTGCGGAGTCCAGCCGGCGTCGGTGATGAGCCGGCGAATCTCATCCTCGCCCAGCCGAAACGTGCTGCCGGCCTGGCTGACGACGTTTTCCTCCATCATCACGCTGCCCATGTCGTTCGCGCCGTAGAACAGCGCGAGCTGCCCGACCTTCGGCCCCATCGTCACCCAGCTCGACTGCATGTTCGGGATGTTGTCGAGGTAGAGCCGCGAGACGGCCAGCCAGACCAGGTATTCGTGCGCGTCGGCCAGCAGCAGGTGCTCGCCGTCCGGAGCCGGGCGCCGCGCGCCGTCGCGTTCGTCGCGCGGCAGGTGCTTCCACCGGCCGAGCTTGGTGCCCTCGGGCTGAAACGGCCAATGGATGAAGGCGGTGAAGCCGCCGGTCTCGTCCTGGAGCTCGCGTACGCGGCGCATGTGCTCGATGCGCTCCTCGATGGTCTCGATGTGGCCCATCATCATGGTGCAGCTGGTCTTCATGCCGAGCCGGTGCGCCTGGCGCATGACTTCGAGCCACTCGTCCGAGAGCGTCTTTCCCTGGCCGATCTTGCGGCGTACGCGATCGACCAGAATTTCCCCACCGCCGCCCGGGATCGTGTGCAGCCCGGCCTCCTGAAGCCGCAGCAGCACGTCGCGCAGCGGCATGCGGTAGATCTCGTGAAACGCCCAGATTTCCGGCGGGCTGAACGCGTGAATGTGAATGCCGGGATAGTTCTTGCGGATGAAGCGCAGCAGGTCGAGATACCACTCGAACGGCAGCGTGTGCTCCCGGGGGACCGGTCTCCGACCGGTCTCTCCCTCCCCCCCCTGGGGGACCGGTCTCCGACCGGTCTCTCCCTCCCCCCTCCGGGGGACCGGTCTCCGACCGGTCTCTCCCTCCCCCCTCCGGGGGACCGGTCTCCGACCGGTCTTTCCCTCCCCCCTCCGGGGGACCGGTCTCCGACCGGTCTTTCCCTCCCCCCCCCGCGGGACCGGTCTCCGACCGGTCTCATCCGCGATGCCTGGCACCAGCCCGCCCTGCATGAGGATCTGCGTGCCGCCAATGTCGATCAGCTCCTCGATTTTCCGCCCGATCTGCTCGAACGAAAGCACGTAGGCATCGGCGTCGCCCGGGTCGGCCTTGAAATTGCAGAAGATGCACTTGGCCGTGCAGACGTTCGCGTAGTTGATGTTCCGGTCCACGACATACGTGCGATACGGCTCCGGGTGCAGTTGCATCAAGCGATCGAACGCCAGCCGCCCCAGCTCGTGAATGCTCAGGTCGTGGTACATCGCCAGCGCATCGGCGTCCGACACGCGCGCGAACCGTGTTGCCCCGGAGTCCGGCGTGGCCTGATCCGCGTGTGCGTTCTGTCTCGGCAAGAGCCGTCCTCCCTATTCCCGGCGAAACGTGGCCACGATCGAGCCGCAAAAGTCGCGCGACTCCACCGGCGCGAAGTCGTTGTTCCAGTCGTACGTGCCGCGGCGCCGCCAGCCGGCGTCCGAAACCTGTGTCAAGAAATCCGACAGCGAGTAATCGCGCATCGGATCGACGCTCTCGATCTCATACTCCGCGCCGCTCGCCTCGCGCACGGCCAGGACCGCTCGCACGCGCGTCGTGCCGGGCTGCGGTCCCGCACCGGCGGAGCTCACCGTGACCGATACCCGCAGACCGTCGCGTTCGCACGTCCACGGGCGGGCTTCGGCGGCCGATGCGCCGACCGACAATCCGACGATCAACGCCGCGCCAGGGCGAGCGCCCGCGTGCCACGCCCGAACGGTCGCCGCGACCTCGACCGGATCCACCACGTGGCGAAAGCTGTCGATCAGCGTAACGACCGCATCGACCGGCATGCCCGGACGCCAGCCTGACGCGGTGGTCTCATGCAGCTCCAGCGTCACCGACTCGGCCTTCGCGCGCAGCCTCGCCCGCTCGAGCATGCGCGGGTTCATGTCGCAGCCGCTCGCGACGTATCCGCGATGCGCGAGCGGAACCAGCAGGCGCCCGGAACCGCAGAACGGCTCGAACACACGCCGTACGACTCCCGTGGCGGCGCTGGCGAAGCAGCGCTCGAGAAACGCCATCTCCGGGCCGACGTCCCATCCGAACGCCACGTCGTAGACCGCCGGGTAGTCGTACCAGTTCGCCCGAATTCGTTCCATGCGCCGTACGCCTCGCCGGTTGGGCGGTGCCTCCGGGCGCGCTTACGCCCGAACCGTGTCGGCGAGCGACTCCGGCCAGCGGATCTCGGCGCCGTCCGGCGCCAGGCCGACCTGCCCGCAACACTTGGCGAACAGGTTAGCGCCGTCCACGAAGCGCGGCGTGAGCGTGAACCGGAGGCACCGCGCCAGGTAGCGCTGCGCCAGCTCAACCGGCCAGCCGTGCCGAGGACCTTCTTCGCGGGCCAGGTCTTCGACCCGCGCCACGCCGCGGTCGCGCGCCACACCGAGCAACGCGAACAGACCTTCGTCATCCATCGGAACGGGCAAGTCCGTCCGGGCGGCCCAGACCGCGAAGACGAACGGCAGCCCGGTCAACTGCCGCCAGGCCCCGCCAAGATCCACCTCGTAGGCGAAGCTGCCACGCCGCGGATTGACGACCTTGTCGCCGATCAGCAGAACGGCCGGCAACTCCGCGAGCGGTTCGACCGCGGCATCGATGCGGCGCAGCTCCAGTGCCCGGCCGTACAACTCGCGCCAAAGCACGGTGGCGAGCGCGACCGACGTGTGCGAATGCCCGTCGACGCACAGCCGCGTGATGCGGTCCGGCGGGAGCTGTGAAAACACGCGAACCGTCATCGTCTCGCCGTCACACGCGATGCCGGCGTCCGACACGACGCGATACGCGCCGGGCGAGCGGACCACGTCGATGATCGGGATCAGCGCCACGTCCACCTGCCCGGCATCCAGCAGCGCCGGCAGCGCGGCCGGCACGTCGTAGCGCAGCGACAGATCGCTGCGACCTTCCAGGCCGGCCACCAGGGGACGGGAATTCAGATACGATACGACGCCCAGTCGGAGCGCTTTCAAACGGAAACCTCTTGCCGGGTGTAGACGGTCTCATGCGGAGTATACTGAACGCCCGAGCGTGCACCCAAGGCATGGCGCACGCTCTCCAAAACTTTCAATACGCGTGAAAGCCGGCGGACCCGTTCGCGCCCCGAGCTTCGCCCGACGCCGGGAACACCGCTCAGGAGACCACACTGTGACGCCCATCCGATCCGTGTATCGATTGGTGCCCGCCTGTTGTGTAACGCTGGCCGCGATCGTCGCCCCGCAACCCGCGGCAATCGCCGAGCCGGCCCGTCTGGTGCCCGCCGATTCGACGATCTACGTCGGCTGGCGGCACCTCAGTGGCGATCCGTCGCGTCTGCATTCGGCGATTCAGGCGATCCTGCACTCTCCGCTGGTCGCCTCGGAGCTTGGCGACGAGCTGGCGGCGATCCGCGCCGCGGCCGAGTTCGCGCGCCTGGCGATGCAACACGAGGGCGCGATCGCGGTGATGAGCTTGCCGTCGGACTCGGACGAGCCGCCGACCGCGGGCATGGTGTTGACCGGAGCCGATCCGGCAGAGTTCGCCAAGGCGTTCGAGGCGATTCTGTCCGCGTTCGGCGCGGAGCAGGACATCTCGTCCGTCACGGTGGGCAGCACAGCGTTCCGGCGGGTTGCCGTCGAGGACGAACTGTCGCTGCTGTGGGCCGCGAGCAAGAGCCATTTCGTGCTGGCGCTCGGCAACGCGTCCGCCGAGCGGTTGCTGGCTTGCATCAACGGCGCCGCGACGCTGGCCGAGGACGCGGAGTTCCGTCGGGTTCTGCCAAAGGTCGAGGTTGACGCGGGCGAATGGGGCCTTACAGCCTACGCGAACCTGGGCGCCGTGATGAACGCGGTGCTCCGGATGGACGCGGACGATTCTTCCGACAGTCCGAATGTGAACCAGCTCGCCGCCGCGCTTCACCTGGACGATCTGAAGGGTTGCGTCGCCCATGTCGGTCCGTCGTCGTACGGCGCGCACGGGTCGCTCTTTCTACACATCGAGCAGCCTGATCGCGGGCTGGCGCGTTTCTGGCACCAGGCCCCGCTCAGCGACGACGACCTCGCGATCGTCCCGCGCGACGCTTCCTATGCCAGCGTCAGCAACTTGGACCTGGCGGCGCTGTGGACAGCCCTTCGCGGCACGCTCGAAGACGTCGAGCCGGACGCGATCGCGCAGATCGACGGCGGCGTCGCGATGGCCACTCAGTTTCTCGGCTTCTCGCTGACTGAGCAGCTCCTGCCGGCCCTGGGCGATACGTGGGTGCTGGTCGACGCGCCGTCGCATGGCGGGCTCCTGTTCACCGGAATGGTGCTTATTGCCGAGACCAGGGATGCCGCGGCGCTGCAGGGCATGCTCAACCGTTCGATCGAGGTGGCGGCCGGCCCGCTCGCGCAGGCGGGAATTCGCTTGACTCGAAAGTCGATGACGCTCGATGGCCGCACGATCGAGCACGTTCTGGTCGGCGGTTGGCCGGTCCCCGTCTCGCCGGCCTGGACGTTCGTCGGAGATCGCTGGATCTTCGGGTTGTTTCCGCAGACGGTCGCGGCCGCCGCGCGGCAAGTCGATCCGAAGACGCGCGGCGACTCGATGGCGGACGATCCGGACTTCGCCGCCGCCCGGGCGCTGTTGCCGCCGAAGCTGACGGCGGTGACGTACGCCGACTCTTGGTTCTGGCATCGGTTGTGGTACCTGGTGCGTCAACTGGGCGAGACCGCCATCGCGTCCATGAGCGACGGCAGCCCACACGCCCTCGATCTCGCGGGACTTCCGGTGTACGCCGATCTCGCCGGCAGCGCGCGCCGCCAGATCGGCGCCTACGCGCTCGACGAAGAGGGCGTCCTGTATCGCAGCTTCGCCGGCGACGCGACGATGCTGGCGCTTGGAGGAGACGGGGGTCTGGCGACGGCCGCGCTGCTGACCTCGGTCGCTCTGCCGTCGCTTTCTCGGGCGCGGGAGGTCGCGAAACGCGCCGTGTCCGCGAGCAACCTGAAAGCGGTTCTGATCGCCTGTCACATCTACGCAGCCGACAACGGGGAGCGGTTCCCGGAATCGCTCGAGCAACTGGTCGCGGGGGGAATGATCGCGCGGGAGTCCTTGGCGTCACCGCGCTTCGAAGAAGGCGAATCGCCGTTTGAATACATCGCCGGACAGAAAACCAGTTCGGACGTTCGCAACGTGCTGATCTACGAGCGGCCGCTCGACTCGGAGGGCACGAACGTCGGATTCATCGACGGCCACGTCGAGTGGATGACGCTCCCGGCTTTTCGCGAAGCCGTGCGGGTGACATACAATCGGCTGGGCCGCTCGGCCGAACTGCCGCCGGAGTTCCTGGAGTAGCCGGCCGGCGGGAGCGCGGCGCGGCGGTTTGGCGTGGAGAATTCCGCTGAGCGATGGGACGATCCAGTCCGAGCGCGATGCCCTGGCGTATCTGCGTGCGGAGCTGGGCGAGCGAGCGCCTCAATCCGTGCGATTCGAGCGCGAGTTTGACGAATCGCCGCTCGACGGCGAGGGGCGCACCGCGCTGCTGTCATTCGAGTTGCCGGCCGTCGCGGACGCGCCGGCGTGCGGGCCGGCACGCTGCTTCGTGGCGATCGGCCAGACGCAGGCCAATTACTTCCCGGCGTACGACCTTGCGGTCGACGATGCGTACAGCTTTCACGTCGGCACGCGGTTCATGCTGGAACTGGCGGTGCGGCAAGTCGATCCGTCGCTGGAGCCGCCCGGCGCGCGGGAGAGCCTGGCGGAGCTGGTGCGACGCTATGCCGGGTCGGGCCCGGAGTCGCTCGAGCTGGCGGCGCTGTTTCGTTGCGAGGACGACTACTTCGCAGTGTATCGGCTGGACGTGGCGGGCGAGCCGCTCTACGCGATGGGCGCGGACTGCGCGCCGGGGTTCTATCCGATGACGAATCACCCGCCGCAAGCCGCCCTGCGGCTGCACCTGGGCAAACTCATCCGCGCCGAGTCGCCGGCGTCCGACTCCGACGGAGCGACAGGATGAACGCGCCGAAACACGCCGGCCGGCTCTACTGCGACAACGCCGCCACGAGCTACCCCAAGCCGCCGGGCGTGCTGGAGGCCGTCTGCGACTTCCTCTCGCGCGTCGGCGCCAGCGCCGGGCGCGGCGCCTATCGCGAAGCCATCGAGTCCGGGCGCGTGCTGGAGCGCTGCCGAAACGCGGTGCGGGGACTGTTCGGCGCGCGGACCGCCGACACGGTCATCTTCACGCTGAACGGAACCGATGCGCTGAACCTCGCGCTGAAGGGCGCGCTGCGCGAGGGCGATCACGCCGTCACCACCTGGATGGACCACAACTCGGTCCTCCGACCCCTGAGCGCGCTGGAATCGGCGCGCAGCGTGCGCTGGACGGCCGTCCGCGCCGATCCGCACACCTCGCTGGTCTCGGTGGACGACGTCGCGATCTCGCTGCGGCGCGAGACACGACTGGTGGCGCTGAATCACGTCAGCAACGTCACCGGCGCAATTCAACCGCTCGACGCGATTGCGCACCTCTGCCGCGAGCGCGGCGTGCTGCTGCTCGTGGATGCGGCGCAGTCGGCCGGGCACCTGCCGATCGACCTGTCGAAGACGCCGATCGACCTGCTGGCCGCGCCCGGGCACAAGGGGCTGCTGGGACCGCTCGGAACGGGCCTTCTCGTGATCCGCGCCGGTCTGGAAAACGCGCTCACCACGTTCCGCGAGGGCGGCACCGGCTCACGCAGCGAGGAGCCGATTCAGCCGAGCGACGCGCCCGACAAGTTCGAAGCCGGCAGCCACAACGCCGTCGGTCTCGCCGGCCTGCTGGCGGGGCTGGCGTGGATCGAGCAGCGCGGCGTGCCGGCGCTCCGCGCGCACGAAATCGAGCTGATGGAGCGGCTCATGCCGCGGCTCGACCGCTGTGACGGGCTGCGCTGGTTCGGTCCGCGCGACGCTTCACAGCGCGTGGGCGTGTTCAGCGTCCGGCTCGACGGTCTGCCGCCGGAAGAACTGTCCACTCTCCTCGAGCAGGAGTTCGGCATTCTCTCGCGCAGCGGTCTGCATTGCGCGCCGTTCGCGCACCGGACGATCGGAACGCACGATTCCGGCGGCACGACGCGGCTCTCGCTCGGTCCGCTGCACACGCTCGCGCACGCGGATCAGATCGCCGAAGCACTCGCCAGCCTCTGCCGCGCAGCCCCCGCGCATGCGTGAGCCGACCGCGGGTCACCCCAAACGGGCCCAGCCCGCGTGCATCCTTGGTCCCGGCGCCTGCTCGCTCAGAATCGCCGCTTCCGCCTCGAGCATCTCGCGCCACCGGGCCTTCACGCGGTCGGGCTTGCCGGTCATTTGTCGCGCCAGCTCGATGAACGTCAGGTAGTGGCCGCGCTCCGACGCCCACAGCCCGCGATAGAGCCGCGCCAGCTCGCGATCTTCGCAGACGCGCGACAGCAGCTCGAACCGCTCGCACGAGCGCGCCTCGATCAACGCCGCGACCATCAGTCGATCCATGATCTCCAGCGGGCCGTCCCCCTTGCGGACCAGCTCGCGCAGCCCGGCCGCGTACGCGTTCTTGTGGTGCCGGGTCAGCCGTCCGCCGCGCCGCGCCAGCAGGCGCGTCACGATCGCGAGGTGCTCGATTTCGTCGCGCGCCACGGCGGTCATGCGCTCGACCCAGTACTCGGGCGGATTGGGCTCCGGCCATTGGCTGAGCAGCTCGAGCGCGTTCGTGGCGGCTTTTTTCTCGAGGTGCGCGTGATCGTTGAGCAGCGCGAGCGGCTGCTCCAGCGCCGCCAGTGCCCAGGACTGCGGCGTGCGGCTCAACAGCGGGAGCGACTCGCTCATTCGACGCCCGCGCCGATCAGCTCGCCCTGGCGCAGGCGAATGCGCCCGCCGACGATCGTGTGCGTCGCCCGCCCGCGGACCTTTCGGCCGTCGAACGGGCTGTTGCGGCTCTTGGAGCGTCCGCGCGACAGGTCGATGGCGTGCTCGATGTTCGGGTCGATCACCGTCACGTCGGCCGGCTCGCCGACCTTCAGCGATCCGCCCGGAACGCGCAGCAGCCGCGCCGGGTTCGAGCTCATCGCGGCGACCAGGCGCGGCCAGTCGAGCACGCCGGGTTCGATCAGGGCCTGGATGAAGAGCGGCAGCGCGGTTTCGAGGCCGATGATTCCGAACGGCGCGTCGACGAAGCCAAGCTCTTTTTCCTGGTCCATGTGCGGCGCGTGATCGGTGACGAGGCAGTCGATCGTGCCGTCGCGAACGCCCTCGATGCACGCCTTCACGTCGCCTGCCGAGCGGAGCGGAGGGTTCATTTTGCAGTTCGGGTTGTACTGCACGCACGCTTCCTCGTTCAGCAGCAGGTGGTGCGGGCAGACCTCGGTCGTGACGGGCAGCCCCTCGGCCTTCGCCCGGCGCACAAGCTCGACCGTCCCGCGAGTCGAGATGTGCGCGACGTGGTACCGAACGCCCGTGACCCGCGCCAGCGTGATGTCGCGCTGCGCCATGATTTCCTCGGCCACGGCCGGGATGCCCGGCAGGCCCAGGCGCGTCGCCCACGTCCCGGCGTTCATGACGCCCCCCGCGAGCGACTTTTCCTCGCAATGCTGGATGAAAAGCCGGTCGAACTGGCTGAGATAGGTCATCGCCCGCATGCACACCGACGCGCTCGCGACGCCGTCGCCGTCATCGCTGAATGCAACCGCGCCGGCCCGCACCATCAGCCCCATTTCCGACAGCTCGACGCCGGCGCGCTGCTTGGTCAGCGCGCCGATCGGATAGACCCGCGCGTGTCCATAGCGAGCCGCCTGCCGCCGCACGAACTCGACCTGCGTGTCGTCGTCAATCGGCGGATCGGTGTTCGGCATACATGCCACGGCCGTAAAACCGCCCAGCGCCGCGGCCGCCGTGCCGGTCTCGATCGTCTCCTTCTCCTCGTGGCCCGGTTCGCGCAGGTGCACGTGCATGTCAATGAGGCCGGGCGAGACGATCTGGCCCTGTGCGTCGATGACCTCGTCGCCCGAGCCGCCGGCCGATCGGCCGATCGCCGCCACCCGCCCATCGACCAGCAGGATCGATTCGACCGCGTCGATCTGCTGCGTGGGGTCGATCACCCGACCGTTGCGAATCAGGATCGCGTGTGCCATGGAAACGCCCGAGAGAACCGCGGGAAGGCGCGCCGCCTCACGCGCCGCAGCATCCAATGATACGCCGAGCGTCGCGGACGCGGAATCGACCGGCCATGTGTCAGGGAAACCGGACTCGCAGCGCTCTCAGCACCAGCGCGCCGGTCTCCTCGACCGCGCGATGTGTCGTGTCGATCACCGGCCAGCGGCGCTTCGCGTAGAGCCGCTCCGCCGCGCGGACCTCCTCCGCCACGTCGCGCAGATCGGAATAGGGCTGCTCGCCGAGCCGCCAGTCCCGGAATCGTCGCTCGCGGATTTCCTTGAGCCGCTCGGGCGCCATGGTGAGCGCGGCCACATTTCTCCGCCGGTGTTTCCGCAGCGGCTCGGGAAGCCCCTCCGCCGGCACGACCGACACGTTGGCGACGTACAGCCCGCGATAGGCCAGGTAGAGCGCGGTCGGGCTCTTCGACACGCGGCTCACGCCCACAAGCACGACCTGGGCCCGTTCGAGATGCTCCAGGCGTCGATTGTCGTCGTGCTGCATGGCGAACTCGATCGCCGACATTCGCCCGAGGTAGCTCGCGTCCACGACGTGTAGCGGCTTCGGATCGAACGCGGCCGGCAAGCCGCTGGCGGCTTCGAGAAACTGCACCACCGGACCGGTCACGTCGCGGGCCCGCAGACCTGCCCGCGCGCATTCCACCATGCACACCGCCTTGAGCTGTGGATCGGCCAGCGAGTGCAGCACGATGCCGCTCGATATCTTCGACAGCGCTTCGCGCAGCCGCGCCTCGTTGCTCAGGAACGGCGCGCGCTCGACGCGAAACGCGCCCTCGGGAAACTGCGTACGGATCGCCGTCATGAAGTGATCGAGCAGGTTGCCCGAAGAGTCCGACAGCAGGTGCACACCGCGCGGACGCGTGCCCGATCGCACCCGTCTGACGCCCGTTCGCGACGCCGACGCCATGCTATTCCACGCCCTGCGCCGCGAGCCAGCGCTCCGCGTCGAGCGCCGCCATGCATCCGGTGCCCGCGGCCGTCACGGCCTGGCGGTAGACGTGATCGGCCACGTCGCCGGCAGCGAACACGCCTTCGATGTTGGTTTGCGTTCCGGGCGGTCGCTGAAGTCGGATGTATCCGTTGTCCTCCAGTTCGATCGCCCCCTTGAACAGGTCGGTGTTCGGAGTGTGCCCGATCGCCAGGAACAGTCCTTTGCACGGAAGATCGCGCTGCTGCCCGGACTTCACGTCGCGCAGGCGCACGCCTTCGACCAGCTTCTCGCCAAGCACGTCCACTACGACCGAGTTCCAGACGAGCGCGAGCTTGCCTTCCTTCTCCAGGCGAAACGCACGGTCCTGCATGATCCGGCTGGCGCGCAGCGCGTCGCGGCGATGCACGAGGTGCACCTTGCTGGCGAACTTGGTCAGGAAGCTGGCCTCCTCGATCGCCGAGTCGCCGCCGCCGACGACCACGAGTTCCTGCTTGCGAAACATGGGCAGCGCGCCGTCGCACACCGCGCACGCCGACACGCCCCCGCCGCTCCGCGCCAGTCGCTGCTCGCTGTCGAGGCCCAGCCAGTTCGCCCGCGCGCCGGTCGCGACGATCAGCGCGTGCGCTTCCAGCGTGTGGTCGTCCGTCCGCACCGTGAACGGACGCCGCCCCAGCTCGACCGCCGTCACGTCCTGCGTGATGAACCGCGTGCCGAAGCGCTCCGCCTGCTGACGCATCGCCTTCATCAGCTTCGGGCCCATGATCCCTTCCGGGAAACCCGGATAGTTGTCCACGTCGGTCGTGAACATCAACTGACCACCGGGGATCAGCCCGCCGGCATTGAAGCCCTCCACGCACAGCGGAGCCAGATTCGCCCGAGCCGCGTAGACCGCGGCCGTCAGCCCGGCCGGTCCCGATCCGATGATGATGACCTTTTCCACTGCCACGAAGTGTTCTCCCGCCGGCGTCGCCGCGCCCGCGCCGCGGCGAACCGCTCTCCCCGCGCCTGCGACGTGCGCTGCAAGGCTCGCACGCGCTCGCGGACGGCCGGCGCGGATCGTCCGCGGAAAGAGTGTATCCGATCGCCCGGCAGACGGCCCCATGACGCGACGCTTCCCGCGCCCGCGCGAACCGCTAGACTTGCAGTCTGAATCGCCTGCCGCGAATCGTTGCTGCGCGCACCCGTCGCGCCGCCGGCCGGGAGCGACTATGTCCGCCAGGTCTGCCCGAAACCGCGACTCCGGCGATTCGCTGAGCGAGTTCCTTCACGCGCCGCGCATTCTCGACGGCGCGACCGGGACGGAGCTGACGCGGCGCGGCGTGCCCACGCCGATCCCGCTCTGGTCTACGGCAGCGCTGCTCAGCGCCCCGCAGACGGTGCAGGCGATACACCGTGAATACGTCGCCGCCGGCGCCGACATCCTAACCGCGAACACGTTTCGCACGAATCCGCGCGCGCTGCTCCGCGCCGGATTGCGCGACCGCGGACCGGAATTGAGCCGGCTGGCCGTTCAGCTTGCGCGAGACGCGTCCGGGTCGGCGTCCGCGGGGCGGCGCGTGCTGGTCGCCGCCAGCGTTGCGCCGGCGGAGGATTGCTATCGCCCGGATTTGACGCCGGATGAGCGCGAGCTGCGCGCCGAGCACGCCGAGCTCGCACAGTGGCTCGCGGACGCGCGCCCCGATCTGCTCTGGATCGAGACGATGGGCACGGTGCGCGAAGCCCTCGCGGCCGCGATCGCCGCTCGCGACGTCGGCGTGCCGTTCTCGGTCTGCTTCGCGCTGAACGAGGCTGGGCAGTTGCTGAGCGGCGAGTCGCTCGATCGAGCGATTGAACGGGTCGAGCCGCTGGGGCCGCTGGCCGTCGGGCTGAACTGCCTGCCGCCGGAGGGGCTGTGCGCGGCCCTGCCGCGGCTGCGACGGCTGACGAAGCGGCCGATCGCGGCCTATGCGCACATCGGCAACCCGGAGCCGACCTGCGGCTGGTCCTTCTCGCAGAATGTCGGACCGGAGGCGTACGCGGCGTACGCGCGGCGCTGGCTGGACGCGGGCGCGAGCGTCATCGGCGGCTGCTGCGGCACGACTCCGGCGCACGTGGCTGCGCTGGCGCGCGATATGGCTTGATCCGAACTCTCCGTAGCGGCGCACGCAGATATCATCCGCTAAATTCATGCCGGATCCGTCACCCGAACAGGAAGTTCGCATCGTCAACGATTGATTTGCGCTTACATGAAATGATTTTCCAGCGCCTAGAAAAATAAACTGTGTTACTCTGGATAATCGCGACAGATTTTCCGCTGATAGCGCTACAAGCCCTTGTGCGCTGGCCCGGTGGCGCCTGGCTCTGGGAAGCCGGATTCGCCGGGGAGCGAGTGGCCGTGTGTTGGCACGGGACGTTCCGTGCATTTGCGCGACTTGGTGTCGCGTGACACGCGGCCTGCGTGCAACGTGGAGGCAGACGATGTGCAGCAAACGGAACACGGACGCTGGATTTCAGTCAGCGGATGACCAGATTCTGTCGGCGGTCCGATCGATCTTCCTGCAAGGCGCGAGAATCGAGCGGCACAACCGGAGCGTCGAGTGGGCGCGGTTGCGAGGTGACGGTTCGTCCGCAGAGTGCGGTTGCGGGTGCGGCGACGCGGCTGCCGACAAGACCGGCGGCTCCACCGGCACGGAGGATGCCGAGACTCGTGCTGCGATTCTGGAGGAACGGCGCGAGCGGGCGTCTCGGCTTCGGTCTGGCGCACAACTCGCCCGGCGCGCGCTTCGAAAGGGCATTGCGAGCGCGAGAGTCGTCGTGAATGCAGCGGAAGGCGACGGCCTTCTGGCGGATGCGAATCGTTGGAAGCAAGCCGCGGACGGCTTCGCGAAGTCGCCGCGCGCGGTCGCTGACCTTCTCAAGCTCGCTGGTCGGTACGGGTTCAATGTTGACATCGTTGCGTACCTGATCGATGAGCTGGCGAAGCTGGACCGTCCGCCGGCGCTCTCCAATGACCTGAAAGCGCTGAAGCGCGTTCAGGCCGCGGCGAACGATTCCGTCGGAATGCGGAGCGAAGCGCTGACCGGCGACGATGTCGCTGACGCGATTGACGATTCCGCAATTGGCGTCACGTTTGTGGACGGCGATCCGGTCGTCACCGTGCGGTGTGATCGGCTTCCGCCGGGGGCGGATGTCGCGTGTTCGATCATCGCGCTCGGCGTGATCGCGGTCGCGGGGGCGATTCTGCTCGGCAATGCGATCCACGACCTGTTCAACTCCACCGCAGACGACAACGCGCGCGCGTTCATCCGCGGGCGCTCTTGCGGGGAGCTCGGGCGGCTGTCGATTGGCGATCGCCTGCGACTGATCCGGGTGATGCTCGACGGCCCGACCGGCGACGACGACGAGAACGCAATCGCACGCCTGCTCGAGTGCTCGACGTGCGAGGACGTTCGCACGCTCGTCCGGGAGGTAGGTTTGACTCGCCTGCTCGATCATTTTCACGGTTCTGAGTGGGACCGCTTGATGCTTCGCCTGCAGCGGTGCGGACTGGTCAGCTTCGCCGATTGGGACGACGACGCCACGCGAAAGTTCATCCGGGACAGCGACTGCGCCACGTTGAACGCGCTTACGCTCCCCGAGCTGCGCCGGCTCGTGCTCAACCTCTTCGAAGGCGACACCGGCGACGCCGACGAGAACGCGATCGTCAAGCTGATTCGCTGCCTGCCCTGCGAGCGGCGTCGCGAGCTGATGCGATTGTCCGGCGTCCGCTTCGGCGATTTCGACAACGAGGTGCACGGATCCGAGTGGGATCGCCTGGAGCCGCTGCTCCGCTGCCGATAGCGCTCATGCTTCGCCCATGAACGCGGGCGCGCCGGACGTTGAATCCGGCGCACCTGCGTCTCTTGCGTTCGGGGCGCGGACCGCGGAACCCGAATCCCGCGGCCCGCGTGTGGCGCATTCGCTACGGCCGGACCATCTCAACGTTATCGAGGCGCGTCATCCCCGAGTCGCCGGTCAGGATTCGCACGACCTGAAGGTCTTTCAGCACTGCACGCAGGATGCTGCCGGTGGCCTTCTGGCTGTCCGCTGTGAACCACGCCTCGGACTCGTCGAGCTGCACGGCGAAACCCGTCAGCGTTCCGCCGGGAAACGCGTCCGGCCGCCACCCGATGGCGAAGCCGCCGCCGTAGAGAACCACCATGGCGTTGCTGGTGCAGCAATTGTTGTCGTACGACGTGTCGAAACGCAGCGATCCGCCGAAGAACTCGCTGAAGTTGCCGCGGAACTTCTCCGGCGCGACCCAGTAGGCGAAGCGAGCGTCGCCGATCGCCACATAGCCGTTCTCGTCGTCAAACACGGCCCGCGTGACGGTATTGAACGCGCCGCCATCCAGCCGCCAGCCCTCGTCTCCGTCGTCGAACGCCGAGATCACGTCCTGCTCGACCGGATCACCGGCGGATGCGCCCAGCACGACGTTGTCGAGCTGCGAGCCGTCTGTGTCGCCGGTGAGGATATGCAGTTGCGAGAGGCTCTTCAGCACCGCCCGCACCTGGGATCGCGTCGCACGCGCGCCTTCGGGCGTGAGCCACTCCTCGGTCTCGTCCAGCCGCACGTGGAAGCTCGACCAGGACGCGACCGGCGAGTAGTCCGGCCAATGGGAGAGCGTAATGCCGGCGCCGCTGAGAATGACTCGCGCGGCGTTGGTGCAGCAGGCATTGTCCCAAGCCGTGTCGAATTGCAGCGCCAGGCCGTACGCGTCCGATACGTTTCCGAGGAACTGTTTCGGGGCACGCCAATAGCCGAACCGGGCGTCCACGACGCCGACAAACTGCTCGTCCTCGTTCCAGGTGGGGCGCGTCGGCTCGGGGAACGCGCCGCCGTCGAGCCGCCAGCCCTCGTTGCCTGTGTCGAAACGCGAGACGATCGGCACCGGCTTGGATCGGCCGGAGTCGTCTCCGCCGTCATTCGGGTCGTCGCCGTTGCCGTTCGCGTTGTCGCCGTTCGCGTTGTCGCCGTCGCCGTTTCCGTTCGCGTTGTCGGCGGCGTTGTCGTTGCCGGGCGCGCCGTTGTCGTTCTCGAACGAGCCGTTGCCGTTCGCGTTGTCGCCGGCGTTGACGTTCGATCCTAGACCGTTCAGACCGCCCGCAAAGAGATCGCAACCCGCGCTCCACAGCGCCGCGCCGGCCAACAGCATCCCCGCCCATGTCTTGCGCATGCGTTTGCTCCGTACGATGAGTGTGAGAGGTTCGCGGATTGCTCCGCTCACTCACCGATAGGCGTGCTCGGGCGAAATCTTGCGCGCGGGGATCGAAATCTGCCAGAGCGACTGCGGGGACGGGGCGCAGCCATCTGCACCCGCGGGACGACCGACTAATCGAGTGAATAGGTGTTTCCGACGTTCTTGCACCCCAGCTGAGCAAGCTGGCGCAGCGCGGGCGCTGTCGGCGTAAGGCGTGTGCTTCCGCTGGAAATCCAAATGTAGCGAGGATCCAAACAACTGAGCTTCTGCGCGTCGGCGGCAATCCACTGCTTGAGCCAAGCCAGTTTCTTCACGACGATTCCCGCTTCGCGATCGGTCGCTGGATGAACTTCGATCCAGTGCACGATGTCGCTGGTGCTGTTTTTCAGCCGATATCCGACTCCGTAGTCCCAGCGGGGGGAATTCGGGAGCGACGCGGCGAGCGCCGTATCCAGATTGACGCTGCCGGTGATCCTCCGGGTATGCTTTGCGCGAATCCGGTCCGAATCCACGCTCAAGAGCGCCTGCAGCCCAGCGTTGAGATGGGGCCGCAGGATCTCGCTGGCTTCGACGGCCGCGCGGAAGGAGCGCTTCATTTGCGCTCCCCGGCTGCGACCGAATCTGCGACGGCGGCGTTGGCCCGGGCGCTGAATCCGCTTAGGCCTCCCCAATCAACTTCAAACTGCTCCTGGGAATCTGCGTTCAGTTGCGAGATGTCCGACGCATGTCCAGACGTACGATCAAAGTAGAACACCTTGTAGTTCTTCTTAAGCGCGCGCCGGGCCAGATTCCGCATCGGCTGCGTGAACCGGCAACCGAACAACTTCAGCAATCCGTCCGGATCCGCGTCCGCCTCTTTCAGGCGTTGAATCGCCCACACTGCCTCCAGCACCTGAGTGGAGTGGGTCGAAACGCACACCCTGTATCCGCGTCGGATCAGTTCCAGCACCATCAGCAGCACGACGTTGATGGCGTCCGGATGCAGACCCATCTCCGGCTCTTCCAGCACCGCCCATCGGATTTCCGCGCGCTTCGACACCTTGGTCGGCGGCATCAGCCAGTACAGACCGAGCAGCAGTGGGACGAATTCACGCTGACCGGCCGACCAGACCATATGGGGAAGGGGAGACGTGTCATCGGCGCGCTGCAGTACCAGACGCTTCTGCGAGGCGAACTTGTCGATCTTGAGAGCAAATCCTCCGAACACCTGGTTCGTTAGCATCTCGCGGACTTGATGCTTGAGTCGGCGAGCTTGGGGAAAAAGTTGCGGATTGCCTCCGAACTCCTGCTCGACGAGCGTGCGCAGCTTCTCGCTGAAATCGCGCACCGTGTATGGATCGCCCGGCGTGTAGTCACCGAAGTGCCGCGGCCAGCCGTTTCGAACCGCGAGCACGCGCTGCGCCGGAATCATGAAGACATGTTCTTTTCCAGTCCTTGAACGCCGCGCCAGGGCTCCTTTCGCGATCGACTCGTCGTCTCGCGCGAGTCCGCTGCTGGCGGTCCAGATTCCGCTCATGCCCTCACCGAAGTACGCTTCAAGAAACTTGCTACTATCTTTGTCCCAATCGATGCCGTAGTTGGTTAGCTGACGATGAATCGAACCCTTGTCGATCAGCAGCTTTAGGAACTGGAGCGCGATGCTTTTCCCAGACGCCTGCGGGCCCACGAAGACCGTCAGGTCACCGAAATTGATCGTCGCGTGCCTGATCGGCCCTATGTTTCGCAGTGTGATCGTGTTCATTCGTTCTTCCGCAACTCTCGATATCCGCGCACCGGGCTTCGAGCTGAGCGGCCATCTGCGCCACGGCGAATGGTACGGCGATTCCGGCCGACCGTCATGGCAGAGAGTTCGCACTTGCGCGAACAACGTCGCGGCTGGCCATAGCTCTGCTTTCACACGCCGCACGATCGCCGCCGTGGGCTGCAAGTCCTGACGCGGAGAATGAACGCGTCGCCGTGGGTGCGGCCAGAGTAGAATCGAGGAAATGGCGCAGCGCGCGGATCGCTGCGGTCTCGGCCGTCACGAACCGATCCGCTACCGCGGTACCCGCGCGGCGACAACCCGCACCGGCCCGTCCGTCACGCGCAGCCCCGTCACCGACTCGCCCTGCACGTCGAACCGAATCGCGACGGCCGGCGCGCCAGTCGGATGAAACGCGTGATCGCCCTGGTGGAAGAGCTGCAACGGGTTGCCGTCCGCTCCGCGGCGGATCGCCAGCCCGCCGCGACGAGCCGCGAGAATCGAGAACCGCTCGCTCGG
Organism: uncultured Planctomycetales bacterium; assembly: GCA_964553225.1. Lineage (GTDB taxonomy): Bacteria > Planctomycetota > Phycisphaerae > UBA1845 > Fen-1342 > JABRWC01. The sequence goes on along the minus strand of CAZKJT010000007.1, from coordinate 147,862 downwards.
CCCCGGGCCGTACGCGTACTCGCCCAGATACCGATCCGACCACTCCGGCGGCAGCGGCCGCGACACCTGGCCGACGTCCGCGTCGCCGAGCTGCTTCAGAAACTCCACGACCGGCGCGGACGATTCGCCGCCGGCCTCTGCATGCTTGAGAAGCGTGATCCCGTGCGGACCGTGCAGACGCTGAATACCAGGGCTGGCCGCGACGAATGCGCGCACCACGTCGAGTTGCCCGAGCATCGCGAACGTGAAGATGTCCGGGCGGGCGCCGTGCTCGATCAGTAGCGCGGCGATTTCGCGATTTCCGGTGTGCGAGGCCGCGCCGAGCGCCGTCTCCCAGTCTCCGAATCCCCAGTCCCACGCCGCCTTGGCCAGCGCAGGATGCTCGGCCAGCAGCTCACGCACGCGGTCGATCCGCGCGTGCGACGCACCGACCACTTCCCGGACGAGCGTTGGATTCTGTGTGGGATACAGTTGTGCCGCGGGCGAGTCGGCGGGCGCGTCCGTCGGCAGATCGGTCGGCGCATCCGCCGGCGCAGGGCCCGCGGCATCCGCAATCGAGCCGGCGAGCAGCGAGAACGGCGTCGCGAGCAGCGCCTGGCGGCGGGAGATCGACACGGGCTCACGTCCTTTCGCGCGCGGAGGATGAACCGGGCGGACGACGGGCGCGCGGGGACGGCGCGCCGCGCGACCGAACCGGCGCAGAAGACCCGCGGCGAGCGACGCCCCTGTCGCTAAATCCCCGACCCCCGCCCGCTCACACGGGCCAGGTCCATCGACGCATCCGTCCGGCCGGTCGCCGGCGCCGGCCGCGGCTTGCGCAGCCGCGCCAGGCGCGTGTGGACCATGCGGCTCGCGGCCGAGAGCGCCTTCTGCATGAACCGGCCGGGGTTGGACGTATAGAGCCGCCGGTTGGCGAGGAAGAGCCGCCAGTTGGCCGACCAGTTGTTGTTGTACTGGTCGATGGACACGAACATGTCGCGGACGATCTGCTCGAACTCGGGCTTGGGGATGTCCTTGACGAAGCAGTTCTCCGGGCTGTGGTGGCTGAAGCGCGACCAGTCCGGCTTGTCGGGGATCCAGCCGCGCTCCTTGCAGATATCGAACAGCCGGTCGCCGGGATAGGGCGTGAACACGCTCAGAATGCAGCGGATCGGCTTCACCTCGTGGATGAAGTCCATGGTGGCCTGAATGTCCTCGCGCGTCTCGTCGGGCAGGCCGACCATGATGAACGCGTTCCAGTTCACCCGGCGGCGGTTGAGCACCTTGCACATGGCGCGGACGTCGGCCAGGTCAATCTCCTTCAGCAGGAAGTCCACCATGCGCTGGCTGCCGGTCTCGATGCCCACGTCCATCTCGGCCAGGCCGGCCTGCTGCATCTTCACCAGCAGCTCTTCGCGCAGCACGTCCAGCCGCGTGTAGCAGCCCCAGCGGGCCTTCACCTTGCGCGCGATCATCTCGTCGCAGATCGCCCCGGCCCACTTGCGGTTCATCGTGAACGTGTCGTCGAGGAAGCTGAATCGCTCCACGCCGAAGTCGCGCTGGAGCTGCTGCATCTCGGCTACCACGCTCTCGGGCGTGCGGTAGCGCACCTTGCGCGTCCAGATGGTGTGCGAAGAGCAATAGGCGCACTTGAATGGACAGCCGCGGCTGCCGAACAGGTTCCCGAGCTGGGCCCGCTCCGGGTCGCGGAAGTAGGCGTCGAGATAGATGCTGGCCGACTTGTCCGGCCAGGGCAGCGCGTCGAGGTCGTCGGCATATTCGCGCGGCTTGTTGGCGAGAAAGCCGCGCTGCGGGTGACGCCACGACACGCCGTCCACGTGCGACATGTCGGACACGCCGCTGCGCAGCTCCGTGCAGAGCTGCGCCATGGTGATCTCGCCCTCGCCCGAGATGATGTACTCGACCTCGGGTTCGTCGGTCAGAATCTCGCGGGCCTGCACGCTCGGATGCGGGCCGCCCCACACGATCCGCACGTTCGGGAACAGCTCGCGCGCGATCTTGTTCACGCGGACGGCCGAGCCGTACACCGGCGTCAGCACCGACACGCCCAGCACGTCCGGTTTGAAGTTCTGGATCGTCCGGCGCACCTCCTGCCAGACGAAATGCGTGTCGTCGTGCAGCGCGCGGATGTACTCCCAGTGCTGCTCCAGCAGCGACAGGTGGTTGTGCGCGACCACCTCGTCGCGCTGCGGGTTCTCGGCGTTGTAGATGCCGCAGTCGAAACCGGCCGCCTTCAGCGAGCCGGCCAGGTAGCCCAGCCCGAGCGGGAAATAGAGGTTGTACACCCCCTTCAGCCGCTGGAACGGCGGGTTGATCAGCAGCACGCGCCACGTCCGGCCGGCGTCGGCCGGCCGGCGAAGCTGGAAGTCCACGGCCGAGTTGAACAGCGGCAGCGATTTCGATTGTGCGATCACGGCGTTACCACCTTTTCGCTAGTCGCGTCGGCGCACCTGGCCGACCCTTGCGTTCTCTCCGGCCGTTCGGGGCCGATCTCACTGTACACCGACACCGGGCCAACCCGTCAACCCGTTCCAATTGGCGTGGAGTACTTGAGCCGCAGCCAGCGCGACTCGGACGGCAGCGAGCCGTTCGTTCCGGTTGCGATGGCTGGCACGTCGTACCCCGGCGGAGCGATGTTCCCGTGCTGCGGCGCGGTTACCCGGATCGTGTCCGCGTCCTCGATCGTGAACGCCAGTTCCTGCATGCGCTGGTTCTGATCGAACGAGTGCGTCACCGCGCCGGGTCGGCCTCCGCCCGCAACGCGCTTCGCCGGTTGTCACGTTGTTCCGCACTTCCGACACGCTGATCCTCGCCGCTTCGAAGTCGCGACTCGAAACGCTCCACGGGCAGCAGCGGTCATCCAAAGATGAACCGCTTCAAATCCTTGAGCCCGTAGCCCGCGCCGGCGCTCACGCCGCTCGAGAACGGGTGCACATACTTGTGCATCGACAGGTTGTGCAGGGCGAAGCTACAGTTGTAGCAGCGGCAGCCGCTGACTTCCTTGTCCGAATTCGGTAAGTCGCTGATCTCGCCGCGGAACTGCCGATACGCCTCGCCAAACCAGATGTCTTTGAACCGGTGCGTCTGAAGCGTGCCCAGCGCCCGCAGGCACTCGCAGCACGGGTTGACCGTGCCGTCGGCCAGGATGATCGAGAAGTACCAGCCGATGTAGCACGGAATCTTGCTGTGGATTTCCTGCGAGCGCTGCTCCTCGCCCGGGCGGGCGCGGAAGAAGTCGGCGTTCGTCAGCACGCCGAGCTGCTGGCTAAGCCGCTCCGCCTCGACCAGGTGGCGGTCCAGCGCTTCGCGGTTCTGTTCTTCGCTGAGCATGAGGAACTTCGTGCCGTCATAGACGCTGATGCGGTTGAACGCGACCCGCTGCGCGCCCACCTCCTGCGCCAGCCGCACCATGTCGGGCATCTCGAAATAGTTGTTCGCCTGAATCACGAAGCTCAGGTGCATGAACGGGCCGCTCCGCCCAAGCCGCCGCTTCTCGCTCGAAAACAGGCTCAGCGTGCGGCGCACGCGGTCGAATGCGTCCGGCTTCGTGCCGATGTGAATCTCGTTGTACGAGCGGGCCGACCCGGCGTTCACGCTGACGAAGATCTCGTCCAGCCCGGCCTCGACCAGCCGCGTGACGTGCTCGTCCGTGATGAGCGAGCCGTTGGTCGTGATCGAGACGTTGAAGCCGCGCTCCTTCGCGTACACCACCATGTCGGTGAATCGCTTGTGCAGGAAATTCTCGCCGCGGCCGATGAACTTGATCTTGCGCGTGCCGATTGCGCGCAGGTCGTCCACCAGCGCGGTGTACATCTCCCAGCTCATGTACGCCTTGTTGCGGTCGATCTCCGGGTGCTCGGTGTAGTAGCGCTCGGCGATATCGTCCGGATAGGGATGCTCCTTGCTGACGAACGTGGGATGGTCCCAGCAGAACTGGCAGCGGTAGTTGCACGCGTTCACCACGCCGATCTGAACGTACAGCGGACCGGTGTACGCCTGGTCATACGTGCGGCCGCCCAGCGCAATCCGCGCCTGGTGCGTTAGCTGCTGGAGCTTGACGCCGATCCGCCCCGGTCTGCGGGCGGCCGTCGTCGCCTTGCCGTTGCCTGCGCTCATCGTCCACTCCTCTTCGAGTCGTTGTCGCGTCCCGCGCCGCTTGCGACCGGACCGGACGGGCCGGACCGCGCGCACAGCGCGTTATAGTTCGTGACGAACAGTCGGCGGTACAGCGAAACCGGCAGCACCAGACCCAGCCCGAAGCGCGCCAGCGCCGTGAGCTTGCCGCTGAGCGGCGCGTCGGAAGTCAGCACGTTGCGCCAGTGCGACCACGCGATCCGGCGGACGCTCTCGCGGCGAACCTTCCAGCCGCCCGCGGCCAGCATGCCGCGCACGGAGCGCCGATCGAAATGCACCACGTGCCCGCTCGATTCACGGAACAAGTCCCTGCGCCGGCGGCGGGCGCGCTCGTACCAGCAATCCTCGAGCGGCGTACGCACCAGGAGCTGCGAAGACGTTCTCGCCGCCTCACGCAGCACCTGCTCCGGCAGGTGCTGATGCTCGAGCACGTCGATCAGCATCGCCAGGTCGAAGCGGCCGTTGCGATACGGCAGGTAGGCCGCGTCGGCGCGCACGTACACGCCGCCGGGGTTGCGGGCCCGAGCATATTCGACGATCTCGCTCGACCACTCGCTCGAGATCGCGTGCGGGATGCGCAGGTCGCGCGCGATGCGCCGGCCCAGCTCGCCCGCGCCGCAACCGATGTCCACGAGGTGCTCATACGAGCCTGGAGCGCCGAGCAACGGCGTAAGCTCGCGATGCTTCCATTCCGTGTCTTCCAGGTGCATCTGCGGGTTGTCGCCGACGTACTCGTGGTCGTAGAACTCGAAGTACGGGCTCTTCGGCAGATTGCCGCGCCGCGGCAGCAGGTCGATCACGCCGCCGCGCTCCGGATATTCCGCGCCGCACGCGGCACACTCCAGCCCGCCGTCGCGTTCGCGCAGCGGGTGCTTGTCGATCGCGCTCCGCGGGCAGGCTTCGACGCACTTCGAGCATGCGACGCACGCATCCAGCAGCTTCGGTCGTCCGTCCGGCTCCATCGCAATGGCGTCATGTCCGCAGGCCGAGACGCACTCCGTGCGGCACTGCGTCGAATCGCACGACTCGCCCACCACGTAGCACGTCGGACAGGCCAGTATCGCCAGCGTGCGGCTGTGATCCCGTCGCACCGACTGGCACTCGCCCTGCGCGGTCAGCGCGAGCGGCACGCGATGCAGCTTCGGCAGCTTGAAGTCCGCCGGTAGAAAATCCGCGACCGTCCGCGGCCGACCCAGCCCGAGATAGGTCCAGATCGTCACCCCAACGATGCGCAGGTCTTCCAGAAACACGTCGCCGTACTCGTACACGCGCGAATAATGGCATTCCAGCGCGATGCGCTGCTCGTCGTTCAGGTTGTCGCGCCCGATCACCTGCGTGTAGCCGGTCAGTCCCTGCGGGCTCGCGAAGCGCTCGATGACCTCGGGCGTCTCGCCCAGCGCCTCGATCACGTAATCCGGCAGCGGGCGATTGCCGACCAGGCTCATGTGCCCGCGCAGCACGCTCCAGAGTTGCGGCAGCTCCACGATCCACAGCCGCTCCAGAACCCGACCGACGCGCGTGTAGCTGCTGGCGTCCTTCTGGATGTTCAGATAGCGCCCGTGCGTCTTGATGTCCACCAGCGCGCCCAGGCTTCGGTCCGCCCCGACCACCAGCGTGCGCATCTTGTGAATGCGCACCCGCCGCCCGAAGCGGACGCGCCGAACCTGCGAGTAAAAGATCGGCCGGCCGGTGTCGCACAGCGTGGCCACGCCGGCGATGACGAGGACCGGCAGACTCAGCGTCAGTCCGATCAGGGCAACCACGATGTCCGTCGCACGCTTCATCGCGTGATTGATCGACACGCGCCAGGTCGATCGTCGCGGCGGCGTGAACTGCACGTCGAACAGCCGGTCCAGCCGGGCGCTGCGCTCCGCGTCGTGCAGGGTCAGCGCACGCGCAGCCGCCGCCGCGTCGGCAGGCGCTTCCGGAGGCGCGAGATGGGCCACGCTCGACGCGCTCATCGCGGAACGCTCCCTGCGAACGAACGCGGCGTCTCGACCCCGTCGCGCGTGCGCCCGCTCAGCCGCCCGCGCCCGCAACGCGCCAGAACCCAGTCCGCCAGCGCCGGAGAAAGCCGGTTCAAGCCGGATAATGCCCGCCCCGCCAGCGTCAACGTCAGCCGTCGCCGCGGATGCGCCAGGCAACGCACCATCCGCCGCGCGGCCGCCGCCTCGTCCATCGCCAGCCAGCTTCGAGGCTCATCGACAGTCGTCAACCGCCCCGGGCAAACCAGCGTGACGCGAATCCCGCTGCCGGCCAGCTCGAGAAGAAGCGCTTCCGTCACCGCGTTCAGCGCCGCCTTGCTGGCCGAGTACAGTCCGCGAGCCGGCGTCGCCCGCAGCCCCAGCACACTCGACACGTTGAAGATGTGTCCGCCGCCCGAACGACGCAGGAGCGGAATCGCCGCGCGACACAGCGCCAGCGGAGCGAGATAATTCACGTCCATCGCGCGGCGGGCGTCGTCGAGAGAGGCCCGCTCGGCGCGGCCCTCGACCTTGGCCCCGGCCACGTTGAACAACGCGTCCAGCCGGCCGAACCGCGCATGCGCCTCGGCAACGGCGCGCTCGGCGGCGTTCACGTCGGACAGATCGACGGCGAATGCCTCCGCCAGCCCGCCGGCCGCGCGAATCTCGGCCGCGACGCGATCGAGATCGGGCGCGGAGCGCGCCAGCAGCGCGACCGCGTAGCCGTGCCGCGCGAGTTCGAGCGCAACCTGCGCGCCCAGCCCGCGGGATGCGCCGGTGACGAGGGCCGCCTTGTCGATTGCGTTCTCGCTCACACGTTCCTCTCGTCAGACCTCACGTCCGACCTCTGCCGGGCGAAACGCCCGCGCTCCCCATTCTCCCCTCCGGGGGACCAATCTCGGACCGGTCTTTCCTTTCTTTGGGGGACCGGTCTCCGACCGGTCTGTCTCTCCTTCTCGGGGGACCGGTCTCCGACCGGTCTTTCCTTTCTTTGGGGGACCGGTCTCTGACCGGTCTTTCCTTTCTTAGGGGGACCGGTCTCTGACCGGTCTTTCCTCCAGACCGCCCAGCCGTTTGATCTCCCCTTACGCCGACAAACGCTCGTTCTTACCGAAAAACTCCACCGCCTCGCGGTGCAGCTTTCGCAGATCCTCCAGGTCCGGGAACAGGCGTAGCCCGTTCTCCAGCTCGTCCAGCGCGTCGCGCGGGCTCAGACCGCATTCGCGCTTGAAGTGCCCGTTCTCGTCCAGCATGACGGTCTTGAGCCATTCGATCTTGCGGATCGCCTTCAGCTCCTCCACCGGCACCTGCGAGAGCTGAAGATCGAACGCCCCGAAGCTGAAGTCTTCGAAATCGATTGTCGCTTCGTCGATCATGCCCGCCTCGACGCACTCGCGGTACAAGCCCGTGCCCGGCAGCGGCGTGACCAGCGCGAACGCCGACACCGCCAGTCTCAGGTTGCGGGCGTATTCCACCGTGCGGCGCACCTCGTCCAGCGTCTCGCCCGGGAAGCCGATCATGAAGAACCCGCGAATCTCGATGTCGAGCTCCTTGGCCTTCTGCACGATCGGCGGCGCGAGCTTGATGTAGTTGGGCTTCTTCACGCGCCGCAGTGTGGCCGAGTTCGCGCTCTCCACCGCGATCGTGAAGCTTACGCAGCCGCTCGCTTTCATCTTTTCCAGGAGCGCCGGACTGAGGAAGTTCACACCCAGTCCGTTGTGCGCCTCCCAGGTGATGTTGAACTTCCGCTCGACCATGCCGTCGAACAGCTCGGCCGCACGGGCCATGTCGGCCGTGAAGTTGTCGTCCTGGAACGCGAAGCGTTCGATGCCGTAGGTCTCGATGAGGTGTTCCATCTCGTCGAGCACGTACTTCGCGCTTTGCGTGCGGTACTCCTTGCCCCAGGTCACGTCCTTGCCGCAATACGTGCACTGGAACGGGCAGCCGCGCGACGTGGTCATCTGCGTGATGCGCAGCTTGCGGTCGCCGTCGAGCCTCAGCCCCTGCGTCTTACCGATCTGGAAGTACAGGCTCTGGTCGATCTTGTGCCGCGCCGGGAAGGGCAGCGCGTCGAGGTCGTCGATGTACGCGCCGCGCGGGTTCACGATCGGCCGCCCGCCCTCGCGATAAGACAGCGAGTGGATCGGCGCCAGGCTCGCCTGCCGGTTCATCGCGTCGAAGAGCTGCACGATGGCATGTTCGCCTTCGCCGATCACGCAATAATCGACGCGCGGATCGCACATCAGCCGCTGGTAGAACGCCGACACGTGCGGGCCGCCGCAAACAATCGGAATCTCCGGATCTACTTCCTTCGCGACGCCGGCGATCGCCAGCATGCGCCGTTCGAGCGTGCTGAACAGACAGCTCAAGCCGATCGCGTCCGGGCGAAACGCCTCGATCCGCCGCCGCACCTGCTCCGGCGTCAGGCCGTAGACCAGCCGGCCCTTTCCGATGTCGATCAGCGTGTCGTAGCCTTCGGACGCGCAATCGACGAGGTCCACTTCGTAGCCGGCCGCTTCCAGCACCGACGCGACATAGCCCAGCCCGAGCGGAAAGAGCGCTGTCTGCCGCGACTGGAACTTCGAGAAGACCATCGGTGGAAAGAAAAGCTGCACGCGCCGCACGCGCCGGCGGCCGCTATCCGGCAGCGGCGCCGCGCCCGGCGCGAGGAATCTGGCCGCGTCCGACGTGCCGCACGAGCCTTTCGCGCTGACCGGCAGGGTAATATGCATGGGGTCCTCTCCTCCGCTCGATGTCGAACTCGCCCACGAAGTGCGAGCGACGACGTCTCATCCGCGTCAAAAGGGGCGGTCACTCAGCTCCAATGGGCGTATAGTACTTCAGTCGCAGCCAGCGCGATTCCGACGGCAGCGTGCCGTTCGCCCCCGTCGCGATGAACAGCATGTAGTAGCCCGGCGGGGCGATGTTCCCGTGCTGCGGAACCGTCACCCGGATCGTGTCCGAATCGAGCACGGTGAACGCCAGCTCCAGCATGCGCTGATTCTGATCGAACGAGTGCGTCACCGCGCCGGGCCGGACCAGCCGCACCGCGGTCACCGCGCTCGCGTCCGGGGTATCCATGTTGATGCCGGTTCCGAACACGGCCACATCCGGCGCATCGCTGATCGTCGGCCGGGGGCCTTGGAAGAAGTACGGAGGCTTGTAGACCTGATAAGAGCTGGTCTGCGGCGAAGGACCGTCTCCACCGGCGACGAACACGGCGCCGCTGGGCAATAGCACCGCTACCGAGTGGTGCGTGCGAGGAGTCGTCATGCACGCATCGAGTTCCGTCCAGCGCGATCCCTCCGCCGCGTACGGATCGAACACGGCCGGTCGGCGGATTGCCTGATTCGGGTCGTCCGCGCCATCGTTGGGCTGCCCGCCGATCGCCATGACCTTCCCGTCCGGCAGGGCAATGAGGTGGAACTCGACGCGCGGTCCCGGAAGCGGGTCGTTCGTCTGCTGCGCCCACGTCATCGTACCCGCATTCGTGACGTCGATCAGATACACGCGATCGCTGCCGTTCACGGCTTCCGGCAGCCCGGATTGGCCGTTTCCGCCCGCTTTCAGTATCAGACTGCGAATTTCGCTGCCCTCGCGCTTTTGAAAGTACACGGCCGACTGGCCCACGACGGTCGTCGCGCCGGAGGACTGCCACATGGTGCGGGTCGGATCCAGTTTATATGTCGTGTACAAGTTCGGCTGCAACGGATCGCTGCCGTCGGAGTATCCGGCCACGAAAATCGTCCCGTCACTCAGGAGAAACGTGAACGGGTACCAGGAGAGGGCGAAGTCGTGATTCTCATTCTGGCTGGGGCAGCCGTCGGGATAGTACTCGACCTGCGTTTCCAGATTCCAGTTCCAAGTGCTCGGAGCGCCGGAGTTCCGCTGCAGAATCGCGGGGATGTTTCCGTTGCCGCTGGCCGCGTTCGGGCACGCGCCCTGGCTCTCGCCAAGGATGTCGCCATCCAGCGCCAGCGACTTCCCGTCTCCGAGCGTAGTGACCGTGGGGTAGTAGCGCCAGGTCCGAACGCTGTTCCAGATTTCCAACGGGCCTTCTTCCCAGGCGCCGAGCCCGCCAGCTGGGTCGGGAGTGTATATAGACGTGTACTCGGCGTGATGCTCGAACGGCAGCACGGGAAATCTACCACCGCGAAAGACCAGCCTGCCGTCACCCAGTGAGGCATGACCAGCACAAAACAAATCATGCGGCCGGGTTCCCTGGTCGCCTGTGGGACCTACCGCCGAAGAGAGCAACGACCCTGAAGCGGGCTCCACAAGGACAATCTGGGGATTCTGCGCTGTGTCAGTTCGTAATACACACAACACACGTCCGGTATGAAGCACAATTGCGTGTGCCGGCGCAAAGCTCAAGGAGCGCTGCGTCTCCCAGCAACCCGTGATCGCACAGTCTCCACAGGGTTGCGCACAGATGCGAGGCTCAACACATCCTGGAAGCTGCTGTTGACCCACCGCAGGTCGTTCGTGCAAGCATAATAGCATCGTTGCGACGACGGCGCCGATTTCAACTCTAACGTTGGTCATGTTTCGGTCTCTCCGACTTCATTGGACATCCGGACCTCACATTAATGAACAGTAGAGCTAACGCCACATTGTAAAACGCTCCCGGTTCCGGCACGAACACAGCCATCCCCGTCCCCGGCGTCGAACCCGGAAGCGGAAAGCTGCCCAGCACGTCGCCCGACGCCAGGCTGATTCTCGCAAACTCCGATGGACCTGCGACGTACAACTCATCCCCAGTCGCGGAAAGCGAGATCGTTCCGAACGGCAAGGCGTCATGGTTAATCCGCTCGACCCCAGCAGGATCTCCGCGAGGAAGCCTGAAAATTCCGAAGTTAAGCAGGCTCACGGACTGCAAGTAGATGTCGCCAGTCGGATGCGCCGCGACTGAGCCTGGCAGGAGGCCCGGTAGATGGAATGGCTGAACGTCGCCCTCGCCGTTGATTCGGAAAAGATTCGGTGCGCTCGTAACGCTCTGGGCCGCCCACACGTCGCCCGTCGCCTCGAACGCCAGAGAAATCCCTGTCGCGAGCCCGTCCGACGTGTCGAGCACCGTCTCCGGCGGCCCGGCGTCGGCGTCAAACCGCACGAGTTCCGGCGGCTGCGAGTTGGCCACGTGGAAACGCTGCTGCGCATCGAAACCAACGCCTTGTGGGAGCCGAATTCCATCCTGCGAATCCAGAGCGACGTTCACGTTGCCGGAACCGTCAATCTCCAAGATGCGGCTCGTTGCGAGCGCCGCGCCACGCAGGAACCGTCCATCCGGCGTGAAGGCGAGCGACTGGAAACCGCCGCAATACTCCTCCGGGATTGTCGCGAAGAGCCGCGTCTCGCCCGTGTCCGGGTTGACCTCCCAAATCCGATCCGGGGGGCCGCCGTCGAATACCGGCGGCACGCCCGCATCGGCCACGTACACTCGCCCCGGCACGAACCCCGCCAGCGCGCCCGACGTCCCGAACAGCGCGAGCAGCAGCGCCGCGCCGGGCGCGAGGAACCGGGCCGCGTCCGACGTGCTGCCGCACGAACCCTTCGCGTTGACCGGCAGGGTAATTTGCATCTCGACTCTCCTCCGCCCCGTCTCGCTCAATCGCGCTCACTCTCGCTCAATCGCGCTCGTTCGCGCTTGCTCTCGCTCGATCTCGCTCACGCCCGCGAATCAGCAGGCCAACGAATCCCGGTCCGAAGCCCTGCGCGCCTCACGGAGGCGACAGATAACTGCGAATCCTGATGAACTTGCCTTCCGACGGAAGCGTGCCGTTCGTCCCCGTCGCCACGAACAGCAGGTAATAGCCCGGCGGGGCCACGTTGCCGTTCTGCGGCGCTTTCACGCGAATGGTGTCGGAATCGAGCACCGAGTATTCCAGCTCCAGCATGCGCTGATCCTGATCGAACGAATGCGTGGCCGCGCCGGGACGGATCAGCCGCACGGCCGTGATGCTGCCGGCGGACACCGACACATCGACGTTGAACCACGTGCCGTAGACCGCGCTGGCGGGCACGCCGACGATCTCGGGACGCGCGCCCTGGAAGAAATACGGCGGCTTGTAGATCTGGTACTTCTTCAGCGAGCCGAACCCGGGATAATCGCCGCCTGCGCTGAAGACCGATCCGTCGGGCAGGAGCACGGCAACGGCGTGATGCACGCGAGGCGAGGCGAGCGGCGCGTCGAATGAAGTCCAGCGCTGACCGGCCGGTCTGTACGGATCGTATCGCGCAGGTCTCAGCACGGGATGGAATCCGAGGTACGGGTCGTTCGGATCATCTGCCGGCTGCTGGCTTGTGCCTCCCATGGCGAGCACGGCGCCATCCGGGAGCGCGACGAGGTAGAAGTCGATCCGGGTCTCGGGCATGGAGTCATCCTGGACCCAAGCGAGGCTCGACGTGTTGGTGACATCCATCGTGTAAACGCGGTCGTCGCCGTTGTACTCAGGCAAGCCGGCCTGCGATCCGGCGTTATTGCCGCCAGCCTTCATGACGATACTGCGGACCTCTTCGTTGACGCGCTTCTGGTAGAAGACCGCGGTCTGGCCGACGATCGGGCTGCTGCCGACCGTCTGCCACATCGTGCGGGTCGGGTCGATCATTCGCGACAGGTACAGCGTGTCGCGCTCGCCGGGCTGGTCGCAGTCCACGTCCGAGCAATCGGCCTGGTCGGAGAAGCCCGCGTAGAGCGTGCTGCCGTCCTGAAGCTGAAAGACGAACGGATACCACGGCATCGCGAACGTATTCGGGTTCCCGAGCGGCGCCTCGCAGGCCGAACTGGGCTTGCCATACTCGGGGAAGTACTCTGCGTCGGCGAGCAGCTTCCATTGTCCCGGACTGCCGGGCGTGGACAGTTTTTCGTATAGCGCAGGGATGTTGCCGTTCCCGCTGTTTGGATCGGGACACTCCTGCTGGTCGAGAAATCGATTCGCGACGTTCCCGTCCAGCGACAACACTTTGCCGTCGCCGAGCGTTGTGAGCGTGGGGTAATAGCGCGCTGTATGGACAGGGTCGCCGAGTCCGTCCCAGACTTCCAGCGGACCCGCGCTCCACGTGCCCGCGCCGCCGGTCGGGTCGGGTTCGTAAAACGGTGTGAATTTGGCTTCATCGATTCGAACAGCCGCGTTGCCGCCGCGAAGGATCACGCGCCCGTCCGCGAGCGCGGCGTGCCCAGCGCAGAACACGTCGTATCGATCGCCGTTCGGGTTCCGAGGACCATCAATCAGGTACTGCGTGGTCGAGGTCGGCACGTGAATCAGCGCAATGCTGTTGGGCGCGTCGGTACGCTGAAAACACAGCACGCGTCCATTGTGCAGCAGGATCGCGTGGGCGGGACTGATCTGGAGCGTTACCTCCGAATCCCAGCATTCGTCAGTCGCGCAGTCGCCGCCAGCCGACGGCTCGGATGCAACCATTCCCAATGTCGCTAGGATCACAATCATCTTCGTTCTGAACCGTTTCTTCAAGGTGGGTTCGACGTGCATGTGCATTCCTTTCCTCCAAGTGAACTCCATTGGCGAACAGCGACACGTCGCACACGAATGAGCATTATGGCGAAGATCGTAGAAGTAAGCGCCGAATTGGGTTCGGGGACGTACAATGCGCTTCCGTGCCCAGCTCCGTACCCTGGAATGTCCGGCAGTGTCGTGATCTCGGCGGTAACGAGGTCTATCCGGCGAACCAAATTGGATGCTGTGAGCAACAAGCTTTGTTGATCCAATGAAAGCGCAAGCGACCCAGGGAAGCCGTCGATGTCGGGAGGCCACGCAACCACGAGCTCGGGAGCGTCCGGGTCGTCCGCCGGAAGCCGGTAGAGTCCGTGCGGATTCCAGAGGTATGCATTCTTGTTGGCATCCACGACAACAGATACCGCTGCCAGCGAAGTAAGTAACTCGCCCTCGCCATCCGGCTGAAACCGGTAAGTCGGACCGCTGAACACTGTCACATATAGTTCGCCCGTTGGCCCAAACGCCAGGGACGTTGAACCCGTGATCCCATCCTGTCGATTGGCAAACACGGTCCGCGGACTTCCGTCGGCCGGGAACTTCAGCACGCGATCCGGCAGCACCGTCCCTACAAAGAAGTTCCCGTCCGCGTCGTACGCCAGGTTGTTGAATCCGCTCGGCGGGTTCAGCCCGTCCTCCGGCCCGAGCGCCACGCTGAAGTTTCCGTCCCCGTCAATCTCCAAAATCTGACTGTCCAAAAACGACCCCACGCGCAGCCGCTGGCCGTCCGGCGTGAACGCAAGACCCTGAAAACTGCCGCAGAATCCCGGCGGCCGGGTCGCGAACAGCCGCGACTCGCCCGTCTCCGGATTGACTTCCCAGATCTGGTCCGGCGGCCCACCGTCGAAACACGCGGCCGGACTCGTGTCCGAGACGTACAAATACCCCGGCACAAACCCCGCCAGCGCCGCCAGCGTCCCGAACAGCGCGTGCAGCAGGGCCGCGACCGGAATGAGGAACCGGGCCGCATCCGACATGCTGCCGCACGAACCGTTCGCGGTGACCGGCAACGTGATTGGCATCCAGACTCTCCTCCGCTCCGGATCGCTCACTCTCGCTCAATCGCGCTCATTCGCGCTCGTTCGCGCTTGCTCTCGCTCGATCTCGCTCACGCCCGCGAATCAGCAGGCCAACGAATCCCGGTCCGAAGCCCTGCGCGCCTCACGGAGGCGACAGATAACTGCGAATCCTGATGAACTTGCCTTCCGACGGAAGCGTGCCGTTCGTCCCCGTCGCCACGAACAGCAGGTAATAGCCCGGCGGGGCCAAGTTGCCGTTCTGCGGCGCCTTGATGCGGATCGTGTCCGAATCCAACACCGTGAATTCCAGCTCTAGCATGCGTTGCTCCTGGTCGAACGAGTGCGTCGCCGCGCCCGGGCGGATCAGCCGCGCCGCCGTGATGCTGCTGGCGGACACCGACACATCGACGTTGAACCACGTGCCGTAGACCGCGCTGGCGGGGATGCCGGCGATCTCGGGACGCGTGCCCTGGAAGAAGTATGGCGGCTTGTATATCTCGTACGACGCAGCCTCCGCAGGGAAGTCGCCGCCGGCCGAGAGCACCGCGCCGCTCGGGAGCAGGACGGCCACGCTGTGATGCGGGCGCGCCACCGACGAACACGCGTTCATCTCGCGCCAGCGGTTCTCGGCTTCGGGAAGGTACGGGTCGTAGAGCGCCGGTCGCCGAACGGCGACAGCGCCGCTCGGCCCCGACGCGAAGAGAAGCCCATTGATCGCCAGAACCTTTCCGTCCGGGAGCGCGACGAGGTAATGATCCACCCGGTTCGTCGGAAGCGGATCCTCCGCGACCCAGGCGAGATTGGACGTGTTGGTGACGTCGATGGCATAAACCTGGTCGCTGCCGGCTGATTCGGTCAGAAGCGACTGCGAATTTCCGCCGCCCTTCAGAACGATGCTGCGCGTCTCGTTTTCGACCCGCTTCTGAAAGAACACGGCCGATTGCCCGACGATGGCCGTGGGCGCCACTTGCTGCCACATGGTGCGCGTGGGATCGAGCAGGCGCGTCATGTACGGATCGGGGTCGCGCGCGTCGGTCACATCGGAGTAGCCGGCGACGAGGGTGCTCCCGTCCGGCAACAGGAACGTGAAGGGATACCACCCCAAGGCGAAGCTGTGCGGCTCGCCGGTTTGGTAGCCTGGACAGTTTTCGGGGAAGTACTCGGCGTCGTCGAGGCGCGTCCACGAGCCGCAAATCCCGACCTCCCCCTGCGTGGAATAGACCGCCGGCATGTTGGCGTTCCCGGTGCTGGAGTTGGGGCAGTTGTCCTGACCCTGGCTGAGCACGTTGCCGTCGAAGGCCAGCACGCCCGTGGCCGTGTTCATGAGCGATGGGTAGTAGCGCCAGGTGGCGATGTCGTTCTGGCCGTCGTTCCAGAGCTCGAGCGGACCCTCGCACCACGTGCCCGAGCCGCCGGCCAGGTCGGGAGTATAAATTGAAGTGTACGCGGCATGAACAGGAAGGAAAATCCCGCCCCTGAATAAGACAGATCCGTTGCTGAGAACCACATGCCCGGCGCAGAAGATATTGTGCGGGTCTGTGCCGCCATCCGCTGTCGGTCCGTCTTCGAGTTGCTCAAACGCGCCGGAGTCCGGATCGAGCAAACCGATGTGCGGATCGTCGGCATCGGCGCTTGAATTGACGAGCAGCACTCTTCCCGTTCGAAGCAGAATCGCGTGGATCGGCGCGAACGGCAGCGACTGCGTCGCCTCCCAGCATCCTTCCAGCGCGCAACTTGCGATCGGCTCCGGGCACGCGGGCACTTGCTGGGCGAGCGCCATCTGCTCCGATGTGGACAGCGCAGTCAGAAGCAGAAATCGAGTAGCGATCAACGGTCTGTCGCGCAACACGAGCATTCTCCTCTCTTTTGACGGTGGCGAGTTTGCACCGCGACCAGCGCAACGAGAACAAGCGCTAGTGTTGTCGGTTCCGGCACGTACACAGCCATCCCTTCGCCTGCGGTTGATCCTGCAATGTGCCACACGTTGGCGACATCGCCGGACGCCAGGTCAATGACAGCCAGCTCATTTGTGCCTGCTACATAGAGTTGTTGCTGACTTACAGACAGAGCAAGCGAACCGACTGGAACATCGTCGGCCAGCAGAATAGGTATGGTTGGGTCGCCACCAGGTAATAGGTAGATGCCGAGCAAGCTGGAGTGAATATACACGTTCCCAAATCGATCCGTGGCGATGGCTCTTGGATTGGCGCCATTAACATGCAGTGGCTGGACTTCGTCTTCCGTCGACACTCGATACAAGTTCGGAGCCGAACGTTCATGCTGCGCAACCCACATGTCTCCGGTTCGGTCAGGCGCCATCGCGGCCACGTCGACCAAGGCATCGCGGCCGTCTAAAATCACGTCCGGTGCGCCGCCGTCAATCGGGAACCGAAGCACTCTGGCAGGAAAGAAGTCTCCTACCCAGAAGTTCCCCGCGCTGTCATATGCCAGATTGCTAGCTCCGATCGGAAACACGAGCCCGTCATCGCGGTCCAGCGCCACGTCCACATTTCCGTCGGAGTCGATCTCCAGAATGCTCCCAGCAGTCGCCGCTGAGGCGCGCAAGTGCCGTCCATCCGGCGTGAACGCAAGCCCGGTCAGTCCGCCGCTCAGCTCGTTCGGAATCGTCGCGAACACGCGCGACTCGCCCGTCGCCGGGTTGACCTCCCAGATGCGGTCCGGCGGACCGCCATCAAACACCGGCGGCACGCCCGGGTCCGACACGTAAACGTACCCCGGCACAAATCCCGCCGGCGCGCCCGCCGTCCCGAACAGCGCGAGCAGCAGCGCCGCGCCGGGCGCGAGGAATCTGGCCGCATCCGACATGCTGCCGCACGAACCGTTCGCGGTGACCGGCAACGTGATTGGCATCCAGACTCTCCTCCGCTCCGGATCGCTCACTCTCGCTCAATCGCGCTCGTTCGCGCTTGCTCTCGCTCGATCTCGCTCACGCCCGCGAATCAGCAGGCCAACGAATCCCGGTCCGAAGCCCTGCGCGCCTCACGGAGGCGACAGATAACTGCGAATCCTGATGAACTTGCCTTCCGACGGAAGCGTGCCGTTCGTCCCCGTCGCCACGAACAGCAGGTAATAGCCCGGCGGGGCCACGTTGCCGTTCTGCGGCGCTTTCACGCGAATGGTGTCGGAATCGAGCACCGAGTATTCCAGCTCCAGCATGCGCTGATCCTGATCGAACGAATGCGTGGCCGCGCCGGGACGGATCAGCCGCACGGCCGTGATGCTGCCGGCGGACACCGACACATCGACGTTGAACCACGTGCCGTAGACCGCGCTGGCGGGCACGCCGACGATCTCGGGACGCGCGCCCTGGAAGAAATACGGCGGCTTGTAGATTTGATACAGTTTGAGACATCCCTCGCTCGGATAGTCGCCTCCGGCGCTCCATACGGATCCATCCGGAAGAAGCAGAGTCGTATGATGGTGAACTCGCGGCGATGCGACCGGCGCGTCCATGGAGGTCCAACGGCTTCCGGGCGCTGCTTGCGGGTCATACAGCGCTGGTCGAAGAACGGGGGAGAACTGGCCGGGATCGTTCGGGTCGGCCGGACACGTGCCTTCCGAGTACGGCGCAGAGATGCCGGGACTCGCGAGCAAGTGCCCGGAGGGCAGCGCGACCAGGTAAAACTCCTGCCGCGGCTCCGGCATTGGATCATCCTCGACCCAGTTCAGGCTGGACGTGTTCGTGACGTCAATCGTGAAGACGCGGCGCTCGCCGAAGCTTTCCGGCAACACCGCGCTGTTGACCCCGAAGTTCTGCCCGTTTCCGCCCGCCTTCGTGACGAGCGTTCGAACTTCGCCGCCGACCCGCTTCTGGTAGAGCACCGCGGTCTGTCCGACAATGGGAGTGGCGCCGACATCCTGCCACATGGAACGCGTCGGGTCGAGCAGCCGTGTCATGTAGATCGCCGATCGCTGCTGGGCATCGGTGCAGGCAAAATCCGAGCAGTCGGCCTGGTCGGAGAAGCCGGCGTAGAACAAGCTCCCGTCGCCCAGGACGAACCAGAACGGGTACCACCCCAGCGCGAAGCGATGGGGGTGCTCCGGTGCGGGCGCTGGACAGGTGGGATCGCCTTGCCCCGCGTCAGGGACGTACTCCGGGTAGTACTCGGCGTTGTCCAGCAGGGTCCATGCGCCGAGAACGTCGGATCCCCCGGGCGGAGTCTCTCCGAGCACGCTCCAGACCGCCGGGACGTTTCCATTCCCGCTGAACGAATTCGGGCACTCCTGCTGATCTTCGAGAAACGTGTTGCCATCGAGCGCCATCACGTGGCCGTTGCCGAGCGTCACCAAGCTCGGATAGTAACGCCAAGTCGGAACGTCCACGGGCCCGCCGGGACCGGTGTGCGTCCACATCTCAAACGGACCAGTGCGCCAAATCCCCAAGCCGCCATGGGCATCCGGAACATAGATACTCGTGAACGTCGCATGAGGGTTGGAGAATATGCCTCCGCGAAACAGAACACTCCCGTTTGCCAACGAACTGTGTCCAGAGCAAAACAGGTTGTATACAGTCACACCGTCGGCCCCAAGTGGCACATCTGAGAACTGCTGAGACGTTCCAGTCTGTGGATTCACAAGTAGCAATTCAGGGTCTGGCTCGACGACCGTAGATCGGAAGCACAGAACGTGTCCGTTGTGCAGCAACACCGCGTGCACCGGGGAGATCGACAACGTCACTTCTGATCCCCAGCAGCCTGTCTGCGCGGGCGCTGGGCAGAGTTGCGCTAATGCGGCCGGAGCACTGAGCAGACACGCCGTCACTACAACCGATTGCATTGGCTGCGAGTGCCGTATCATGAGCGTCATCCTTTGTAACCGTTGCGTGCGTGCACTCCCCTGCTGCCGCGCAAGAACCCGAGCGACAAGAACAGAGCCGCCGAAGCAGGCTCCGGAACGTGGAACGCTGCGCCGAGGCCGGAATTGATTCCAAGACCGTGGACCACAAGCGTCGACTCGCCGGTGCCTGGGTCGATCTGGTAGATCGAGGCGCCGCCGCAAACGAATAGTTCGTCGCCCGCGGGGGAGAGCGCCATCACCCCTTGCGGGAACGCCTGCGCCGTGAGCTGCACGATGTTGCTCGGATCGCCGTTGACAATCTTGTAGATTCCCAGCACGCCGGAGTGCAGGAATACGTTCCCGGAGGAGTCCACGGCGATCGACTGTGCCCCGAGTGCGCCCAGCGGAAATGTCGAAACAGTCCCGTCCGGGAGGAAGCGCCAAACCTGGTCTCCAGGACCGGCCAGTTCGCCCGCCCAAACACTTCCGTCCGGGCCGACCGCCAGCGACAGCGATCCCGTCAGTCCGTCGGAAAGATCGAGCAGCGTCTCCGGAGGCCCGCCGGCGGCCGGGAACTTCAGCAGCCGCTGCGGAAAAAGGTTGCCGACGTAGAAATTCCCCGCCGCGTCGTACGCCAGGTTGTTCAGACCCTGCGGCCCGCCGATGCCGTCACTGCCGTCCAGCGCCACGCTCACGCCGCCGTCGCCGTCGATCTCCAGAATCTCGCTCGACAAGAACGCCGACGCGCGCAGCCGCGAGCCGTCCGGCGTGAACGCCAGCCCGATCAGCCCGCCGCAGAACTCCGGCGGGACCGTCGCGAACAGGCGCGACGCGCCCGTGGCCGGGTTCACTTCCCAGACCTGGTCGCGCCGCGCGCCGACGCTCCCGCAAGGCTCGGTGCGCGGGTCGGATACGTACAAATACCCCGGCACAAACCCCGCCGGCGCGCCCGCCGTCCCGAACAGCGCGAGCAGCAGCCCCGCGCCCGGCACCAGGAACCGCGCCGCGTCCGACGTGCTGCCGCACGAACCCTTCGCGTTGACCGGCAACGTGATTTGCATCCAGACTCTCCTCCGCTCCGGATCGCTCACTCTCGCTCAATCGCGCTCATTCGCGCTCATTCGCGCTGACTCTCGCTCGATCTCGCTCACGCCCGCCAGTCGGCGGGCGGCAAACTGCTGCGCTTGCAGCGTGGCCGCTGCGTCCCTTCGCCCGGCCCGCTACGCCACCGCCGCCGCCTCGTGCTCCGTCTCGCCCCAGTGCATCGCCGACGTCACCTGCTGGTGCATCTGCGCGATGTCCGCGTTACCGGGAAACAGCGCCATGCCCTTGGCCAGCTCGTCCAGCACGTCGCGCCGCTTCAGGCGGATGTGGCGCTTCAGGTTGCCGTCGGACTCCATGAACATCG
Organism: uncultured Planctomycetales bacterium; assembly: GCA_964553225.1. Lineage (GTDB taxonomy): Bacteria > Planctomycetota > Phycisphaerae > UBA1845 > Fen-1342 > JABRWC01. The sequence continues at coordinate 127,032 of CAZKJT010000007.1, read as the reverse complement.
TCCGCATCCACTCGATCTTGCGGATCAGCTTGAGCTGCTCGACCGGAATCTGGCTGAGCTGGATGTTGAACCCGCCATAGGCGAAATCCTCGAAATCCAGCGTGTCCAGGTCGAGCATGCCCAGCTCCACCAGCTCGTCGAACAGCGGCGTGCCCGGCAGCGGCGTCACGATGGCGAAGTTCGTCACCGCCAGGTTCATCTCGCGGGCATAGCCCACCGTCTTCTGAACCTCGTCGAGCGTCTCGCCCGGGAAGCCGATCATGAAGAACCCGCGAACCTCGATGCCCAGCTCCTGCGCCTTCTTCACGATCGGCGGCGCGAGCTTAATGTAATTGGGCTTCTTCACGCGCCGCAGCGTGGCCGAGTTCGCGCTCTCCACCGCGATCGTGAAGCTGCTGCACCCGCTGGCCTTCATCTTTTCGAGCAGCTCGGGACTCAGGAAATTCACGCCCAGACCGTTCGGACCTTCCCACGACACGTTCAGCTTCCGCTCGACCATCAGGTCGAACATCCGCGCCGCGCGGTCCATGTCGGCCGTGAAGTTGTCGTCCTGGAAAGCGACGTGCTCGACGCCGTACTTCTCGATCAGGTATTCCAGCTCGTCCACCACGCCTTCGGCGCTCTGCGCGCGATACTCCTTGCCCCACGTCACGTGCTTTCCGCAATACGTGCACTGAAACGGGCAGCCGCGCGAGGTGGTCAGGTTCGTGACGCGAACGCGCTTCTCGCCGTCCAGACGCAGACCCTGCGGCTCGCCGATCGCGAAGTAGCGCTCCATGTCCACCAGATCACGCGCCGGATACGCCAGCGCGTCGAGCGATTCGATGTAGCCGGTCCGCGGCTGCGTCACGATCCGCCCATCTCGGCGATAGCACAGCGCGTGCACGCTTTCGATCGCCCGACGCCCGTTCAGCGCCTCGCACAGCCCGACGATCACGTCCTCGCCTTCGCCGATCACGCAGAAATCCACCGTCTCCCGGCGGGTCAGGCGGGCGTAATAGGCCGAGACATGCGGTCCGCCGCAGACGACGACGATGTTCGGATCGACCTCCTTGGCGATCCGAGCGATCTCCAGCATGCGCCGCTCGAGCGTCGAGAACAGGCACGAAAGCCCGATCATTTCCGGGCGGAAACGCTCGATGCGGGCCCGAATCTCCGCCTCCGTCAGGCCGTACACCGTGCGGTCCTGCCCGATGTCGGTCAGCGTGTGATAACCCTCCGTCGCGCAGTCGATCAGCTCGACCTCATGCCCTACGCCGCGCAGCGCGGAGGCGATGTATCCCAGCCCCAGCGGAAAGAGCGCGGTCTGCCGCGACTGAAACTTCGGGAAGACCATCGGCGGGAAGAACAACTGTACACGCCGCACGGACCGCCGGATGCTGTCCGCGACATTGCAAGTGGCCGTCGCGGCGGGTGCAGAATGGCACCCGCCGGTCCCCATGACCGGCAAACTGCTGTTCATGAAGTCTGTCCCCGCTCGTCAGAACGCGACGAGCTCAAGAGAAGCGAAACACGCCCAGATGCCCACACCCTTTCCGGGATTATCCCACGCGTTCCCGGCTCATTCAAGCAAATTCAGGCAACGACGAGAGTTAGCAACGTGCAAATGTTCGATAATGCTCGGCTTGCGGCCCCGGCAGCACATCTCGGCCTCCGCCAGCCGGTTTCCGGACCGCGGGCGCAGACGCCTTCAGGCCGCGTCGTTTGGCACGACCCTTGATTCCCGCGCTCCACGCCGATACTCTCGACGTTCGAGATCGGGTCCGATTCTCTGTGCCCGTCCAAACGCTCTGTCGGACGACATTTCCTCGCGGGACTCGCCGGGCACGTCGGCCGGAACTTTCGTACGGTACGGAGCGCAAACAACGCGACGCTCACGTGTTAGATGAACCCACGACTCGCATTCGACGACGTCGCGGGCAGGTGAATTTCCGGAGATTCGCATGCTCGGCATACACCGGCGCACCCGGGCCGCGTTCACGCTCATCGAACTGCTCGTCGTCGTCGCGATCATCGCGCTGCTCATTTCGATCCTGTTGCCGTCGCTCCAGAAGGCGAAGGAACAGGCGCGCGTCACGATCTGCCTGACCAACCTGCGCGCCATCGCGCAGGCGTCCGCCCAGTATCTGAACAGCGATTCCTCCGGCGATCTGCCGTGGGTGCTGCCGCGCGGCTACCGGACCGAAGGTCGCAACTACTGGTACAACATCATCACCGAGGTGATCTGGGGCGGACAGATGCCCGACGTGCCGGCCGACGCCTTCGACGGGACGGATCTGGTACCCGGCGGCACGAACCCCGCGGAGCAGGGCTCCATCGCCGACACGTTCAAAGTGCCCGCGCGACACCGCCCCATGAACGCATACCTCTATCCCGGCGTCAGCTTCGACCAGCCCGAACGCGACTGGGCCAATGGCGGCGACATCTCTCAGCGCACCGCGCTGCCCGCCATCACCCCCGGCACGTTCAAGTGCCCCTCGGACCGCACGGCGAACCTGCCCGAGGTCGGCCGCAATGACACGCCCAACATCGAGACCGACACGATCTTCGAATCTTGGCGCTTCTGGGGCACCAGCTACCCGATCAACTGGTACTGGCCTTACTACTACAGCGGCTTCACCGGCGCCAGCGGCAGCGGCGCGCCGCCCGGCAATCGCGCGCCCTACGGCAACGACTTCACCAAAATCATCGGCGGACAGCTCGACGGCGACGGCAATGTACGCGTGGTCGGGCTCGGTCGGCACATGCTGAACGTCAGCCAGCGCGCCGGCTGGCAAAGCCGGTTCGTCACCTTCTACGAATCCCTGTTCAACTACGCCATGGAAAGCGCCAAGCCACGCGGTTACACCGCCGGACAGCCGCCGCGCGTCTTCGTCGGCTGGCACGGTGAGGAAAACCGCCATGCGGCCGCGTACCTCGACGGGCACGCCGATTACCGCGTCCGCGACACACGCTATGTCGATGACGTCGGCTGGACGAGCTGGCCCTCTCGCCCGTGGGAGGGCGAATGGCAGCCGTTCGAGGACGATTGAAACGCGGGACCGCGCTCGCGGCGGGACTCCCGGCGGACGACGCGCGATTCGCAGGACCGTTCGCTATGATCCTGTGCATACGCGAGCAGGACGCCCGGACGACGGTCCGGGCGCGCCGTCTCGCGCTGCCCGGGGGGTCGGCGATATGAGCCAGACCGCGACGCCGCCTTCGGCGATCGAGCGCGCCGTGGCGAGCGAGCTCGCGCAAATTCCCGATCCCGAGATGCCGATCAGCATCGTCGAGCTGGGGCTGCTGCACGAGATCCGCGTGCGGCGCGCCGACCCGACGGACGTCAATCCCGAATCGTCGGACCATGTGGTCGAAATCGACCTGCTGCCGACGTTCGTCGGTTGCCCCGCCCTGGACATGATTCGCAGCGAAGTCACCCGACGAATCGGCGCACTGCCCGGCGTGGCGCGGGTGCACGTGCAGTTCCGCTTCGATCCGCCCTGGTCGATCGACCGCATCAGTCCGGCCGGGCTGGAACGCCTCCGGCAGTTCGGCGTCACCGCGCCGCCGCGGAACGATCCGCGCGCTTCGGGCGGTTGCTCGGGCGGCGTTGCCGCGCCGGGCGCCCCGGAGCTGCTGGACCTCACGGTCCCCTCGGCGTCGTGCCCGTTTTGCGGAGCGTCGCAAACGCGGCGGACCAGCCGATTCGGACCGACCCGCTGCAAGATGATCTACTACTGCGACGCCTGCAAGAACACGTTCGAGCAGCTTCGCCCGCTCTGAGACCGGCCGCGCCGAACGCCGCGGCGCGCCTACCATCCTGCCCTATGCGATGCCTGCTGTGGATGCGAGCCGATCTTCGTACGACCGACAACCCGGCGCTCAGCGCCGCCTGCCGCGAGCAGCGGCGCGGCGTCGTGACGGTGTTCGTGATCGCGGCCGATCAATGGCGCGAGCACGACTGGGGACTGCCGCGCGTCAGCCTCGTCCTGCGGACGCTGGCCGAATTCGCCGCGACCGCCGCGCGGCTGAACATCCCGCTGCGAATCCTCCACGTCGGCCGCTTCGCCGACACGCCGGCGGCGCTGCTGCGTCTGGCGGACGACTTGCAGTGCGACGCCCTCTACTTCAATCGCGAGTACGAGCTGAACGAGTTGCGGCGCGATGCCGCCGTCGCGGCGGCGTTCGAAGCCAGCGGGCGAACGGTCCACGCGTTCTGCGACCAGTGCGTCTTCGAGCCCGGCTCCATTCGTACCGGTTCGGGCGAGTTCTACTCGGTGTTCACGCCGTTTCAGCGGCGATTCCGAGCTCTGCTCGATTCCGAACAGCCGGTCCGCGCGCTGCCCGAGCCGCCGCCCGTGCCCGAGCCGATCTGCGCGAGCGACCCCGTTCCCACGTCCGCGCCGGGCTTCGACGGCTCGTTTCGCGCCGATCTCTGGCCGGCGGGCGAGCAGGCGGCCCGAACGAGATTGAATGCGTTCGTCCGTCAGCGAATGCAGCGCTATGACGCGGACCGCGACTTCCCAGGCTTGCCGGGCACCAGCGAGCTGTCGCCCTATCTCGCGGTCGGCGCGGTATCCATCCGGCAGTGCCTGTCCGCGGCGATCGACGCCAACGACGGGCGCGTCGCGGACGGCGACGCCGGCGCGGTGAAGTGGATCAGCGAGTTGGTCTGGCGCGAGTTCTACCGGCACGTGATGTTCGGATTCCAGCGCGTCTGCATGCGCAGGGCGTTCCGCGCCGAGACCGAGTCGCTGCCGTGGCGCGCCGACGAAGAGCGCTTCGCCGCCTGGCGCGAAGGGCGCACCGGCGTCCCGATCGTCGACGCCGGAATGCGGCAACTGCGGCAGACCGGCTGGATGCACAACCGCGTGCGCATGATCGTGGCGATGTACCTGACGAAAGACCTCTTCCTGGACTGGCGCTGGGGCGAGCGACACTTCGCGCACAGCCTGGTGGACCTCGACCTCGCCAGCAACAACGGCGGCTGGCAATGGTCGGCGTCCACCGGCGTCGATGCCGCCCCCTACTTCCGCATCTTCAACCCCTACAGCCAGAGCCGCCGCTTCGATCCGTCCGGAGCGTTCATTCGCCGCTTCGTTCCCGAGCTGGCCGCCCTCGACGACCACGCGATCCACGAGCCCTTTCCGGCCGGCTGCCTGCCGCCGGTCCGGATCGACTATCCCCGCCCGGTCGAAGATCACGCCGAAGCTCGTCGGCGCGTGCTGGACGCGTTCGCCGATCTTGGCGGCGGGTTGCCAGTCGCGAAACAGCGGCGGCGGAGGCGTCGTTCATGATCGTGAAGCCGATCGAGATTCACCGGGTCGATCGCGGCTGGGAGTTGCAGACCGCGCTCTGGCTGCCGTGCCCGAAGGAGGAGGTCTTCCCGTTCTTCGCCGACGCGCGCAACCTGGAAGCCATCACGCCGGCGATGCTGCAATTCCGAGTCTTGACGCCCGATCCGATCGAGATGCGCGTCGGCGCGCTGATCGACTATCGGCTGCGGCTGCACGGCCTGCCGCTGCGCTGGCGAACGCTCATCCGCGAGTGGGCGCCGCCGCACCGCTTCGTGGATGAGCAGCTCCGCGGCCCGTACCGATGGTGGGTGCATGCGCACGAGTTTCGCGACCACGAAGGCGGCACGCTCTGCACCGATCGCGTGCGCTACGGCGTCATGGGCGGCGCGCTGGTGCACAGGCTGCTGGTCGCCAAGGACGTCCGGCGAATCTTCGAGTACCGTGCCGAGCGGCTCCTGGAGCGGTTTGTCGCGGACGCCGGCGGACGCCGCGCCCCCGCCTGACCGCGGAGCGAACCCGGAGATCGCGCGATGCGCCTGACGTGGCGAAGACAGGTTCTGCACCCGCGACACCGCTTTGCCACGTCGCAGGGCGGCATCGACGAGAAAGAAACGATCGTCGTGCGGCTCGAGCACGACGGCGTCATCGGCCTGGGCGAGGCCACGCCGTCGCGTCTCTACGGGCAGACCCTCGAGACGACCGAGGCGGCGCTGTCGGACGTGCCCGCCCTGCTCGGCGACGACCCGATGCGGATCGAATCGATCGTCGCCCGGCTCATCGAGCGCCACGACGGACAGCGCGCCGCCGTCGCCGCGGTGGACAATGCCCTGTACGACTGGGTTGGTCGCCGCGTGGGGCTGCCGGTCTGGCGGCTGCTCGGGCTCGACCGCCCGAACCTGCGCACCACCTTCACCATCGGCGTCGCCTCGCCGCACGAAACGCGCGCAAAGGTCGACGAAGCCCTCGCCGCCGGTCACGAGGCGCTGAAGATCAAAGTCGGCACGCCGACGGACATCGACACGCTCACCTACATCCGCGAACGTTTTCACGGCGCGCTGCTGCTGGACGCCAACGAGGCCTGGACCGTCGAGGAAGCGCCGCAACGCATGGAATCCCTGGCACGATTCCGTCCCGCGATGATCGAGCAGCCCCTTCCGCGCGTCGAGTGGCGTCAGCTCGGGCGGCTGCGCGAGCTGGGCGTGGCGCCGCTGTTCGTGGACGAGAGCTGCGAGCGTCCGGGCGACGTCGCCCGCCTGGCGGGCCTGGTGGACGGCATCAACATCAAGCTCAACAAGTGCGGCGGCATCCGCGAGGCGCTGCGGATGATCGCGCTGGCGCGCGGCCTGGGATTGCGCGTCATGCTGGGCTGTTTCGTCAGCAGCAGCCTGGCGATTTCGGCGGCGCTGTCGATCGCCTCGCTGGTCGATCACGCCGATCTCGACGGGCACCTGCTTCTGGCGCGCGATCCGTTCACCGGCATCGGCCACGACCGCGGCGTGATTCACCTCTCCGACGCAAGCGGACTCGGCGTCGCGCCGCTAGAATCGTAGGCCAGACGCGCACGGGGGCGCGGACGCCTCCGAGCGAGACGGTCTGCCCGGGACGATCGATGTCCGCCACTCATGAATTGATCTGCGCCACCGCATGCTCCCTGGATGTCGATCCAGGCGCCGACTTGCCGAACGCGCTGGCGGATTCCATCCGCGGACAGCTCGACGGGCGACGCGTAGATCTGCTGGTCGCGTTCGCCAGCGCGCACTTCGAGGATGAGCTTCCCGACGCGGTCGCCGCGCTCCACGAGCGGCTAAGTCCCAGGGCTTTCATCGGTTGCAGCGCCGAGGCGGTGATTTCGCGCGACCGCGAGCTCGAGAGCCAGCCGGGCCTGTCCGTCTGGGCCGCCAGCCTGCCACGAACCCAGGTCTGCGCGTTTCATTTGTCCGAGGAAGATGTTCAGCGACTCAGTCGGCCGGGCGACTGGCACGATCAGTTGGGCGTGGACGCCGCGGAAGAACCGCATTTCCTGGTGCTGGCCGATCCGTTCAGTGTGAACATCCTCACCGCGCTGGAGCGGCTCGGGCAGGCGTTCCCCGGACGTCCGGCCGTCGGCGGCATCGCATCGGCCGGCGAGGCGCCGCGCCAGAATCTCATGGTCTTCGACGGGCAAGTGCTCCGGCACGGAATGAGCGCGGTGGCGCTGTGGGGCGGCGTGCGGATGGAAGCCGTCGTCTCGCAGGGGTGCCGACCGATCGGCCGGCACGTCGTCATCACCAAGGCCGACGAAAACGTCATCTACCAGCTCGGCGGCAAACCGCCGCTGAACGTCGTGCAGGAGCTGCTCGCCGCTTGCTCCGGCCGCGATCAGCAGCTCGCTCAGCGTCGCGGGCTGCTGGTCGGTCGGGTCATCAACGAGCGCCAGGGCACGTTCGCTACCGGCGATTTCCTGATTCGAAATCCGCTCGGGTTCGACGCGAACACCGGCGCGATGGCCGTCAGCGATCTGGTGCGGGCGGGACAGACGATTCAATTCCACGTGCGCGACTCGGTTTCCGCGGGCGAGGAACTGGCGGCGATGCTGGCGGCCGCCCCGTGCACCGACGCGGCCGGTGCACTGCTGTTCAGTTGCAACGGGCGCGGCACGCGGCTGTTCTCCGATCGCCACCACGACGCGCGGGCCGTTCACATCTCCACCGGCGGCAAGCCGCTCGCCGGGTTCTTTTGCGCCGGCGAGATCGGTCCCGTCGGCGACCGAAACTTCCTGCACGGGCATACCGCGAGCATTGCCCTCTTTCGGGCGGCGCCCTCGAATGAACCCTGAGGCGGGCGAGCGGGGACAAACGCGCCGTCGATTTCCGCCGCGTCGCCGGCTGCGTCGGCGGACCGACTTCCGCCGCGTGATGCGTTCCGGCGAACGCGTCTCCGACGACGTGCTCCAGCTTTGCGCCCTGCCCAACGGCCTGCCGGAATCACGGCTCGGACTGATCGTCGGCAAGCGGCACGGAAACGCCGTCCGCAGGAACCGCATCCGCCGGCTTCTTCGCGAGGCGTTCCGGATCCAGCAGGACTCTCTCGCGCCCGGCCTCGATTTAACCTGCGCGCCGATCCCGGGGGCGCGAATCAGCCTGAACGCCGCGATGGGATCGCTCGTCGCGCTCAGCCGGCGCGCGCAGTGCCGATGCGCGCGGGCCCGCTGAGCGAAGCGGACCGTCCACGCGGTGCGTCCAGAGCGACGCACGTTGGAGAATGCGCCGGCAGCCGTGGGAGCGGAGTCCGATGAGTGCGGATCGGCCCATTCTGATTCTCTCCGCCTCCGCGGGCGCGGGCCACATGACGGCCGCGGCCGCGCTGCGCGACGAGCTGCGCGCGCGCCGCCCGGACCTGACCACCGTCGTGCACGACGTCCTGACGACGACCAGCACAGTGTTTCGCATGATCTACGCGCGGGGCTATATCGGCCTGGTGAACCACGCGCCCGCCGCGATGGGATGGCTGTACGACGCCATGGATCGCCCGGGAGGGCGCTTCCAGCGCGGCCTGCGCAGCCTGTTTCAGAACGTCAACGCGTATCCGACCATGCGCTATCTGATCGGCATGCGTCCGCGCCTGATCGTCAACACGCACTTCCTGCCGGCCGAGATCGTCGCCGGCATGCGCCGCACGCGACGATTGGCGTGTCCGCAGGCGACCGTCACGACGGATTTTGAGACGCATCGGATCTGGGTGCAGCCGCCGACCGAGCTCTATTTCACAGCGACCCAGGACGGCAAGGCCTACCTCGAGCAGTGGGGTGTGCCGCGCGGGCGCATCCGCGTCCACGGCATCCCCGTGCGTCGCCCGTTCGAAACCGCTCCCGCGCGCGAGCAGGTGCGCGCTCGCTATGGATTCGCGCCGGATCGCCCGCTGGTCCTGCTCATGTGCGGCGGATTCGGCGTCGGCGCCGCCGACGCGCTGCTCGCGGCGCTGCTCGAAACCGACGCGTCCGTGCAAATCCTCGCCGTGACCGGGCGAAACGAGAGCCTCCGTCGCCGTCTCGCGGCCGTCGCGGCGCAGTCGCGCCGACGCGTGTGGACGATCGGCTATACGCGACGCGTGCACGAGTGGATGAGCGCCGCCGACCTGCTCGTGACCAAGCCCGGCGGCCTGACCGCGTCCGAAGCGCTGTGCTGCGGTCTGCCCATGGTGATCGTCAGCCCGATCCCGGGACAGGAAACACGCAACAGCGATTACCTGCTCGAATCCGGCGCGGCGATCAAGGTCAACAGCGTCCGAATGCTGGGCTATCGCGTGCAGCGCCTGCTCGACGAGCCGCGCCGACTGGCGCTGCTGCGGCAGAGCGCGCTGCGGCTGGTTTCGCCGGGCGCGGCGGCGCGAATCGCGGATGATCTGCTGACGCTTGTCTAGAGCGGCTTCAATCCTGACACGGCGTCGCAGCCGACCCGCGAGCGTGAGCGAACGGTCCTCGCGCGAAGCACACACGCCACGGCCTTTCGGAAACCGAGCTCATGTAGTGCCTCCACAAAACCTGCGCTTCCTCAGGGTGCTACGGGCGTCCCGCGCGTCGTTGGAACGGGCCAGAGGCCCGTACCACCCAGGAGCAAGGAATTCTGAGGCACTACACGAACGCGCGCCGGACGGCCCGCGCCACGCCGAGAACAGCCGAAGCCGCGGCGTCCGATCCCGGCGCGCCGCGGCTTGCGTTGACTCCGACCGAGATCGAGCGCTCGAGACCGCCCTACGCCGTGCGGCGTCGCAGCAGCGACAGCGCACCGACCGCCAGCATCGCCGCCGCGCCCGGCTCCGGCACGAAATTGACCGTGATGTTGTCGATCGCCACGTCGTGGTCCGTAAAACCGAAGAAGAATCCCGGCACCAGCGTGGTGAATGCGATCTCATCGACGCCGGCCAGCACGTTGGCGAACGTGCGTCCTGCCGGCAGGATCGGCTCGAATGTTTCCGGATCCTCTGCCCCGTAGCCGCCCCAGCCGGCTGGAAGCTCCTCGGCCAGCGTGTCCGCGATCGTCACGCCCCAGGTGTGCCAGCCGGGATTCGCGGCATTCAGGTCGCCCAGCGCGTACCAGACGCTCGTCCACGGATAGCCGCCCTCCGGATTGTCATAGTCGCGCAGCTCGACGATGAACGTGCGCTGCACGTCCTGCCCAAAGAAATTCAGGAAGCTCGTGTACGTGTCGATACTGATTTCGACCTGCGACGTCTGCGTGTAATCCCCAACGAAATCCCCGTTCGAATCATTGCTGAACGTGATCCCGAAGTCGTTGAAGATCGTGTGCATCGACGGCGCGCCATTTCCCAGCGAACCGTCAATGAACGTCGAGCCGCCGAAACCCTGCGGACCCGTCCAGCCTTCCGCGCCGCTCGAAAATGTCGTCGTCGCGGCCGACGCGCCGCACGCCAGCGCTCCGAGCAGCGCTCCTCCCAACCACGTCTTCCTCATGGATTGCTCCCTCTGAAACCGCCCCTTCGCACGCCGCGACCCGAAACGATCCGAGTTCCGCTTGTGCTGAGCACATTCTGAGCATATACTGAGCGCAAGTCAAGAGGTCGCCATGTCAAAATCCTCCATCACCGGCCGTACCTCGTTGATAAAAAACGAGTTCGAGCCGCTTTCGAAACCCGAACTTGCCCACCTCGAAACCGCGCTCGGACAGCTCCACATCGAGCTACGCGCGTTCCTCGCCACGCTGCCGGTCGAAGGGCAATCCGCCAGCGGCATGTCTCGCCTGCTCCGGATCGAACGCACAACCTGTCAACGCGTCGTCTTCGCCGCGATGGGCTCCGCCAATGGGGCCGAGCTCGCCGGCGCGCTGCCCGGCGTGCAGGGATTGCGAACCGTGACGCAGCGCGCCGCAACCGTCTACGCCCGCCAACCGGGCATGCGCGAAGTCGCGCAGCGCCTCGGCGCGGCGATCGACGGCTACGAGGCGGTCCTGCGCGAAAGCGGCGGCAGCCGGGCGAGATTGCTTGCGCGCCTTCGCGCCACCGGCGATCCGGCCGCGGCAGCGACGCCCGGCGCGGACGCCATTGCGCCGCGCGAAGCGCTGTTTCAGGCCGCCGCGGCGCTGACCGGACGTCGATCCGACCTGTGGCTCGCCGTGCACGTCTACGAGCCGACCCCGGCGCGCGACCGGCTCGTTCAGACCCGCGCGCACGGCTTGATCGGCCACACCGCCCGTCAGGACGCCGTTCCGCTCACGTTTCACGCATTTGCGACCCATCCACCGGAAGCGTCCGCTGGAGAATTCGAGCTGGGTCGGTTTCAGCCGCTACAGTCCGACGGCGAGGGCGACGCCCCCGCCGAGTTGCTGCGGCAGTTCACGTCGCGGCCCGCGCCGATCGTACGCAGCAAACAACCGCAGGAGTTCCTCGTCCAGACGCTGGACCCTCGTCCGGACAGCCCTCACGCGCGATTCGACATCGTGTTCGGAATGACCGGCGTCATGGCCCATCCGGGCTGCAACGCGCCCTTTCTGGAAGAGGTGTGGGCGCTGGTGAACTTTCCCGTTCGGCAACTGCTGATGGACGTCTACCTGCACCGCGACATCGCGCGCGGCTGCCTGCCCGGGCTCGATCTGCACCTGTGGAGACCGGACTTCGCCTCGCAGACGGGCGAGCGGTGGCAGACGCGTTTTCCCGGCGGGCCGACGCTGCAAGTGCTGGACGCGCAGGCTCTGCCGGCGACGCCGTATTCGCGCTACGACGAACTGCTCGACACGCTGCTCGCCGCGCGCGGACTGGCCCGTTCGCAACTGGTCGGCTACCGATGCGCGGTCGATTTTCCCGTGTGGCGCGCCGGCTATCGCATGACCTTTGACTTCGGCGCCGAACCCGCCTGACGCGCCGCGTTCACCTTACGGCGCGGGCGACAGATCCAGCGCGACGATGTTCGTGCGATCGCGCAGGTAGAGCGTGCGGCCGTAGAGCGTCGGAGCGGTCCACGCGGTCTTGGCGAGCACGTCCGGGGCCTTGGCGAGCAGTCGATACTGCTTGCCGTCAGCCTTGACCAGGAATAGCGCTCCGTCTTCGTCCAGCACGATCAGCTTGCCGTCGGCGTACAGCATCGTCGCCTTGGCGATGCCGCGCTGTCTCCAGCCGAACTCTCCGGTCGCGCTGTTCACGCTGCACAGGAAAGCCGGACCGAAATCGCCGCTGCTGCCGTACACCCAGTCGCCGACGCGCACCGCGTTGGCGTGCTGAATCTTGAATTTGTTGTTGGACCACGCCTCGCGCGCCGCGATCTGCCCGCCCGAGTCTTCGAGACGCAGACCGCGCGAACCCATCCCGTAAGCCGCCGAGATGAACAACTGCTGATCCTCGGAGTTCCACACCGGCGTCGAGATGTTGGCGCCGAACTGCGTCGGGTAGTCGAAGCTCCAGAGCGTCGCCGCCGATCCGGGCTCGAGCCCGCACACGTTCTTGCCCGTGAACGCCACAAGCTGCGGGCGGCCGAACGCCTCGATCGAGAACAGCGACGCGTAACCCGGTTCGAACTCGCCGCCGGCCCATGCGACCGCCCCGTCGCTCTGCGCGAACGCCATGACGGCGTGACCCTTCTCAGAGCTGACCGGAAGAACGATGTTGCCTTCGTGCGCGAGCGGGCTGGAGCCATAACCGCGCATGTTCAGAGCGGCCTTGTATTCCGCGTGAAGGTCCTTCGACCAGATCGGCTTGCCCGTGCGCTTATCGAGGCTGTTCAGGATCGCCGTGCATCCGACCGCGAACAACCGGTCGCCCACGATCAGCGGCGTGCTGTGCGGACCGGGACCGAATTCCATCTGAAGGTCGCGCGGCCACGGCGCCGCGTAGCGATGCTCCCAGAGCGTCTCGCCCGAGCCCGCCTTCAGCGCCACGATCACCTCTTCGCCCTGAAATGGATCGGACGCATCCCGCGCCGAATACATCGTGTACAGCGTTTCGCCGTCGCACAGGATCGTCGAGAACCCGTCGCCGAGCGGACGCTCCCAGAGCTTTCGCGGCCCCTGCTCCGGCCAGCGGTTCGCCAGCCCGGTGGCGGAACTCTTGAAATCGCGGTTCGGTCCGCCCCATTGCAGCCAGGGCTCGGGGTCGTTTGCCGGCGTCACCGGATCGATCGGCCCGGCCATTGCGGCGGCTTCCTCCGCCTGGCGCGCGGCGCGCGCCGCGGCGACCGCCCGTGCGATTTCCGCTTTGCGGCTGACGCGGTCGGCCGCGGACATGCGAACGTAGGAGGTCTTGAACTGCCCATCGATCTTCATCAGGTCGGCGGTGGGATCCTGCGACCACCACGGCGGAACCTCGATCTTCGACGTCGTGTCGGCGCGAACGTCCACGAACTGCCCGAGATTCACCGCGTAGCGCGCCACGCCCGTGAACGTTCCGTCGATCTTGCCTAGCCGCTTGCCCTCGGCCGGCTGCTCGGCGGCATCCTTGACCACCGTGCCGCTGAATCGGACAACGGCCACGTCTCCGTCGGGCGACGGCTCGATCTTTTCGAGCGCGCACTCGAAGGATTGGATCACTTTTCCGACGCTCGGATACTCGTCATGCTGCGTGACTTTCCAGGTTTCGCCGACGCGCACTTCGCGATTCGGATAGATCGCCAGCACCGACTCGCCGAAGTTCGAGAGCATGCGGCGGTCGGCCAGCTCGTCGCGGGCCATCGAGCCGGCGACGAAATTCTGCGGTCCAAGCTCGTTCAGCTTCGTGCGTATCGCTTCTCCACCCTCGACGATTTTCCCGACGCCGGCCGGGTCGAACGTCATGGTCACGGCCTGGTTCAAGACCAGCGCGAATGCGGCCTTGTGGTCTGGCGAGGCGTCCTCGGCCTCGGGATCGTCGGTGTCGTAGCGGCTCTGGATGCCCTCGCCGAACGCGAGATAGCCGTACAAGCGATCGAACGTCGCGCGAATCTGCACGCCCTCGGCGCCGACCGTCGTGGTCGTGAGCAGGCCGTAGACCGACTTGCTCGAAATCTTCATGGGGTTCCCGTCCGGTCCCGTCATGGTCTGCGACGCTTCCGCGGTGAACTCCGCGTACGCCTCTGGGGCGGAATCGGACCGCAGTTGCAGCAGGACCGCATCGCCGCCAAACGCGGAGACGCCGGCAAAGAGCCCGACCAGCGGGATGAGCGACGCGCGCGCACGCTTTCCGTCAAGCACGGTGAATCTCCTGAATCGAGTGAAGGCCCGAACGGGAGCCTATCTTCCGCGGCCACGCGCGGCAAGTCGGCGCGCTTTCGCGCTACGTCCCGCGGGCGCGCTGCGTTGGAATGCGTCCGAAGACCGTTCCCTCGGCGGTGACGCGCGATTCGGGCGAGAGCGCCGCAGAATCGCGCCGCGCCCGCTGCGCCTGAAGATGCGCGCAGACCTCGTCCACCGCCTGGTCCGTGTCGTCCGTGATCGTGAACAGGTCCAGGTCGCCCGGGCCAATGCAGCCGTGCTCCTCCAGCAGCGTGTGGCGCATCCAGCCGGCCAGCGGCCGCCAGAACGACTCGCCGATCAGCACGACGCGCATCGCGTCGACTTTCTGCGTCTGGATCAGCGTCATCGACTCGAAGAACTCGTCCATCGTGCCGAACCCGCCCGGGAAGCAGATGAACGCCGACGCGTACTTCACGAACATGACCTTCCGCGCGAAGAAATAGTGAAAGTCGATCGAGATGTTCTGGTACGCGTTCGGCATCTGCTCCATTGGCAGCGAGATGTTCAGGCCGATGCTCCGCCCCCCCGCCTCGGACGCGCCGCGGTTGGCCGCCTCCATGATGCCCGGCCCCCCGCCCGTGATGATCGCAACCCCCTGTTTCGCCAGCTTGAACGCCGTCTCGTGGGCGAGCTGGTAGTACCGGTCGTCGTGACGCGTCCGGGCCGAGCCGAAGATCGACACCGCCGGTCCGACGCGCGACATCACGTCGAAGCCTTCCACGAACTCCGCCATGATGCGGAATATCCGCCAGCTTTCGTGCAGATCGTCCCCGCGAATCGACGAATCGCTCATGTCGCTCGTTCTCCGGTCGGCGCGCGAAGAGCCGCCGCGGCAGTATAATCGCCTTCACGCTCGCGCCCGCGCCAGCGACTCGAACGCTCATGACCTCGACTCGCCCACAAAACGTCCGCCCGCCGCTGCGCGTGCTCGCCGTCGCCGGCGACTTGCTCTTCGAGTCCCAGGTGGTCGGCGCCGCCCGGGCGGCCGGCGCGACCGCCCGCGGCGTCCGGTCGCTCGACGACGCGCGCCGCGCGATCGCCGACGCCGATGTGCTGGTCGTGGACATGACGCTGCCGCTCGACGTCGCCGTCGAGGTCATCGAACTCGCCGCACGCGCCGCGCACCATCCACAAGCGCTGGCCGTCTTTCCGCACGTTCAGACCGAGCTGAAGCAGGCGGCACAGCGCGCCGGCGCCGCTCGAACGATGCCGCGCTCGGCGGCGCACGAGAGGCTCGGCGCGATCCTGATCGAGATCGCGTCGGCCCGCCGCTCGATCAAACCGGAAACCGCATGACGCCGTTGCTGTGCGCCGCGCTGGTCGTGCTGCTCGAAGGTCTGAGCGTCGCGTCGCTGTTCCCTGTGACGCACGCCTACTGCGGCGAGCTCGGCGGCGACGCCGCGGCCACCGGACTGCTCTTCGCGCTCGTCTCCGCTCCCAAGATCGTGCTGAATCCGCTGTGGGGACGACTGTCCGACCGCATCGGACGAAGACCCGTGCTGGTCATCGTCACCGCCGGAACCCTGCTCGGCTCGATCGGCTGGGCGCTCGCGCCGAACCTTCTCGCGCTGGCGGCGTCGCGCGCGGTCGTCGGCGTGTTCGGCGCGCAGGCCGTGATCGCCTTCGCGATCGCGTCCGACGTCACGCCCGCGGCGCGCCGCGCTTCGGCCATGGGGATGCTCGGGGCCGCGTTCGCCACGGCGCTCACGTTCGGCCCCGCGATCGGCGGAATCGTCGGGGCATATGCGTCGCCCGCCGCCGTCGGCTGGCTGGCCGGAGCGTTTCAGTGCCTGTCACTCGCGCTGATTGCCGCCTTCCTCCCCGAATCGCGCCCCGAGCCGAACGCGAGCGAACCGACCCGCGCGATCTCGTGGATCGGCGAAATGCTCGCCCCCCTGAGCGCGCGCGGCGCGGCCGGGCTGCTGGTCGTGTCCGCACTCATGACGGCAGCGCTGTCGCTGCTGACCGCCGCGCTGGGCGAATACGCGGCGGCAAGATTCTCGCTCGGTTCGGCCACGGTGGGCGGCGTGTTCGCATCCTGCGGATTCGCAATGGCGCTGACGCAGGGCGGGGTGGCGCGCGTCGCTTCCAAACGCCTGGGAGACCGGCTTTCCGCGATCGTCGGATTGATGGTGGTGACCGGCGGATTCGGCGCGATCGCGCTGCGGCTGCCGCTGGCGGCGTGGATCGGCGGCGTGCTGGCGCTGTCGGTCGGCGTTTCGCTGGCGACGCCGTGCGTGACGGCCTTGATCTCGCGCTGCGTCGGCGCCGCCGAGCAGGGACTCATGCACGGGCTGAACCAGGCAGCGATCGGGCTGGGTCGGACGTTGGGGTTCGTGGCTGCGGGTCTGCTGTTTGCCGGCGTGGGACCGGAGGCGCCGTTCGCCGCGGCGGCGATCGTGTCGGCGGTGGCCTGCGTGGTGCTATGGAGCCGTGTTACGGACGGCGCGCCGGGGTCGGTCGCGAGGGATCAGTGATCCATTTGCAGGCTGGCCAGCCCGGTCGTGACATCCTCGACCACGTCGTAGATGCGATCGAGTCCGGTCACCAGGAAGACGCCCCACACCTGCCGGCTGATCCGGCAGAGCTTCAGGCGTCGCTCATTCGTGATCGCGACGAGCTTTCGCAGCTTCAGCAGCTTGGCGATATTCGACGAGTTCAGGTAATTGATATTGCTGAAGTCGAGCAGCACGTCCATCTGCGGATTGTTCTTGCACTGCGAAATGATCGACTCGATGTCGTCGGTGAACTGCGGATCGTCGGACAGGTGTCCGAGCAGGATCGTTTCGGACCAGTTTTCTACAGGCATGACACCGTCCCGCAAGCAGGGGAGCGCCGAACCGCTTCCGCGCGGCCGGGTGCGGGGGCACGATATTCCGCGGATTGTCGCCTTGTCAATGCGGGCGCTACTTCAGCTCCACATTCCAATAAGCGAAATCGAGGAACTGCTTCCAACTGGCGTACTTCGATTCGGACAGCTTGATCGTCAGAACCGGACTGCGCTTCGGCCGGACCGGACGCACCACCAGCTTCATGCCGGCTTGCAGCGGCGTGCGGCCGCCCTTGCGCACATTGCAGCGCACGCACGCGCTGACGACGTTCTCCCACGTGGTCGCGCCGCCCTGCGACCGCGGAACGACGTGGTCGATGCTCAACTCGCACGTCGGGAATCGCCGACCGCAGTACTGGCAGCGGCCGTGATCGCGCGCGAACAGGTTGCGGCGATTCAGCTTCACCTGCTTGGCCGGCAAACGGTCGTACCCGAGCAGGCGCACGATCTTCGGCACCGCGATCTGAAAGCGGACCGTGCGAATCCAGTCATAATGATCCGGCTGGAACCGCGCCTTGGCGGCGCTGACTTCGACCCAGTTGGCGAAGTCGTACGAGACGTACTCGCTCCCCTCGACCGAGACGATCTCCGCCTGGTCGGTGTAGACGAGCGCAAGCGCGCGCTTCGCGCCCACCACACGAACCGCCTGATACAGTCGGTTCAGCAGCAGCACGCTGGCGGAAAGCGCCGCAGAGCCTGCGTCGTTCATCATGCAGACCTTCCCCGTCGCCGCATCGCCCCCTGTGCGGACGTGAGTTCCGGACGACCGTCGAGCGTATCGTAAGCGCCCGCCATCACAGCTTCAACGGCGAATTGCGTCGCTTACGAAACATTCACGTTGAAACGTCGCTTCGCGCCGTGCCGCGCGCCGATTCCAGACGCCGCACTTGATGCGGACGCGCGACCGCGGGATAAACGCCCCCATGCAACACGTCGAGCAGCGTTCGCCAGTCGCGCCGATCTCCGATCGCGTCCCGCTCTTCCTGGGAAGGGTCTTGCCGGCGCTGGTGCTGGTCGGACTGGCCTACGCGGTCGGGGCGCGAGACCTCGACGCGCCCTGGCTTCAAGGCGACGAGCAGATCTTCCTCGCGCAGAACCCCGATGTCGCCCCGCCCGACGGCGACGGGCGATCGCTGCCGCAGCGGCTTGGCGGAATCTTCACCCACATTCACGAAGACCTGTATCAGCCCCTCCCGATCTGGACGTACGCCGTGGAGTGGCAGCTCTGGGGCGAACAGCGCATCGCATTCATGCGCCAGACCGACGTGCTCATCCACGCCGCCAATGCCCTGCTTCTCTGGTCCGTGCTGGCGCGGCTCATTCCCCTGCTTTCCGGCGTCGCGGGCACGCCGTGGACGCACGCGCTGGCCTGGGCGCTGGCGCTGCTCTGGGCGGCGCATCCTGCGCTGGCTACCGCCTATGCCGCCGACATGGGACGTACGCACCTGCTGTCGGCCCTCTTCGCGCTCGCTTCGCTTCGCGTGCACATCGAGTCCATGAGCGATCAGCGCCGCCCGCTGTTTCTGCTCTCGCTGGTCCTGCTGGCGCTGGCGATGATGAGCAAGGTACTGTCCACGTGGATGCTGGTGGTGCTCTCGGTCGAGTGCGCCGTCCTCGGCTTTCGCGCCGCGCTCGCATCGCCGCGCGTCTATCTGGTCGCCGCGATCTGCGCCGCGTTCACCATCGTCAACTATGCCGCCACCCGCGCGTCCGGCATCCTCGAAGACGCCGGACTCGCGCTGTTCGGCGATCCCGGCAGCCGCAGCCTCTTGGCGCTGTGGATCTACCTGCGGCATGCATTCGCGCCGCTCGGGCTGAGCATCTGGTATCCGCCCGACCCGCTCACGTCCTGGTCCTACGCCCCGACGTGGCTCGGCCTTGCGGGGCTGATCGCGCTGCTGACGATCGCCGCCCTCGCGGCGCGCCGCCGACCGCTCCGCGGAATCGCCGTCGGAATCGTGTGCTTCCTCGCGCTGCTCGCGCCGGTCATCGGCCTGGTCGGAGCACGCGTATCCGCCGCGCAGGATCGCTATCTGTATCTGCCGCTCGCCGGGCTGCTGCTCGCGATCGGCAGCGCGATCGCATCCACGGCGTCCACTGCGCCGCGCGGCGGCTGGGCGCGGCGCGCCGCCGTCATCGCGATCGCCGCGCTGGCGCTGCTCGTCGCGCCAATCGCGGAATCCCTCTCCGCCGACGCCCGCAGCATGATTCGCCGGGCGGAGCGCTCGCGGCTCGGGCGGGAGGACGACCCGCGCCTGCTCGAATATCTGGCGGTCGCGAATGCCTTCGCCATCGCACATGACACGCTCGAAGGCCGCGCCGTGGATCGGCCGGACTTCGCGACCCGTGCTCTCGACGCGCTCGACCAGGCCGCCGTAGCGGCCGAGGAGCATCCGCGCTACTTCCGGGACGCCGCAGACCGGGCCGCGTTTCACCGCCGGCTGTCGTTTCAGATGCTGAGCGCCGCCCGCCCGGAAGATTCCCTCGAACAGGCGCTGCGCGCCGCGGAGTTCCAGCCTGACGCGCCCTTCACGCTCACGCGGCTGGCGCATGCCTATCGCGCGCTCGAGCGCTGGGACGACGCGCTGCGCGTCTATCAGCAGCTCGAATCCTCTCCTCCGCCCGATCCGACCTTCCGCGCCCTGCGGTTGACCGAGCTGGGCGATCTGCTGCTATACGTGTTCGACCGCGCGGACCTGGCGCGAGCCAGATATCAGGCGGCGCTCGAGACGCGCGCGGCGCCGCCGCGCGCCGGCGTGGGACTGGCGCGGTGCGAGGTGCTGGTGGGCGAAGGGTCGGAGGGGTTCGCGATCGCGTCGGAAGTGCTGCGCTACGACCCGGAGAACGTCGAGGCGGCGCTCGTCATCGCGCTCTACCACCTGCGCAGCCATCACTGGGAACAGGCCGAGGGCGCGTATCGCGCGGTGCTGGGACGAGACCCGGTCTCGTATGAAGCGCTGATCGGGCTGAACGAGCTCTACGCGCAGCGCGACGCCTGGCGCGACGCCGCCCTCGTCTGGCAACAGGCCAGCGACCTCGCCCCGGACCGGATCGAGTTTCAGGCGTTCTTCGCCTGGGCAGCCGCGTGGGCCAGTGATCCGGCTGCCGCCCCGGCGGCCGAACGCGTTCTGAAGTCGGCCCCGGGCTGCCGATTCGCGCTGCTGGCGCAGGCGGTGGACGCCCTTCGGGCCGGGCGCTCGGACGAGGCGGTTCAGAGGGCGCGCGACGCGGTCGCGGGAACTCCAATCGCCCGCGGCCGGGAGCTGGAGCGAACGGTGATCGTACTGAAGCGATTCGTCGACGCCGCGCGACTTCCGCCGGCCGGCGAAGTCGTGCGGGCGATCCTGGTCCGCGAGCTCTCCGGGGATGACGCCGCGCGCGCGATCCTGGTGCCTTTGCTGGAGACTTCGACGGAAGCATCCGTTAAGTCTCTTGCAGAGAGCATTTTGCGCGAGTTATCGGCACCAAATGGCGATTCTGACGAGAATCCGCCATAAAATCTGGCTAAATCGCGCGAAACGGGTTGAATCTCCGAAGAGCCTTGCTATACTGAATTCTGTAATGCACCTGTGAGAATAGACTCAGGCAGGCGCGATGTAGATAAAGTCTTGCCCTGAAACAACTTGCTTCCACTCGCTGCGGCACCCTCAGACCGCGCCAATACCCAAAGGGTGCCGCACGCCTTTTTTCCACATTTCGTAATTCTGCGAACCAGTTCCTGACATTACCCGAACGCCGCGTACGGCACGTTCTCCGGTAACACGAACGTGCGCGCCCGGGCGACGCGCATGCAGACGTCGAGCGGAGATCGGCTTAAACGGCAAATCCACACGACGCGGCACGACGCGAAACGACCGCGACGCTGGTGAGGTGCCCCCATGAAACCTACGCTGATTCAGGGTGGTACGGGCGCCCCGCCCACATCGCTGGAACGGGCCAGAGGCCCGTACCACCCAGGAGCAAGATGTTCTGAGGCACTACACGAGCGCAGCGCAGAGCGGCAAAGTCCGACGCGACGGTGGGCAGCGCGACGGCTCGTCGATCTTTTCGTATGAGTAGCGCTTTCGGCTACGGATTCGGTGGCGGCAGCGAGATCATCCGTGGCTGCGACGCGTCGTTCTGAAGCACCTGCCGGACCATCTCCACGATCTGCTCATGGCGCTGCACGCTGTACTTCGGTCCGCGAAGCGCGTAGTCATCCACGCCGCCGAAGAACTGAAGCAGCGGGATGCCGGCGGCCAGGTCCTCCGCATAACCGTTGAAGATCATGCTGCGCCAGCGAATCGCCTCGCGATCGAGCGCGTTGCGAATCTCCTCCGCCGGGTGCAGCCCGAACGGCGGCTGAAAATCGGGCGCCACATACTCCAGGTCGCTGGTGTCGTACACAGCCGAATACCATTCCCGTCCTTGCGCGTCCCGCTGGCTTGCGGATCGAGCGATTTCGCCGCCCTCGTACTGCTGCCGTCGAGCGGCGCGCTCCGGCCAGTCGGGCGGATAGGCCAGCTCGCCCGCGGGCGCGATGCGAGCTTCGTCCGCTTCGAGCAGTCGGTGCGCTTCGTCCGCGCGATATGCGTCGAAGACGGCCGCTTCGCGCTGCAGGCGGATTTCATCGATCTCGGCGGTCGGCGCGAGATCGATCAGCAGGTCGTGGTCTCCGCCGCCGGCGACGACTTGCGCCCCCGTCTGGCGCGAGTCCGGCTCAGTCACCGGCGGAACCACGCCCGCCAGGACCGGCGCGAGCGGCTCGACGCGCCGCACCGACGCGCCGCGACGCGCCTGGGCGATGAGGCGAACCGCATCCTCGGCCAGGCCGTCCAGCGCTTCGACATCGGGCATCGCGACGCTCAGCTTCAGCACCTGCCGAGCATGCGCGGCAGCGGACTCGAACGCGCGCGCCTTCAGCTCCTTGCGGGCCAGTATCAGCTCGAGACGGGCCGCGGCGACGGCCGCGTCGGCGCGGGCCTGGGCCTCCTGCGCGTCATCCGGAACGACGACGGCGGACGCATCGCGATCGGCCGCGGCCTCGGCCACCCACCGCGCGTCGTCCGCGCCTGCGAGCGATGGGGCGATCAGGAAGAGTCCGGCGAACGTGAAAGCGATTCGCGTCATGGAACCTGCTCCTGTTGCCAACGGCGCCAGGCTTCAACTTCGAAGCCGTGATCCTGCCCGGTAATCGTGCGCAGGGCTTCCAGCACCTCGGTGCGGAATACGGTCACGTTTCGGCGTTCATACGTCGTATCGGCGAAGCCGGAAGGGTTGAATACCACGCCCGCAACCGGGCGGACGCGCACCGAGCTGAGTCCCCCCAGCGACACGGTCGCGGCGGAATCGAAGCACCGCTCATAGCCCTGCACGTAGGTGTAGACGGGCACCTCGACCACCCTGCGGCGCTGCGCGGTGAGCGCATCGATCAGGTCCGGGACAGCTTCCGACGCGCCCAGCGCGCCGAGCGCGATCGCGGCGCGGCGCACGAGCCGGTCGCTATCGGTGGCGAGCGCCTCCCGAAACTGCGGAATCACGCGCGGATCTTTGCGGCGAATCAGCTCGACCAGGGCGTCGCGCCGAACGTCTTCGGCATCGTCCACCAACGCCAGCAGCGCCAGGTTGAGCGTGGCCTCGTCCTGCTGGAACTGTCCGAGCGCGGAGACCAGGACCGCGCGGCTGATCGGACGCCCCGAGCTGAGCGCGCGCGTCATCGGCAGAATGGCGAGCGGATCGCGAATCTCCAGAATGCGGCGTCGCCCGTCCTCCGAGATGCGCTCCGACGCGCTCTCCAGCATGTTGTCGCGAATCGCGCGAATGCGACGAAACCAGTCGGACTGCACCGCGGCGATCAACTTCTCCGGATCCTCCGCCGGAGCCGGGCGGGAAGCCGCCGCGTTCGGGGAACCCGGTCGCGACGCCGCGGCTCGCTCCGGCGCGCGGGCGTCGACCCACATGCCGTTGATCCGGATGAACCCGGCTTCGAGCCGCGCCGGCTCGTGGTTCGGATCGATCTCCAGCGCGCGCTTTAGATGCCGATCTCGCTCGGCCCGAAGCCCGACCTCGCCGCACCAGCGGGCCAGTTCGGTCTGGGCGGCTGCGGTCTGCTCGGCCTGTTCGGCGCGCTGCTGGTAGTCGTCGCGCGATCCGACGCCGTCCTCGATGGATTCGATCGCGTCGGGCGGGAGCACCACCAGGCCGACCGCCGTCTGAATGTGAACGCCGTCGGCGCCGTTTTCGAGGATCTCTCCCTCGATTCGTCCGCCGCTCTTGAGGAGGATGACGTCGGCCGAGGCGGCGACGCACGCGATCCACGCGGCTGAATACGCCAGCCGCGTCGCCAGGGAGGCTTTCCGGTGAACCGGCGGCGCGGAACGCGTACGAGGAATCTGCGCAGTCTGCCCCATCGCCGAGCTCCCGCCGGTTGCCGAGCCCTGGTGATTATACGACGGAAATCAGGTGTCGCGCGGACCAGGAAACCGGCGGCGGCTTCCGGAAACGCCCGCGGACCGGACGTCGGTCCGGCCCGCGCAGGTGAATCGGAATGGGCC
The DNA here is from genome assembly GCA_964553225.1 of uncultured Planctomycetales bacterium. GTDB lineage: Bacteria > Planctomycetota > Phycisphaerae > UBA1845 > Fen-1342 > JABRWC01. The sequence goes on along the minus strand of CAZKJT010000007.1, from coordinate 103,199 downwards.
GCGGCAGCGTCTACTTCTTGACTTCGTACTCCGCGTCAATCACGTCGTCAGACTTCTGTCCCTGCGGCTCGTCGCCGCCCTTGGGCGGCGGAGCGGAGGCGGCCGACTTGTACATCTGCTCGGCCAGCTTGTGCGAGGCCTGCGTGAGGGCTTCGATGGCGCGCTCGATCGAGCCGGCGTCGTCGCCCTTGGAGGCGTCCTTCAGGCCGTTGACGGCGCGCTCGATGTCGCCGCGCGTGGCTCCGTCCACCTTGTCCCCGCTCTCGCGGAGCGTCTTCTCGGTCTGGTAGACCATCTGATCGGCCTGATTGCGCAGATCGACGAGCTTGCGCTTCTTCTCGTCGTCGGAGGCGTGGGTCTCGGCATCGCGGACCATTCGATCGATGTCGTCCTTGTTCAGGCCGCTCGACGCCTTGATCTCGATCTTCTGCTCCTTGCCGGTTCCCAGGTCCTTCGCCGAGACGTTCAGGATGCCGTTCGCGTCGATGTCGAACGTGACCTCCACCTGCGGCACGCCGCGCGGGGCGGCCGGAATGCCGGCGAGCTGAAACTTGCCGAGCGTGCGGTTGTCGGTCGCCATCTTGCGCTCGCCCTGGAGCACGTGAATGTCGACCGCGGTCTGGTTGTCGGCCGCGGTGGAAAAGACCTCTTTCTTGCTGGTCGGGATTGTCGTGTTGCGCGTGATGAGCGGAGTCATGATCCCGCCCAGCGTCTCGACGCCCAGACTGAGCGGCGTGACGTCGAGCAGCACGATGTCCGACTTCTCGCCCGTCAGCACGGCGCCCTGGATGGCTGCGCCGACCGCCACCACCTCGTCGGGGTTGATGCTGCGATTCGGCTCTTTGCCGAAGATTTCGCGGGCAAGCCGCTGAACCATCGGCACGCGCGTCGAACCGCCGACCATCACGACTTCGTCGATCTGGGACGCGCTCAGCTTGGCGTCCTTGATCGCCTGAAGCACCGGGCCGCGGCACCGCTCGATCAGAGGCTCGATGAGCTGCTCGAACTTCGAGCGCGTGATGGTGAGCTGAAGGTGCTTCGGCCCGCTCGCGTCGGCCGTGATGTACGGCAGGTTGATCTGCGTCTCCATGCTGCCGGAGAGCTCGCACTTGGCGCGTTCGGCGGATTCCTTGAGGCGCTGAAGCGCCATCGGATCCTTGCGGAGGTCGATGCCTTCCTTGCGGCGGAACTCTTCGGCGAGGTAGTGGATCAGCACTTCGTCGAGATCGTCGCCGCCCAGGTGCGTGTCGCCGTTCGTGCTCAGAACCTCGAACACGCCGTCGCCGATGTCCAGAATCGAAATGTCGAACGTGCCGCCGCCCAGGTCGAACACGGCGATCTTCTCGTTCGACTTCTTATCCAGGCCGTAGGCCAGCGCCGCGGCGGTCGGCTCGTTGATGATGCGCTCGACGTTTAGACCGGCGATCTGACCGGCTTCCTTGGTGGCCTGGCGCTGCGAGTCGTTGAAATACGCCGGAACGGTGATGACCGCGCGATCGACCGTCTCGCCCAGGTAGCGCTCCGCGGTGGCCTTCAGATCGCGCAGGATCATCGCGGAGATTTCCGGCGGAGCGTAGTCCTTGCCGCCGGCCTTCACCCGGACGAGCTCGTCGGCGCCGCCGACGACCTTGTACGGCACCATCTTCTCTTCCTGACCGACCTCGCGATGACGCCGGCCCATGAAGCGCTTGATCGAGAACACGGTGTTCTCGGGGTTCGTAACCTGCTGGTTGCGGGCGCGCTGACCGACCAGGCGCTCGCCCTTCTCTGTGAATGCGACCACGGAAGGCGTGAGGCGCGAGCCGGTGTCGTTGATCAGAACGACCGGCTGGCCGGCTTCCATGACCGCCACGACCGAGTTCGTCGTGCCCAGGTCGATTCCGATGATCTTGGACATTCGCTTCTCCTCGCGGGGCGGCGCGCGCAAGCACACCGACCGCTGCGACTGTCGAAGCAAGTCTCAGACCAGATCGCCCGGCTTTTGTAGATGCGTCATAAATTGTTTTAAATCAATGTTTTATAAGCGTCGCCGGTGCGAATACGAGCTCCGCGGACTCTGCCATTCTGACACCCGGCCGCGACCAGCGCCGTCAAGGCGACCGACAATCACGACCGCTAGTCTGATAATACTGGCCTACACACCGAAAAACTCGAATCGACCGGGCGCCGATCCGACGACGCTCCGACACGCCTGCTACCGAAAACGCTCCGCCGGAAATAACGCGTCGATGGCCGCCAGGTCCGGTTCGGCGAGACGCAGCTCCGCGGCGCGCACATTCTCCGTAAGCTGCTCCGGCCGAGTCGCGCCCACGATCGCACTGGACACGGCCGCCCGGCTCAGCACCCACGCCAGCGCGAGCTGCGCGAGCGAACCGCCGGCCCGCTCGGCGATCGGCCGAAGCTGATCAACGCGGTCCACGATTTCGCGGTCTATCTGTTGCAGAAATGCGTTCATGTCGGCGGACGCGGCGCGGCTGCCGGCCGGCGTCTTGCCGCCGCTGTACTTTCCCGTGAGCAGGCCTTGCTTGAGCGGGCTCCAGACGATCATTCCCATGCCCTCCTGCTCGCAGGCCCGTTGCACGCCGTTGGTCTCGACCCGGCGCGCCGCCATGCTGTACTCGGGCTGCTCCGAAACCGGCGGATCGGCGTGAATCTGGCGCGCGATCGAGCAAGCGTTCTTGATCTCGAGCGATGGCCATTCGCTCACGCCCCAATAGAGCACTTTCCCGCGCCGAATGAGATCGTCCATCGCGCGAACTACTTCATAAACCGGCACTTCGGAGTCGAAGCGGTGGCACTGGTACAGATCGATGTAGTCGGTTTGAAGCCTGCGGAGCGACTGATCCACCGCTTCGTGGATGTGCTTGCGCGACAGGCCGCGGTCGTTGACGTTGTCCGACATCGGCCAGAACACCTTGGTCGCCAGCACGATGTCCTGGCGGCGGAACTGCTTCAGCTCCGGACCGAGAAACGTCTCGGCGGCGCCCTTGCGATAGATGTCGGCCGTGTCGAAGAAATTGATCCCCAGTTCCCAGGCACGGCGGATGCAAGCACGGGCCTGTTCGTCGGCGACGCCGCCGCCATGGGTGAGCCAGTTTCCGAATCCGATGGCCGAGACCTTTACGCCGGAGACGCCGAGTCGGCGATAGAGCACGGGGGACCCTCCACGGAGCAACGGTGGCTCGTCGGACCGGCCGGCCGTTCCGACGAGCGTGCTGTCGGGGAAGGGTAACCGATCGATCCGCCGCGTGCCGAGCGCGCGACGTTCGTCAGCTCGATTCGGGCCGTCGCGGGCGCTGCGTCTTCCAGCGAATCCAGACGATCGCAGACAGCAGCAAACTCCAGAACAGCGTGATGACGGTGAACCACGCGAGCAGCGTCACGAACCAGCGGAAACCGCTCTGCGGACTCGCGCCGACGTACTGGCGGAGCGCGCGGAAAAGGCTCAGCGCTTCGGGGTCGGAGCGCGACGCCGTCAGCGCATACTTGGCGTACGCGCCGCCGGCTTCGGCGTAGTATCCGATCGCTCCGCCGGCCTGCGCGATCCATCCGACCGCGCCCCCGCCGCACGCCAGCCCCCCCAAAGCGCCGCCTCCGACGGCCGCGACTCCGACCGAGAAGCCGCCCAGCGCCAGCAATCCGGCACACCAGCCGCCGATCGCGACGACCCCCACGGCGGAGCCGCCGAACGCGATCAGGCCGCGCGCGAACCCGCCGATCGCCAGCCAGCCCGTGGCGACGTCGCCGATGGCGACGATGCCGCGGGCGCGTCCGACGCGTTCGGATCCGTGCGGGCCCTGCGCGACGTCAATCAGCGGAAGTCCGAACACGACGATCGACGAGCGATATCGCCGCCCGATGATCGCGGCGCGCGAGCGTTCCAGCACTTCGACCAGGGGCCGCCCGCACTCGGGGCACTTGCTGGATTCCGTGAGTCCAACCAGGGAATAGCCGCAGTTGCTGCAATAGGGATCGGGCGGCACGTCCGGGCTCCTGCCTCGGTCCGCCGTCGTCATCGAACGCATCGAACGGACGCGGCGATCGCGCGGAATGGTACCCGCACTGGGCGGCTGCGTGCACGCACCGAACGCGCCATCGAGGCGTACCGGCTGTTCAGGCGTCGCCGCGCGATCGGCTGCGCGATGGCGTGAGTCCGGCCTCGGCCGCGGCCGCGAGGCGGCGCAGTTGTTCGATCCATGCGTCGAATTTCTGCGGCTGCTCGGCGTGGATGTCCGCTTCGAGCCGGGCGGCGACTTCGGTGATGGGCGGGAATCCGTACGAGCCGCCCGCGCCTTTCAGGCGATGGGCCTCTCGCTGGAGCGACGTCCAATCCTGCTCGGTCAGCGCCCGTTCCAGCTCGCTCACCCGGTCGGACAGGCCGCGCACGAACTCCTCGACGATGTCGCGCAGATCCGGGTCTTCGGCGAGCAGCGTCGAGACGAGCGGATCGCTTCGTTGCGGCGTTGTATGCGTCACGGCATGTCCCCACGATGCGGCGCGGGCGGCCGGCCCGTCGGTTCGCGCCGACCCGAAAGTCGGGCTGAACATGCCGACGCCGCGCGCCTTTGAATCCGCCTCGACGCGCGAACCGATGAAACGTCGGTAGCGCGAACGATCCGTCCCGGCGTTCGTAGAATCGGCAGGAATCGAGTACGATTTCAGTTTCGGGCCGCGTTCGGCGCGGGCGCTGGCCTTTGCGGAGTTTCTCAGAATGTGCGGTATCGTCGCTTATATCGGTGAGCGCAACGCCTGCCCGATTCTCGTCGAAGGCCTCAAGCGGCTGGACTATCGCGGATACGACTCCGCCGGGCTGGCGATCATCCGGGACGGGAAGCTGGTCGTCCGTCGGGCCGTCGGGCGCATCGCGGCGCTGGAATCGGAGCTGGACGATGAAATCGCCCACAGCACGATCGGCATGGCGCACACACGCTGGGCCACGCACGGCGCGCCGACCATCGCGAACGCCCACCCGCACCGCGACGCGAGCGGGCGCATCGCGCTGGTGCACAACGGAATCATCGAGAACTATCGCACGCTCAAGCAGTACCTGATCGCGCAGGGCTGCGAGTTTGACAGCGAGACCGACACCGAAGTGCTGGCGAAGCTCGTCGGGCACCTCTACCAGGGGAGCCTCGAAGACGCCGTTCGTCACGCGCTGCGCGAGGTCCGCGGCACGTTCGGCATCGCCGTCCTTCACGCCGACGAACCCGACGTCGTCGTCGCCGCGCGACGCGGCAGCCCGCTTATCATCGGCGTCGGCCACGGCGAGAACATCGTCGCCTCCGACGCCGCCGCGATCGTGCAGCACACCTCGCAGGTGATCTACCTGTCCGACAACGAAGTGGCCGTCGTCCGTCGAAAACACTTCCACACCACCACGCTCGACGCCGCACCGGTCACCAAGGACATCGAAGAGATCGAGTGGACCCTCGAGCAGCTCGAGCTCGGCGGACACCAGCACTTCATGAGCAAGGAAATCTTCGAGCAGCCCGAGTCGCTGCGCAACTGCATGCGCGGCCGCGTGGACCTGGACAGCGCCCGCGTGGTGCTGGGCGGCCTGACCAGCGTCTCGCGCGAGCTCATCAAGACGCGCCGCATCATCCTGACCGCGTGCGGAACGGCCTGGCACGCGGGCCTGGTCGGCGAATACCTGTTCGAGCAGCTCGCGCGCATTCCGTGCGAGACCGAATACGCCAGCGAGTTCCGCTATCGCAACCCGATCATCGAAGACCACACCACCGTCATCGCGATCTCGCAATCCGGCGAGACGATCGATACGCTCGCCGCGCTGCGCGAAGGCCGCGACAAGGGCGCGCTCGTGCTCGGCATCGTCAACGCCGTCGGCTCCACCATCGCGCGGGAGACCGACGCCGGCGTTTACCTGCACGTCGGTCCCGAGATCGGCGTCGCCAGCACCAAGGCCTTCAGCGGACAGGTCACCGTCCTGGCAATGATGGCCGCGTTCCTCGGCCGGCGGCGGCACCTCAGCCACGAGGCCTGCGACGCGTACCTGCACGCCCTCAGCGAGATCCCCGCGCAGATCGAACGCGCCCTCGAACTTTCGTCCGAATGCCGCAAGATCGCGGCCGAATTCATGCACGCCGAGAACTGGCTGTATCTCGGCCGCGGAATTCAGTACCCGGTCGCGCTGGAGGGCGCGCTGAAACTCAAGGAAATCAGCTACATCCACGCCGAAGGACTGCCCGCCGCCGAGATGAAGCACGGCCCGATCGCGCTGATCAGCGCCGATATGCCCGTGGTCGTGCTTGCGCCGCACGGTCACTGGTACGAAAAAGTCATCGGCAACATCGAAGAGGTCCGCAGCCGCGGCGGGCGCGTCATCGCGATCGCGACCGAAGGCGACACCGAGATCGCCGAACACGCCGAGCACGTCCTGTACGTGCCGGAGGTGCCCGAGATGCTCGCGCCCCTGGTCACCGTCGTGCCGCTCCAGCTCATCGCCTATCACGCGGCCGTTCTGCGCGGCTGCGACGTCGACAAACCGCGGAACCTGGCCAAGGCCGTCACCGTCGAGTAACGGCATGCCCGAGCGGCGCGCGGAGCGGAGAGCGCATGCGCGAACCGCGCCGCCGGATCGAATGTAACGCCCAACGTAGGCCGCAAACGACGGGACCGGCTCTCGCGGCCGGTCTTTGTCGTTTCTCGCCTGGATTCCGGGATCGATCGCTCGGCGAAAAGGCCTCAGGGGCCGGACGGCGGCGCCGCCTCACGGGCCGCCGCGACGGCTTTGTCGCGCTGCGCGATCAACTCCTGCCGATGAATGCGGGCGTTCGGCAGATCGACGTCGGCGAGCAGCTTGATGGCCGCGTCGAGCTTGCCGCGCTGCTTCAGGGCGAGCGCCTGCTGGACGAAGAGCAGGTCTTGATACTCCTCGCTGGCGCCGGCCTGCCGAATGCGTCGCGACGTCTTGCCGACGCCTTCCCAGTCTTCCTGGTGGAACTGGGTCGTCAGAAGAATGTCGAGAGCGCGCAGCTCGTAGACCGAATCGGGGTTGTTGCTCAGAAACTCGTGGATGGACCGCCGCTTCTTCGCGCCGTCGCGGAGCATCTCGATGTTCTTGAGGCGGTTCCACTGACGTTCGAGTTCGCGCGTGCGCGGCTCGATCGTGACCGTGACTTCGTTCGACGTGAGAGTCTCATTGTTCCACTGCTCGGATTCATAGACGCCGAAATGGTAGACGCCGCGGATCGCGTACGTGCCGGGACGCTCAAGGCCCGGGTACTGACGCAGCACGTCGCCCGTGGACGCCAGCGCGGCCCGCGGGGCAAGCGCGCTGCTGGACGCCGTCCAGGCCGGCGCGCCGATGCCGTGCAGCATGCCCTCGACAGGCGCGCGAGCGCCGTCGGCCTCGACGCGCTCGATCGAATAGGTCAGCACAAACGCGATCGAACTGGGGGCGCGGACCTCGCTGACAGCGTCCTGCCCGGCATTCCGCAATCGGGCGTGGACCAGGATCGGTTCGCCTTGGAACACGCGCGGCGACGCCGGCTCGATCTCGAGCGTCAACTCGGCGACCGCGGGCGGAAGCGCGGGCACGGCGAAGGCCGCGGCGGCGAGCACGCGACAGCCCGCGGCGAGCATTCGGTTCACGAACATGGCGATCTCCTGCTGGGCTATTTTACCGCGAATTCCTGCGTGCTGCCGACGACCGCGCCGGCGTGCCTGAAGTCGTGCGAGTGGCCGACTTCAGCAGCGGGGAAGATGCCGACCATCACGCTGTTCGACGCGTCATGATTGATCTTGACGCCGTGCCCGGCCTCATGCGTAACAGTCGCATTCGCCTGGTCATCCGGATCGACGTGGTAGTCCGTTCGTGCACCCGCGGCGTGCGCAGCGGCGGCAGTCCCATCGATCCCGCGTGTGACGCCCGTAAGCGTGATCGTGGTTGCGCCGACGGCGACCGTGGTGTACTCGATGATCTCGTTCTCGATCTTGACCTTGCCGGCCGGAGCCCAACCCGGATCCGCCGCCTGCTTTGTCAGCACAATGGTCACTGCGGCAGCGTTGATCGCGGCGTCCAGAACCGTCCCTGAGCGTAGGCCCATCAGTTGATTGTCCAGGTGAACCTCGTTCTCGGTCAGATTGAACGGGATGTTAATCGTCGATTCACCCCAGAAGAACGACCGGTTCGCGACCGGCACATTCGTCCGCTGCTTAATGGCCTTCTGGCCCGGTCCCGCGTGCGATTCCTTGTTGAAGGTGACAAGATTGCTCGCGTCCATCTCGACTCGACGTATCTTTTGGATCGGCGCGCCCAAGTTGCCTTCATTCCAATACGTCTGGAATCCGTTGCTGTCAAAGTCACAGTAGAACACGTTCTTCTTCGTGACGTTCGTGCGGACGTGCGACAGGCCGACATGGAACCCGCGATACTCCTCGTAGCGCGTCAGCCGGTCGCCGGCCGTGCCGTTGCCGGCCGGGGAGTCGTCGTTGTCATCCGTCGCGGCCTTCGACGCGCCCGGACCGGAATTCTGCGCGGCGCCGTCCGCGATGTCGTTCTCATCCGCGTCCAGCGGAATGCGGGTGAACCTCAGGAAGCCCGCCTCCTCGACGCCCGGGAACTTCGTGTTGGCGTTGAACTCGAACTCCACTTCGATGCGGCCGTATGAGCCGTAGTCGAACGACTTGACCCGCGGGTTCGCGGTGGACAGGTTGTTGGCCGTCGTCGTGGCCTGGTCCTTGTCCGCGCCGGCGATGGTGAATCCGTTCTGCTCAGGGAATTGGAGATCTTTCCACGCGTCGGAGTCCTCGCCGTTGGCCGGGATCGGATTGGGCGCGTTCAGGCAGAAACCCTTCTCGCTCGACACATTTGTGAGTTTGAACTTGAACTTGCCCTTGATCGCGCCGGGCGTGACGTCCGCGCGCATATTCACGGTGTTGTCACGTGAGCCGCCCTGCGGGATGAATGCGTTCGGACACTTCTTCAGCTCGACCTTGACCACGGTCGCCTTGACCGAATCCGATCCGACCGATTTGCCTTTGTCGTCGTAGACGGTGAGCTCGAGCGTCACATCTCCGCTTCCGCCGCTGGGGTTGAAGCCTTCGACATACAGCGTGCCCGGCAGCGGCACGTCGTACTGGGTGCCGCTGGTGATCGCGTCGGTGCGATTGGCGTTCTTCCAGACCTTTACGCGCGCCGGGAACGTCAGCTTCCACTTCTTCGCATCCGGGCACGTGGTCGAAAGGGCGATCGGGGCGAGGTCGTTCTCGCCGGCCGTCGCGCCGCCGTCCGTGCGGTCGGCGTTCTTGTCGCCGTTGTCATCATCGGTGTTCCAGAAGATCAGCTTGCCCGGCGCCTTCATCTCGTCGTCGTCCTCAGCCTTCGTTCCATCGATCGCGCCGCTGTTGTCGCTGTCGGTGTCGAGGTCAACGACTGGGGCCTTGTCCTCCGCCCGTCCCTTTGCGGAAGGTCCTTCCGAGCAGGAATTCGGATCGTTGGGATCGTTCGGGTCGTTCGGATCGTTCGGGTCGTTCGGATCGTTCGGGTCGTTCGGATCGTTCGGATCGTTGGGATCGTTCGGATCATTGGGATCGTTCGGGTCGTTCGGATCGTTCGGATCGTTGGGATCGTTCGGATCATTGG
>CAZKJT010000007.1:93159-93495 GCA_964553225.1 uncultured Planctomycetales bacterium | reverse complement strand
GATCGTTCGGGTCGTTCGGGTCATTCGGGTCATTCGGGTCGTTCGGGTCGTTCGGGTCATTCGGGTCGTTGGGTTCATTGGGGTCGTTAGGATCGTTGGGATCGTTGGGGTCGCTGTTCGGGTCGTCGTTGGGATCGTTCGGATCGCTGTTGGGGTCATTCGGATCCGCATTCGGATCATTGGGATCGCTGTTCGGATCGCTGTTGGGATCGGCGTTCGGATCGTTTGGGTCGTTGGGATCATTCGGGTCATTCGGATCGTTCGGGTCGTTAGGATCGTTCGGATCGTTCGGATCGTTCGGATCGTTCGGATCGTTCGGATCGTTCGGATCGTTCG
>CAZKJT010000007.1:0-93059 GCA_964553225.1 uncultured Planctomycetales bacterium | reverse complement strand
GATCATTTGGATCGTTGGGGTCATTCGGCTCGTTCGGTTCGTTGGGCTCATTCGGTTCGACGCAGTCTTCGTCGATCGCGACCTCGAACCAGTACCCATACAGGGAACCATCGTCGCCAAACACCTGGACCCGCATGACCGCCGCGCCAGACTCCGCAAGCTGTTCACTGAACAGTTGATACGTAAACGCCGAGGCCTCGCCGGCGTGCAGCATCATCTCGCCCGCGGAAGGCTCTGCGGTAAGCGGCAGATCGCCCCCGATCTGATCCACCGTCCATGCAAAACCCTGCTCCGCGTCGGTGTCGTTCGACAGCCCGGTCCAGCCATATACATCGCCGTCGGCCGCATCGTCGGCAAACACGTCGTCCGGACAGGCTTCCTTCACCGCGCCGGGACCGCCGGCGGCCGCTCGCCCGACGCCCTCGCTGCCCGAGTCCGAGTCCGAGTCCGGCGCAATCAGTTGCGGTATCCAGCCCCAGCGCGGCGCTGACCCGCTGAAGATCACGCCGTACGCACCCGGGCGCGGCGTCGCGTCCAACGGGGCCTGGCTGACCCCGGCCGACGCGGACGCCTGCCGCAGGGCATGCTGGGCGAATTGCCCGGGAGACGCCGCGACGAAGGCAAATCCGAGGCTTGTGGAAGCAACACACAGCGTAAGCGATCGAACAGCGGCCATCTCACCGCTCCTCGCTACAAGATGTGAGCGGGCAACGAAGCCGGGTGCCCGTCGGGTTTCCGCAGGCGGACGGTCACACTTTCATTGCGCGACGTCGAGACAAACCCCGTGAGACGCCGCGACGCGCGTTCCGCTTGCACAAGCGAAGCTACGCAGCGCGCAGAGACTCACCGAGGCGTTCAACGAACACCGAATTCCAACACCGCTTCAACTTAGACTTGCAATGCAACTGCGAACTGAGCAGGTCCTGTTTATCGGCCCGGTTGGAGTATACCACGAGTTGATTCAGTGGGCAACAGAAATGAAAATCGGATACGAATTTCCGGTCTCCGCTCGTTCGTACTCCCCGTCCGAGCGCATCCGCCGGTTCAGCCGACTGAACGCACGGGCGTCGCGGACTACGTCACCCGTTTGCCACCCCGCTCGCAATGCGCCCAGGCAAACGACTCCGAGACTAAGACAAGCCAAGTCCTGGAGTTGTCATACACCCTCGCCGACGACGTATACGGTCAGCGGTCTCGCCCGATTCTCGTGCGGAGAGCTCCGGGCATGCCGTGATCCTTGCGTGCTGGAATACGACGCGCCTGCGCGGCGGCTGATCGACGCCCCGCGGCCAGACCCGCGCAACAAAGCCGGCCCGCGATCGCTGACGACCGCGGGCCGACCGGAAAGCCGAACTTCGAGAACCGGGCTGTTCGTGAATCGTGGCGAGTCGCTTCGCGCCCCGGCACGCCGTTCAAGCGAAGCGGCACGTCCCGGCGACGCCCGTGTCCGAGCCGCCCGGCCTTGTCGGCCCGGCGACCCGTCGCGGCAGCGATCCTACTTCCAGGTGTACGTGCTGAACGGGCGGCCGTTCACGTTCGGGCTGGCGCAGACCAGCCAGGTGTTGCCGTTGCCGCGCGTGACCGCGCGAATGCCGCTGCCAAACTTCTGCTTCAGGTAGCGCAGCGCGGTCGTCGGCGAGCCGACCGCCCACTGCGTGCCGAACGTGCTGCAGAACTGCTGGTTCGTGAACTTGTAGACGTAGTTGCCGTTGTTGACGAAATTGATCCAGCTCTTGGCGGTCGACGGCGAGAACGCCGTGACGCGCGCGCCGCTGAACTGCTGATTCAGGTAGCGCAGCGACTGAATCTGCGCCGTCACAAAGCGGCGCTGCGTGCTAAACTGCGTCGAGTTGTACGCCTTCGGCGTCCAGTTGCTGCTGACGCGCGTGCCCGAGAAACCGGCGCTCGTGCCGAAATAGCCGCTTCGGCCGCGCGTGTTGCGCTTCGAATAGCTGCGTGTGTTGGCCATGAATGCTTTCTCCCAGTGGGCTCTCGATTCAACTTCCCGTGACTTCACGTCAAAGACGGGCCACCGGGACTATCGGTCGCGCAAAGCGGCAGGTTTAGCCCGTCCGGGCGACGACTCGGGTTTTCCTCAAGATTCTTATCGTCGCGCGGCGGCGATCTGCCTGTTCGGAGTCCTCGCCGTTGCCGCCGGTTGCGGCCAGAACGAGGCGCCGCGCGAAAACGTCGTCGTCGTCTACACGTCGGTCGATCGGGAATGTGCCGAACGCGTCCTGACGCGCGTGGCGCGCGACAACGGCGTCCGTGTGCACGCGGTGTATGACACCGAGGCCGGCGAAACCAGCGGCTTTCTGGGGCGAATCCGGCGCGAAGCGTCCAGTCCTCGCTGCGACGTGTGGTGGTCGAGCGAAGTGTTCGGAACGATCGAACTGGCGGCGGAAGGACTGCTCGAACCGGTCACAATCGCCTCGGCCGCCGACGTGCCGGCCGAATGGAAGGACCCGGGCCGGCTCTGGGTGGGCGTGGCTGCGCGGGCGCGCGTGCTCGCCTATCACCGCGAGCGCCTCTCGCCGGAGGACGTTCCGCGGACCTGGCGCGAGTTCTCGCAAGGCGCCTGGAAGGGAAAGCTCGCGATCTCGAACCCGCAGTTCGGAACCATGCGCGGACACGTCGCGTCGCTCTTCGCCGCCCTGGGCGAGACGGACGGCCGAGAACTCCTCGCCGCGCTGAAGGGACGCGACACGGCGATCGCCGAAGGCAACGCGCACGCGGTGCGCCTGCTGAACAGCGGGCAGGCCGACCTGTGCTGGACCGATGCCGACGACGTCTGGAGCGCGCAGCGCCGCCGGCAGCCGATCGACCTGATTTATCCGCCGATCGACGACGGCGGCGCGCCGCTCTGGATCCCCTGCACGGTCGCGCGGGTGCGCGGCGGGCCGAACCCGGCCGCCGCGGCGCGCCTGCTGGAGCGGCTCTGTTCGGCGGACGTCGAACGAGAGCTGTACGCGTCGGACGGCCGAAACGTGCCGGTGCGCGGCGAACTCGCGGCGGAGCTGGGATACGACGGCCCCCTGCCCGTCGCAGCCGGATTCCGCCAGATCGCGCAATCGATGCCGGGCGCGATGCAGGCCGCGCAAGATATACTTCTGGAGTAGTGTTCGCCGCAACCCGTCGCGTCGGCGCCGCCTCGGCGCGCCGCGGCGCACGGAAAGGGCGTGCGGATGCGCGGAGGGTCGTCCATGCGTCACGCAACTCGAACGCGATGCCGATCGGTCGTTGCTGGCCGGCGTCTTCGTGCCCTCGGGTGGCTCGGGCTGCTCTCGGCGGCCGCCGCCCTGATGGGATCGTCCTCCCCGCCGGCCGGTTCGCCGCGCGCGTCGGCCGTGGTCATCCCGGTCGAAGGCGTGATCGACGATATCCTGTGGCGCAGCATCGAGCGGCGCATCAACGAGGGCGAGGCGGCCGGCGCGCGCACGTTCATTTTCGAGATGGACACGCCGGGCGGCCTGGTCACGAGCGCGCTCGAGATTTCCAAGCTCATCAAGAGCCTGCCGGAGCGCGGCCTGCGGACGGTGGCGTGGGTCAACGACGACGCGATCAGCGCCGGAGCGCTGATCTCGGTCGCGGCCCAGCAGATCGTCGTCGCCAGCACAGCGTCGATCGGCGACTGCGCGCCGATCATGCTCACGCCGGCGGGCGGCCTCGAAGAACTGGGCGAGACCGAGCGAGCCAAGGCGGAGAGCCCGATCCTCCAGGAATTCCGCGACTCGGCGGTGCGCAACGGATATGAGCCGCTGCTGCTTCGGGCGATGGTGACGCTCGGGACGGAAGTGTGGTGGATCGAGGAAGCGTCCGGCGGCGCACGACGGTTCGTCGACGGGGCGGAGAAGCGCAAGCTGATCGACGAACAGCCCGAAGACCAGCGCGCTTGGCGGCTGGTCGCGGAGTACAAGCACCCGCTCGACGGCAAGTCCGTCCGCGTCGATCAGCCGGTGGCGCGCGAGGCGGAGCTGCTCACCATCGGCGCCGACCAGGCGATCGTCTTCGGAATCGCGGTCGCCGTGGCTTCCAAGCTGCCGGACCTGCAATCGGCGCTGAATCTCGACTCCCTGCCCGTGGTCTACAACGTAAGCGGCTGGGAGCGCTTCGCGTCCTGGCTGAACAGTCCGCTGGTGCGCGGCATGCTGTTCATCATCATGGTGATCGGCGCTTACATCGAGTTTCAATCTCCCGGACTGATCCTGCCCGGCGTGACGGCGCTGGTGGCGCTCGCGATCTTCCTGGCGGCGCCCTATGCCGCCGGGCTGGCAACGGCGTGGACAATCCTGGTGATCGGCCTGGGAGTGATCCTGCTGGCGGTCGAGCTCCTGCTGATCCCCGGCTTCGGCGTCACGGGCGTGCTGGGCGTGCTGCTCATGCTGATTGGGTTCGTCGGCACGTTCGTGCCGTCCGAACCGGGCGCGCCGACGTTCTCCCTGCCGAGTCTCCAGGGCACCTGGGACGCCCTGCAGACCGGCGTCATCGTGATGGGCGTCAGCATGACCGTGGCCGCCGCCGGAATCTTCCTGCTCGCGCGATATCTCCCGAGCGTGCCGGTTGCGAATAGCATGTTCTTGCGCCCGGTGGGCAGCGTGCAGACGCTGGCCGTCCCGGACGCCGCGCCGGGCGTCGCGCTGCTGGGAGACGTGGGTGTCGTGACGGGCGATCTCCGACCGGGCGGACAGGCGCGGTTCGGCCAGGAGATCGTCGACGTGGCCAGCCAGGGCGAATACGTTTCCGCCGGCGACCGTGTGCGAGTGATCAAGCGCGACGGCGCTCGGATCGTGGTGCGCCGACTGGACGCGCCGCCCGAGGCGACGTCGAGCGCCTGAAAGGAAACCTCGCGGGGGGCAGCGACTGCCGTCCGCGTACAACTCGGAGCGACTGATGCCGTCCACGAGCATAAACATGACGACCGCCCTGACCTGGTTGTTTTTCGCGGTCGGCGCGGTCGTTTTTCTGTTTCTGCTGTTCTTTTTCCTGAACTTCGGCCGGCTCTACCTGCTGGCGCTGTTCGCCGGCGCCAAAGTCGGCATGGGCGAACTCATCGGCATGTGGATGCGCGGCGTGAACAGCAACGCCATCGTGAACACCAAGATTCAGGCGTGGAAGGCCGGGCTTTCCGAGATTTCCACCCAGGATCTCGAAACGCACTACCTGTCGCGCGGGCGCGTCCCGAACGTCGTTCAGGCGCTCATCTCCGCGCAGCGCGCCAACATCCCGCTCGACTACCGGACCGCCTGCGCCATCGACCTGGCGGGTCGCGACATCGTCGACGCCGTGCACACCAGCGTGAATCCCAAGGTCATCGACTGCCCCAATCCTCGCGCCGGGCGCACCACCATCGACGCCGTCGCCAAGGACGGCATTCAGCTCAAGGTCAAGGCGCGCGTCACCGTGCGGACCAACATCAGCCGGCTGGTCGGCGGCGCGACCGAGGAAACCGTTGTGGCCCGCGTCGGCGAGGGCATCGTCTCGGCCATCGGCTCGGCCGAATCGCACAAACACGTGCTCGAGAACCCCGACCGCATCTCGAAAGCCGTCCTGCACAAGGGCCTCGACGCCGGCACCGCGTTCGAAATCCTGTCGATCGATATCGCGGACGTCGACGTCGGCGACAACATCGGCGCGCGGCTCCAGGCCGACCAGGCACAGGCCGACAAGAGCCGATTCCAGGCCGAGGCCGAGCGCCGCCGCGCGATGGCCATCGCGCAGGAACAGGAGAACAAGGCGCTCATCGAGGAGAACCGGGCCAAGGTCGTGCTGGCCGAAGCCGCCGTGCCCAAGGCCATCGCCGACGCGTTCCGCTCCGGCAATCTTGGCGTGCTCGACTACTACCGCCTGCGGAATCTCCAGGCGGACACGTCGATGCGCGAGAAAATCGGCGGCGAGCCTTCCGACGCCGAACGGCGGACCTGATCCACCGCCGACGAGAGACGCACGATGACGCTCGCTTTCCTGGAAGACGCTCAGCGCCTGCTGCCGGTCGCGCTGCTGGTCATCTATCTCGTCTCGCAGTTGGCGGGCGCGCTGAAGCGCGCCCCGAAGACGCCTGAGCCGCCGCATCCGGACGACGACGACGACGTCATCGTGCTCGACGACGAGGCGATCGTCGCGCCGCCGTCCGGCGACAAGTCGCGCGGCACCGCCCCTCCTCCTCCGCCGCCGGTCCCGGCGACCCCCGTCCCGGTCGCGACAACGCCCCCGCCGGCTCCCGCGCCTTCGCCGCGCCCGGTCGAGACGCTGCCGCCGCGACCGATCGCGTTTCCGAGGCTTCCCGAGCAGCCGACGCCCGAGCCTGTGATCGCGCGCCGAGCCGAGCCGCCGCCGCCACGAGACGCTGTCGAGCCGCTGCCCGTGGAGATCGCGCCGGCCGAGAAGCCGCGTCGCGTCCGAAGCCCGGACCGTCCCAGCCGCGCCGCGCGCGCTTCGACGCCGCTCTCGTCGCTCTCCAAGGCCGAATCGGCGGAGCGGCCGCGCCGCGCCCGCAGACCGGCAAACCGACTGGTTGCGATGCTGCGCTCCCGCTCCGGGCTGCGCGACGCGATGCTGCTCAGCGAAGTGCTGGGCCCGCCGAAGTCCCTTCGGGAAGACGACGGCTTCGCGCGCTGATCCGTGTTCCGCGAGCGCGACCGCGCGCGTCCAAAGAGCGAGAGGCGCGCCGCGCACGTCGCGCGGCGAGCCTCTCTGAGGGTTGCGAAGCTGTTCACGGTCCGGCGGTGCGCCTCTCCCGCCCGCCGCGGCGTCGGACGTGCGGCTACTCGCCGTCCTTCTCGGCCCGCATGCGAATCATGCGGCGCTGCCCATCGGCGCCTTCGATCAGCATCGTGTCGCCGGCGTGCTGGCTCGCGAAATGAGCGTGCAGCTCTTCCGTCGTGAGAATGCCGTCGCCGTTCGCGTCCGCCTGCGGGAACTTCTCCAGCAGCCGCTGGCGATGTTCCGACATGCGGCGCTCCGTGTACGTGTCGCGCTCATCGGCCGTGAGCGTGCCGTCCCGGTCGAGATCGGCGTCCGGATTCAGCTCCAGGAAGTGATCGAGCGGAGCGCGCTCGACCATCGTCACCAGAACGGACGCTTCGGCCGTGGTGGGCGACGCGTCGACGTTGTCCTGAATCCAGCGCGCCGGCAGCGCCGGCGGCTGCGGAAGCGCCGCCTGGACGCACTCGCCCGCGGCGTCCGCACGCACCCACTCGAACTCGCCCTGCGGCGCCGCGCCGTCCTCTCCGCCGGCATCGTTGGACCGCACGATGCGCACCTCGAAGCGCCCGTCGTCCAGCACCTGAACGTCATGCTGAAGCGTGGCGCCCGACTCCGCGCCTTCCAGTTTCACGATTGTCTTGATCTCGCCGCTGGCGGGCAGGTCGCTGCCGTCCAGCTTCAGCGTGATGAAACGCGGCTCGACCTTCATCGCCTCGATGCGGTGCTCGAACATCCCCGTCGTCACCAGCCGGGCCGCCTCGGCCGCGCCCAGCACGCCGTCCTTATCGAGATCCGCGAACGGAAACTGCGCCAGCACGTCGGTCGGCGCCGCCAGCGCCATGGCGGAAACGTATGCGTCCCGCTCCACGGGCGTCAGCGTCCCGTCGCCGTTCAGGTCGGACGCCGGACGCGCCGCAAGGAACTCCGCCAGCTCCGCGTCGCTGGGACCGGCGATCCAGACGCCGGTAAAGCTGGCATCGCCGTCCCCGTGCATCGCGTGCATCACGATCGGCGCGTGCGCGCCGTGCCATTGCATCACGCCGTCCGGCGCGTCGCCGGCCGTCACCCACGCGAACTGCTGCGGGGCGCCGTCATCCCCCGCCAGGACGATCACATCCTCGGTGACGGTCTGCGGCTTCGCCGAGTCCGGCTGCGGCGGCGTCACCGCGCCGGTCAGCATCACGGATCCCCAGGCGAGCGCCAATCCGCCGCCGAGCACGCGAACGCTACGACGCCCGGAGGCGGTTTCGGATCGAAGGATCATGTCGATTCTCCTCTCGACTTGTTTGAGATTTGCGGCCATCGCGGCCGGACGAACAACACAGCGCGGAGCGCCCGCAGGCGTCATCGCCCGCAACAGGCAGCGCGCATACTCGCCGGGAGTGAGTCGGCCGTGACGAAGGGCCCATTCGTCGCAGGCGTTCTCTCGCGCGAGGTCGAGCCTTCGGTTGACCCACGCGACGACCGGCCAGAAGAACAACAGGGTTCCGGTGATGAGCTGCAGATGGCGAATCCAGAGGTCGCCGCGGCGCAGGTGCGCCAGCTCGTGCAGCAGGATCGCTTCCAGCTCCAGCGTAGACTCGAGCACGCGCCGCGGCAGCACCAGCGTCGGACGCAACACGCCGAATATCAGCGGCGAAGCGGCCCCGGACGCGATCCGGACGTCCGGCGCGCGATGCAGCCCCATCCGCCGCACAACGTCGCGCACCCGATCCCGAACGTCGCCGGATGCCGGCGGTAGCTGAGCGCAGCGCCGCGCAAAGCGCAGATGGGCGATGCCGCGCCGAACCGCCAGCGCCGTGATCACCAGCGCGTAGCCCCCGAGAATCGGCGCCAGCATCCCGGACACGTCCGACGCCCCCGGCGAAGCCGGCGAAGCCTGTTCCGCGGCGTCGCGCTGAGGCACAAGCAGCGGCGTGCCCGACACGCCGCCCAGACGCACTTCCGATTGAATCTGCCGGCCTGCGGCAGACTCGAACGCCGGCGGCGTCGCCCACGCGACCAGGTTCTCGAACGACATCACCCACGCCGGCCCGAGCGGCACCAGGAACTTCAGCAGCACAATCGTCCAGAACAACGCGTGCACGCCCGATCCGGCGCGCCGCAGCACGGTCGACGTCAGCGCCCAGGTGAGCAACGCCAGCAGCGTCCCAAACACAACCCCACGGCTCATCCAGAAGACCAGCGTCATCGCCATCGATGCGCCGGATTCGGGTCCGTGAACCAGCGTGTGCAGCAGCGAGTCCATCAGCGACCCTCCCGCGGCTTGGCGTCCGGCGACGACGAATCGGCCTTACGCTCACGCTCCTCGATTCGCTGCTCGATGCGCCGAAGCTCCTCGGGTGAAAGCTCGGCATCCTCCACCAGACGAAGCACCAGCTCGCCGGCCTGCCCGTCGAACACCGTCTGAAGGAAACGGCTCAGACGATCGCGCAGCACCGACTCGCGCCGAACGCTCGGCTCGTACAGGAACGGCTGCCGAGACTTGTCCACCCGCAGCGCGCCCTTGGCCGCGAGCTGGTTCATGAGCGTCATGACGGTGGTATACGCCGGCGCTTCGCCGCCCTCGGACTCGATCTCCGAGAGCACGTCGCGCACCGTCGCTTCCCCCCGACGCCAGAGGACCTTCATCAGCTTCAGCTCGGCTTCCGTAATGTGCGGCAGGGACTTGGCCACGGCGTCTCCTTACTACGTACATCGGCAGACTACTATGTTCATAGTAACCCGTCAACAAATTTCTGGCGGTGTTACGCCGCGGCACACAGCGGACGCAGCCGCAATCGCTATGTAAGTTTCTGCAATTACTACATTTAAGAATCTGTCGCCGCCGCGCGCCACGCGCGCAATCCGGCTACAATGATGGGCGCGAATCGGCCCGCACGCGCCGACCCGCTCGATGGCGAGCCCGTTAGCGTATTCCTGAATCTCGCGCGCCGCGCGCTGGGGCCTCGCGATGTTCCTTCACTGCCCGAACTGTCGCGAACCGGTGTCCTTCGTTCGCGCCATTCGAACGCCGGCCTGGGGATCGTTCCACTGCGGCGCTTGCGGCTCCGTGCTCACGATCTCGTTCGCCCGACGGCTCCTGGCGGTTGGAACCTGGTTCGCGGGCCTGCTGCTGGCGAATGGGGCGGTTCACCTGTTTAGCTTCGGACAACTCGTCGGCTACGTCGCGATCATCACCACGCTCGCCGGGATGCTTTTCCTGTTCGAGCGAATCGTCCTGCTGGATCGACGGGCATTCACCTGCAAGCGATGCGGCTACGACCTGCAGGGCTTGACGGAAGACCGTTGTCCGGAGTGCGCAGCGCCGTTCGACCGATCGGAGCGCGATCGAATCGTCGCGCGGGCAACCGCGCCGGACCCCGCTCCGAGGCGCCGCGCCGCCGCCGCGATTGTCGTCGTCGTGCTCGCGCTGATCGTTTCCATCGGGATCAGCGTCTGGAGGACGACGCCTGGGGCGGCGACACAGCCCGCTGCGTCGACCGCCACCCAGAGAGCGCCGACCGCTTCACGATCGTCAGGCTGAACCGGCCCCGGGCGACTGGCGAATGCGCGTCGCGATGCGCGTCGCCGCCCGAAGCGCCTGCCGACCCAGCGCGCGAACCTCGACATCGACCAGCGCCGACGCGAATGCGAGCGCGGTCGCCAGCAACGCCGCATACAACACGAGCATCGTCCAGCTCGCCGGGTGAATCAGCCACGCCGAAATCAAGGCCGCGAAAGCCGACACGAGCAGCACGCGCGCCGCACTGCCGGCCAGCGCCCCCGCCGACGATGACACGCCCGGACTGACCGACATCCAATGCCATGTCGCATACGGCAGTCCGGCCAGACCGATCGAAACGACGGCGCTGAGCGGAATCACGAGCAGGATCGTCGCCGGCGCCAGTCCCGCCGCCGCGCTCGCCGCGAGCCCGCCAGCGAGCAACGCCCCGTTCGCCACGTTGGGCCACAACTGTGCGACCGCGGATTCGCGGATGCGACCGGCCGCCAGAATGACCTGGCAGAGGGTGAACAGCGCTACGTTCAGCAGCGTGGCCACGCCGGTGAGCGCGTTGTACGCGTGCCCGGCATAAATCTCGGGCGACGAAAGCCACAGCGTCATGAACGTCTCGTTCAGCGCCCAGGCCAGCCCGGCGGTGACGGCGCACGCCGCCAGAAGCGCGACCAGCATCTGCCGAACGACTCCGACGAACCGACTCGCATCTCCGCTTCCGTGAAGATGCGCCAGCCCCGGCTGAAACGAAAAGCTGAATCGCGACAGGAGCAGGAACAGAATCTCCCACGCGCGGCGGGTCAGCGCCGCCATCGGAACCCATTCCGTTCCGACAAATCGCGCCAGCAGAAACGAATGCAGGTGATGCCCGAGCGCGTAGCCCAGGCGGCTGAGAAACGTCCAGCCCGTCAGTCCCGCCAGCGCGATCACCCGCCGCCGCTCCACGCCGACCGGAATGCGAAGGACACTCGCAGTGCGCCCGAACAACGCCAGGCATCCAGCGAAATTCACCGCCTCGCGCACCAAAAACCCGATCGGAATCGCGTACAGGCCGAATCCCCACAACAACAGCCCGATCGACGTCGCGATGCTGAGCGCTTCGGCCGCGATGCCCACGATGCCGACGCCCAGCGGCCGCTGAAGTCCCTGCTGCGCCCCGCGCAGCGCCCCGCACAAAATGCCCAGCGCCGTCGCGAACACCGCCATCAGCACGGCCGTCGATAGCTCGCCGGCGTGTTCGCCCTGATAGTTCACCCACGCCGGCGCCGCCGGCGCGATCGCGAGCCCGATCGCCGCGACCATCGCCGCGAGCAGCGCGCTCAGGCACATGCCGGCCCCGAACGCGCGCCCGGCGCCGCGCAGGTCCGATGCCCCGTAGTGCTGTGCGACCTGCTGGCGGATCAGGTCGGCGGTGCCCGCCTCGGTCAGCAGCACCCAGGCGATCACGTCGCCCGAGGCCATCCACGCGCCGTACAGGTCGATCGGGATGAATCGCAGGAAGATCGGCACCATCACGATGCCGCGGACGACGGTCAGCGCCACGCCGGCATATTGGTAGACCAGGTTGATGAGCGTCGCAGCGCGACGGCGGACCGGCGGCGGCGATCCCGCAGAGGTCGCTCCGTCGTGTTCGATCGAGCTGGAGTCGATGGTCAATCGTCCTGTGCTGGCGCGAACCAACCCGAACCGAACGCCCGCAGCGATGCGACGCATCGGCGATCCGCCGGCATCATTCGGCGTCCGCCTGTCTCGTCGCGTCGGCCCTCATCCGATCGTCTCGCTCCGACCGCTGGCCTCGGCCCTCCGAAGCCGATGAGGCTCGCTCATGGCCCGCGACCGGTCGCAACCGGTCCGTCACCGGACTTCCGAGGCTGGCGTCCTACGGCCGATCCGACGTGCGAATCGCCTCCTCCGCCAGTTTGACCAGGTCGGCCGCGTATGCTTTGTAATACGCCTTCGTCGCGCGCGCGTGCACAATCTGCGCAAGCCGAAGCGCCTCGTGCGGTTTGTAGTAGCGCGG
The DNA here is from genome assembly GCA_964553225.1 of uncultured Planctomycetales bacterium. Lineage (GTDB taxonomy): Bacteria > Planctomycetota > Phycisphaerae > UBA1845 > Fen-1342 > JABRWC01. The sequence continues at coordinate 80,841 of CAZKJT010000007.1, read as the reverse complement.
GTCATCGCGGTAAAGATGCAGGTGGACCAGCCCGTCCAAGAACAGCGTCCCGCCCGCCTGCTCGCGCATGCCCGCTCGAAACTCCGTTTCGGCCAGTTCCGGCCGTCCCATCGCGAGGTAGCTCCGGCCCGCGCGGTAGTGATTCACGCCCTGAAGCCCGACCGGCCGAAGCCACGCCGCGCGACGATAGCACTGGATCGCCGCCTCGTGATCGCCCCGCCCGTCGGCCAGCATCCCGAGCTGAACCTGAGCCCATCCGTTCAACTGAACCCCGACCAGCGCCAGCACCGGTAGAGCCGCCGCGACCGCTTGCCAGGTCGGAATCCAATCGCACAGCCGAACGCGAACCGCCCACAGCGCTGCCAGCGCCGCGAGCGTCGCGGCACTCGCCCCCGCCGGTCCGGTCCAGGCCATTGCGACGCTGCCCGCCAGCAGCACCGCCGCCGCGAGCGACTCGGCCGAACGCCGCCGCGCCACGATCGCCCACGCCAGCCCCGCGGACAGAAGCGGCGCGAAATACTGGATTTCCAGGAGAATCCGCGCGCGAAACGGAGCGTCGTCCAGCGCCAGCGGATCGGCGCCGACGGTCGCTTCGCTGAACGGCCAGCCGATCGGAATGCCGCCGCTGAGCGCGTCCAGCAGCGTGTGCGACGCCAGCGCTGCCAGCGCCGCGCCGTGCACCACCGCGCTCGTTTCGCCGAACGCCAGACGCAGCGTCAGCGCCAGCAGCGCGCATCCGATGACCGTGACGGGAATCGAGCAGAGCGCCCCGTGCGGCGTCTCCACCACGAAGTTCAGCAGCCACTCGCCCACGTCCGGCGCATATGCGAGCGTCAGCAGCAGCCCCGGCCAGCCGCGCCGCAGCAGCGCGGACTTCGGCGCGCCGGCCGAGCCGGCCGCCAGCCCGACGCCGGCCAGACCGTGAGCGAACTGCGGCACTTCAGCTCTCCGCATTGCGTACGGCGGCGGGGGCAGCCGGTTCTGCCGTCGGACCGCGGGCGCGCCGGAAGTCAGGACGAGGAGCCGGGCGACGAGCGGTTCGGGTCTACCGGCGCGCCTTCGTCGCCATCCTCGGGCGAGAGATCGCGATCGATCGAATACTGTTCGTTGAACCACCGGCCCAGGTCGATCAGCCGGCAGCGCGACGTGCAGAAAGGATAGAGTGCGGGCAGCGCGCCCTCGTAGCTCGTCGGCTTGCCGCACACGCTGCACGCATAGTCGGGCACGCGCGAGCCGCCTCCCCGGTTCAACCCCCGCGTCGTGGCCGCCCGGCAGCGCCGCTGCGGCGCCTGCGCGGAAGGCTAGAGGTATTCCTTCACGTACTCTTCCAGCTTGCTCTTGGCTTCTTTCTCGATCTGCCGCACGCGCTCGCGCGTCAGGCCCACCGCGTCGCCGATCTCCTTGAGCGTCATGCGGCGTCCGCCGTGGTCGCTCAGACCGTAGCGCATCTTCAGCACCGTCGCTTCGCGCTCGGTGATCGCGCTGAGCAGCCGCGTGACGAAATCGGCGTCCGATTGCGTGAAGAGCGAATCGCTCGGCGGCGGTGTGCGCAGATCGGGCAGCGAGCTGGTGACCGATGCGCCGTGCTCGTCGGTCGCCGCCTGCGTCGGGCACGTGCACGCGCGGATCGCCATGGAGATCGCCGCGGCTTTGCGCGGGGAAATCTGCATGTGCCGCGCCAGCTCGTCCAGCGCCGGTTCTCGCCCCAGCGCGCTGGTCAGCTCGCGGTGCGCGAGCTTCATGTGGCCGATCTGCTCCATCAGGTAGCTCGGAATGTGGATCATCTGCGTCGCGTTCTGCACCGCGCGACGGATAGCCTGGTCGATCCAGTAGCTGGCGTAGGTGCTGAACCGCGATCCCACCGTCGGGTCGTACCGGTCCACCGCGTTCATCAGCCCGACGTTGCCTTCGTTCACCAGGTCTTCCATCGGAAGCCCGCGGTGGCGGAACTTCTTCGCCACGCTGATGACCAGACGCAGATTCGCCTGGACCATGCGGTCGCGCGCCTCGGACGCCTCGTGCTGAATCCGCCCGTACTCCGACTGGCCGATCTCGCCGCTGGCGACACGATGCTCCGCGTCGGCGGCGCGCTGGATGCTCTGACCCAGCTCGATCTCCTGCTCGGCCGTCAGAAGGGGGAATTGTTTGATCTGCTTCAGGTAGTCCCCGAGAGCAGAATCGAGCTTACTGGCCATATTCGGGGAAACCTCGGCGGGAAGACGGCTGCGACCGGCTGATTGACCTCGACGGCGCCGCGGCCGCGCGACCCATCCCCCTGTGCCTTATCGTCGCTGCCGGCGCGATGCTCCACTGCCGGAGTACTATAGCTGTTTCCGCAAGCGCAGACCAGTCTTATCAGCCCACGCGCCGCGCGAAGCCGCCACACGACCGCATCCTGTCGCGCAGGGCGCGCCGATTCCAACCGCTCAGCCGGTCCACGCCTGCGCCTACGCCGGAAGAGCACGGAGCAACTGTCGGACGCGCTCCAGCGGAAGCCCGACCACGTTTGAAAACTCTCCCTCGATCCGCGCGACCAGGCGGTCCCCCACGTCCTGGATCCCGTACGCGCCCGCCTTGCCCCACCAGTCGCCGCCCGCCACGTATTCCGCGCGAGCCCGCGCGTCATCCCTCATCCAGACGCGCGTCACCGCCCGAGCCAGCCGCCGCGAAACGCATTCTCCCGCCACCACCCATGCCACGCCCGTTACAACGCGGCTCTCGCGACCCGCCTGCAGCTCGAGCATGCGCCGCGCGTCGTCCGCGTCGCGCGGCTTGCCGAGGATCTCGCCGCAGCAGACGACCAGCGTGTCCGCGCCCAGCACGACGCGTCCCGGCGCCGCCAAGGACACCGAGCGCGCCTTCCAATACGCCAGCGCCTCCGCCCACGATTCCGGATCGAGCGTCGGCGGCGGACGCTGCGGCTCGTGGTGAGCCGGGGGGCGCACCTCGAACGGGATGTTCAGCGTCGCCAGCAATTCCCGGCGCCGCGGGCTGGTGGATGCGAGGATCAGCGGCGGCATGCTTCGTGTGTTGCCCGATTCGTGGCGGTTGACCCCTGTCGGCGCGCGGATTACAACCGCGCGCGTGAACCCCGTCAAAACCGACCGAGACCTCTGCATCGGCTCGCACCTGTCTATCGCCGGCGGGATGCGACACGCCGTCGAAGCCGCCCTGCGCCTGAAGCTTCAGACCGTGCAGGTGTTCGTCAAGAACCAGCGGCAGTGGCGGGCTGCCCCGCTGGACGACGAGGACGTCGCCGCGTGGAAACGCGGGCTCGCGACGCCCGGATTCGGCCCGCCAGTCGCGCACGCCACCTACCTCATCAACCTCGCGACGCCGAACGCCGCGCTGCGCTCCCAGAGTGTCGACGCGCTCGCGGTCGAGCTGCGGCGCTGCGATACGCTCGCCATCCCCTACCTCGTCCTGCACCCCGGATCGGCCGGCGACGGACCGCGCGATGAAGCGCTGCGCCGCGCGGCCGCGGCGCTCAGCGAGGTTCTGGCGCAACGCGACGACGGCGTCGCGCAGGTGCTTCTGGAGACGACCGCGGGGCAGGGTGGGACGCTCGGACGAACGTTCGCGGAGCTGGGCGAGCTGATCGCGCGGACGGGCCGCGGTGATCGCCTGGGCGTGTGCGTGGACACCTGCCACGTCTTCGCCGCAGGCTACGACATTCGCGATCCGTGCGCCTACGAAGCGATGATCGACGAGGCCAGCCGCTGCCTCGGGCTGGAGCGCATCCGCTGCTGGCACATCAACGACAGCGTCGGCGCACTCGGCTCGCGCGTCGATCGGCACGCGCACATCGGGCACGGCTGCATCGGCGCGTCCGGATTCCGATCTGTGCTGCGCGACCCGCGCTTCGCCGGTCTGCCGATGATTCTGGAAACGCCCAAGGGCGAGAATGACAACGGGCGCGACTGGGACCTCGTCAACGCCGCTGCGCTACGGCGCATCGCGGCCGCCTCGCCCCGCGCACCGACCCCCGTCACTTCCGCACGAACACCGTCTCGCCCGAAGCGGGTGAAAACGCCGGATCGCAGAGCCGGGAAATGACGGCCGCGACTTGCTCTGGCGCCAGCGTCTGCTTCGCGGGAAAGTCCGGAAACGCCGAGCGAAGCATGCTCGTCTCAACCGCGCCCGGCGCGACGCTATACGCGCGGATTCCCAGCGGACGTCCCTCCGCCGCGACCGCCTTTGTGAACGCATTCACCCACGCCTTGCACGCGCCGTACACCGAAAACCCTGGGAACGGATCGACCGACGCGACCGACGAAACGTTCACGATCACGCCGCTGCCCTGCGCGCGCATCGCCGGCCACGCGGCGCGAGTCGTGTAGAACACCGCCGCGACGTTCGTGCTCACGCAGCCGGAAAATGCGTCGTCGGTGACGGCGTCCATCTTCGCGACCGGCGCGACGCCGGCGTTGTTCACCAGCACATCCAACCGACCGAAACGGCGAAGGGCCGCGTCGATGACCTCCCCCGCGCCGGCCGGCGAGCCGACATCCGCCGCGACCGACTCGCACGCGACGCCGGCCTCGCGGAGTTGCGCCGCGGCCGCTTCGAGCGGGTCGCGCGATCGGGCGGCAAGCACGAGCGCGTAGCCCTGCGATGCGAGCTGTCGTGCAGTCGCCAGGCCGATCCCGCGGCTGCCACCGGTGATGATCGCGACGGAAGCGCTCATGCGGACATTCCCCTCCTCCGGCGCTTCGCGCGCCGATGACGCCGACGTGCCGGCGTTGAACTGCGCCGCTGCGTCGGGGTTCGCGGAACGGCGGACGCGCTCGCTGCCGGCGCCGGCCCGGATCAGAATTCGTCGCCGGTCGAACGACGCGCCGCGCTCATGTAGCGCCTCAATGAGACCTACGCTTATTCAGGGTGGTACGGGCGTCCCGCCCGTCGCTGGAACGGGCCAGAGGCCCGTACCACCCAGGAGCAAGAAACTCTGAGGCCCTACACTAACGCACGAACTTCAGCGCCACGAAGCCGCCGACCAGCAGCACCAGGAACACCACGCACAGAATGTCGAAGTACCGCTCGATGAAAGCGCGGATCGGCGGTCCGAACCAATAGAGCAACCCCGCGACCAGGAAGAACCGCAGCCCGCGCCCCACGAACGAGACCAGCGCGAAGCACAGCAGGTTCATCTCGAACGCGCCGGACGCGATCGTGAACACCTTGTACGGGATCGGCGTGAACGCCGCCGTGAACACGATCCAGTAGTCGTACTTGTGATAAAGCTCCTGCACGTACGCGTAATACGCCTCAGCGTGATAGACGCGGATGATCCACGCGCCGACCGTGTCCATCAGTCCCGCGCCGATGCCGTATCCGACGATGCCGCCCACGACGCTGCCGACTGTGCACACCAGCGCGAGGCGCACCCAGCGCGTCCGCGCGCCCAGCACCATCGCCATCAGCAGCACGTCCGGCGGGATCGGAAACACGCTCGATTCGATCAACGCGATGAGGAACAGCGCCACGGCCCCGTGCGGCGTGTCGGCGAAGTGCAGCACCCAGTTATACAGGCGACGGTGCAAGCCAGGCTTGCGCGCCGCGGGGGCGGGCGCCGCGAGATCCGGATCGGGAGCCGCGTCGTCCGTTAAGTTGCTGCGCATGAGAGTTGCGTCTCGCCCTTCCGCCGCCGCGCACGCCAAATCGTCGTCGCTCCGCGCCGGCGGCCGACGCGCGGAGCGGCCAGTATAGCCGCGCTTCGACCGTCACGCTCCCGCGCGACTCGGCGCGCGGCTACCATATCCATCCGGCCGCCCGCGCGGCCATCGGCCAGACTCTTGCACGGAGGCCCGCGCCATGCGCACCACGCTCGAACGGACCTTGGCCGCGGAGCTGGACCAGCTTCGCGAATCGCGGCAATACAAAATCGCCAACGAAGTTCAGGCGCCGCAGGCCGCCCGAACCCGCATGGACGGGCGCGCGGTCGTCAATCTCTCCTCGAACAACTACCTCGGGCTTGCGAACGATCCGCGCGTCGTCGCGGCCGGCAAACGCGCCATCGACACGTTCGGGCTCGGCACGGCCAGCGTGCGGTTCATCTGCGGCACGATGCAGTGTCACCGGGAACTGGAACGCAAGATCTGCGAGTTTCTGCGCTGCGAGGCTTCGACGACGTTCATCAGTTGCTGGGACGCGAACGTGGGCGTCATGCCCACGCTCTGTCCGACGCCGGAGGACGCGATCTTCTCCGACGCGCTGAATCACGCCAGCATCATCGACGCCATCCGCCTTTCCAAGGCGCAGCGCTTCATCTACCGGCACGGCGACCTCGCCGAGCTGCAGCGCTTGCTCGCCTCGCCCGAAGCCGCCAAGGCGCGCAACAAGCTCATCATCACCGACGGCGTCTTCAGCATGGAGGGCGACGTCGCGGACCTGCCGAAGCTCAAGGAGCTCGCCGACCGCAACGACGCCCTGCTCGTGGTCGACGAGTCGCACGCGACCGGCGTGCTCGGAGCGGGCGGCCGCGGCACGGCCGAGCACTTCGGCGTGCTGGGCGAGGGAACCGTGCAGATCAGCACGCTGGGCAAAGCGCTGGGCGGGGCGTGCGGCGGATACGTCGCCGGATCGCAGGTGGTGTGCGACTACCTCGTGCAGCGGGCCCGGACGCAGCTCTTCAGCAACGCGCTGCCGCCCAGCGTGTGCTACGGAGCGATGGCGGCGATCGACGCCCTTCAGGCCGACGGCAAGACGCTGCTGGCGAAGCTGCGCGAGAACACCGCCCGATTCCGCGCCGGCGTGCGCGAGCTGGGGCTGAAGTCGATCGACGGCATGACGCCGATCGTGCCCGTGATCGTGGGCGAGACGCCCACCGCGATCGCCATGCAGAAAGCGCTGTTCGAAGAAGGCGTGTTCGTCAGCGGATTCGGCTACCCCGTCGTGCCGAAGGGCGAGGCGCGCCTGCGATGCCAGATCTCCGCCGGTCATTCTCCGGACGACATCGACGTGTGCCTGGCGGCGCTGCGCAAGGTGGCCGAGCGCTTCCCTGAGGCGCGCGGCTCGCACTGAGACACTGCCCGGAACGCGACTCACGGCCGCGACCGAAGGGGCGCGGTCGAACCTGCCGACGGCGCGGTGCTCCATCGCGCGCTGCCCCGCCCACCCGCTTGCATCCGCGTCGCCCGCGTCGATACGCTTCCGTCGGCGCGACGCCCGCGCCGACAACTCTGACCAAGGGGCATGACATGGGGCTGCTCAAGGAATTCCGCGAGTTCGCAGTTCGCGGCAACGTGATCGACATGGCGGTCGGCATCATCATCGGCGCGGCATTCGGCGAGATCGTCAACACGCTCGTGAAGGACGTGATGATGCCGCCCATCGGCATGCTGATGAGCGGCGTCGATTTCTCGCAGTTGAGCCTCCAGATTCAGGACGCGACGTTCGAGAACGGAAAGGAAATCCGCCCGGCCGTGGACATCCGGTACGGCGTTTTTCTCAACAGCCTGATCCGCTTCGTCATCGTCGCGTTCGCCGTCTTCCTGCTCGTCAAGGGCGTCAACCAGCTCCGCCGGCAGGTCGAAAAGCCGGCAGCGACCGCGGCGCCGCCCGAGCCGCCGGCCGAAGTCAAACTGCTCGGCGAGATCCGCGACCTGCTCAAACAGGCGCGCTGACCCGCGCCGCGATCGGAGCGGTGTCCGCGAATCCTCAATCCCGCGGACCCACACGGGAAAGCGCTCGGCTTCGCCGACGCCATGCCGCGCGCAGCGCCGGGACGTCGTGCGCGCCCCAACGCCCCGGCCTGCGCGCAGAAACGCGCGCAACGCGCCCGACAGCGCCGGAAAAACGCAGCCAGCGGACGAATCCCGCTTCAGGAACGCGACGCGCGACCGCCCGTCGGATGCCCGGTGACGTCCGCGCTGACCGGCGTCGGCCGCACCCGCGGGATCAACGTCGCGATGCCGTACAACAACGTCAGCAGCGTCAGCAGCGCCAGCGCCGTCCCGAGCCGGATGTCGCGCGCGTCATCCAGGCGCACCCAGGAAAACGACACCATCTCGGCCGTACCCACGATCAGCAGCGCGCCGAGCGGCGCCGCCCACAGTGCCGGCCGCAGGCACGCCAGCGCGATCGCGAACGGGATGCAGTAATAGATGTAACGCTCGTGCACCTTCGTCGGCAACGCGAACGCCGCCAGCAGCACCAGCATCGTCACCGGCAGCCACGACGGCGCGTCCCAGCGCCACTTCCGCGCCGCCAACGCGAGAACGACCAGAATGCACGCGGCCAACGAGAGCTTGCCGACCGTCGCGTTCGTCATTCCGCTCCAGTGCATGCTGTTCGAATCCTGCGCCTCGCGCGATGTGCCGTACACCGCCATGTGCAGCCACCACGCGTTGAAGGCGTTGAGCGTGATGCGGCTGTACCGATCGTCGCCGATCGTGCCGACGTAGCTCCGCTGGATCCAGCGCAGCGCGCCGTCCGTGTTGCCGGGCGCGCGGGCGTCATGCAGCATGGTCGGTCCGGCGATCAGCGCCACGGCCCCGGCCGCGCCGGCCGCGAACCGCCACAGCCGCAGCAGCTCCCCCCACGAGCCGCCCGGCATGAACCGCAGCGCTAGCGCGACATACAGCAGCACCGGAGCGAGCAGAATCGCCTGCGGCTTCAGCGTGATGCCGATTCCAAACGCGATGCCGGCCCACGTCAGGCGGCGCTCGATGAGCAGCGCCACGCACCAGACCAGCGCGGCGCTGATCCAGGAGTCGGCCTGCCCCCAGAACGCCGAGTCGAGAAACACCGGAGGCGCCAGCAGCGTGATCGCCAGCGCGACGGCCTCGCGAACGCGCGACTGCCGACCGATTCCGCACGAGGCCCGCACGAGCCGCGCGACGCCCCAGGCCATGAGGAAGTCAAACAACACCGCCGGCGCGGCGCTCACGAGCCGGGCTTTGAAAGTGTTCGAGAGTCGCGCCGTCGCTTCGCCGGTGCGTCCGAGGTTTCGCGCGTCGGCCGGTCGGATCGGCACGGTCACCGGAGTCGGTTCGAGCACGCTCCACAGCCACCCTTTGAACCAGAAGACGTAGGCGCTGCCGGGCGGGTAGTTGTACAGGTGCGGGTTCTTCCAGACGCGCGGCTGGAACGAATCGCCGGCGGCCTGGTAGAAGTTCACCACCAGCGGCTCGGACCGATCGTAGTCGTACAAGCGCTGCGGGCCGTGCTCGTAGGCGTACGCGCTCCAACCCATGTTGCAGATATGGTCCCACAGGTACGAGTTCTTCGGCGCCAGCTGCACGGAGACGAGCCGAGCGATCAGCGCGATCACGACCGCGCCAAGGACGATGCCCCGCGCCACGGCGCTCCCAGGCGCGTCCGCCGCAGACCGGCCGCGCGACGGTTGACTGTTCCCCATCCGAATGGCTCCGTGACCTGAACGGGCTGGCAATGCGCCCCGCGTTGATATCCGGTGCGGTTCGCAGGATCAAGCGTGCGCGTCGCCGTCGCGCGGCGTCCAACTTATAAGCGGGACGCCGGTTTATAGCTGCGAACGCCGATAGACCAAGGTAGACTTCCGATGGGGTGATTGCCGTCGCGCGACGCCCGGCCGGGGGTCGGCGGAGAGCGATCGGCGCGCACCTCCGCGGGAGAACCGCGTTGATCCCGAAGTGCCCGCGATGCGGAGTGACGGGCGATCCGAGCGATCGGTTCTGCGCGCGGTGCGGCTTGCCGCTTCGCGGGTCCGCGGCAGCTCCCGGGCGGATCGCCGACCCGGCTGCGCAGAATCTGCCGGAGGGACTTCAGCCGGTCGAGGAAGCGGCGCAGCTCGGCTTTGCCGTCGAATCGTCGCTGGGCGGCGCGGCCCTGATCGGCACCGAGGGCATGCGCGTGCGGGTCTTCAACGCCGGCTACCCGCTTCGCGACGTGCACCTCGAGTTCACCGGGCGCGACGGCGCGAATCGTGTCGTGGCGCGCCGGTCCGAACGGCTCGCCGAGCTGCCGCGCGGCGAACCCGTCGAGTTTGAAGTGCCGTCCTACGACGTTTCCGGTCCGGTGGAACGCGTGTCGTTGAAGCTGGTTCGTGCCGAGTTCCTGCCGAACGGGTGATGGGCGTCCGCGTCCGGACGCCGGCCGGAATTCGGGCGTCAGCCGTCCGTGGCATCGAGCGCAAGGAGACATGCGATGATCGTGGCTGTCGTCCTCGGAGTCGCGGTGGTGTTCGGGCTGTTGCTGCTTGCCAGCGGCCTGTTCACGGTGGAGCAGCAGACTCGCGCAGTCATCGAGCGCTTCGGCCGCTACCACCGGACGGCGGAGCCGGGGCTGAACTTCAAGATTCCTGTGTTTGACGTGATCGCCGGGCGGGTGTCGCACCGTGTCCGCGAGCTCGAGATCAACATCGAGAGCAAGACGAAGGACGATGTCTTCGTCAACCTGATCGTGGCGGTGCAGTTCTTCGTCCACGAGACGGAGGACGCCGTCAAGGCCGCGCACTACAAGCTCACGAACCCGATGCAGCAGATCAGCTCGTACGTGTTCGACGTGGTTCGCGCGCTCGTGCCGGAGATGCCGGTGGACAGCGTCTTCAGCGAGAAGGAGAAGATCGCGCTGGCGGTCAAGGAACGCCTCGAAGGAACGGTGGAGGCGTTCGGCTTCACGATCCTCCAGGCGCTGGTGAACGACATCCAGCCCGACCCGGAAGTGAAGAAGGCGATGAACATGGTCAACGCCAGCGCGCGGCTGAAAGAAGCCGCGCGCAACGAGGCCGAGGCCAAGAAGATCCGCGTCATCGCCGAGGCTGAGGCGGAAGCCCGCGCCAAGGAGCTTCAGGGCGTCGGCATCGCCCGCCAGCGGCTCGCGATCGCCCGCGGTCTGAAGGAGTCGGTCGACGCCTGCTCCGAAGCCGGGATTTCGCCCGAAGAGGCCACACGCATGGTGCTGCTGACTCAGCACTACGACACGGTCACCGCGGTCGGCACGCGGAGTGCGTCGACCATCATGATGGTCCCCTACTCGCCGACCGGCATGTCGAGCGTGAGCGACCAGATCATGCAAGCGCTGATCACCGCGAAGGAAGTGCCCGCATCGACCGAACGCGAGGACGCCGCCCAGCGCGCGCACACCGCATAGTGCGCTGTCATCGCGGCGTGGGTACGCCGCCCTCCGCGGCGGCCGGCCGTCACTCGGCGCGTTTCGTTTCGCCACGACGCGGTTCTGACGACAAACCGCGACTTTCCAGACCCGTCCGGCGCGAGCGCGCCGCGGCGGGTCTTTTCAATTCGCCGGCCTCCATTTGGCACTCGCACAAACCGGCGCTATATTTGTCTTAACGCGGGCTGAAGCCCGCTGATCGGCTGAGGCGAGCTCCGGAACCCTTCTGTGCCGCAGCCGTGACGCTTACCGACTTCTTTCCGACGCTGGACTAAATGGATAACTCTCTTAAGGAAAGAGTCTTATCGTCCACGGACATCGTCTCGCTGATCGGCGAGCGGGTCTCGTTGGTGCGTAAGGGCAAAGATTTCGTCGGGCTCTGCCCATTCCACGACGATCACAAGCCTTCGCTCTCCGTCAGCCCGGCCAAGCAGATTTTCAAGTGCTGGTCCTGCGGAGTCGGCGGCGATGCCATCCGCTACGTCCAGCTTTCACAGCGGATCGAATTCGGCCCAGCCCTCGCCGTGCTGGCACAGCGGGCGGGTATTGATCACCGCGCTGCTCCGGATGAAGCCGGCTCGAAGGGCCGCGAGGAACTCCGGCGCGTCAACGCGTGGGCTCGCGAGCACTTCCGTCGAAACTTGTCCAGCGCCGAACACGGTCGCGAGGCGACAGCCTATGCGCTGAAGCGCGGCCTGACCCCGGAGACGATCGAGACGTTCGGGCTGGGCTTGGCGCTGAACAGTTGGCGCGACCTGTCGGACCGTGCCCGGCGCGCGGGCGTTCCGGAAGAGCTGCTCATCAACGCCGGATTGATCGTAAAATCAGACGAAGGAAGCGCTTACGACCGCTTTCGCAACCGGCTCATCTTCCCGATCCTGGATGCGCAGTCCCGCCCGGTCGCTTTCGGCGGTCGAACGCTGGGCGACGACCCCGCGAAGTACCTGAACTCGCCGGAATCGCCGCTGTTCAGCAAGTCGCGCATCCTGTACGCGTTCGATCAGGCTCGCGACGCGATGCAGAAATCTCGACAAGTTATTGTCGTGGAAGGATATATGGACGCCGTGCTGCTGCACCAGCACGGCTTCGCCAACACGGTCGCGGCCCTCGGAACGGCGATGACCGAGGCCCACGCCCGCCTGCTGACGCCCTACGCGGACACGGTTGTGCTCTGCTTCGACGCGGACGCTGCCGGCGTTCGGGCCGCCGACCGTGCGGTCGAGACGGCGCTGCGGCAGAAGCTCGACGTCCGAGTAGCAGTGATGCCAGACGGCGAGGATCCGGCCGATAGCGTGTTACGGCTTGGTTCTGATGGATTTAGGTCAATATTGCAATCGGCGGTTCCGGCGCTAGAATTCAAGTGGTCGCAGATCGCGGCAGCCGTTCGGAAGTCCGGCGACAGAGGCTATCGGGAGGCCACGTCGGGGTTCCTGGCGTTCGTTTCGCGAGTCGCGTCGGCGGGTGGGATCGACCCGATTGAGCAGGGAATGCTGGTCAGTCGTCTGAGCGAGCTATTAAGATTATCGCCAGAAAGCATTTATGAAGCGCTGGCGGCGGATCGGCGGCGGGGTGGACGAGTCGGGCGATCGGCCAGCCCGGAAAGCGCGCCGCCCACATCCGGATACGCCGATTCGGTCCGCGACATTCCAGCCGGGCTGGTGTCCTCGGTTGAGGAGCTGGTGGGTCTGATTCTCCGAGAGTCGGGTGACGCCGGCGAGCTGGACCGGGTGTTCGCATCTGCGGCGAAGCACTGTCCCGTCTGGGGCCGGCTGGCAGACGCGATCGACGCGTTGCCGCCGGATCGGCGGGAAGAGGTTCGCGCGGCGCTGCTGGAAGCGTGCGACGACGCGGACGTCCTGGAACTGCTGAGTCGAGGAAGCGCGCGGGTTCGCTCGCGCACCGTGAACGAGGAATACGCCCGCCGCGTCAGCGAGCGGGTGCAACGGGAGTTGCAGGATTGCGAGGTGGCGCGACACGTCGCGCGCGGGTCGGCCGCGAGTGGGGCCGACGCCGATTCCGCCTCGTTTCTCTCGGTGCTGGATTGCTCGCGCCGCGGCGGCGTGTTCAGTCTGAAGCACCGGGTGCAGCCGGGGATCGCCGATCCGGCTCCGCGCGAGCGGGCGGAGCGATCCGGCCGCGGCTAGCGCCGGGCAGCGGGCCTGCGGCAGACGCGCGGGGCGCCGGTTCTCAGCGTGGGGGAAGCCGGCGGACGGCCCAGGAGCATCGCGCCGCGTGGAGACGACGTATGGCGATTGAGACACATACATCGGTGGACATCGACCCGATCGATCAGTGCGTCAGCGAGCTGATCGCCAAGGGCAAGAAGCGCGGCTACCTGACGTGGGAAGAGCTGAACGAGGCTCTGCCGGACGAGGCGATCTCGCCCGAAAAACTGGAAAGCGTCCTCAACCGCATCGAGCTCAGCAGCGTCCCGATGATCGACGAGATCGAAGCGGAGAAGCTGCGCGAGGGCGAACGCAAGCGCGCGACCTCGCTCGAAGGCGGCGAGAGCCTCGACGAAGTCACCGAGGCCGACCTGGCCGAGGCCACGGCGCGGCGCATCGACGATCCGGTTCGCATGTACCTGACGCAGATGGGCGAGATCCCGCTGCTGACGCGCGAGGAAGAGATTGCGCTCGCCAAGAAGATCGAGCTGACCCGCATGGCGTTTCGCCGCAAGGTGCTCGAGAACGACTACTGCATGCAGCAGGCGGTGCAGATGATGCAGGCGGTCGCCGACGGGCGCATGCCGTTCGACCGCACCATGAAGATTTCCACCAACGAGACGATGGGCAAGAACACCATCGTGAAGCGCCTGCCGTCCAACCTCGCGACGGTCCGTAAGCTGCTCGAGCTGAACCAGGCCGATTGGGGCGTGGTGCGCGAGTCCCGCACTGCCGCGGCGATGCGCCGCGCGGCGGCCGACCGCATCACCCAGCGCCGCCGCCGCGCGGTGACGCTGCTCGAGGAGCTTCCGCTGCGCACCAGCCGCATCACTCCCATGATGCGCAAGCTCGACAGCCTCGGCACGAAGATGGATTCCATCCGCGACGAGCTCGACCGCCGCGGCAAGACGCTGCCGGCCGAGGAAGTCGAGGCGATGAAGGACGAACTGTCCGGCATGATCGACCTCGTGATGGAAATCCCGGTCGATCTTCGGCAGCGCGTCGCCGACGCGAAGCGCGTCTTCGGGGAATATGAAGAGGCCAAGCGGCGTCTGGCCGGCGGCAACCTGCGACTGGTCGTGAGCATCGCCAAGAAGTACCGCAACCGCGGCCTGAGCTTCCTGGACATCATCCAGGAAGGCAACACGGGCCTGATGCGCGCGGTGGACAAGTATGAATATCGCCGCGGCTACAAGTTCAGCACGTACGCGACGTGGTGGATTCGCCAGGCGATCACCCGCGCGATCGCCGATCATGCCCGCACGATCCGCATTCCGGTGCACATGATCGAGACGATGAGCAAGCTGCGCAACATCAGCAAGAAACTGCTGCAGGAGCTGGGCCGCGAGCCGAGCATCGAAGAAATCGCGATCGAGGCCAAGATGCCCGTGTCCGAGGCGCGGCGCGTGCTCAAAATCAGCCGCCATCCCATCTCGCTCGACCGCCCCGTGGGAGAGAGCGAGGACAGCTACTTCGGCGACTTCATCGAGGACGAGAAGGCCGAAAGCCCGGTCTCGACCGCGGCCAGCGAGATGCTGAAGGACCGCATCGAGGCGGTGCTGAAGACGCTGACGTATCGCGAGCGCGAGATCATCAAGCTGCGCTACGGCATCGGCGACGGATACACCTACACCTTGGAAGAGGTCGGCAAGATCTTCAAGGTGACGCGCGAGCGCGTGCGGCAGGTGGAGGCGAAGGCCATCCGCAAGCTCCAGCACCCGGTTCGGGCGAGAAAGCTCGAAGGATTCCTCGACAAGCTGCGGATGACGTAGGGGCGGGTTGCGGGCCGGAGGCCGGGACACGCTGCTGCATCGACCTCAATTCGGTCAGCGGTGATCGCCGATCGGCGACCGCGGCTTTCTCCCCGTTCGCCGGGGCGAACCAAGTCTCCCTGCGCAGACTCAAAGCGCAGACTCAAAGACCTGCCGACGCGAACAGCCGTCGGCAGGGCACCCGGCGGGTGTGCGACGGGTCAAGAGCGGTGGCCGCACCCGACGTGTACGTGTGCCTCCCGCCCGCTTGAGCAGTGGCCGCACCCGACGCCGCGCGGTTCCGCCGAAGTCAGGCTGAACTGGTCTCCCGCGATTCAGCCCGCCTGCAATCCGCCGACCGTTCGAGCGCCGGAAGAGCACTGCTCAAGAGCAGTGGCACCCCCGTCATTGCCACCCGCCGCTCACGCTCAGCGCCCTCAAGATTGGGTTGGTGGCTCGAGCCAACGGCGAACCGATCGTTGAATGGTCGGGCGACTACGCGAACGTCGCGCTGCCCGAGGGGCTCCGGACGGAGAGCAGCGCGCTCTTCATCGTCGCGCCGGCCGGAAGCGACTTCAGGCTGGAGTCGCTCCGCATCCGACCGCGACCTTCGGAACCCGACGCTCACTCGGCGCCCGAGCCGTCAGCACCGCCGCAAGAGCCAGCGCGCCCGCGCGAACCAGCGCGCCCGCGCGAACCAGCGCCGCCGCGCGAGCCGGCAACGCCGCGCGAGCGAACTGCATCGAGCGAACCACTCCCGGTCGGCACGTGGACCGGGCGATCCGACACAAACTTCAACGGGCGCGGCGGGCGCGGCACATGCACGGTGCGTATCGCTCGCGAATCCGACGACAGGTATAGCATTTCGTTCGAGGACGACACGACGGGCGCTGAGTGGGAATTGAACGTCCGTGTAAAGGGCAAAGCGCTCACCATCTCCGGTGGAGATCTGAAGCGGCGGGGCAATCTTGATGTCGCCCCATCCAAGCGGCTCGCGATCTCGCTCAGCGGCACGGGTCGCATTGACCGTCAGGTTCTGACGTTCAGCTTTGCGGGCAGATGCGACGCGCCGCGTAAGAAGGGCCTGAGCTTTCGATGCAGCGTAGAGGTCTCCCTGCGCTACCGCTACGCAGAGCGGCAGGGTGCCCGGCAAAGAGCTGCCGACGCGAACAGCTGTCGGCAGGGCACCCCGCCGATTCGCGCTGCGCAGACTCAAAGACCTGCCGACGCGAACAGCCGTCGGCAGGGCACCCGGCGCTTCCCGAACGCGGGCGGGACCGGGCGAGGTGGCACTATTCATTCGCCAACGAACCGCTACGTGTGCCACTGCTCGATGAGCAGTGTGTTCCGCCGGGTGCCCAGCGCACGTTCACCGCGGGTTCGAACGCCTCACGAGCACTCTGCGCCGTAGTTCTCGAGCAGCGCCGACAGGTCTTTCATCGACACGCCGCCGTCGCCGTCGATGTCGCCGTCTGCGTACGTCATTCCGGACGCGACCCCGAAGTGGGTGAGCAGCGCCGAGAGATCGGCGAGTCCGACCGAGCCGTCGCCGTCGAGATCGCCGACGCACGCGATGCAGCCGAGCGAGAACACGTAGACCGAGCCGGTTTCCAGGAAGGGCGTGTTGTCGCCGATCGCTCCCACGACCACCGTGCTCTCGGAGATCGTGACGGACCAGCCGAAGAAGTCGCTGCCCGCGCCGTCCGATGCGAACAGGCGGGCTCGCTGCTCCCAGATTCCGTCCTCACGCGTGAAGGCATACGCCGAGCCGGCGCTCGAACCGCCGGGAGTGTCGTCGTCGGAAGCGCCCACGATCACGGTGTCGCCAGCGATCGCCACGGAGCGACCGAAGCGATCGTCCGCCGCTCCATCGGACGCCGACAATCGCCCCTGAGGCAGCCACACGCCCGCGTCGCGCACGAACACGTGCGCAGCGCCGGCGTCGGCCCCGCGCGCCGGGGTGTCGACGCCCAAGGCGCCCACAACCGCGGAATCGCCCGAGAGCGCGACGGAGCAGCCCAGGTTGTCGTTCGCCGCGCCGTCCGGCGCCTTCAACTGCGCCTGCTGCGACCAGTGGACGCCACTGCGTACAAACACGTAGGCCGAGCCCGCGTTCACGCCGGCCGGCGTGTCGTCGGAGTCCGCGCCGACGATCGCCGTGTCGCCATCGAGCGCAACCGCGACGCCGAATCGATCGCTCGTCGCGCCGTCCGTCGCCAGCAACTGGGCCTGTTGAGTCCATGCGGCGCCGCTGCGCACGAAGACATAGGCCGCGCCGACGGATAGGCCGTTCTCCGAATCGAATCCGGGCGCGCCGACCAGGACCGTGTCACCCGAGATCGCGACCGAATTGCCGAACTCGTCGCCCCTCGCCCCGTCGGCCGCGACGAGGTGCGCCTGTTGCGTCCACAGTCCGTCGCTGCGCACAAAGACGTAGGCCGAGCCGGTGTTGATTCCATTCGACGTGTCGTCCCAGAACGCGCCCACGACGATCGTGTCGCCGGAAATCGCCACGGAACGCCCGAACAGATCGACATTGTCACCGTCGACGGCGAGAAGCTGAGCCTGTTGCATCCAGGCCCCGTCGGTCCGCGCGAACACGTAGGCGGCGCCAGGGTAATTCGGATCGCTCGGCGTATCGTGCCACATGGCGCCGACCACCGCGGTATCGCCGAAGAGTGCGACGGAACATCCGAAACTGTCGTCGTATGTGCCGTCGGAGGCGAGCACGTGCGCGGTCTCGTTCAGCTCGCACTGCCCGCGCGCCGCCGGGGACGCGACCACGACCAGCATCGAAGCCCCCAGCGCGAGGGCCGGCTTCCGAAGCCACTGGATGGTCCGCGAACTCTCCCGCCCAACGAGAACTACGCGCGGGTCAGCACGGCGAGACGGCGTTGGCATGGTCAGTCTCCCAATGCGCGCAACGACAAGAGATGAAGCCCGATTGGAGCCGCTAGATGATAACCTCCGGACCGACGAACTCCGCGCGGTTTCCGATCCCGTTCGCCAGGGACGGCCGGCCGGGTGGCATGATTTCGCTGGACCCAGCGCATGCATGCGACAAGCAGCCTCCGCCGTCCAGCCCGACGACACCGCTGGTCGCGCGGCCGCGACAACACAGAGCGAGAACCGCGCTGCGCGGGTTCGATCCCCGCGACCTCCACCTCCCCGCGCCGCTTCCGCGCCGACTCCGCGCGACCGCCGCCGCGCCGACCTGACCGCGCGCAAATCGAATTGACATTGCGACGCCCCTGCCTGCACCATGAATTCACGCCGCACGCGACGCGATTCCGGGCGGCGCGATTCCGCCGCGTCCCGTCGGGCCGGTGCGTCCCGACGCGTCGAACCGTCCCGGCGATCGACTTGCAGGGGATATCAGCATGAGACCATCTTCGCTCCGCGACATCACGCCGACGATTGCATCGGTGTGCGCAGGCCTCTTCGTTCTCGCAGCCCGAGTGCCCGCCGCCGCGGACTTCGCACCCGGCGATCCCGCGCCGTCGCGGGCCGCGAACGCATCGAGCCACACCGGGCCCAGCGAGCGCGCGCCGCTCGATCCGGTGAGCGTGGATGCCGACGTCGCCGTCCAACCCGCGCAGTGGGTCGCGCCGCGGCCGCTCGACCCCGGCCTTGCGCGGCAGCCGGCTGGCGGCGCGCCGCGCGGCGCGGCGGAGTTCGTGAGCATGAACGCCGGCAACGAGGGCGACATGCCGCGCGACGTGATCTACCTGCCCGACGGCTTGACCGCAGTCGTCGTGAACACCGAGACAGACAACGTCGCGTTCATCGACGTGAACACGCGCGCCGTCACAAGCACCGTGCCCGTCGGCGATTTCCCCTCGCACCCCGCCGTCACGCCGGACGGCGCGTATGTGCTGGTTCCGAACACGCTCAGCCACAGCGTGTCGGTGATCGACGCGGCGTCGCGCACGGTCATCGCGGACATCCCGATCTCGGGCGAGCAACCCTATCGCGTGCTGGTGACGGGCGATGGGCAATTCGCGATCGTGGGCGTCATCAACGATGCCGTCACCTCGGCCTTCTCGATCCTCGATCTCGACCTGTTGACCGAGGTCGCGAGCTTTCCCACGGCGAGCCAGGGCATTTACGGTTTCTTCTTCACGCCCGAATCGGGCATCAGCGGAGCGCTGTTCACGCAGTTCGCGCTGACACCGGACGGATCGCGGATCATCCTGCCGGACCGCGTCGGCTCGCAGATCAAGGTCTATGACCGCGCCAGCGGCGGCGAGCTGGCCTCGCCGGCCGTCGCCGGTCTGCCGACCGGCGTAGACGTAAGCAGCGACGGCAGCATCGCGGCAGTCGTTCACACGCTGACGCCGGGCGTCATCTCGAAGCTCGATCTCGCCTCGCTGCTCGTGACCGGCTCGTTCGGGACAGTGGACGGCATCTTTGACGGGTTCGTCCGGATTACGCCCTCCGGCGCGCACGCCATCGCCCCCATCTCGAACAACGTGATCTTCGTGGACCTGGCCACGGGCGCGCGGACCGCGACCGTGAGCACCGGCATCGTCGGCGACATCGAACTGTCGTTCGACGGCGCGTACGCGTTCGTCTCGAACTTCAACGCCCGCGTGATCGATCTGGCGACGCAGGCCGGCGTCGGTACGCTGACTCTCGCCGCCTGCGCAGACGCCGCCACCAGCCCGACCGAGCGCCGGGCGATCGCGCTCAACAACCGCTTCCGCGAGGATGCGCAGTTCTACAACATCAACGGCGCCGGCGCGATCGAGGGCCTCGCTCTGACCGGCGAGTCGCCGGAAGGCGACGCGCCGCGCGACCTGGCGATCTCTGCCGACGGGTCGATTGCGGTCGTCTGCTTCAACACGTCGCGCAACGTGGGCATCTTCGACGTGGCGTCGCGAACTGTGCGCAGCTACGTCGACGTCGGCGAGCGCCCGCTCGACGCGGCCATCACGCCCGACGGCTTGTATGCCGTCGTGTGCGCGGCCGACGCGGACAGCGTGCGGATCATCGACCTGTCGACGGACACCGTCGTTCGCTCGCTGACGGTGACGTCGCGTCCGGCGCGCGTGCGAGTTTCGCCGGACAGCCAGTGGGCGTACGTGCTGAACGTGGCCGGGACAGACCGGATCAGCTTCATCCAGCTCGCCGGCGCGGGCAGCACGATCGTGTCGCAGCTCAGCGCCGGCCAGACCGGGTCGGCGCAGGGCTACACGTACACCGAGATCAGCGGGATCGAGCTCAGCGCGGACGGCTCGACGCTGGCGGTGTGCGACAGCTTCAACGACCGGCTGCGCCTCTACGACACGGCGACACGCACGCTGCTGGCGTCGGTGACGGTGGGCGATTTCCCGATTCGTGTCGCGTTCGCTCCGAACGGCGCGCGGGCCTACGTGACGAATGCGTTCAGCGACAACCTGTCCGTCGTGAACGTCTCCGGGGCAGGCTCGAGCCTGATCGGGAGCTTTGGCAACTTTGATTTTCCGCTCACGGTGGATGTCGATGCGCCCGGCGCGATGGTCTATGTCGGGAACGCAGGAGCAAACCCCGCGATTCGCGCCTTCAACCCCGGCACGAACACGTTCGTGGCGACCGTCCCGTTCGCGAGCGGCTCACCACGCGACGCATACCTGTCCCGGACCGACGGCACGCTCTATGTGGCTTCCACCTCCTCGGAGCTTGTGCGCATTCGCGCGGCCGGCGCGGCCAGCACGCTGATCGACTCGACGCCGCTGGCGCCCGGCGGACCGTCGGACCTCGTGTTCGACAACGTTCGCGGGTTGTCGATCACGGCCCAGCCGGTGCCGGACGGGCTCGATCTGATCGAGTTCGGCTGTGTCTACGACCTCGACGGCGATCGGCAGATCGGCCTGGGTGATCTGTCGGCAATCCTGACGAACTATGGCATATCGGCCGGCGCAGAACCGGAGGATGGCGATTTGGACGGCGACGGTGACGTGGACTTGGCCGATCTTTCGGACCTGCTCACGTACTTCGGCGGCGGTTGCCCATAGGCAGGCTGCGGCGTCGGCGAAGCGCGGCACTGCATCGAGGCCGGCGTGTTTCGCCCGAGAATGTTCGGTTACGCGGCTCGGGGCTGGCGATTTCGCCGAGCGCGCCGCTGCCAAGTTGACAGCGGGTCGATAGGGCGGCCGCGTGCGTGCCGACGCGCCGTGCAGTTTGGACGCGGCTTCTGGCTAAGTTATTATTATAATTAGTCTTGCGCTGGAATCTTGCTCGATTCCGTGGGCCGCTTCGGCGACGCCGGCGTGGCTTGGCACATGAATTGCCCTGGGATTCGCGGACCCGCCGGGGAAGCGGGTTCTTGTTGACGCGGTCGCGTCCAAACGGCACAATTTTTCTGCTTTATGAAAGAAGGAGCGGCGATGGCGGTCTCGATTCGGCCTCTCGGCGAGAAGGTTCTTGTCAAGCGTATGACGGCCGAGGAGCGGACAGCGGGCGGCATCGTGTTGCCGGAAACGGCTAAAGAGAAGCCCAAGCGTGGGACGATCCTGAGCGTTGGCAACGGCCGGCTGCTGGACGATGGTACGCGGAAGCCGCTTCAGGTTCGCAAGGGCGACAAGGTGCTGTTCACAAGCTACGCGGGCACAGAGGTCAAGGTTGACGGCGAAGAAGTCCTGATCATGGACGAATCCGACATTCTTGCCGTCCTCGAGTGATGCGAGGATCGCGATGAGCCCGAACATGCAGCATGCCGTGGCGGAGGCGGTGACTCTGGTGAACCAGCACGCCGGCCGAACGTGTGTGCGGCTCTGGTTCGCGGGCGA
Source organism: uncultured Planctomycetales bacterium (assembly GCA_964553225.1). GTDB lineage: Bacteria > Planctomycetota > Phycisphaerae > UBA1845 > Fen-1342 > JABRWC01. The sequence goes on along the minus strand of CAZKJT010000007.1, from coordinate 59,061 downwards.
TCTCGACGAGATCGACTTCGTGGCGAATTCCGCGAAGCTCCAGGAAGGCGCGTTCGAATTCAACGCCGGCTTCGAGACCTATCGCGGCCAGGTGGACGAGCTTTCCAAGATCGACGCCCAGCTCATCCAGTAGCTCGCGTTCGCCGCTCCGTCCGCGGCGCATGTCGATTCACAGCACGTCCGCGCGGTCCGATGGACCGGGCGGACGTTGTCGTCTCACGGCAGCTTCTCTCCCGCGGTCCGGGCGACGCGCTTCGGCGCTTCGTCACGGTGCGTCTGCCACTTTGACAACGCGGCCCCAGGTTTGGACGGCCCCGCCGCGATCGACCGAATCGCGCAAGTTGTTTGGCGGACGCTAAATAGACGTCTCGCGCGAATCCCGCGTGTTTGGCATGGGAATTGATAGAGCGTAGCTTGCGGGCCCGTTTCGCACCGTGGCGCCGCGCCGGCCCTGCGACGAACGGGGCGGAACTCTGACCGCATCAATACCCACGGGATCGCAGGCCCAAACGACCCTGCACAATGAGGAGTTCTCGATGCCAGCCAAGCAGATCACTTTTGACATGGACGCGCGCGAAGCGATTCGCCGTGGAGTTCACAAGCTCGCCAAGGCCGTCAAGGTCACGCTCGGGCCGCGCGGTCGCAACGTGGTCATCGAGAAGTCGTTCGGCGCGCCGACCGTGACGAAGGACGGCGTGACCGTCGCGAAGGAGATCGAGCTCGAGGACGCCAACGAGAACATGGGCGCGCAGATGGTGAAGGAAGTCGCCAGCAAGACCAGCAAGGACGCGGGCGACGGCACGACCACCGCGACCGTCTACGCCGAAGCCATCTATGACGAAGGCCTCAAGAACCTCGCCGCCGGCGCCAACGCCATGGAGCTGAAGCGCGGCATCGACATGGCCGTCGAGGCGGTCGTCGGCGCGCTCAAGAGCATGACCGTCCCCGTGAAGGGCAAGGACCAGATCGCCCAGGTCGGCACCTGCGCCGCCAACCAGGACACCGAGATCGGCAAGATCATCGCCGAGGCGATGGACAAGGTCGGCAAGGACGGCGTGATCACGGTCGAGGAAGGCAAGAGCCTCGACACGACCGTCGATCTCGTCGAGGGCATGCAGTTCGACAAGGGCTACGTCTCGCCGCACTTCGTCAACAAGCCCGAGAGCATGGAAGTCGTGCTCGACAACCCCTACATCCTGATTCACGAGAAGAAAATCGGCAGCATCAAGGACATGCTGCCGCTGCTCGAGCAGATCGCCAAGAGCGGCCGGCCGCTGCTCGTGGTGGCCGAGGACATCGAGGGCGAGGCGCTCGCGACGCTGGTGCTGAACAAGCTGCGCGGCGTGCTCCAGTGCTGCGCGGTAAAGGCGCCGGCCTTCGGCGATCGCCGCAAGTCCATGCTCGAAGACATCGCGATTCTCACGGGCGGAAAGCCGATCTTCGAGGATCTCGGCATCAACCTCGAAGGCGTCAAGCTGGATGATCTCGGACGGGCCAAGCGCGTCATCGTCGAGAAGGAGACGTGCACGATCATCGAAGGCGCCGGCAAGCCGAACGACATCAAGGGCCGCATCGAGTCGATCAAGCGCGAAATCGAGAACACCACCAGCGACTACGACCGCGAGAAGCTCGAAGAGCGCCTGGCGAAGCTCTCCGGAGGCGTGGCCCAGATCAACGTCGGCGCCGCGACCGAAGTCGAGATGAAAGAGAAGAAGGCGCGCGTCGAAGACGCGCTGCACGCCTGTCGCGCGGCCGTCGAGGAAGGCATCCTGCCCGGCGGTGGCACGTCGGTGCTGCGCTGCGACGACGCGCTCGACGCGGCCGCGAAGAAGGCCAAGGGTGACCAGAAGACCGGAGTCGACATCGTCCGTCGGGCGCTCCGCGCGCCGATCCGCCAGCTCGCGGAGAACGCGGGCATCGACGGTTCGATCGTCTGCCAGAAAGTGGCCGAGGGCAAGGGCAATTTCGGCTGGAACGCCGTGACCGACGAGTACGGCGACCTGGTGAAGCTGGGCGTGATCGTTCCGCTGAAGGTGGAGCGCATCGCGCTGCAGAACGCGGCCAGCGTGGCCGGCCTGCTGCTGACGACCGACGCGACGGTAAGCGAGATCAAGGAGAAGGAAGAGGAGAAGCCGGGCCGCGGCGGGCACATGCACTAAGCAGCGACCGGGAAGCGTCGGCGTCTCGCTGGGGAGCGCGGGCGTCTCGCCCGCTTCTGACCGGTCGGAGACCGGTCCCCGGCACAATCTGAACGCCGTGACTGCGCCGGCCGAAGTAACGCGATCGCCGCGGCGACGGCTGCGGCGATCGCACGCGACTGGGCGTCCGGCGACACCGCCGCCGTCCGGCGCGGAGTTCGAAACAGCTGGTGGCTTCACTCGGGCCGCGCGGAGGCAACTCCGTCGCGGCCCGTTTCGTTGTGCGACCGGAGTTGTGCCGGGCCGGCTGAGCGATTTCCAGCAGGCATTGTGCGACCTGTCGGCAAGCGATCACGGGACAAGTGCCGGTCCCCGCAGTGGTGGCATGGGCACGAGCCGGCCGTAACGAACCGTCGTCCCGCATTGCACCCGCCGGAGGGTCGCCCGGCGAATCATCGGCGTGGGAGTTGAACCTGCCGACGCGAGAAGCCGTCGGCAGGGCACCCGGCGTGCGCTCATGCGTCCTCGGAACCCGACTGCATCCCCAGAAGATCCTTGATCAATTTGTTGCGAGCGGCTTCGAGCGCCTTCCGCGTGTGGTAGTCCAGGAGCGCCGCGCTCGGGTCATTTGCCAGTCTTCCCAGCTCCGCAAGCGCAGCCTGGATATCTGCGGAGGAGCGCGGAGGATACTGGACTCGCTGCTTCACCAGGTACTTGACGAGAATCTCGTTCAGCTTTTCCGGGGAACGGCTGATTTCAATCTGGTTTGCGGTCCGCGACAGCGCAAGCGAGACAATCCAACTGAGCGTGTCCGACAATCCCAGATCCTTCAGACCCTGCGTAATCACGTGAGTACTGACGCTCGAGAGAACGGCTGTCCCGGCGACCGCGCCACCGAAGAACACCGTCAATCCCAGCGACGTGCCGACGGCTACACCCAGTTCCAGCAGCTTCTGCGCTACAACCCTTGCGACGTTCGCCTGGGTCATGAGCGGGCAGACGACAATTCCATGCTCTGCGTCCGGACGCGATCGGAGCGCGCCGTCTGGCGTAACCACGCTGAGACGAACGTTCAGCGTCGATCGCTTCAACGAGACGAAGGTGGGATCCAGCCAGAACGTGATCGGTCCCGGCTTGTCGCTTCTCCGGAGATAGGAACGCCCGTCCCACTGCACGTCCCATTCGTAGAGAACGTCAACGTCAGCCGGTTCGTGCGCGCCAAACAGTGTGACGGTGTCGCCGGTGACAACCAGCATGGGCTGAAGCTGTGCCTGCAGCACATGCTCGCCGCGAGCGCTTGGATCGTGCGTATGGTGCGTGATGATCGCCTTCAGCCGATCCGGGCCAACGTCGATGACGGCCCGCGCGCGGGCGCGAAGATCACGCCTGTCGTTTGTCCAGGCCACCAGCGAGACCGTGTATCGTCCGCCTGAGCGAAACGTGTACGGCTGGTAGCGCCCCGTTCCGCCAGAAGTGGCAAGGTTCTCGGACGGCCGAATATCCCAGGACGCCGTGATGGCCCGGTCGTGCCGCTCCACGCCGCTCTCGTCCAAAAGGAACGAATGATCCTCAAAGACGACGCTCCCGGCCGCGGGAAGCGCCGCCGTCCCGTCGCGCCCTGTGCGTGCGATCTCGCGCGACGCGCCCCGTTCTTCGCGCATGTGGATTACGGCCACAATCTCTTCGCGAGGCGCATGCAAGTCGAAGGTGCGCCGCGTTTGATCAGTATGACCCTGACGATCCGCCACTCGGAGAATCACTGCGAAAGGGACCGGCCGTTGCGAATCGGATTCGCGTGGGAAGAGCGTCGGATCGAACTCGAAGTCGTTGCGTCCGCCGCGGCTGAACGAAACTTCCCGGCCTTCCAGCTCTACGCTCCAATCGCGCTGAACGATCTGGTCCGGGTTGGGTGCGCCGTTCGAACCTCCGGTGTCCGGATCCCACGACCTGCACTGGAAGACCAGACGCTTTCCGGCGGTCGGCCGATGCGGCTGCACCAGCTCGAAATCGGCCACAACGCCGCCGTCCGTCTCGATCTCGTCCGTGCCGTCTCCTGCGCTCTCGTCCGTCGGAGAAGTGCCGGTCGCTTCGGCGTCGTGCGGACCTTTGCCGCCGTCGTCGTCGGACTCGTCCGGAGAGTGCGTGCCTTCGTCGATCTTCAGCAACGTCACCGCATCGCCGATCACCCCGACTTCCACGGTGGCGGCGCCGTCTGTGATGACGCCGCCATGCTGCGTCTTGTCGCCCATTCGCGCGGCGTGAAGATCGTTCATAAAGACGTTGGGACTTCCCTGCGCGATGGGGTCGAGCGGTCCCGCCTCGCACCGCGCATGGTCCGCGACGGCGCGCGCCGCGGCGGAATCCTCGATTTCAATGTCCAAGGAGCACGGAGGCACAATCGGTCCACCCACGTGCGGAACCGGACCCGGCTCCACCTTCGGGCACGTGTGCGGATCGCCGAATCGCGCGGCCTTGGGCATGACACTCCCTCGCGGCTCATGGATTCGCGGCTCATGCGCACACGGCCACGCGCCCCCCGCGCGGCCGCCCTGCGTCGAAGTCGCGCGCCTACGACGCCGGGTAGCGATACACCGTGAAGCTCGGCTTGTTCTGCTGCCACGAGCTGTTCGGATTACTGCTCGGCCACAGCGGGTCGTTCTGCTTGAAGTCGCTCACGAACTGCGAGCCATCGTGAATCTGGATGTGCCCGTGCGGATGGCCGTCGGTCGCCTGAAACACCACCACATCGCCTTGCTGCGGCACGTAGCTGCCTTCCGTCGCCGGAACGGCCTGGAACCCCGCCGCCACGAGATTCGGACCGTAGTTCATCGCGGACCCGGTCGGCTGCACCGTGACTCCGCCGGCCGCGATCGCCTCGCGGACATACTGGCCGCACATGCCGGTCGGCGCTGATTCTGCGTTCGCGGACGCATGGCTGGCGGCGGCCGCGGCATTGAACGAGCCCTGTGTGCCGCCCGAACTCGGGGCGCCCGTGTCCGCCGCCGGCGCGCCGCCGGCGCCGTCTGGACCGAAGTTGCTCACCGTGCCATTGCCGCCCGTTTGTGCCTGCCCCCCCGGCAGCGCTGGATTGGTCGGCCGGCCGGGCAGCGGCGGCGGATTGGTCCCGCGCCGGATTGCGGCGATAATCGCGTCGAGCGCCTTCTGCGCGTCCTCGGGCAGACGGTTGCGCACCGCGCCGAAGATCTCTTCCATGCTCGGCACGCCGTTATTGAGCAGTGTGTTCAGTAGATTGCCGATGTTCGGATCGACGCCCGGAATCTTCGGCAGAATTTCGCCCACCGCTCCCAGCACTTGGCCAAGTGGCCCCTGCGGGTCGATGCCAAGCTCCGTGAGCAGGCCGTCGAAGCCGCCCAAACCTAGACTGTCGAGCAGACCGCCCAGCCCGCCTTGCGCGGCGCCGCCCGGCGTGCAGCCGCCTGCGACGATCCCGCTGGCCGACCCGTTCGTGCCAGACGATCCGGACGCCCCGCCGCCGCCGGCGGCCGTGCTCGTGCCGGACAACTTGCCGGCCTCGGCGCCCGAGCAGTTGATCTTGACCTTTGTGCCTTTGATGGTGACGCCGTCGCCGTCAATGCGGATGAAGCCGCCCTTGCTGGCAAGCGTAATGTCCGGGCATTCAACGACGAGTTTCGCGCCGACCGAGATTCCCATCTCGTTGTCGACCGTCGTCGTGTAGTTGCCGTAGATTTTGTCGCACTTGTCCGCGCCGACGATCAGGTCGTCGTTCATGCCGACCGCGGTGAGCCGCTGCATGCCCACGATCAGCGTGTGCAGCAGCCCGACCGTCTCGATGTGCGCCAAGCCGGTCTCCACCGTCTTGCTCACGCCGGTCATGATGTTCTCGGAGATCATCGTCTGCTTGGCGCGACACATGTTTACGGTGTGCGATTCGTTGGCCTTCACCGTGATGCTGCGGTTGGCATCCACGGTGACGCCCTGGTTGGCCTTGACCGCGACAGTCTCGTTCGCGCCGACGTGCCGGTCCCGGTTCACGCCGACGAACTCCTCCAAATTGTTCCCGATCGAGATCTTGCGGTTGTTGCCGACCGTCAGCGTGTCGTCGTTGCCGACCGTTCGCACGAAGTCCTTCGTCGCGTTCAGGTGGAACAGCTCCGCGCCCGCCGCGTCGTCCATGCTGAATTCGTTCGCCCCGCCGCCGCCGGGCGTGCTGTTCGAGCGAATGGTCGTGCGTGTCGCGGCCGCCGGCAGCGTCTGCGGGCGGCCCTGCATGGCGGGGATCGGCTCGGCGCCCTTTCCCGTCATGCGCATCGGGGCGGACATGCTCTGCGGCGCCTGGGCTTCGCCGTTGTAGACGCGGCCGGTGATGATCGGCTGGTCCGGATCGCCTTCGAGGAAGTCCACCACGACTTCCTGGCCGATGCGCGGAATCGCGATGCCGCCGTAACCAAGCCCGGCCCACGGCTGGCTCACGCGAATCCAGCAGGACGAATCCGATGCCCGCCGCGTGTCACGCCCAAGCTGCTCCGGACGATCCCAGCGAAACCGCACCTTCACCCGCCCGTGCTTGTCGGTATAGATCTCCTCGCCTTCCGGCCCCACGACGACCGCGGTCTGCGGCCCGCCCACGCGCGGGCGCGGCGTTGTGCGCGCCGGGCGAAACGGCTGATCGGCCGGGATGACGTGAAACTCGTTCTCATACGATCGACGGACGCCGCCGCCGTCATGCGGCGCGGCGAAGGTCGATTCGGCCATCGGCGACCACCCGCGATGCGCGACGCGCGTGATGACGAATTCGCCATTGAAGCGTGCCAGCCGGTGCTCGCAGAGCGACAGCCGCCGGCCGGGCGCGAAGTCGACGCGCGTCGAGCCGCCGCGCGCGTCGAAATGATCCGTCCGCAGCTCCTCCAGCCGGACGCGCGACAGGCGCTGCCCCAGATCCTTGTCGCGGTATTCGCCCGGAAAGTCGAACACCTCCAGGCCGCGTTCCGCCGGCACGCCGTCCGCCTGCGCCCGCACGACCAGCGGCATGCTTGGACGCATCGCGGCATAATCCGTCTGCGCCACTGCGCCGGGGCGCACGCGCCGATGAAACGCGAGCCGGTGTACTGTGCCGGGATCGCTGGCCAGGCCTTCCGGAGCGTGGAAGCGCGTCTGAGCGCCGAACTCCAGGTCAAAATGCCCGTGCGAGCCGTCGGTGATGTGGAGCGTCTGAACGCCGTCCCGCTCGCGCTGGAAGTGGTACATTCCCTCCTCTTCCATGAGGCGCGAGACGAAGTCCCAGTCGCTCTCTCGATATTGCACGCAGTAGTCCCGCGCGCGGTAGTGCTCCTTCAACGCAAAATGCACCGCATCGCCGCCCAGCCCGTGATCCGCCAGCACCGCCGCGATGATCTCGGGCGTGCTCAGCTCCTGAAATACGCGTGAATTCACCCGCTGCGTCAACATCCACGCCGGCGGCGACAGGTGCAGCCGGTAGTGAACGTGACTGTGGCTGATCCGCAGAAACTCGCCTTCGCGGATGACGCCGCGAATGCAGCGCGTCCGGCCCTCCTCGTCGGTCAGGCGCAGCGCGGCGCGCTCGCCCACGAAACTGATCTCGGTGACGCTGTCGGCCAGAACTTCTTCGATCGACACGTCAATGCTGAAGCGGAACAGCCCGCCGAGCGCTTCCTCGCCCTCGTACGACAGCACCACCAGCTCCAGCGCGTCGCTGTCTCCCACTCGCAGCACCGCGTCCGCGACATTCGCCCGCCGCGTCACGACCAGCTCCTGAATCATCGTTGTGTTCATGACGGGCTCCCCTCCCGCGGAGCGCGCGGCCCACGCTTCGACGCCTCGGTCAGGGCGCGCACGATGTTCACGATAGACTGCCGAACCGACGGCGACAGGCTCGGCCAGGCCGCCGACAGCAGCGCGATCTCCTCCCGCGCACCAGCCGGGGCGAATCCCGATGGGAACGACCCGACACGCGAGTCCTCGTCAGGACCCGGCGGCGCGATCGCGGCCGAATGCCCGTGCCGAGCAACGCCCGACCAGAGCGGGCCGACGCCGACGCCGCTCCTGCTCGACGGTGATCGCGACGGCTCGCTCCGTCGCGTCTGCTGGACCAATCGCTCGAGTCGCGCGGCGAAGGCGTCTGCGGGTCGCGTCCCGTCGGTCATGGCGTACCCTCCCCGAGAGACAACGATGCTCGTCGACACGTGCAGTCAAAAAAAAGCGTGTGTCCGCGGTGCCGGGACATGCCGAGCGGGCCCCGAGGCCGTTCGGAAGGCTACTACGCACGCCGTTCAACAGTCAATACGCGCGCGGCGGGAGTTTCTTGCGCGCATTGGAGATTTGGGCCGCCCCTGGCGCGAGTCGGGGGTGTGCAGATTGTCGCGCCACGGCCTGCGCGGAGATTCAATCGCGACGCCAGAGGAGTCTCCTTCAGCCGCTGCGACCCGACGAACGCTTCCACCTCGATCTCGACCAGCATGTGCGGGTCGATCAGCGCGCGGACCTCGACCATCGTCATGCACGGCGGATGCTCCGCAAAGCGCGCGTGGTGCGCCCGTCCGAAGGCGTCCGCCTGCGAAATGTCCGTCACGAACAGGCGGCAGCGGACGACGTGCCGAAGCTCCGCGCCTAGTTCGCGCAGGGCGCGCTCGATGATGTCATAGCAGCGCGTCGCCTGGGCGAATGCATCGCCCGGAGCGTGCACGCCGCCCCCGTCGGCCACCGGCGCCGTGCCGGTCGTCAAGACCCAGTCGCCGACCCGCATCGCACGGCAGTAGCCGTAGCGCTTTTCCCACGGAGCGCCGCTGAAGACGCGATCGCGAGACACGATGCCCCCTTTGCTCTCACGCGGCCTCGAGACACGATGCCCCCTTTGCTCTCACGCGGCCCCGAGACACCCTCCCCCCGCTCTCGCGCCAACGGGGCGACGCGATCCCCGGCGTCAATCCGCGCGCCGCGGCCAGTACACCAGGTCGTTCGTTTCGCCTCTCTCGTCGTGTACGCCGCCGTCGTCCGCGCCGTTCGCGCCCGCCGAATACAGCGAGAATCCTTCCGCCGTCCGCCGATACGCAAACGGCCGGCCCGTGAACGGATCGATCGCGTCCGGCGCGTCGCCCAGCTCGGCCAGCGATTCCGGGAACGCCCCGTGCGCCTGGCGATACGCCTGGAGCCGCGCGACCGACGTGGTGGCTCGACGTGTCGATTCCGCCCGGGTCGCGAGAAACGAATAGCGGCTGAGCGCCGGGGCGATGTCGGCCAGCAGCGGGTTCGCCGCCCGAAACGTCGGATCGGAAAAACGCGCTTCCAGCGCATTCAGCCGTTCGGCGCTCTGCGGATACGGAAGCTGCACCGACTCGGTCATCTCGTCATAGATTCCGTTCGCTTCCGCGACCATCCGCTCGAACCCCAGCCCTCCCAGCGTGAGAACCGTGTCGATCGGGTCCATCGACCGCTGCTCGCCGGCCACCAGGTTCGAGACCATGTCGAACCGTTCGATCGAGTCGCTCGCCATGAGGTACTTGCCGCTCGCCTCGTCGTACCGGTACATCGCCTGAAGCGCGTCCAGCACCATGGCGCGCTCGAACTGCACCGTCTCGGCCACCGGCCTCGGCGCACGATACGCCTCGTTCAGCTCGTCGAGCATGCCCGCGTAGTCCAGGTCGGCCGCCGCGTCCTTCGAGAACAGATCGAGGATCGCATCGGCCGCTTTCGACTGAATCGCCACGCCGACCATGTTCTCGATCATCGTCGGCCCGCCGCCGATGTTCGCGCCCGACGCCAGGCTGTCCAGATAGAAATCCGCCGCCTCCGCGTACGACCCTTCCGACTCCATCATCCGCCCGGCCACGATGCTCGCGCGGCTCAGCTCACGAACGCCTCCCAGGTGCGGCAGCAGCGCGCCGAGCATCGATCCATCGTCGCTCTTCAGGGGAATTCCGCGATACGGCAGAGCGTTGCCTGCTGAGAGCGCCTGAAGCGACGCGAGGTTCCCGCGCAGCCATTGCTGAACGTCCTGCGATTGCAGCGCCAACTCGTCGCCTTCCATCGCCAAATCCAGCAGCTCCGGATTGCCCTCATACGGCTTCATCGACGACAGCGCTCGCTGATACTGCGGCCAGGCGTTCGCGCCTGGAGTCGACGTCTGCGCGTTCACCCACGCCAGGTAATTCACCGGATTCGCCGGATCGGGCATCGGAACCGCAACTCCGACTTCCGCGCTCATGCCCGCCGGTCCACCCGCGTCATAGGACGGGCGCGGCGGCTCGGCCGGCGTCGAAGCGTCCATTGCGCCCTGCTCTCCGTCGCCCGCCTCGATGGGGGCGTCCGCATCGGGCGCGCTGCGAGACGGCGCGGCGTCGGTCGCTTCGTGCGCTTCCGGCGATTCGTCCGCCGTCGCCGGCTCGACCGCGTCCGCTTCCGCCTGTGCGGCTGCCAGCGCGGCAGCCTCCGCGGCGGCGCGCGCTTCGGCTTCCAGCCGCGCCGCTTCGGCGTCCCGCGCTTCGGCCTCCGCCCGCGCCAGCGCGATCGCTTCGGCGGCGGCCTGCAGCTCCGCCGCGTTCGCCGCGTCGTCCGCGGCCGCAATCTCGGCCTGAATCGCCACTTCGGCCGCCGACAAGACCTCTGCCTTGGCCGTCGCGGACGGCTCGCCGGCCGCTTGTTGCTCCATCATCAGCGCGAGCTGATCCGCCATGCGCTCCGAGCGATCCTGCGCGCCGCCCGCTCCCGCGTCGAGCAGCCGTGCGAGCTGCGGCGGAGGTCCGCCGTCGTCGCCTTCCGGTGAATCCGAAGTGACTTCGCCGGTCGTCAGGTCGATGCGGATGTTGCGGTCCCAACGCGTGCGAATCGTGAGCACCGGCGGCTGCGGCTCGGACCCGAACGTCGCCCCCTCGAGCCAGTCGATCGCCCGGCCGCGAACGCGCACCTCGGACCAATCCCCCCCGCGAAGCAACTCCGCCAGGGATCGTTCGTGCAGCGGCGTGCCCTCGTGGTCGTAAACCACCAGTGCGTGCCGCGCGCCGCCGCGACGGAATTCGTCCAGCGTGACCACGAAACGGCCGTCATTCCAGACGACCGCATGGGTCGGAGCGGCGTCGTTGCGCAGCTCGCGTTGCCACACTACGGCGCCCTCATCCGTCGCCACGCCGCTGCGCCGCAGCTCGGCGCGACACGCGGCCGCGCCGGAGCTTCGCGCCGGCCAGACGCGCAGCTCGAATTCTCCGCTCGCGGAATGCGCCTCGCGCAGCGCGCGGCCCCGGCCGTTGGTGATGTCGCGCTCGGAGAGCTCGCCGTCACCCGGCGCGGCCGGCGCGCCCGCCGACAGCGCCAGACTCGCGAACATCACGACGGGACCGAAACGCCCGCGACGCGGTCCGGCGGCGACGATCGACAAATCCCATGCGGCACGCGGCGGCGAAACGTACATGGCGAGAGTCTCCTGCGAGGGCGGAATGCGTGGCGCGGCGCGACCGCCGTGAACCGGGCGGCATCCTCGCCGCTCGAATCGTACGGCCCGACGTAGCGCGGCATATACTATGTCACACATAGTACCGTCGCCTCGACGCCGGGCAACCCGCTTTCCTGGATTCTCGCAGTTCGCTCGCGGCGACGGAACGCCCCGCACGCGATGGAAGGCGCCGGCGAATGGGTCCGGTTTCCCGACGCCTTTCGATGACTGTTTCGTTGCTGGCGCTACGTTCCGCCCGGATAATCCGCCCATCATGAGCACCGCCAGGACCGCATCGTCGTCCGCGTCCGCCCCACAAGCCCAGCTCGCCCGTCTGCTCGAGGAGATCGAGCGAACCGAAGCGACGCTGCGCGAGGGCGGCGGAAAGAAAGGCGTTGAGCGGCAGCACCGTCACGGCCGGCTGACCGCGCGCGAACGCATCGACCTGCTCTGCGACCGCGAGGGCGGCGACGGCGCACGGAGCTTCTTCGAGCTGGGCCTGTGGGCGGCGTACGAAATGTACGCCGACGTCGGCGGCGTGCCGGCCGCGGGCGTGGTGGTCGGCCTCGGACGCGTATCCGGTCGGCTGTGCGTGATTGTCGCGAACGATGCGACTGTGAAGGCCGGAGCGTTCTTCCCGATGACGTGCAAGAAGGTGCTCCGCGCGCAGCGGTTCTCGATGGAGAACAAGCTGCCGATCCTTTACCTGGTCGATTCGGCCGGCGTCTACCTTCCCATGCAGGACGAGATTTTCCCCGATGAGGACGACTTCGGCCGCATCTTCCGCAACAACGCGGTGATGAGCGCCGCGGGCGTTCCGCAGCTTTCCGCGATCATGGGCAACTGCGTCGCGGGCGGCGGCTATCTGCCGGTCATGTGCGACACGCTGCTGATGACCGAGGGCAGCGGGCTCTACCTCGCGGGTCCGGCGCTGGTGAAGGCGGCCATCGGGCAGGAAGCCAGCAGCGAAGAACTCGGGGGCGCGAAGATGCACGCCGCGATCAGCGGAACGATCGACTTCCGCGAGCCGAACGACGAGCTGTGCATCGAGCGCCTTCGCCGGCTGGTCAGCAAGCTCGGCGCTTCGCCGCACACGCCGTTCAACCGCGTCGCCGCCCGGCCGCCCAGACGCGCCGCTGACCGCGCGTTCGACCCCGTCGCGGCCGCGAAGGGCGGGCAGTACGACGTGCGCGACCTGCTCGAGCACGTCCTCGATGCCGACAGCTTCGACGAATACAAGGCCGAGTACGGCCAGTCGATCGTGTGCGGCTTCGCCCGGCTTGACGGCTGGTCGGTCGGGATCGTCGCGAACCAGAAAAAGCAGGTGAAGCCGGCCCGCGGCGCGCTTCAGTTCGGATCGGTGATCTATGTCGAGAGCGCCGACAAGATGGCCCGCTTCATCCTCGACTGCAACCAGATGAAGATTCCGCTGATCTTCGTGCAGGACGTCAGCGGATTCATGGTCGGCCGCGACAGCGAGCAGGACGGGATCATCCGCTCGGGCGCGAAAGTCGTCAGCGCGGTCAGCAATTCGATCGTTCCGAAGATCACGCTCATCACCGGCGGCAGCTTCGGCGCGGGCAACTACGCCCTGTGCGGCAAGGCGTACGATCCGCGGTTCATGTTCGCCTGGCCGGTCGCCAAGTACGCCGTCATGGGCGGCGGGTCGGCCGCCAAGACGCTGCTGCACATCGAGGTCGAATCGCTCAAGCGCAAGGGCCACGAGCCGGACCTGGTCGAGCTCAAGCTGCTGGAGGACCGCATCACGGCCGCATACGAGCACCAGATGGACATTCGCTATGCGGCCGCCCGCGGCTGGGTGGACGCGATCATCGCCCCGGCGGACACGCGGCGGGTTCTGGCGCTCGCCCTGGAGGCGTGCGCGTATGTGGGCGACCTGCCGGAGCTGAAGACGGGGGTGTTTCAGGTGTGAGTCGGGTGCGCTGCCCCTGCTCCGACCGCCCGAGCACTGCTCACAGAGCAGTGTTCTTGTCATGTGTGCCGGGTGCCCTGCCGACGGCTTTTCGCGTCGGCAGGTTCTGGAAAGCCCATCGAATGCAATCTGCGATCAGATAGATCGACGAATCGCCCTCAGACGCGCATTTTCTCACCTTCCCCTGCTTTCGACGACAACACTTCCGGTCGTCGAATCGCACCTGCGGCTGGCTCGTCGACGCGCTGCACCGCTCCCGGCAGACTCACGGATTCCACCTCTGGGCGTGGGTCATCCTGCCCGAGCACGTTCACCTGCTGCTGTGGCCCGGCCCATCGCCCGCCCGACTCGAGCACGTGCTCTATTCCCTGAAGAAATCCGTCAGCAACCGCGCCCTGGCGTCCGTGCAGACCCATGCGCCGGCGTTTCTCGACCGGATGGCGGACACCGACGCGCGCGGCGCGCTCACGCACCGTTTCTGGCCGCGCGGCCGGGGCTACGATCGCAGCGAGTTTACTCCGCGCGAGATATGGGAACAGATAGACGACATTTACGCCAACCCGGTGCGCCGCGGACTGTGCGAGCGCCCGGCACTACTCGGGGAACCTGCCGACGCGAACAGCCGTCGGCAGGGCACCCGGCAGGTCAGCGCGCGAGAACGGGTCAACCAGGATCCGGTGCCCCCGCCCGGCATGGATCGGAAAGACCAGTTCATGCCGAACCTCACAGTGGACTCCGGCGGAACGATTCACGTTACCTACTACGACGATCGCCGTTACAACGTACTGTCCGACCAGGTAGACGGCCCAGGCACACCGATGCCGAAGTTCGACGTCGTGTATGCGTACTTCGACTTCGAATCGGACGAGTGGGTCGAAACGATCTTGGAAGCCGACCCGATGTCGCCAGACTACCTGGAACCGGTGTTCGACTTTCATCGAAACTTGTATCCAGAATACCAGCTTCGAGACTACACGGGGATCGACTGGTGTCCCGATCCGCTGAACCCGGGACACCTGGAAGTCTGGACCACGTTCATGGGCACGTCGGTCCAGGACGCAAACCCCGAACAGACTGTCATCTGGTCGTGCCGCATCGGCTGGTAGCGGAGGTTGCGGATGCGTCGTGCGCATGCTCAGGAGATCGTATCCGCGGCGCTGTTGCTGGGGAGCACAGCGGCGCTACGCGCGTTGGCGCAGTGTCAGGAGAGCAAGCTCACTGCGCAGGACGCGCAGCTCTACTCGTACTTCGCGTGGCGTCTGGATGTGTCCGACGGTGTGGTGCTCGTCGCATCGCTGCGCGGTCATGACGCCTACGCATTCGAGCGTGAGGGCGACGCGTGGAAAGAGTCGGCGGCAATCTCCAGCACCGACCCGAACGACCCGAACGGAAGCTATGACGTCGCGATCTCGGGTCCGCTCGCCCTCGTGGCCCACGGCTGGGGGCGGGCGGTCAGCGCTTGGCGCCGGACCGCGGACGGTTGGCTCGGAGATGGCCATCTCGCGATTGACGAGAACGATCCGGAAGGGCACTTCGGCGAGGCGGTCGCGGTGTCGGGCCTCACGGCGCTGGCTGGCGCGCCGGGGGACAACGACAACGGCTTCTTCGCCGGCGCGGCGTACGTGTTCGAGCGCTCCGGCGACGGCGTGTGGGCGCAGTCGGCCAAGCTCCTGGCCGCGGACGGCGACGGCAACGACGAGTTCGGCTACGCGGTGGACATCGATGGCGACGTGGCCGTAGTCGGCGCGCATTGGGACGACGACGCCGGATTGTCGGCGGGCTCGGCGTATGTCTTCGAGCGCGACGCGGGTGGGGCATGGGTTCAGACGGCGAAGCTGCTTGGGCACGACACCGACTCGCTGGATCAGTTCGGTAGCGCGGTCGCCGTCTGGGGCGGAACGATCGTGGTGGGCGCGTTCGGCTCGCGCGCCGCGCCCGACGTAGGCGGCGCGGTCTATGTATTCGATCGCAGTTCACAAGGTGGTTGGACTCAGCGAGCGCAGCTCTTCCCCGAGCCTCCAGTGGATGTCGGCTATTTCGGACATTCGGTCGCCATCGAGGGCGACCGCCTGGTGGTCGGCGCGTCGGCCGATCACCGGGAGTGCTCCGGTTGCGGCGCGGTGTACGTCTTCGAGCGCGGCGCAGAGGGGGCGTGGTCGCAGGTCGCCCGACTCCGTGCGAACGACGCGAGCGAGGACGATCGCCTGGGCTATTCCGTCGCTCTCGCCGGCTCGACTGTCGTCGCCGGCGCGCCGCAGCCGTTCACCGGCTCGACCGTCGGGACCGGCAAGGCCTATGTCTTTGACTTGTCTCGCGCAGACTGCAACGGCAACGGCTGGTGTGACGATGTAGACATCTCCACGGGTTTTTCGGAGGATGTAGACTTCGACGGCGCTCCCGACGAATGCCAGCCGGATTGCAACGGCAATGGCCGGCCGGACGACTGGGAGATCGCGGCTGGGCTGGCCACCGACTGCGACGCCGACGGCGTTCCCGACGAATGCACGCTGGGCGTGTTCTCCCACCACGCCCCGCTCGTCGCCCCATTCGAGGCCGGCCAGGGCGTGGTCGAGACGCTGATCGCCCCGCCGGCGGCGCGCGGCGATGTGACCTTCCGGGCCCAGGCGCGGTCCGACCTCGACCTGGCGAACGAGACGGCCGATTTCGTGGTCAACGGCGCCACGCTGGCCACGCTCTTCGACCAAGCCGGCTTCTGCACGGAGCCGTTCGATTCCGACGCGTGCGTCGTGCCCGCCGACGAATTCAATCGCGCCGTTCTGGACGGCGACGCGGTCGTGCGGCTGCGTCCGAGCGGCGGCGTGGCCGGGTGTTCCGGTTCGTTCGCGCGCTGGACGCTGCGATATGACTTCGGCGTCCTCGACTGCAACGGCAACGGCGTGATCGACACATGCGACATCGCGGACGGGACGCTCACCGACGCGAACGCCGACGGCCGTCCGGATGAGTGCCCGCCAGCGCCGTGCCCGGGCGACCTCGATGGAGACCGTTGGGTGGCGACGAGCGACCTGGCGGCACTGCTGTCACATTTCGGGCTGCCGTCCGGCATGGCGCTGGCCGACGGCGACCTGGACGGCGACGGCGACGTGGACCTGGCCGACCTGTCCGCCCTGCTGGGCGAGTTCGGCCTGGCGTGCCCGTAGCGTGGAGGCTCATGGGCTGAGTTCGGCAGGCGCAAGCTCAAGCTCAGGCTCAGCGCTGCCGGCAAACCGCGCGCGTACGCGGAGTACCGCGAACGCATGCCGAGGGCGTGACCGGCCTCGATCGGATTACGAAGAAGTTAGACCGGTCCGAGACCGGTCCCCCGCACGGTATGAGGGAAGAGGAAAGACCGGTCGGAGACCGGTCCCCCATAGGACAAAAAGGAAAAGGAAAGACGGGTCAGAGGCCGGTCCTCGGCGCAGCCGGGGCGGGCGCGGCGGCGGGCGCTCCGGCGGGCGCGCCGGCGGGCGCGCCGGCGGGCTCGGCGGGCTCGGCGGGCGCGCCGGCGGGCGCGCCGGGGGTCGGTTTGGCTTCACGCCGCGTCGCTGTCGTCTTCGGCTCGCCGGACCAGCTTCGGGCCGAGATAACGGCCCGTGTGGCTGGCGGGGCAGGCCGCGATCTGCTCGGGCGTGCCTTCGGCGAGGATGCGCCCGCCCTGGTCGCCGCCCTCGGGTCCGAGGTCAATAACCCAGTCGGCGGTCTTGATGACGTCGAGATTGTGTTCGATGACCAGGACGGTGTTGCCCATCTCCACGAGGCGGTTTAGCACGCCCAGCAGCGTGTGAATGTCGGCGAAGTGCAGCCCTGTGGTGGGCTCATCGAGCACGTAGAGCGTGCGCCCGGTGGCGGGCTTGCACAGTTCGGCCGCGAGCTTCACGCGCTGCGCCTCGCCGCCGGAGAGCGTGTTGGACGGTTGACCAAGGCGGACATAGCCGAGGCCGACGTCGGACAGCGCCTGCACGCCGGACTTGATCCGCGCGAAGCTGTCGAAGAACGGCAGGGCCTCTTCGACGCGCATCTCGAGCACGTCGGCGACGCTCTTGCCGCGGTAGCGAACTTCGAGCGTCTCACGGTTGTAGCGCCGGCCCTTGCAGTCGTTGCAGTCCACGAACACGTCCGGCAGGAAGTGCATCTCGATTCGCCGCACGCCCTGGCCTTGGCACGCTTCGCACCGCCCGCCTTTGGCGTTGAACGAGAACCGGCTGGCGTCGTAGCCGCGGACGCGGGCCTCCTTCGTCTTCGCGTAGAGCCGGCGAATCTCGTCGAACGCGCCGGTGAACGTGGCCGGGTTGCTGCGGGGCGTCCGGCCGATCGGCGTCTGATCGACTTCGATGACCTTGTCGATGTGGCTTGCGCCGATCAGCCGCTCGTGCGCGCCGACCCGCTCGCGCGAGCCGTGCAGGCGGCGGCGCAGCGCCGGCAGCAGAATCTGCGAGACGAGAGAGCTCTTGCCCGCCCCGCTGACGCCGGTGATCGCCACCAGCGAGCCGAGCGGAATCTTCACGTCGATGTTGCGGAGGTTATTCTCCGTCGCGCCGACGATCTGAAGAAACTCGCCGCGGCGAACGGCGCGCCGTTCTTCCGGAAGCGGAATCTGGAACTCGTCGCGCAAGAAGCGACCGGTCAGCGACTGCGGCGAGTCGATCACCTGCCGCGGTGGGCCATGCGCGATGATCCGGCCGCCGTGCAGGCCTGCGCCCGGTCCCATGTCGACCAGGTAGTCGGCGGCGCGGATGAGGTCTTCGTCGTGCTCGACGACGAGCACCGTGTTCCCGATGTCCACCAGGCGGCGGATGGATGAGATCAGGCGCTCGTTGTCGCGTTGATGCAGGCCGATGGTCGGCTCGTCCAGCACGTAGCACACGCCGACCAGGCCGCTGCCGAGCTGCGTGGCGAGTCGGATGCGCTGCGCCTCGCCGCCGGAAAGGGTGGCGCTGCCGCGATCGAGCGTCAGGTATCCCAGCCCGACCTCGTTCATGAACTGGAGGCGTCGGGAGACCTCGCTCACGACGGGCTGCGCCACCTGCTTCGACTCGCCGTGCAGTTGTAGTCCGGCGAACCACGCCGCCGCCGCGGAGATGGACTGGGCGGTGACCTCGCGGATGTTTCGACCGTCGATGCGAACCGCGAGCGACTCCGGTCGCAGGCGGGCGCCCTGGCAGGTGTCGCAGATTCGCTCGCTCTGGAAGGCGCCGAGGCGGCTTCGGCTTGGGTCGCTGCCGGCGGCGCGCGAGCGGCGCTCGAGGTTGGGCAGCACGCCTTCGAATTCGACGCCGTACTTCTGCTTGTCTTTCGGCTTGGAGCCGTGGAGCACGATGCGGCGCAGGTCGTCGGGCAGAGCGGCGAATGGCGTGCCGGGATCGACGCCGAGCGCGCTGCATAGCGTGCGGACCAGCTTTCCGTAGGTCGCGGAGGCGTCCTTCTTGCCGGCGGTCCAGGGTGCGATGGCTCCGCCGAGCAGTGGGCGCTGCGGGTCGGGCACGACCAGCTCGGGATCGAACTGAAGCCGGGCGCCGAGTCCGCCGCAGTCCGGGCAGGCGCCGTGCGGAGAGTTGAAGCTGAACATCCGCGGCGCGAGTCCTTCGATGCTGGTGCCGCAGCGGCTGCACGCGTAGCGCTCGCTGAAGGTTTCGTCCTGCCATTCGGGCTCGCCGTTCCGGGCGGCAACGCCGCGCGGCGGGGCGGCGTGTCCGTTGTCGGCGCGGCTGACGATGACCGCGCCGTCGGAGAGCGCCAGGCCGGTTTCGATGGCGTCGGCGAGCCGATGGCGGATATCGGCGCGATTGACGAGGCGATCCACCACCACGTCGATGTCATAGCGCGTCTTGGGCG
The DNA here is from genome assembly GCA_964553225.1 of uncultured Planctomycetales bacterium. GTDB lineage: Bacteria > Planctomycetota > Phycisphaerae > UBA1845 > Fen-1342 > JABRWC01. The sequence continues at coordinate 39,737 of CAZKJT010000007.1, read as the reverse complement.
AAAGCTCGGCCACTTCGCGGGCTTCGACCAGCGCGCCGTTGATCCGGGCCCGCACGAACCCTTCGCGTTGGATGCGGCGGAAGACCGGGCGATGGTCGCCGCGGTGTCCGCGCGCGAGCGGGGCGAGGATCATCAGCTTGGTGTCGGGCGGATAGGCCAGGACTTCGTCAACGATCTGATCGACGGTCCGTCGGACGAGCGGTCGGTCGCATTGCGGGCAGTGCGCCTCCCCGCAACGAGCGTAGAGCAGGCGGAGAAAATCGTAGATTTCCGTGGTCGTGGCGACCGTGGAGCGCGGGTTGGGGGCGTTGGCCAGCTGCGCGATGGCGAGCGTCGGAGGCAGCCCCTCGATGCGGTCGACGTCGGGCTTGCCGACCTGCTCGAGGAAGAGTCGGGCGTGAACGCTGAGCGATTCGACGTATTTTCGCTGGCCCTCGGCGTAGATCGTGTCGAACGCCAGGCTGCTCTTCCCGGAACCGCTCACGCCGGTGATGACAACCAACCGGTCGCGGGGAATCTCGAGGTCTATTCCGGCTAGATTGTGCTGCCGGGCCCCCACGATTCTGATGCAGCGATCGTCCACGCGGCGGGTTCCCCTCCCCCTGGACGCGCCGCGCTGCCCGCGACGCCGGCGGATCGCCGGGCGCCTGGAGCGCGGCCGAATTCTGAATTCGGTCATTATACCGCGGGCGAGCGGCGGTTCGAAATACGTCGCCCAAGAAACGCGGACGAGACGCGTGCGGAAGTGCCGGGGAGGCGCAGTGCGGATCGGCTCAAGGCTCGGGGTAATAGCGGATGCCGTTGACTTCCATCATCACGACGGCGTGCAGGTCCGGAACGTAGGCCGTATCGACGAAGGCCAGCGCGTCGGGGAAAAACGTCCCCGGCGTCAGCGTCCCGCTGACGCAACCGGCGCGGTCCAGCACGCGAACCGCGTGAATCTCGATCGGGAAATCGACGCCGAGCGGCCGGCCCAGCAGACTGACCAGCCCGACGACCATGCCGTGCTCCAACGCCGGCGGCGGACCGAGCGCCGGGGCGACCGATCGAAGCAGCTCCCAGTCTGCCGGCGTGCGGACCTGGATCACACCCAGCTCCGGCGCGACGCGCGTCAGCAGCGGCTGCAATCGAGAAACGTCGGTGACGACGCTTCGTCCGGCGGGCAGCGTGGCGGCCCGCGCGGCCTCCGAGAGCTCGACCGCGCTGACGACGCGCGCCGGTCCGGGCGCGCTGCACGCCAGCCCGGTCATCGTCAGGCACACGCCGACGAGCCAGCTCTGCGCGACGGGCCGGCGACGGTTCGGCTTGCTGATCGCCTGCAACACCACTACGCTCCGGAATTCGTCGGGAATGCGCGGAACCCGGCCCCGTATCGGCGAGATTCGCGTCGATCGCGAGTAGGACCGGGCAACGGCCGGTAATGGCTCCGAGGGCGAAGCACGGCATGCGAAAGTGGATCATTCTGCTGCTGGTTGTCGCGGTGATCGTGACGGGCTGGTATCTCGCCCGGACGTTGTGGCGCGTCACGCCGGCGTGGGCGCTTCCAAAGACGGCGAAGGTGGCCCGCGGCGACATCCGCGTTCCCATCACGGCGTCCGGACTGATCGAGCCGAACGAGCGCATCGAGATCAAGAGCGAGGCGTCCGGAAAGGTGACCGATGTCCGCGTCCGGGCCGGCAATTTCGTTCGCGCGGATGACGTGCTGCTGGTGCTGGACCCGATCGACGAGCAGCGCAGCGTGGACCGCGCACAGGCGGCGCTCGACCGCGCTCAGGCATTGCTGGAGCAGGCCCGCGTGGACGTGTTGACGTCGAAGCAGAACATCGAGGTTTCGCGGGCGGCTGTGGCCGAGCTCGAGGCCGCGGCGACCAGCCTGCTGTACGACCTGAACAAGATTCGCGGGTTGTTCGAGCGCGGGCAGGGCAACGAGCAGGAGATGATCGCGCTGCAATCGCGCTACGACGTGAACCAGGCGCAGCTTCGGGCGGCGCGGGCCCGGGTATTGAACGCGGAGAACGCGGTGCGCGCGGCCGACGAGAACGTGAAAATTCAGGACGCCGCGCAGCGCGAGGCGGAGAAGGTGCTCGAGGACGCCCGTGAGCGGTTGAGCGAAACCACCATCTACGCGCCTCAGGACGGAATCGTCACGGAAGTGTTCATCAGTCCGGGAGCGCTGGTGCAGTCCGGCACGGGCGGCTTCTCGCTCGGCACGCGTCTCATGACCATCGCCAACATCGAGAAGCTGAAAGTGCTTGCGCGGGTGGACGAAGCGGACTACGGCCGCGTGCAGAACGTCGCGCCCATCGACGCCCTGCCCGAGATCGAACAGCTCCGCGAGGCGGCCCGCCGGGACGCCGAACAGATGCAGAAACGCACGGGGGCGGTGCGGCTGACGGTGGACGCGTTCCCCGATCTGGAATTCGAGGGCGTGATCGAGCGTGTCGAGCCGCAAGGTAAGGTCAACGCGACCGTCATTCAGTTCGACGTGTACATTGAAATCACGGACGAGAAGCGCGGCATGCTCCCGCTCGGGACGCAGGCCCAGGTCGAATTCACCGTCGAGAGCGTGACCGACGCCTTGCTCGTCCCGGCCGAGGCGGTCAAGAGCTACGAAGGCAACAAGGGCGTCTGGCTTCGGGTTCCCGGCGCCAGCCCGGCCGAGCAATGGGGCAAGCGCTTCGTGGCCTGCCGGTTCGGCATCACGGACGGCGCCAACACGCAGGTGATCGAGGCGATCGGCGGGCAGGCGTTGGCGGCGGGAGTCGAAGTGTACACGAAGCTCCCGCGGGAAACGGAAGAATAGTCCTCGCTTCCTGGGGGAAATCGCTGCCTTGTCGCTGATCGAGCTGCACGGACTGACCAAGCTCTACGAAATGGGCGATTCGATCGTCCGCGCGCTCGACGGCGTGGACCTCCAAATCGACGCCGGCGAATTCATCGCCATCACCGGCCCATCCGGAAGCGGCAAGAGCACCATGATGCACCTGCTCGGCTGCCTCGACCGACCCACCCACGGACGCTACGTGCTGAACGGACAGGTCGTCAGCGAACTGTCCGACCGCCAGCTCGCGGTCATCCGCAACCGACAGATCGGGTTCGTCTTCCAGACCTTCAACCTGATCAACCGCACGACAGCGCTCGAAAATGTCGGCGTCCCGCTGTTCTACGCGCGAAACGTGAACACCCGGACACCCGCGCTCGCCGCGCTCGACCGCGTCGGCCTGGCGCACCGCGCCTCCCACCGCCCGAACGAGCTCTCCGGCGGCGAACGGCAGCGCGTCGCCATCGCCCGCGCGATCGTGAACAACCCGGCCTTCCTTCTGGCCGACGAGCCCACCGGCAACCTCGACACGCGGACCGGCGAGCAGATCATGAAGGTCTTTCACGACCTCAACGCGCACGGCGTCACGATTGTGCTCGTTACGCACGAGCCGGACATCGCGCTGCAAGCCCGCCGCATCGTGCAGATGCGCGACGGGCGCATCGTCGCCGATCGCCCGACCAGCGAGCTGCGCGGCGCCGCGTCCGGCGCAGCCGCCGTGCCGGGCGTCGTCACGCTCATCGCGCCGCACGGCGCTTCGAACGATTCCGAGCGCGAGCCGGCCGCGCCGCTCGACGACCCGGCCGGGGAGGACCGCTCCGCCCACGCGCGCCTTGCCGACGGCGCCAACGCCACGCTCGCCTGTGGGGTCGTCGCCGCCAGCGCGTTCGCCGGCGCGTACGTGGTCAGCCGGTTTATAACGCCTCCGACGCCGGCTCAGACGGCGGCCGGGGCCGCGCCGTCGGCCAGCACCTCGGCGATGATGCTTGCGGTCGCGCTGCTGGCGCTGGTGGGAGTCGTCGCGGCCGTCATCGCGGTGTTTTGGGCGCGCGGGGTGTTTCGCCGCGCTCGGAAGGCCACCGGCTCGCGCCGTGGACTGGGCCGCGCCCGGCTGGGCGCGATCCTCGGCTGGACCGTCATCGCGGTTCCCGTGCTGGCCGTCTCGTGCAGCGTGCTGTCTCGCGCGCTGGGCGGGGCCGGCTGAGCCGCGCCGACCGCCGGGGGGCGCTTGCATTTCTCCGGCCGACGCTGTACGTTGTTTGGTACTCAAGGGGATCGCCGTGCGGCGCACGGTCGGGATTTTGCTCGCCGCCGTTCAATTCTGGACCACCGTCGGAGTCTTCCCGGCCGCCGTCGCCCGACTCGCTGCGAATGGCGACTTTCCCTGCGCCGGGCACAGCTGCGGCTGCATCTCCGCCGAGCAGTGCTTTACCGCGTGCTGCTGTTATACGCCCGCACAGCGCCGCAAATGGGCGCAGTCACACGAAGTCTCGGCCGAACTCACGGAGCGGATCGGGCCCGACCCCGCGCCGCGCGCGTGCTGTTCCCACAAGCCCGCGATCTCCTCGTCGGCCGATGCGACGGCGTCGCAGTCCGGCGGCGCGGCACCGGTGATCCGTTCAATGCGATGCCGGGGCGGCGGCGTCTGGATTGCCGGCGCGTGCCTGATCTCGCCGACGGCCGCCGTCGATTCGGCGATCGAATTCGATGATTCATCCGAACCGCTTGCGCGCGGCGCGGCGCGCCGCGCGGTCGGTCGTTCGCTGGAACCCGAGGATCCGCCTCCCCGCAGCGCTCTCGTCACCCCGTGCTGAAGTCCATGTGACGTTTCGCTCGGCGCATCGCGACCGGCTGCGCCGGCGCGCATGGTCGAGCCTGTCTCGTTCGGCGGCTGCGCCGCGGCCCGCCGGGAGCCGCTCCCGGTCGCCGGGGACGTCATCGGGAAGGGGACTCTCATGCAGATCCGCACCGTTGTGGCGGTCTGCGCACGGTCGGCGTTCACGCTGATCGAGCTGCTGGTGGTCGTCGCGATCGTGGCCCTGCTGATCTCCATTCTGCTTCCGGGACTGCGGAGCGCGAAGGACGAAGCCCGGCGCGGCGTGTGCTTGAACAACCTGCGCGAGATCGGCCGATACACCGGCGTGTACGCGCAGGAGAACCGCGACCGCATGCCGCGCAGCATGCACTCCGCCGGCTATTCCTATGCCGACGGCATGCCGTGGGCATACGAATTCTACGCGCTGCTCACCGGGCAGCCGTTCCGTCAGGCCGACGATGCGTGGTGGGACGCGCTGAACACGTTCTACCACTGCCCGTTCGACCCGCGCCGCAGTCCGCTGCGCTGGTACGAGACCGACGTCGCCGTCTTCAGCTACGGCTTCAACGTCTACTTTGAGTTGACCGAAGCCGAGCTGGGCGGCCCGCCGGGATCGCAGCGCTGCTGGCGACTCTCAACGCAGGCGCCGCGCCCGTCTCGCACGGTGGTCTTTGGCGAACTCAAGTCCGACGGCACGTCGATGGCCGATCACGCGATGGCGCACTTCTGGTCGCAGTTCGGCGCGCCGCCCGAGATCGACGTCGACCGCCATGATCCGCACGCGGCGTACGCGTTTCTCGATGGACACGCCGCCCGGATGCCGTTTGTGCGTACGTTCGATCGAAATTCTCAACTTGATCTTTGGAATCCGGCGACGGCGAGGTGACGCAGAAGCGTCCCGATCCGCGCGCCGGTCGAAAGGACTGATTCTCATGACTCGCAGTGATTCCCTGCTCGCTTGCTCGGCAGGCGTGATGTTCTCACTGGTCCCATTCGCGACCGCTCAGGCCGACCAGGTCTGGCCACAGACCATCGGCGACATGGAACATGTCATGGTCTCGCTCGATCCGGACATGCAGATGATCCATGTGCACGCGCCGCACGTCAGCCTGCCGCTCCGCAACTTCGGCGAATCGCACTTTCCGCCCGCCGACGTGCTGGATGGCGAGGGCTACAACGATCAATACGGCTGGGTCGCCGACGGGCTGATTCAGCTTGATCCGGGTCACGCCATCTGGATCGAGCTCCTGACGCAGACGCCAGGGCTGGAAACCTACGAGGGCGGCATGCGGATGATGAAGCACGAACATACGTATGCTCCGCTGTTCACGACCGCCGGCTCGCCTGCGCTCTGGCGCTGGGGCGGAACGATGGTCCACAATTGGTACGCGGCGTCCACTCCCGGCGACTACGACGCGACGTATCGCGTGTTCGTCGGCGATGAATCCGGAGCGCCGCTGCCAGGGTACACCCCCGGCGAAGTCACGCTGCACTGGACCTACGTTCCCGAGCCCAGCACGATCGCCCTGCTCCTGATCGGCGTCGCAGGCATCTCGGCGCGCCGCGGATAGGCGAATGACGTTCGCCGCGCCGGCACGCTCCAGGTCGTCCGCGCCGGCGCGGCGGTTCGTCCACTCAAGGAGATTCTCATGACGTGCCCGATGCTTCGGCGGATGGCGGCCGGACTGGCTCTGGCGTCCGCCGTGCCGATTTACGCTTCGTCTCCCCAACTCGGCGGTCCGATGAAGCACGCGCTGGTATCGCAGGCCGGCAACCGAATCGTGGTCGGGCTGGAAGGCGACCCGCTTGAGCGGCTCGAGTTGCGCGACTACGACGAATTGTACGATCCGCCCGCGGACGTGCTCGACGGCCGGAAATACAACGGCCAATACGGCTGGCTCGCGAACGGGTTCTTCAGTCTGCCGCCGGGGAGCGCGATCTGGGTGCGGCGCGATGCGCAGACCAGCGGGCTGGATGCGTACGAAGCCCTCACGTTCAGCCCCATTCTGGGTACGGACGACGCCCAGGAAATCTGGCGATGGAGCGGGTCGATGGTGCACAACTGGTACGCCACCGACGCCTGCGGAGACTTCGAAGCGAGCTACACCGTCTACGTCGGCGACACGTCCGGCGTCCCCATTTCAGGCTGGCTGCCGGGAACCGTGACGTTCCTGTGGCGCGCGGGAGATTCGCTGCCCGGCGATCTGAATCACAGCGGGACGGTCGACCTGGAAGACCTTTCGACCCTCCTCTCCAACTTCGGCCTGTCCGGGATGAAACCGGAGGACGGCGACCTCACCGGCGACGGCAACGTCGCGCTTGCCGACCTTGCGTCGCTGCTTGAGAACTTCGGCCTGAGCTGCTCGTAACCGTGCAGATCGAGCGGCAGAGCGAGCCGCGCCGGTTCCGACGATCGGTCTCATGACGTCCGTCCGGTGGCGCGGCTCGCACACTGAGCCGCGAGCGACAATCTCGCATGCGCGTTCGATCTGCGACGCGGGCGACACGGCGCTCGACCGCGGAAACGTCCGTAGGACGTTTATTTCTAGTGTCTTATGACGGAGCGGAGGGCTTGCCGAGTCGGGATCGGCGCCCCGAAGCGGTCGAGCGTGATTTTGCGCCGCGTTCGCACATTGGACGCCAAGCCGTTATAGTATCTCGACTTTTGGCAGGAGGTTCCGGCTGCGCCGCGCTGGCCCGCGGCGACGAGACTGGGGCTTTCCCATGTACGACTCAAGGAGTTCGGGCCATGTCCATGACCGTAGAACGCAAAACGGAGATTGTCGGTTCGCATCGACGTCATGACGGCGACACCGGGTCTGCGGAGATCCAAATCGCGCTGCTGACCGAGCGAATCACCTCGCTGACCGAGCATCTGAAACAGCACAAGAAGGATCACTCTTCGCGGCGCGGCCTGCTCAAGATGGTCGGGCGGCGCTCCTGCATGCTGAAGTACCTCGCAAGCACGAATCGAGAGCGATACCTCGCGACGATTCAGAAGCTGGGTCTGCGAAAGTAGTACGCCGCAATTCGATCGCGCCGCGCGGCGGCGGATTGTCGCGGCCGGGCTCCGGGCTGTGCGAGGACAGCGTCCACGCACGGCGCCGCGGGCTGTCGGCGGGTGGGGTGGGTGTAGACAAACGTAACGACGAGGATTGGCATGAAGTGCAAAGTGGAACGCGAAATCGGGGCCGCGGTGCTCTCGATCGAGACCGGTGTGATCGCCAAGCAGGCCCACGGATCGGCGCTGGTTCGCTATGGCGATACGGTCGTGCTCGGCACTGTGGTGACGGCGAACCCGCGCGAAGGAATCGACTTCTTCCCGCTCACAGTCGACTACCGCGAGAAGATGTCCGCCGCGGGCAAGTTCCCGGGCGGATTCTTCAAGCGAGAAGGCCGGCCGACCACCAAAGAAATTCTCACCATGCGCATGATCGACCGCCCCATGCGCCCGCTCTTCCCTAAGGGCTATCGCGACGAGGTGCAGGTCCAGGTCATGGTCCTGTCCAGCGACCTTCAGCACGAGCCGGACGTGCTCGGCGTGGTCAGCGCCGCGGCCGCCATGGCTCTCTCGCCGGCGCCCTTCCCGTGCTCGGTGGCGGCCGTCCGCGTCGGCCGGGTCGATGGCGAGTTCATCGTGAACCCGACGCGTTCTCAGATGGAGTATTCCGATCTGGAGCTGGTCGTCGCCGGACACCGCGACGCGATCAACATGATTGAGATCGGCTGTCGCGAACTGTCGGAAAAGGTCGTGCTCGAGGCGATCCAGTTCGGCCATGAGCAAGGCATCATCCCGATTTGCGAGATGATCGACGAAATGAAGCGCCAAGCCGGCCAGCCCGCCACCTGGACGCCGACCGAGCCGGACGCCGCCCTGATCGAGTCGATCCGCAAGCGCGCCTGGAAACCGCTGCTCGAAGCCAAATCCATCGCCGGCAAGCAGGACCGCAACGACGCCGTCAAGAAGGTCTACGACGAGACCATCCTGCACTTCTGCCCCAAGGACGTCGAAAAACCCGAGCACGATCCCAAGCTCATCAAGTCGATCCTGTCCGACCTCGAAGAGCAGCTCGTTCGCCAGCGCATTCTCCGAGACGGCGTTCGTCCGGACGGCCGCAAGCTCGACCAGATTCGCCCGATCAGCGGCTCGGTCGGCTGGCTGCCGCGCACGCACGGCTCGGCGCTGTTCTCGCGCGGCGAGACGCAGGCGATGGTGACCACCACGCTCGGCACGACCTCGGACGAGCAGCTCATCGACGAGCTCATGGAGGAATACAGCAAGAAATTCCTGCTGCACTACAACTTCCCGCCGTTCTCGGTCGGCGAGGTGCGGCGAATCATGGGCCCAGGCCGCCGCGAGATCGGGCACGGCGCGCTCGCCGAACGCAGCCTCGAACCCGTCCTCCCGTCGCCAGCGGATTTCCCGTATACCGTCCGCCTCGTCAGTGACATCCTCGAATCCAACGGGTCCAGCTCCATGGCGACTGTCTGCGGCGGCTCGCTCAGCCTCATGGACGCCGGCGTGCCCATCCGAGCGGCCGTGGCCGGCATTTCCGTCGGTCTGGTCGAGGAAGGCAACGAGCACGTCATGATGATCGACATCCTGGGCGAGGAGGACCACTTCGGCGACATGGACTTCAAGGTTGCCGGGACGCGCGACGGCATCACCGGCATTCAGCTCGACATCAAGACCGGTGGCCTGAAGATGCCGCTGATCGCCGCGGCGCTGGAGCGCGCCCGGGGCGCCCGCTTCCACATCCTCGATGAAATGGAAAAGATCCTCGCAGCGCCGCGCGCCGACATCAGTCAGTACGCGCCGCGCCTGCTCACGCTGAAGATCAACCCCGAGAAGATCGGCAAGCTGATCGGCCCCGGCGGAAAGTCGATTCGCGCGATCCAGGCCGACACCGGAGCCCAGATCGACATCGAGGACGACGGAACCGTCTACATCTCCTGCACCGACGCGGCCGGCGCGCTGCGCGCCCGCGACATCGTGTCGCGCATGACCGAGGAGATCCAGATCGGCAAGATCTACTCGGGCAAGGTCATCAGCATCAAGGACTTCGGCGCGTTCGTGGAAATCCAGGAAGGCCAGGACGGCCTGTGCCACATCAGCGAGCTCAGCGACAGCTATGTCAAGAGCGTCAATGAGGTCGTGCGCATCGGCGACGAGGTCCAGGTCAAGGTCATCTCGATCGACGACCAGGGCCGGGTCAAACTCTCCCGCAAGGCGGCCATGAAAGAAGCCGCCATGCAGCCGCAGTGACGCGCGCCTGACGCGCCGCGCGGCGACGCCGCCCGGCCTGTCCGCATTCGAAACCCGATCCGTCCGACGCCCGACGGCGTGAGCGGATCGGGTTCGGCTTTCCATGCGGATTCTGCGACTACAATCGCGGCCTCGTGCGAACGGAAAGCGAGGCGCCGCCCATGTCCGAGACGATCCACTCTCTCGACGAAAAGGTCTACAGCATCGGCGAATCGAAGCGCGCCAGCATGCGCGACCTGCTGGCCGCGTTCGAACGCCACGGCACCTCGCGCATGACCGACCTGCACCTGAAGGTCGGCCTGCCGCCCGTCTACCGTGTGGACGGCGAGCTGAAGATCACCAACGGCCGCGCCCTCGACGACGCCGCGCTCGAGGGGCTGGCGAAGTCCGTGATGACCGCCGAAGAATGGGAGTCGCTCGCGTCGATCCGGTCGGTGAACAACTCGCACCTGATCGGCGCGCACCGCTTCCGCGTGAACTGCTACTTCGACCGCAAAGGCCTCGCCCTGGCGATCCGCGCGCTCGATACCAGCACGCCCACCATCGAGCGCATCGGCTTCCCCAACCGCGTCTGGGAGGACATCGTCAAGCTGCCGCAGGGACTGGTGCTCGTGACCGGCGCCACCGGCGTCGGCAAGTCGACCACCATCGCCGCGCTGCTGCACGAAATCGCGCGAACCCGAAGCTGCCACATCATCACGCTCGAAGATCCGATCGAATATCAGCTCGAAAGCCAGCAGGCGATCATTTCGCAGCGGGCAATCGGGCGCGATGTGCCCAGCTACGAACGCGGGCTGCGCGATTGCCTGCGCGAGGACCCCGACGTCATCTTCGTCGGCGAAATGACCGACCAGGAATCCACCACCTGGACGCTCACCGCCGCGGAGACCGGGCACCTGGTCTTCTCCGGCCTGCACACGCGCGACACCTCCAGCACCATCAACCGCATCCTTGACATGTATCCCGCCATCCGCGCCGGGGAAGTCGCTAACCAGTTCTCCATGGCGCTTCGATACATCATCTCGCAAAAGCTCGTGCCGCGCTCCGGCGAGCGCGGCCGGGTGGTCGCGATGGAGATTCTGAACAATACCTACGCCGTCGCGAACCTCATCCGCCAGGTCAAACCCGAGCAGATCGCCACGCTGATCCAGACCCAGACGCGCGACGTGACCGAGCAGCGCATGAGCACGCTCGAACACTCGCTGGCCGTGCTCGTGCGGCGCGGCGCGGTCTCGCGCGACGACGCGTTGAAAGCGGCCAACCATCCGCAGCTTCTGGCCGACGAGCTGTCTCGCGACGACGAGCAGAAATGACGCAGCACGCCGCGGATTGCGCCGCGCTCGCTTGCTACGCCGTCGCAGCCACGCTACCACTGCGGCATGATCCAGCACGGCCCATTGCGCATTCACGTCTTCAACGACGCCATCTTCGCCGAGAACGGCATGCTGGTCTGGCGCGACGGCGAACCGGACGCATGGATCATCGATCCCGGCCTCCCGCCGCAGCACGACGAGATGCTCGCCGCGATCGACGAGCTGCGCCTCACGCGGCTGGCCATCGTGCTCACCCACTGCCACGCCGACCACATCGCTGGAATCCGACCCCTTCGCGCCGTACTCGGCGAAATCCCGATCGTCTGCCCGGTCGATGAGCAGGAGCTGCTCACCAGCGCCGAAGCCAACCTCTCCGCCGCGTTCGGGATGCCCATCGCCGCGCCGCCGGCCGATCAGCTCGTCGCCGCCGGCGAGACCATGGCCCTGGGCGACCTGACCTGGGAACTTCGCGACGTCGCGGGACACTCTCCCGGCGCGCTGGCTTACTACTGCGCCGCCGCCGGCGTCGCGATCGTCGGCGACGCCCTCTTTGCCGAAGGCATCGGCCGATACGACTTCCCGCATAGCGACCGCGAGCGCCTGCTGCGAAACATCGAGGACAACCTGCTGTCGCTGCCGGATGACACGATGATCTATCCCGGGCACGGACCGCCCGCGCAGCTCCGCCGAATCAAGGCCGCCAACTGGACGCTGCTCAGCGAGCTACAGAATCGTTAGCGCGGCATCTGTGTTGAAGCGGCGTCCGAGCCGAGACGCGCGCGTGAGCGAGGGGCCCGTTCTCCTCGCGCGGACGCAGCGGCGACGCTCACGACACTCCGGCGGAGGCGAGAACGCATGAGCGCGGCGCGCACGACTACGCTCGTACTGCTCCTGGCCCCCACGATCGGCTGCGTCGCGCGGGGCGTGAAGCTGGTCGAGGTGTTTCCCGCCGGAAGCGTCGCGTCGCCGTGGCGCGCGGAAGGCCCCATCTGGACCGGTCCGTTCGAGGAGGCCGCGGTTGCGCTCGGCGACGACGCCGAGGGCTGGCGCACGCACGAGCCGCAGCGAGCATGGCTGGCGCGCTACGCGCACGATCAACGGGCCGGCGAGCACCTGCTGGTTCGGGCGCTGTCGTTCGCCGCGCCCGACGCGGCACTCCGCGCGTTCGAGGCTCACCTGCCGCTCGACGCGCAGCGAATCGATGCCGGCGACGCCGCCGGCTGGACCGCCGACGGCATCCTGGTGAGGTGGGGCCGGCTGGTCTTCGACATTTTCGGTGACGCGCCGTCCGGCATGGCTCGCCCGGAGCAGGCCGTCTACTTGTTTGCGTTCATCGAGCGGCGAATGCCCGACGATCTGCCCGACGACCCGCGCTGACCTGCCGGCGGCGCCGATTGTTGTTCCCACCCGCCGCGCCGGGTAGCATCCCGATCAAGACCGGTGTGAAGCACGGACGCCACCGCTCGTAAGGACGCGAGACCCGGACATGCACGCGCTGCCGCGACGTTCGCATTCGCCATCCGCCGCGCCGAGCACGCCCCGCGACCGCGCCCGACGCGAACGGGCGTCCGTGACACCCGTGTTCGCCGCGTCGCTCGAGCGATTCCGAGTGTATCTCAGCGTCGAGTCCGGGTTGGCGGGCAATACGCTCTCGGCCTACCAGCTCGACCTCACGCTCTTCGGCGACCTGCTGCGCCGCCGCGGCGTCGACGACTGGACCCGCATCGATCCGCACCTCGTGCTCGATTTTCTCACCGAGCTCACCGGCGCCGGCTACCGCGAATCGACCATCGCGCGCCGGCTCTCGGCGGTCCGTGCGTGGCTGCGCTGGCTGGCGCTCACCGGACAGATCGCCGACGACCTGCGCAGCGTGCTGGAGCTGCCGAAGAAGTGGAAGCGCCTGCCGACCACGCTCACGCTCGACCGCACGGAAGAGCTGGTCACGTCGCCTCAGCTCGATCGCGAGCTGGGCCTGCGCGATCGCGCCATCCTGGAGCTGTTCTATTCCTGCGGGCTGCGCGTCAGCGAGCTTTGCGGATTGCGCGGCAGCAGCGTGAACCTCGCCGCCGGATACCTGCGCTGCATGGGAAAAGGGCGGCGCGAACGCGTCGCCCCGATCGGACGCGCGGCGCGCGACGCGCTCGAGCACTACCTCGCCGAGCTGCGCCCGATGCTCCTCGAACGCTCGATCGCGGCCGGCCTCGCGCAGGGGCCGCTCACGCCGCGGACCATCGCGACGATGCCGATGTTTCTCAGCCGGAACGGCGGACCGCTGGATCGCACGGCCGCTTGGCGGCTGGTGCGGCGCGAGGCGCGCCGCTGCGGAATCCCCGGCAAGTGCAGCCCGCACACGCTGCGTCACAGCTTTGCGACGCACCTGCTCGAGGGCGGGGCCGACCTGCGCGTGGTGCAGGAGCTGCTCGGTCACGCCGACATTTCCACCACGCAGATTTACACGCACGTGCAGATGGGCCACTTGCAGCGGGTGCACGCGAAGTATCACCCGCACGGGGCGGAAAAGCCGGCTGCGCGGGGTGACAACGACGCAAGCGAGTGAGCGGCCGTCGAATCGCTAAGCGCGGGACGACGCCGGATTGCGGCGACTTCGCACGGAGCGCCGCTACTCGATGTCGCCGATCAGGTCTTTCAGGCGGTCGCGAAGCTTCTGCGTCACGCGCCACTTGATGCGATAGACCTGGTTGGCGTTCATGCCGAACTCGGCGCAGGTCTTTTCGATCGTCCACCCGTCGATCACGTGCGCGCGGAACGCCTTGTAGGTGGACTCCTCCACCTCGTGCCGCACGAGCTTCAGGGCGTGCTTGAGGTGCTCCTCCACCCAGATGCGGTCGAACTCCTCGTCGGGCGCCTGCTCGCGCTGCTGGGCGATGTCGAACTGCGTGGTGTCGGCGATCGCCTCGCGCCGCTTGCCGAGCGTCGCCCGCACCCGGTTATTCACGATCGTCCGCAGCCAGCCCTTGAACCGCCCTTTGCTCGGGTCGTACTCGAATCGCTCGATATGCTCGTGGATCGCCGACATGCAGTATTGCACGACATCCTCGGACTCGTGCGCGTCGAGCTTGCGGGCCCGTGCGAAGCGCAGCAGCATCGGGCGGTATATCTCGTCAAACTCGCGCCAGGCCTGCGCGTCGCGCGGATCGCGGATTCGCAGCAACAACGAGGCTCGGGTCAGATCGCTCAGCGCGGGCTCCTAATGCGGATAATCCTATTCTAGCGTGTCTTGCTCGCGAAACGCCAGCGTTCGGCGCGCCGCGGAACTGCCCGCAGCGAGACTTTGCTGCGTCCGGTCCTGATCGCTGCGGTAGAATGATGAGACCGGGCCGGGTCGGACGCCCCGCCCACCGGTCGCCATTCGCGGAGCCGCCCATGTACCGATCGAGTTCCCGCTGCGTCCCATCGCTGCCGGCCGCACTCGCCTCGCTCGCTCTTTGCGGCGCGGCCGTCGCCCAATCGCTCGATCTGTCCCCGCGTTATCAGCCCGGTGTCTCGCTCTACCTCGAACGAGACACGACGCTGGACTTCGACCTGTCCGGCGGGGCGGTCGAGTCGGCCGTCGGGGCGGAGATGAACGTGCATTCGCGCGTGCTGATCGGGCTGACGCGCGACGTGAAGCCCGCTTCGAACAAGCAGCTCGACTTGGCGCTGAGGGTCGATCGCGTCGCAGTGCACCTGACGATGCCGGTTCTGCCCGAGATGGCGTGGGATTCCGACGGGGTCGATCCGCCGGGCGGAACGCCTGCCCTCGATCGAGCGCTGCGCCCGTTGATCGGAATGTCCTATGTCGTCACGCTCGCGCCGGACGGCTCGGTGACGGGCGTGCGCGGCGTCGACGAAATCGCCGAGCTGCTTCGGCCGCACGCCCAGGGTCTGCCGGTCGTCCAGCTGGTCGCGTCGATGTTCAAGTCGGATCGGATTCGCCGCGAATGGGGCGAGGATCGATCGGTGCTGCTGCCGGGCGACAAGATTCGCGTCGGCG
Organism: uncultured Planctomycetales bacterium; assembly: GCA_964553225.1. Classification (GTDB taxonomy): domain Bacteria; phylum Planctomycetota; class Phycisphaerae; order UBA1845; family Fen-1342; genus JABRWC01. The sequence goes on along the minus strand of CAZKJT010000007.1, from coordinate 24,527 downwards.
AAAGCTGGAAACGCACGGTCTCGTCGGATCTCGGCGGTTCCGGCGAGCTGCTGACGCACTACCGTTGCCGACTCGACAAGGTGTTGTCAGAGGCCGGAAAGCGCTTCGGCGAAGTGTCCGTGTCGGCGCGGGTGGAAGCGTCGAAGGATGGTCCGCCGCTGGTCGCCCCGAACGGCGCGGCGATGGAGCTGCGCGAGGGATCGATCGAAGGCGCCGCGCGGTTCAGCGAGGCGCTCGGCGAATACACGGAAGAAGAGAGCGAAGGGCGCATCGCGTTCGTGACGGTCGCGCGGTCCGGGGCGGACAGCTTCAACGTTCGCGTGCAGGTGCGGCAGACGGCGGTCGCGATGCTCGCGGAAGAACGCGCCGCCGCCAGGGCGGCGTCGCGCGAAGCGGCGGCGGTCGCTCCCTAGTGTAGTGCCTCAGAGTTTCTTGCTCCCGGGTGGTACGGGCCTCTGGCCCGTTCCAGCGACGGGCGGGACGCCCGTACCACCCTGAATCAGCGTAGGTTTCATTGAAGCACTGCACTAGCGCTCTCTTGCCTCGCGCCAACGGGTCGATCGGCGGAATGCGGGCGTGCGCCGAGCTTTGGCGCGGATTCGCGGCATTCGCGCTCGCCGCAAACGTCGCGTCTCGAACGCGCGCTATGCTTCTCGCCGTGTGGCGAACGGTTGCTGGCGGCGGAGCGTCGCTGGCGACCGCGCCGAGGCGCGAGGCGTGCGAGTCGGATGGGCGCGCGGCAATCGAAGACAGCGGCCGGCGCGCCGCAGGCCGCGTCGATCGCGCTGCTGAACTGGTCGCGGCAGTTCCTGCCCGAGTACTTCACGTGCGAGCCGGCCCCGTTTCACGTCGAGCTGATGCGCGATTTGGAGTGTGGCGGTCAGCGATTGCTGGCGCGCGTCGCGCCGCGCGGGCACGCCAAGAGCACGTGCGTCGCGCTGGCGTACCCGCTCTGGTGCGTGTGCGAGCAGCGACGCAGCAACATCGTGATCCTGACGCACGAGCACTCGCTGGCTCGGCAGTTCGTTCGTGACATCCGCCACGAGCTGGAGAGCAACGAACGCATCCTCGACCGATACGGCGCGCTGCTGGACGACGACGCAACAGGGGCGAGTCCCCGCGTCGCCGGCCAGCGGGCCGCGAAGACGCCGACGCGGGCGCGGCGCAGTGCGAGTCTGATCGAGACGAATCACGGAATCGCAGTGCAGGCCCGCAGCGTCGGAGCGAGTCTGCGCGGCACGCGGATCGGGCCGCGCCGGCCGGACCTGATCGTCTGCGACGACATCGAGAAGGACGAGCTGGTGCGATCGCCTGCGCAGCGACGCAAGCTCGAGCGGTGGATGTGCAATGTGGTGCTGCCGACGCTGGCGCCGGGCGGACGCGTGATCGTGGTCGGCTCGATTCTGCATCACGATTCGCTGCTGGCGAACCTGGCCGACCGCTCGCGGTTTCCGCGGTGGGACTACAAGGCGTACCGCGCGCTGGAAGCTGTTCAGCGGACGGACGGGGAGTTCGAGATCGAACCGCTCTGGCCGGCTCGATGGAGCGTGTCGGCGCTGCGCGAGGAGCGCGAGCGGATCGGCGCAGCGGCGTTCGAGCAGGAGTATCAGGCGAACCCGATCGACGAGGACGTGCGGACGTTCCGCAGCGAGTGGCTCACCCCGCCGGACGAGCCGACGCCCGACCCGGAAAAGCTGACCCGGCTGATCGCGGTGGACCCGGCGACCGGCAAGGCCGCGGGCGACTTCTTCGCGGTGTGGGTGGGCGGCGTCGACCCGGGCAGCGGCATCATCCACACGATCGAGCTGCTTCTGGAGCGGATCGACATCGTGCGGCAGGTGCAGCGCATCGTGGAGCTGTATGACCGATGGACGCCCATGTCGATCGGGATCGAGGTGAACGGATACCAGGCGGCGCTGCCGCAGACGCTGGAAGACCAGGGACGCCGGACGGGGCGATACCTGCCGGTGGTTCCGATTCGCGCGGTGGCGCACAAGCGCGCCCGAATCGAGGCGATCGCGCCGCTTCTGGCGCGCGGCGTGTTCCGGCTGCCGCGCGCTCTGTCGTCCGAGGCCGAGGCGCAGTTCCTGCACTACCCGTCCGGACGGCACGACGACGCGCCGGACGTCTGCGCGCTCGCGGTAGAGCTGGCGCGTCGCGCCGTGCGAGGGTGCGACGTCGAAATCGCTTGCCGGTCGGTGCGCCGACCGCACTATCAGGACGGCTGGTGAGGCTGGCTGCGGGACAGACTCCGCGGGCGGGACGAAAGCCAGTATAATTCTGAGCCGAAGCAATCAGGACGTGCGCGCGGGAGCGGCGGCCGTCGGCCGCGGCGCGCCCAGGCGTGCGGGCGAGGCGCACGAAGGAACCGGCCATGCTGGCGTTCATCAATCTGTCGAGTCCGATGCACGTGCTGCTGATTCTGGCGGTCGCACTGCTGCTGTTCGGCAGCCGGCTTCCGGAGGTGGCGCGTTCGATGGGCAAGGCGATCAACGAATTCAAGCGCGGCCTCCGCGAAGTGGAGGACGACGCGCGGCCGGATGAAGCGGAGACGCCTCCGGCGCAGCCGGCCGCGAAGCTGAATCCGCCGAAGGACGGCGTGGGCGTGTCGCGTTCGCGCGGCGACGACGCCAAGGTCGCCGCGAACGAGACGAGCAGCGAATCGGCGAAGCCCTGACCACGGTACTTTCGTCCGCGGCGCGCCGCGGCGCCACATGGCCCCGGAGCGCATCGATCGCGCGGGCTCGGCGTGGCGATTCGATCGTCCACACATCCGCTCTGGGCAGCCGATGATCCGACTGACGCGCGAGGTCCGTTTTTCGGTCGACCGCGACTGGGCCGGGCACATCCGCGAGGGCGAGACGCCGACGAACGCCTGGGGCGGCTGGCCGAGCGCGGTCGGCGTCGTGCCGTTCGTGTGCCTGCGCGCGACGGTCTCCGGCGAGCCGCACGAACAGACGGGGTACGTCTGCAACATCAGCATGCTGGACGAGGCGATGCGCGGCCACGCCATTCCGTTCGTGGCGGAGGAATTGCGGCGTCACGGCTGGCGGATGTCGGGCGAGCGGCTGGTCTGGTCACTGTGGTCGGCGCTGGCGAAGTGCGTCCCGGAGGCGACTACGCTGGAGCGGCTGGAGCTGCGGCTGACGCCCTCTCTTCGGTACGAGATTGACCGGGAGAACTCCCAGATGGTCTACCTGACGCAGCAGTTCGAGTTCTCGGCGGCGCATCGACTGCACTGCCCGGAGCTCGATACGGCAGAGAACCGTCGCATCTTCGGCAAATGCAACAACCCGAATGGGCACGGGCACAATTACGTCGTGGATGTCACGGTCGCGGCTGTCCCGGACGGTCCGCGTGGAACCGTGTTGCCGCTGCCTCTGTTCGAGCAGACGGTGCGCGAACACGTGATCGACGTGTTCGATCACAAGCACCTGAACCTGGACACGCCGCAGTTCACGCACCGCAATCCGAGCGTCGAGAACATCGCCCGCACGATCTGGGCGATGCTGGCGGACCAGGTTTCGCCGGCGCGGCTGCACTGCGTTCGCGTCTACGAGACGCCGAAGACGTGGGCCGACTACTTCGGCGCGTGAGCCGCGCCCCGACCTCACGCGCGGGTGTACTGAATCTCCATGCCGCGGAACTCGCCGCCGTCGGGCGTGCCGAAGAACATCTCCATCGAATGCCGGTCGGCGCCCAGGAATCGGATGATCGAGCGTTTGCGGACGGTTCCGCCGCCGCCGGGATCGGTCATCGTGCCTTCCATGACATATTTGTCCTCGCCCGGCTCGTGCCGGCCGCGCTCGAGTTGGAAGAACGTCGCCATGGAGTCGATCCAGAAGCCTTCGAACCGTTTGTCGACGGTGTTGTAGCCCCAGAATCCGGCGCCTTCGAACATGCCGGAGTCATCCTTGTAATCCTGGCGGAGAAATCTTCCGCCCAGGATGGTCGTGCTCACCATGGTGCCCGTGGAGGTCATCGGGGGCTGGCCGGGTGACATCCAGATCTTTACTTCGGCTCGAAATGTGCCGGCGAAGCGGGCGATGGAGGCGTGCTCCGGTCCGGTCTGGTTGAAGGCGGCGCACTGCTCCATCATCGTGCTCTGGTCGCTGGACATCACGATCTCCCGGTGACGAGGCGAGGTGCGGCCGTCCCAGCGGCCGCTGGAATACCCGAACAAATTCCGACCGTATCGACAGTCCGGCGCGGATTCAAGTCTGATTGATCGACTTTCTTGCAGATTTCTATGTGCGGGACGGATTTTTCCCGGTTGCGCGACAGACGCGCCGCGGGGCCCGCTATTGGCCAGTGAAGTGCACGTCGGACATGTGAGCGGCTGAGCGAACGGCGTCGAAGGCGTCGTCGCGAAAACGAGCTGGGCAACCCTGAACGAGGAAAGGAGTTGGCGATGTTCGCGAAGTTGGCACGGCGGGCGGCATCAGTACTTGTTGTGGCGGCGAGCACGGCGGCGGGGGTCTCGCCCGCAGTGGCGCAGAGCGGGGAATGGGCCCCGGGCAAGTACATGGCGCAAGCGGTCGGCGAAATGATGGCGACAGTCCGGCAGCTGACGGACATGTCGGAGTTCGGCTACGCCGACGACGAGGCGGCGTGCCTGGTGGGCGTTTACCTGCTGCCGGGCGCGAAATACTCGATCTGGCGGCCGTTCGAGGCCGGGAGGACGTACGCGCTCTGCGCGGGCGGCGATGAAGACGCGACGGACGTGGACCTGGAAGTGCTCGATTCGGAAGGGAACGTGGTGGTGAAGGACACGTCGGTCGATCGCGGCGCGGCGTTCCTGTTCACGCCGCTGAGGTCGGGCAAGTACTCGCTGCGCGTGACGCTGTACGGCTCGAAGCGAGAAGCGTTCTGCGCGTTCGCGATCATGCAGCGCGGCGGCTGCGACGTGCCGATCGTCAATCTCACGACGGCCGGCGACGGATTTCTGACGCTGTGCCGGAGCGTGCTGACGGTGCGCGGCGGCAAGCTCGGATTCCTGACCGAGTCGAACCAGGCGGCGCTCTTCGGCGTGATCCTGCGCGGCGGCCGCGGCACGGAAGTCACGGATGTGCGCATGGGCGCCGGCACGCGGCTGGTACTGGGCGCTGGCGACACGCAGGCGCAGGATCTGGACATCAAGGTTCATACGATGGGCGGCAGCCTCGTCGCGGAGGACGTCGAGACGGACGCGACTCCGGTGAACATCTTCTCGACCAGCTCGCACGAGAGCTACAAGGTCACGCTTCAGAACGCCGCACAGCGTGAGAACGCGGTATTCGCGGTGTTCGGGGTGCTTCAGGCCGAGTGATTCGGCCTGAGCCAGCGATTCGGCGGGGCCGCGCTTTCGAGCGCCGGTCCCGCCGATTCATTTGTTAAAGCGGGAGAATTGCGGCGGGCTCGGGCCGGGACTGCGGCTTACGCCCCGTCCAATCCGAACGCCTGGTGCACCGCCTGCACGGCGCGGTCCACGTCCTCTCGCCGCACCAGCACGCTGATGACGATCTCGCTGGTGGAGATGTTCTCGATGCGCACGCCGGTGCGCGCCAGGGCGCTGAACATCCGCGCCGCGACGCCCGAATTGCTGCGCATCCCGATGCCGACCAGACTGACGCGCGCCAGGTTCTCGTCGACTTCGACCTGAAGCCCGGCGTGGCGCTGGGCGATCAACTCCGCCACGACGTGCGCCGTCCCGACATCTCGGGCCGAGACGGTGAAGGACAGCGTAGCGCGCCCGTCGTCGAGCGCGTTCTGGATGATGTCATCGACGCTGACCTGCCGGCGGCTGAGCTCCTCGAACAGCTCGGCGATCGCGGCCGGCTCGCGCGACAGGCGCGGCAGCGTGATGCGCGCGATTTCGTGCTTCTGTGTGACGCCGCGGACGAGCACGTCTTCCATGCCGGTGGATTCAGGGGTGATCATCGTTCCCGCTCCGTCGATGAAGCCGCCGCTGAGGCGAATGCACAGCGGAACGTCGTATTTCTTCCCGAGTTCCATCGCGCGCGCGTGCATGACGCCGGCGCCCAGGCTGGCGAGCTCGAGCATCTCGTCGTAGCGAACGCACTCCAGCCTGCGGGCCTGCGGCACGATCCGCGGGTCGGCCGTGTATACACCGTCCACATCCGTGTAGATCTCGCACAGTTCGGCCCGCAGCGCGGCCGCGAGCGCTACGGCCGTGGTGTCGCTGCCGCCGCGACCGAGCGTGGTGATGTTGGCCTCGACATCGACGCCCTGGAATCCGGCGACGATGACGATGCGGCCGCGGTCGAGATGTCCGCGGATTCGGTCGGCGTCGATGCGCGTGATCCTTGCTTCGGTGTGGCGGTTGTCGGTGACGAGTCCGACCTGAGCGCCCGTGAGGCTGATGGCTTCGTAGCCGGCTTCGTGAATGGCCATGGCGACCAGCGCGATGCTGACCTGCTCGCCCGTGGCCAGGAGCATGTCGAGTTCGCGCTTGGGCGGGCGGCGGCTGACCTGCATCGCCAGGTCCAGCAGGCGGTCGGTGGTGTGCCCCATGGCGGAGACGACGAGGACGACCTGCCGGCCGTCGAGCTTGGCCCGGACCGCGCGCCGCGCCGCGAGATGGATGCGATGCGCGTCTGCGACGCTGGTTCCGCCGAATTTCTGCACGATGATGGGCACGCCGTAGAATCCCTGGGCCGGCGTAGCGCCGGGGCGTCGCGGCCGGCTCGCGGGAGTGTACCGGATGGGCCGGGCCGCCGCCCGACGAGGGCTCGCGGCGCGCACGCCACGCACTTGGCAGGAGAAGTGAATGGAGTCGCAGCCGCTCGATGTGCTGTTCGCCATGCCGCATCCGGACGACCTGGAGATCACCTGCGGCGGGACGATCGCGAAGCTGGCGCGGTCGGGCCGGCGGGTCGGCATGCTGCACCTGACCGACGGCGAGCCGACGCCGCTGGGGACGCCGGAAACGCGCGCGGCGGAATGCGCCGAGGCGGCGCGCGTGCTGGGGGTGCAATTCTCGCAGACGCTTCCGCTGACGAATCGCATGTTGATGGACACGCCGGAGAACCGCTTCCGGGTCGCGACGGTGTTTCGGCGCACGCGGCCGCGGATCGTGGTGGCGATGGCCGGTCGGACGCCGGCGGCGTCGCCGGATCATTATCAGGGGCAGCTTCTGGTAGAGGCGGCGCGTTTCTACTCGCAGCTCACGAAGTGGGACCACCGGTTCGAGGAAACGCCGCCGCACCGAATCGACTGGCTGTGGTATCGCCCGACGCCGATCACGGCGGAGGTCACGCACTGGCACAGCACGTTCGTGGTGGATACGACGGAATCGATGGATCGGAAGATCGAGGCGATCGCGTGCTACCGATCGCAGTTTCCGCCGAAACGGCTGGAGCGGCTTGTGCATCGCATTCGCGCGATGGACGCGCACGACGGCGGGCGATGCGGATTTGAGTATGGCGAGCTGTTCGCCCTGCCGCATCCGATGCCGATGCCGGACCCGCTGGCGCACTTCGCGGCGTTGTCGGCGCCAATGGGGCCGCCGTCGATGGTGCCGAAGGCGGAGGAGCGTTAGCGGCTGCGACGCGCCGCGCTGCTCAGGACGCTCCGCAGACGAAATCCGCAATGACGGTGTCGGCCACCAGTTGGCCGGCGCGGGTGAGCGAGATCGAATCGTCGCGCACGGCGACGAGGCCGGCCGGCGCGTGACGATCCAGCGCGTCGCGGAAAAACTCGGCCGGGTCATGCCCGAAGCGAAGCTGGAAATCGGACCGCCTCATCCCGTCGCGCAGCCGCAGCTCGAGCATGGCCGTCTCGCGGGCCTCCTGGTCGAGCGTGCGGCGCTCCTGGTGAATGCGCGGAGAGCGCCCGTCGGCGATCGCGCGGACGTATTGGGCGATGTCCGGCACGTTCTTGTATCGCACGCGATCGACGTAGCCGGCCGCGGACGGGCCGATGCCGAGGTACGGCTGGTTGTGCCAGTAGACGAGGTTGTGTCGGCATTCGCGGCCCGGGCGGGCGAAGTTGCTGATTTCGTACTGGCGAAAGCCCGCGCCGGCGAGCGTGTCGATAGTGGCGTCGAACATCTCGGCTTCGAGCGCGTCGTCGATGCGTCGGATGGCGCCCGCGTGCAACTGGTCGAACAGCGGCGTGCCGGGTTCGTAGGTCAGGCCGTAGCAGGACAGGTGGTCCGGATCGAGGTCGATCGCGCGGCGCAGGTTGGCGAGCCAGCCCGCCAGCGACTGTCCCGGAACGCCGAAGATGAGGTCGAGATTGACCTGTGCGATGCCGGCTCGGCGGCAGGTCTCGACCGTCTCGCGCACCTGGGGCGGTTCATGGATGCGTTCGAGCACGCGCAGCTCCGCCGGGTCGAACGACTGGGCGCCGATCGAGACGCGGGTCACGCCGCACTCGGCCAGCGCGGCGGCGACGGCCGGTGAGACGGTGGCCGGATTGGCTTCGACGGTGAACTCCTGCAGACCGGCAGGGTCGGCGCACCGGCGCAGGGCGCAAAGCAGGGCGGCGAGCTGCGCCGGCGGCAGCGTGGTGGGCGTTCCGCCGCCGACGAACACGCACTCGGCGCGCAGCGGCATGGACGCCGCGCATCGGCGAAGCTCGGCCAGCAGCGCGTCGACCAGCGGGGCGATCGAGCCGCGGTCGAAGACCACCGAGTAGAAGTCGCAGTATCCGCAGATGGTGTGGCAGAAGGGAACATGGGCATAGAGGGCGCGCGGCGCGGGCGGCGTTGTAAGCGTCGCGGTCATGCCCTAGCATAGCCCGTTGCGTGGCCGAGGGGCGAATGACCGTCGCGGACACGTCTCGAGCATCTACCAGCTCCGGGTATCCGTCATGAAGATCGTTCTCGTGATGTTCAAGGACGAGGAGCGCCGCGAATTCCCGCTCAAGCCGGGCGCGACGGTGCTCGGGCGAGCGCGCGACTGCGACCTTCGGATTCCCACGCGCGACACTTCCCGGCGGCATTGCGAGATCATCGTGTCCGAGAAAGGCGCGATCATCCGCGACCTGAACAGCTCGAACGGCACCATGGTCAACGGGCAGCGCGTGGCCGAGCACGTCTTGAAAGCCGGCGACAAGATCGGGCTGGGACCGGTGTCGTTCATCGTTCAGATCGACGGCAAACCGGAGCACATCCACGCAGCGGACGCCGCGCCGCTGCTCGAAGACGCCGACGCCAGCGCCGTCACGGCGGTCGAGCTCGAGCGGGGCGACTCCAGCTCCGGCGATGTGCTGGACCTCGACGAGCTGGATCTCGAGCTCGATGACCTCGATCTGGAGCTGGACGACGACGAGGACGACGACAAACCCGCCAAACCCAAGCGCCCGTAATCGCCTCGCAGCACCCGCCCGGCGCTGCCGGTAAGCGTGGCCCACTTCCACACAACGCCTTCAGGTGCGATCGATGCCCGCCCGGACTCAGAGCACTGGAGCGGTCGCAGCGCCGCGACGCGGCCGATGGCTGAGACGCATCCTGTTCTCGGTTGCGACCAGCGGCGTCGTCCTGTTCGCAACGGTCACTTCGCTGACGTGCCGGCCCGGCTGGTATCGGCCGGCCGCGATCGACTTCGCCAGCCTCGACGCCGATCGCAACGCGCTGGCCGACCTGGAGAACCGCATCAGCGCCGCGCTGAACGCGCGCCAGCCGGTGCGATTCGAAATCACGCAGGAACAGGCCAATCGCTGGCTGACGGCGCGAGGCGAGCTGTGGCTCGATGATCCGCTGCCGGAGCTTGCGGCGCTCGAGTCGCCGTTCATCGAGTTTCGCGACGGATCGGTGCGCCTGGCGGCGATGGTCCGAGCGCGCGGCCTGCGTACCATCGCTTCGTGCGTCCTCGCGGCGACCGCGGACGCGCAGACGATGCGGATTGAATGGCGCGGCCTGCGGCTGGGCGCGCTGCCGATTCCGGCGATGCTGATTCGCAACGCGGCGCAGAATCTCGGCGACCATCCCGAGGCGAAGCGGCTGCTCGGTCCGGAGGGGGTGCTCGAAGTGCCCAACGAATTCACATGGCCGAACGGAAAGCGCCGCATGCGCGTCGCCGAGATCGCCTTCGCCGACGGGCGTATGACCGTTCACCTCGAACCGTACTGAGACAACCGATCATCCGCCCGGCCGCGCCGCACGGGAGTAGGGTCTGCCCGCGCTGCGCGGCCGGTGTCGCGTCGCTCGTTGGGCGCCGGATCAGCGCCGGCGGCGGATGCTCCACTTCATGCCGGCCATCCCCGCGAGCAGCAGCGGCAGCATGGGGACGACGGTGGCGCCGCAGGCGAGCGGTCCGCAGCCCGGCGGAACTTCGGGCTGCTCCTGTCCGCCGCCGCCGAAGACGGGCTCGAAGCCGCTGTCGTCCGGCTGGCGTCCGGTCGGGATGGGCACGTCGCACGCGTCTCCGATGCCGTCTTCATCCGCGTCGGCCTGGTCCGGATTGGCATCGTCCGGACAGTTGTCGCAGGCGTCTCCGATGCCGTCTTCATCTGCGTCGGCCTGGTCGCGATTGCGAAGGACCGGGCAGTTGTCGCAGGCGTCGCCGGTTCCGTCGCGGTCCACGTCGGATTGATCCGGGTTGTCGACCGTGTCGCAGTTGTCGCAGGCGTCGCCCAGCCCGTCGTTGTCCGACTCGGCCTGGTCGGCGTTGGCGACCGTGCGGCAATTGTCGTCGTCATCGGCCACGCCGTCTCCGTCGAAATCGGGCGGCGGCGGCGGTCCGAACGGCGTGTCGTCGCAGATGTCGCCTAGGGTGTCGCCGTCCGAGTCGGTCTGCTCGAGGTTGTAAATCTCGGGGCAGTTGTCGCAGGCGTCGCCGAAGCCGTCGCCGTCCTGATCGGACTGGTCGGCGTTGGAGACGCCGACGCAGTTGTCGCCGCACGCGTCCGGAACGCCGTCGCCGTCGGCGTCGTCGTCGGGCAGGTCGCAGCCGCAGATGCCCGGATCGGTCTTGTCGGGGTTGGTGTCGCACTCCTCGAGGCAGTCGGGCGTGCCGTCGCCGTCCGTGTCGGCCTGGTCGTCCTCGCCCGGACACACGTCGTCGCAATCGAGCACGCCGTCGCCGTCGGAGTCGCCGTCGAGAACATTGCAGCCGCAGGCGCCCGGCGCGGTCTTGAGCGCATCGTCGGGGCAGCCGTCGCAGACGTCGATCCGGCCGTCGCCGTCGCGGTCGCTGTTCTGGCACTCATCCGGGATGCCGTCGCCCACGCCGGTGGCCGGCAGCGGACAGTCCTGGCTGAGGCCGCCGGCGATGTCGCATTCGTCCGGCACGCCGTTGGCGTTGCAGTCGCCGCTGACCTGCCCGTTGCCGTCCGGGTCGGTCGGGTCGATGTCGCAGGCGTCGGGCACGCCGTTGCCGTTGCAGTCGGGATCGCACGCATCCAGGATGCCGTTGCCGTCGCAGTCGTTGCCCTGCGGGTCGGCTGCGATCTCCTGCGCGTCGGGCACGCCGTTGTTGTCGCAGTCCGCGACGACTTCGAACGCGCCCAGATCCACGAACGGCGGATCGCCGAGTCCGACTCCCGCGCCGACCTGTGCCCGGCGGAGCGCGCCGGCCAGGTCGATCGGCGTGGGTTCGGCGGTGTCGCCGTCGCCGTCCAGATCGGCCACGTCGGGAGCGATGCGACTGTTGTCGCCGATGTCGATCAGCGGCGAGTTGGCGGGGATGGTCAGGTCCGCGTTCAGCAGCGGGTCATCGCCGCGGTTGCCGTTGTTATCGAACTCGCCTCCGGCGACGAGTCCCTGGATTCCGCACGCGACGACCTCGGCCGTTCCGCCGGTTCGCGAGAGCTGTGCGCTTTCGGCCGAGCCGCCCGAGTCGACGTTGTTCCACAGGATTGAATTCGCCAGTTCGCTCGCGCCGCTGTCCACCATCACGCCGCCGGCCATGGTCCCGGCCGTGTTCCCGGACAGCGTGCAGTTCAGGAGTTGCGTGCGCGTGCTGGTGGTGCTGACGCTGCTGCTTCGCACGGCCCCGCCGGCGTTTCCGGCGAAGTTGCCGGTGAACACGCAGTTCATGAACGTCGCGGACGCGAGATTGCTGACGCGGAGCGCTCCGCCGTCGCCGCCGCAACTGTTGCCCTGGAATCGGGAGTTGATGGCCCAGAATGTGCCGCCGGTGGCGTCGATCGCGCCGCCGTCGCCGACGGCCTGGTTGTTGGTGAACAGGCTGCGCGAGACGAACACGGCGCCGCCGGTGATGTTGAGTACGCCGCCGCGCGTCGCGAAGTTGTTCTCGAACACGCAGTCGCTCAGCCGCGCCGCGCCGGACTGGAACACGGCGACCGTGTTCAGGTTCTGCCGGAACTGGCAGCCGTCGAAGCGCGGCGACCCGCCGCGCGACACCACGGCCGAGCCGCGATTGCCGATCAGCGCGTCGTTGTCGCGGAAGATGCAGTCGGTGAAGGTCGGGTTCGCCAGCGACGCGTCGCCGGTGAAGTCGTTGAACACCGCGCCGCCGAGCACGCCGCGGTTGCCGCGGAACAGGATCCGGCGCGCGTCGAGGCGCGAATCGGTCAGGCGCAGGCCCGCGCCGCCGGACGAGCTTCCATCGCCCGATGCGTCGGCGTTGCCGTCCTCGACCGAGAAGCCGTCCAGCAGCGTCGCAGCGCTCAGATTGATCGCGGTGAGCACGTTGAACGAGTTGTCGGCGAAGTCGAGCGGATCGCCGATGTTGCCGCTCAGCAGAGTCGGGTTCGCGACCGGATCGCGGGAAGCATCCGGGCCGCCGCCGACCGGGAAGCCGCCCAGCACGTCCACGCCCTCGGCGAGCACGAACGAAGCTTCGCGATCGCCTGTGCCGCGGTCGGGAACGTAGGTGCCCGACGCAACGACGATGCGCTGCACGGCCGCCTCGCCGGTCGAGGCGACGCGGAGCGCGTCCTGCAGGTCTCGGAAAGCCGTCGCCCAGGAGACGCCGAAGCCGTTGCGCGTGCTGTCGACGTGGAGCTGCACGGCCTGACATTCGTCGGGGATCGAATCGCCTTCGGCATCGGGCGAAACGAACCCATCCGCGTCCGGATCGAGCGGATCGACGTCGCACGCGTCCGGTACGCCGTTGCCGTTGCAGTCCTCGCCCAGAATCCGCACGGTCGTCTGGCACGTGGTCTCGTTTCCGGCCGCGTCGCGGACGGTCAGCGTGACGATCTGCTCACCGACCGTGAACGGTCCGGTGTTGTCGAGCAGGAGCGTGACGGCCAGCCCGTCGGGATCGAACGAGCCGTCGTCGACTTCGCCGGCGGTGATCGTCACAAAGCAATTGATGTTCGCGTCACGCACCAGCTCGGGCACGCACTGCGCCACCGGCATTTCTTCCACGTTGTTCACGTTGATCGTGATCGTGGCGTCGGCCATGAGCGTCGGCAGAAGCGTGTCCACAACCCGGACCGTCAGCGTGAAAACGTCGACGTCTTCGAAGTCGAGCGGCGCCGTCGTCGTAATCTGGCCGGTGGCGTCGTTGATCTCGAACGTGCCGACGCCCGTGCCGCCGACGATCGAGAACGAGATCGCGTCGCCGAAGATCAGATCGGGATCGGTGGCGGCCACCGTGCCGACCACGCGCCCGATCGTCGTGTCCGGAAATTCGTTCTCGTCGATGTTGAAGTTCTGGTTCGCGATTTGCGGCGGATCGTTCACGTTGACCACTTCGATCGTGAACGAGCGCTCGGCGATGCCGCCGCGCCCGTCGTCGATCCGCAGCGTGACCGGGTGATCGCCCACGTCGCCGTTGTCCGGCCGGCCGGCAAGGTTTTCGAGCGAGCCCGTGCCGTCGCCGTTGTCGGTCAGCATGAGCCACGCCGGCAGCACCGGCGCGGTGATCGCGGGCACGTCGCCGTCCACGTCGTCGGTGGCGATGTCGCAGAGATACGCGTCGCCCTGGTTCACGCTCAGCGCGCAATCGGGCGAAGTGAACTCCGGCGCGCCGTTGACCAGCACGCCGTCGGAGAATTCGGATGAGCCGTCCGGTCCGGTCGCCGTCGCCGTGATGAACGCGGTCGCACCGGAAACCGGGACGACCACGTCGATGTCCGCCACGCCCGTGCCGTCGGTCAGGACGACGGTCGCGCCGAGAAACTCGAGACCCTCGCCATTGCCGCTCGCATCCTGCGCCGAGACGCCATAGAGCTGCACAACGAAGCCGGCGTTCGCCGACGATTCGAGCGAACCGGCGACGCGAACCATGGTCGGATCGCCCGCCTCCGGAGTCGCATCGTCCAGCGTCGGGAAGTTCTGGAGGCCGTTCGGGCCTGCATCGGCGTCGTCGGCGTCGTTCTCGTCCACGCCGTCCGTGCCGATCAGGTCGATGCCCAGACCGCCGTTGCGGTCGATCTCATTGCGGCCGATGAACGTGACGCCGCTCCCGGAAATCTCGATTCCATCGCCGGTGTTGGCGGCGATGAGGTTGCTGTCGGCCGCGCCGCCGACCGGGTCGGCCGGATCGCCGCCGATGTCATGGCGCAGGTTGACGTCGGCCGGGGCATCAGTGACGCGAATGCCGACGCCGTTGCCGGCGTCGTTGCCGGCCCAGTCGACGCCGATGCGGTTGCCGGCGATGAGAACACTGGTGACCGTCGCGTCGGCGAGCTGAACGCCGGCGTCGGCGAAGCCGATGATCGCCACGCCACGCAGCTCGCTGTCGGACGAGCCGGCGGCGAAGCGAATGCCGCTTCCGCCGGAGACGCTTCCGTCGATTTCGATCGCGTCGGGCTGCGAGCGGCCGTCGAGGATGGCGCTGCGGCCGAGCGCCGGCAGCGGCGTTGCGAGCGTGATCGTGTGCGGACCGGCGCCGGCGATGTTGAAGTCGATGAATCCGCCGGCGCTCGCGTTGATGCGCTCGATCGCTTCCCGGAGTGAATCCGCGCCCGCGTCGTTGGTGTTGAGCACCGTGATTCGCTGAATCTCGATCGCGCCGATGTCCACGACGTTCGTCGCGTCGCCGTCGCCGTCGGCCGGGCGTGCCGCGCCGAGCTGATCGTCGGTGAGCGCGCTGGCCGGGTCGCCGGCGTCGACGACCGGCGAGTCGAAGGCGGGCGCGAAGAAGCGCACTTCATTCTCGTCCGGCAGAGGCGTAAGCAGCGGATCCTCTCCGACGATGTCGGTGCCGGCCGCGGTGAGACCGGAGTCGCTCAGCGTTCCGATGAGGTTGTTTCCGCCGGAGGTCATGGTTCCGCCGGTGGTTCGGATGTCCGGGCCGGTGGTGGCGGTGTTGCCGAACAGGATGCATCCGGCGATGGTCTGGTCGTCGGTGGAGTGGAACAGCGCGCCGCCGTTGGTCGAGTCGTTCTCGACGAAGGTGCAGTGAACGAAGGTCGCGTCGTGTTCGGTTGTGGCGACCGCGCCGCCGTTGGTGGTCGAGGCGTTGTCGGCGAAGGTCGAATTCGTGACGGTCAATTGGATCCGAGGCGTTTCGGCGGCCGTCTGGAAGGTTCGGATCGCGCCGCCCGTGCCTTGCGTGCCGGTCGCGGTGTTGCGGAAGAACGAGCAGCGCTCGATCACGGCGACGAGTCCGGCGTCGCGCAGCGCCAGCGCGCCGCCGCCGCGGGCGGCCTGGTTCGCGGTGGCGACGTTGCTCGTGAAGACGCAATCGCGGATCGTGACGAATCGATCGGAAGCGCCCGACGCGCCGTCCGCGCCGATCGCTCCGCCAAGGTGCGCGGTGTTCTGGTCAAACGTGCAGCCGTCGGCGGTCAGCGAGCCGATGCCGGTCCGCTGGATCGCGCCGCCGAGATCGGAAAGCCCGGTGCCGGTCGAATCGTTCGACGTGAACTCGCAGTCCGTCACGGTCGCAGACGTGCCGGTGACCAGGTTGATCGCGCCGCCGCCCGCGCCCGCGGTGTTGTTGTCGAACACGCAGCCGGTCGCGTCGAGCGCCCGTCCGGTCGTGTCCATGGACACCGCGCCGCCCGAACCGGTTCCCGTTGCGGCACAGTTGCGGAAGACGACGTCCGTCAGGATCAGGTCGCTTCCGCTGCTCAGACCGCCGCCGTTGGCGTTGTTGACGCTGCCGTCCTGGATCGTCAGTCCGTCGATCGAGAAATCGAACGCCGTCGAGGCGATTCGCAGAATGCGATAATTGCCGGCGCCGGTCCGATCCAGCGTGAGCTGATCCGATCCGGGGCCATCGATGAACAACGGTTCGTTCAGCAGCGGCAGCTCGGACGCCACGTCAATCGTGGCCGGCAGCGCCAACGCGAACTCGATCACGTCCGTTTCGATCGCCTCGTTGTCGTTCGCCTCCGCGTCCAGGATCGCCTGTCGCAGCGAGCCCGCGCCGGAATCCGCGGTCGTGGTGACGGTAAACGTGACGGCGAGCGAGGACACAGGCGCCCAGGCAAGCAGCGCCAGCACACACCCACCGACCCGATGAACGCGCAGGAATCGCCCTGTCATGACGAACGCTCCGAAGTTCAATGATCCGGGGACCCGGCCCCGATGAATCGTCTCTCGCGAGCTGCCGAACGGCGGGCGCAACGGCCGCCGACCGTCCCGATACTCTAACCTAGTCCGGCTCCGGGTGAAATTCAATCCTAAGCGCTGCAAGGATTTACGCACACGCCTGATAAAGGGTGCACCGACGCAGACGCCTACGGCTCCAGCGGGTTCACGAGCAGCCCGCTCGCCAACTTCGGATAGAAAAATGTGCTCTTCTGCGGCATCAAATCGCCCGCCTGGCACACGTCGCGCAGTTCCTGCATCGTGGTCGGCTGAAGCAGCAGCGCCGTGCCGTGCGCCGTCCGAGCTTCCGCCACCGCCGGCTCGGCGGCCTTTACATAGTGAATCTCCGGCGCCTTCCCGCCGCACAACCGCGGCGTCACCAGCCGGTCGAGCAGGTACGCATGCAGAAACGCCACGCCCAGACGCCGCCACGCCGTCGAGTGCTTCGGCTCGAGCGAATCCAGCAGATCCGCGCGGCGCGGCCGGACGACCAGGTAACCCTCCCGCGCGCCGCTCGCCACGCCCACCGCCAGCGGGCCGAACTGCGCCAGCTTCTGCACGGCCGCCTCCGGCGAGTCGGCCAGCAGGTGCGCGGGTTCGAGATTCTCGTCGCCGCGCAACAGCTCGGGCGACACGTCTACACCGAGCAGCACGCGGTGCGTCGGCAGGATGAGAAGCCCGTCGTCCTCCATGGCGCAGCTCGCGCACAGCGTGAAATTCGCCGGGTGATCCGCCGGCAGCTTGCCCTGCCGAGTCTCGAGCCATTCGCGGTACAGCATCGACGTGCCGTAGCGATGGTGCCCGTCCGCGATGAATACCGGCCGAGTGACCAGCATCGACCGCACGTCCTCGATCGTCTTCGCGTCGCTAACGGCCCAGACCGTGTTCTCGATCTCGCCCAGCCGGCCGCGAAGCAGCGGCGGATCGGCAAGAGCGCTCTCCAGTCGCCGCGCGACCGCGTTTTCCGCGTCGGGATACAGGCCGAAGATCGGGCTGAGATTGGCGCGCGTGGCCTTGGTCAGCGCCAGGCGGTCCTCCTTCGGTCCGCCGAAGGTCTGCTCGTGCGGAAACACGCTGCCCGAGCCGAACGGCTCGAGCTTCAGCCGGGCGAAGAACATCTTGCGCGTGTACGACGCGCCCGCGTGCTGGTAGCGCTGGTGATAGACGTAAAACGCGTCGCGAGCGTGCGTCGCCATCACGCCGCTGCTCACCCACTCGCGCAGCGTCGCCGCGGCCGCTTCATAAGCCTGCGGCGGGCCGGCCGCCTTGGGCGGCATGTGCGGCAGGTCGATGGCGACGAAATTCTTCGCGTCCTGCGCCAGCAGGGCCTGCTTGTCGGACTGGTCGAGCACGTCGTACGGGGGCGCGAGCCGCGACGACGCGTCCTGCGAGCTGCCGCCCGTATAGTAGATCGCGCGGAAAGGTCGAAAATCGCTCATGACGCCCGGCTCCTGCCCGGCGGAGCGCGGTTGGAGCATTCAGGCGATTCCATTCGCTCTCGGCCGGGGGATGCTCCTGTATCGCGCGGCGCGGGGCGTGTCCAGCCGAAGCCGTCCGCGGGGGCGATGCCGCTCGAATTCGCCGGAGCCGCGACCGCCCTTGCGGTGGCGTGCGAGTCCGACCGCCGCCGTCCCGTATAATGCAGGTCTCTCCATCGCGCCCGGGGGGGAGGCCGGCTGAACGAACGCGCGCCGGCGCGCGTTTGGCGACCGCGGCGGAAAACTCGAAGGACCAACATGAAGATCGACGCGATCCGCAACATCGCCATCATCGCGCACGTGGACCACGGCAAGACGACGCTCGTGGACCAGATGCTGCGCCAGTGCGGGCAGTTCCGCGAAGGGCAGCTCAAGGGCGAGCGAATCCTGGATTCGAACGACCTGGAGCGCGAGCGCGGCATCACGATCCTCGCCAAGAACATCGCCATTCGCTACCAAGACACCAAGATCAACCTCATCGACACGCCCGGGCACGCCGACTTCGGCGGCGAGGTCGAGCGCGTGCTCAAGATGGCCGACGGCTGCCTGCTGCTGGTCGACGCCTTCGAAGGCCCCATGCCGCAGACGCGATTCACAGAGGGCACGATGGGCTGCGAGAGGGCCTTAAGTTATGGATCATACGACGCGATCGGCAGATGGTCGCCAATCGCCCCGACGATCGCTCGGTTTTTCTCCAAGCAAAAGTACATGCGAAACTGACCTAACTTTATGTGCATATGAGTTTCGTAGCGGCTACCTTCGTATTCAACGATGTACTCTTCGCCGTGTTTATCCTTTGTAGCTCCGGTATTGGTCGGCGCGAAATGGAATCCACGCTCCATGAAGTGATTCTTGAGGGAGTCCCCGTGATCACTCCCGCCGCCGGAACGTCTCATGTTGACCGCACTCGCGAGCGTTTCCAGCGCCTTGCCCACGACGCCGAGGTCATTGAACTCGCAAGAACTCGCGGTTTCCTCTGCTCTATGTGTTATGGCTAAGATAGCAGGATGATATTTTCTTTTGTAGTCTGCGAGCACCTCGCTGACCGTTTGCCTGGCCGGCCTTGCGTGCTCAGCCGATGCGCTCACTTCCGCCAACTCCGCCTTCAGCCGCTTATTCTCTTCGTCGAGGCGGAAGTAATCCACCAAGACAACATCGTCTGGCCTCAAGGCGTCTTGAATATACTGTTGAGTCCACATGGGTGTGGACATCATCATTAGCGCGGCGCGGAAGCACTCATCCTGCTGGTCAATCGGCGCTATCAGCGGAAAATGCACAACACCCGATCCAGCAAGACGGCGCTCAAGCTCGTTCGCTTGCTCCCGGCTAAACCGAGTGTCGATGAAGAGGACCGCGTCGCTTCCAGCATTCAGTAGATCTGTGATGAGCCTTGCAAACTTAGTTTTGTTGAGTCGATCATGCTGCGGATGATTGGGCACGAAGTCGAATGACTTAAGCGTTTCGGGAATGAGCTTCGCACGTTTGGCTCTATCAAACGCATCCTTAATGTATCGGATCTGTGCCCACGCCCCGATGTAGAAGAACCGAAGTGCCATGGAAGCGTGTCCGTTGGTCACCGTGCGCCATGTCGCGCGACCTCATTGAGCAGCGGCAGCAAGTAGCACGGTGGAATGGGCAGACGCTGAAGTTCTTCCGTGGACATCCGATTGAGCGCGCGAAGCAACAGCGAACGCACTTCGCTGTCCACGTCGCATCGTTGTAGCGAGGCTGAGCCGTTCCCAAATCGCGAAGCTGAAGTCTCATCTCGCGAACTCATGGGGCGCGAGTAGATGTCGAGCGAAATTCCGTGTTGCTGGCACCACGCTTGAACTCGTTGCGCGACTTTGTCTAGGCGAAACCGCTTCCAAGCGTACTTCTGTTCGTTCTCCAGAATGCTGTTTGGGCCTAGTATCGTCCAAGCCCACCCGGGTTTGGCAATCTCCGCTTGCGCATCCTCGATTCGCGATGGGGCGTGCTGTTTCACGAAGTCGAGGAACCACTGCTGCAACTCATCGTCACGGACCGGATCGACCTGGACCTGGATCGCCGAGTCGGTAATCGCTCCCTCGTCGAATCGCCCTGTCGTTCGATCGAACCGGCGTGGCCCGCCGCCCGGACGAGCAAACGCGTTCCAAATTTCGGGTTTGAGGAAACTAGATGCACGAGAAGCGACTTGCGCGCCCGAAGCGCCCCCGAGTGGGTAGAGCTCGTTTTGAGTACCTTCAATTCGGAAGTCAAAGTAGACACCATTGCCGGGCTGGAGGAAATCCTTGAAGCGACCGCACCCGTAATTCTCGTGGGAGAATCCGGAAAACTGCGATTGAATCGCGGTTACCGCTTCAGCACCCGACAAGGGCCGTTTGCTGTTGCCCCACTGCTGAACGACGTAACCACCAAGCCACTTGAGGATTTCTTCCTGAGGAGGCAGGACAGGCGAGGATTCCATGAGGAGACTCTCCGAATGTAGGTAGCAAGAGCGTGCCCCAGCTCACTAGAGTGAGGCACATGCTCGATTTCGAATCTTTTGATTCAACCTACTTCGGCAGGAATGCACAGCAGCGAGTCGTCTCACGATATCTCAGAACACGAGACAACCTGTCGGTTAAGCGTACCCGGTCTAGCCGGGATGGCTCTCCCACGCCACTCCACGTCCCGTACCCGTGGAGCTCTGCGTTCGCCTGCTGACACAGTATATGTGACGCAGCGTAAACCGCGCGTCGTCATTTCATCGGAAGAGCATATCAAGTAGATTGAGCGGGTCAAGAGCGCTGCACGAGTATTCTGATCCGTCCGAAAGGTCTGATAACTGTAGGAGCACAATTGAATCTCCGCAACATCGCCATCATCGCGCACGTGGACCACGGCAAGACGACGCTCGTGGACCAGATGCTGCGCCAGTGCGGGCAGTTCCGCGAAGGGCAGCTCAAGGGCGAGCGAATCCTGGATTCGAACGACCTGGAGCGCGAGCGCGGCATCACGATCCTCGCCAAGAACATCGCCATTCGCTACCAAGACACCAAGATCAACCTCATCGACACGCCCGGGCACGCCGACTTCGGCGGCGAGGTCGAGCGCGTGCTCAAGATGGCCGACGGCTGCCTGCTGCTGGTCGACGCCTTCGAAGGCCCCATGCCGCAGACGCGCTTCGTGCTGAGCAAGGCGTTCGAGTTCGGGCTGCGCCCGATCGTCGTCATCAACAAGATCGACCGCCAGGACGCGCGCCCGGCCGACGTGCTGGACGAAGTGCTCGACCTATTCATCGAGCTGGGCGCGAACGATTCGCAGCTCGAGTTCCCGACCGTGTACGCCTCGGCGACGCAGGGCTTCGCCACGCTCGATCCGGCCCGGCGCACCGACAACGTCTTCGCGCTGTTCGACGCGATCCTGAAGCACGTTCCGCCGCCGGAAGTGGATCCGAACGCGCCGCTCCAGATGCTCATCACGACGCTGGACTACAACGATTACGTCGGGCGAATCGGCATCGGGCGCGTATTCGCGGGCACGCTCCGCGCCGGCGAGCCCATCGTGGTGATCCACCGAGACGGCACGCAGGCCCCGGAAAAGGTCGGCGAACTGTTCGTGTTCGACGGGCTGGGGCGACGTAAGACGGACGCGGTGATGGCCGGCGACATCTGCGCCGTGGTTGGGCTGGAGAGCGTGGACATCGGCAACACGCTGGCCGACAAGGACAACCCGGTTCCGCTGCCGCTGATCCGGGTGGACGAGCCGACCGTGCACATGACGTTTCGGGTGAACGATTCGCCGTTCGTGGGGCGCAGCGGCAAGTTCATGACCAGCCGGCACATCCGCGACCGGCTCGAGAAGGAGCTTCAGCACAACGTGGCGCTGCGGGTCGAGCCGGGGCACACGCCGGAGGAGTTTCACGTCTCCGGGCGCGGGCTGCTGCACCTGGGCGTGCTGCTGGAGACGATGCGGCGCGAGGGCTTCGAGCTGGCGGTGGGCAAGCCGAAGGTGATCTTCCGCGAGCTGAACGGGCACAAGACCGAGCCGATCGAGGTGTGCGTGGTGGAGGTTCCGCCGAGCTATGTCGGAGCGGTGATGGAGCAGATGGGCGCCAAGCGCGGCATCTGCACCAAGATGGAGCAGCGCGGCGAGCAGACGCAGATCACGTTCACGATCCCCTCGCGCGGGCTCATGGGCATGCGCAACCGCCTGCTGACCGCGACGAACGGCAACCTCATCATGCATCACAATTTTCACGAGTACGACTTCCTGCGCGGGGCGCTGCCCGGGCGGGCCAACGGCGTCCTGGTCGCCAGCGAGACCGGGCAGGTGACGGCCTATGCGCTCGAAGCGCTGGCCGACCGCGGCATCATGTTCGTGAAGCCCACCGACCAGGTGTATGAGGGCCAGGTCGTCGGCGAGCACAACCGCGACAACGACATCGCCGTGAACGTCGTCCGCATGAAGAAGCTGACGAACATCCGGGCGGCCGGGGCCGACAAGACGGTCGTGCTGAAGCCGCCGCGCGAGCTGACGCTGGAATTGGCGCTGGAGTTCATCGAGGACGACGAGCTGGTCGAGCTGACGCCCGAGGCGATCCGCGTCCGCAAGCGGCACCTGTCGGAAAACGAGCGCAAGCAGCACGCGCGGCGGGCGGCGCGGCTGGAGGGCGGCGATTAGCTCGGGCGTCGCGGCCGGGGCTTCATTCGCGGTTTACACGTTGGCGGCCGCGGCCGTAGAATCCGACCGGTCATGTCGGTGCGGCGCGCACGCGTCGCACACAGCGTTCGCGGCGGCCGGTGCGCAGGCGTGCATCGGCCCGTTTGGAAGGAGTCGGCCGTGTCTCGTCGTTTAGCGGTGCGCTATCGTCGCGCAAACGGTTTTACGCTGATCGAGCTGCTGGTGGTCGTGGCGATCATCGCCCTGCTCATTTCGATCCTGCTTCCGAGCCTGAGCCAGGCGAAGGAGCAGGCGAAGACGACCAAGTGCGCGGTGAACCTGCGCGGCACGATTCAGTCGGCGATGACCTGTATGGAGGAGAATCGCGGCTTCGGGCCGACGTGGGACGACGGCGAGGCGCTGTTCTCCGCGCCGGGCAAGCCGGTGATGTACACGTGGGTCGATACGCTGTTCGATATGGAATATCTCGGCGATCCGCGCGCGGGCATCTGTCCAACGGACCAGCGGCCGGACGAGCTCATGGAGCTTCGCGGCATCGCATGGGATTTCTATTTCGTGGAACAGCCCGGCATCAACGAAGACGAGAAACCGGGCGTTCGCACGAGTTATGCGCTCAACCACATCATGCACTACGGTTTTCGGCAGGATCGTTACGTGGACGATCCTGCCCGCCAGCTCTACGCGGTCGACGGTTGGTGGGCGTGGTTCTCCTCGTTCAATGCGCTCTATCTGCACTACTTGGACTCCGGGCGCCCCTATCCTGGCGGACCGACGGACTTCCTGGATCCCTACGTGGTGATGGCTGCTTGGCGCCACGGTCAGGGCAAAGAATATCGAACGAACGCTGGGTTTATGGACGGGCACGTCGCCATCGCGGTCTCCAAGCCGCCCTCGTCGACGACCGAGCTGAACAATGGCATCCGGCAAGACGGCACGGACACGATGAAGGCGTTCACGTGGTTGCCCGGCGAAGCGCCAGGACAAGCGCGCGCGTCGGCTTACATGGCCAGTGGGGAGATGGTCGAGTGGCGGGCTGCCCGCAAAGCAATGCACGCGCGCATTCTCGACGGCCAGAATGACAACCAGCGGTTTCCGAAGCCGGCGGTGAAGTACATCGGCGGCGCTGGCGGTGACAACTTTCATCCGCCCGAGTTTCCGAACGAGCTCAGCGCCGTGTATCGCACGCAGCGCAATCTGTGGTCGAAGCTGCCCAGCGCGGTCGAGGAGCGCGACTAAGCGTCATGAACAAATCAGCCAAGAACTGGACGCTCGGGCTGCTCGCGGTCGCGGCGTTGGCGTTTGCGGGTTGGCGCCTGACTCGCCCCAGCGGCGCGGATATCCAAATCCCGACTGAGGTTCTGTCGCCCGCGGTATGCCTTTCGTGCAAACAGGAGGTCGAGGTCAAGCGGTCGCTTCGCGATCCGGGACCGTATCAATGCCCTGCGTGCAGCTCTCCGACCGCATATGTCTGGCTCTATTGCCAGGAGTGCAATTATCGGTTCCTGCCGAACCTCGTTGCAAAAGAAGGCCGGCTGCCGCGCGCCAACCCGTTTCCCTATTGCACGCATTGCGGCTGTGAGACGGTCGCCGCGTACGACCCCACGAATCCCGAGCAGTCGCCGGCCGGCGACGCTCCGCTGCCGCGAATACCGTGAGCTCGGCGCGCGCCGGATCGACCCGCGTCTCGGCGGACGCAACGCTTGTTCTACGAACCGTTTGCCGGCCACCTCGCGAGCGGTTGCGATTTTGACACGGCGTCCCAACCGAGCCGCGAGCGTGGACGGGCGGCCCGCTTCCGCGGCTCAAACGCAACAGCGTTTCTGAAATCGCCCTAAGTGCAATCTGCTGAGCAGTGCAACCAAGCCTCATTTATTAGGATAACATTATGATGTGACACTGGACTTGACTCCCGAGCGGTGTCACTTATGCTTAAGGGACATCTGAACAACCTCGCGCGTTCGCAATCGGTCTGATTCATGGCGCGTTTTCACGGTCTTGAGCTTCGC